>CAJTSB010000009.1:94004-105469 GCA_910578825.1 uncultured Lachnospiraceae bacterium | reverse complement strand
CAGATGGCTGGAAACTAGGTGAATCAAGTCCGCAGGACGCAGATGAACCGTATGTTGGAAACTATGTAGCGTTGCTTAGCGAACCGAGCCTGAAAGGCGAAGGTGAGGTTAGCAACAGTCGCATGAATCAGTAGGAATTTGTCGAAATCAGGCGAATAGAGATAAGAATGAGAACCCTTGTAAGTGGTGTGGAAATACCATTTACAGGGGTTTTTGCTATTATATGTTGGGATTTTCATTTCTTGACACTATCACGATGTACCGTTATAATCAATAGAAAAAGAATCTATGAAATGGAGAATAGAGAAATGGAATTAATGAGTTTGTTGAAAGAAAAGCAGCTTTCGGTTTATCAATGCGCGAAAGAAAGCCATATACCATATACCACGTTATCAGATGTTTTGAAGGGGAAAACCAGGATTGAGAAATGTACAGCAGAAACAATATATAAATTAGCGCGGACGCTCCATGTGACAATGGAGGAACTCTTGACAGACTGTTTTAGAGAAGATGAAGATGCCCCCAATTTAAAAGATTTTGAAATATATAAAAGTAATATCTGCCATTTAGTGAAAGATAAGGGGGATATGGACTTTATTATTGATATTTTAAAAGAAAATCAAATAAGGGCTTATTGGGAACGACAATGGTATCGGGAAAGCTTTTATCTTCTGGCTATGGTAGATTACTTAAGCAGGGAAAATGGACTTCCATTGTGCAATGATTATGAAGATATAAGGAATTGTACATTGCCGGAGCCGTTATATCCGTGGGATGTTGTTCTTGCTGCAAAATTGGATGATTCCCTTGATAGAAAAGAACAATGTTTAAAAGAAGCGATTCCCGAATTTCTGAGGTTTAATATTATAGAAAGCGAGATAAGGAATGTCTGTTGACAAAGGTTTTACCAAAGAAAATCTGGATTATTATTTGAAGGAACTTGCAAAAGAGTTTCGGAAGAGAAATGGGAAAAATACGCCTGCTGAGATTGTGTTAGTTGGAGGCGCGGCAATCCTTGCCAATTATGGGTTTCGTGAAATGACCTATGATATAGATGCGGTCATAACAGCATCATCGGCCATGAAGGGGGCGGTTAATGCAGTAGGAGACCGTTTCGGTTTGCCAAATGGCTGGCTGAATGCAGATTTTAAGAATACGAGTTCTTATAGTCCTAAATTATCGCAATACTCTAAGTATTACCGTACCTATTCTAATGTGTTGAATATCAGGACAATTAGCGCGGAATATTTTGTTGCCATGAAATTAATGTCCGGGAGACGTTATAAGAAAGATAGGAGTGTGAGATAGTCTCAGGAAATAATGATTTATTATGAAGAATGACAGACATAAGATATATATGTTAAATATTTTAATTGGGTTCAGAATTGTGTAAGTAAAAGACATAGTATTGAGAGATTGCGGTAAGAGAAAATTGTTATAAATTAATGTTGCTGACTGGCTCAAAACAGGAGAGTACCTTGGATTTCTATTGGGGGGCAGGGTATAGCAGCGAGGATAAGACGGCATTTATTCAGTGAATTTAGGTGTTTGTGAGGGTTGGAGGAAAGTGCAGGATAGAGGAGATAATTATATGTCAGAATTAACGGATATGATGAATATTGGGAAAGAAATGGCAAAGAAATTAAAGGCAGTTGGGATTGATTCCTCAGAAAAGCTGATTCAGAAAGGGAGCAAGCAGGCATTTTTGCAACTGAAACAGGAATATCCCAATGTCTGTCTGGTTCATTTGTATACTTTGGAAGGGGCGATTACAAATACCGAGTTTAATTGTCTTTCTGAAGAAAAGAAAAAAGATCTGAAAGAATTTAGTGATTTTTTGAAATAGCATTTTGGGTAATTTTCGGAATAAGTGACTTTGCGAGCTTTATGCAGAATGGAATGGGGAATGCTAAGGATGGAAATACGTTACATAGCAGAGCAGGATGACAGGCTTGCGATCAGTAAAGTGTATGAGGAGAGCTGGAAATATGCGTATCAATTCATTGTGCCACAGGATTATCTTGATCGTATTCCATATGGGCAATGGGCATCGTATATAGAGCAGGCAGATAGAAAGAATCTGGTCATGGTTGAGGACGGGATAATTATTGGCACATCTGGTTTTGGCAAGTCAAGAATGGACGAAACGAATGGTTTTGGAGAGATTATATCCCTTTATTTTTTGCCGGATTATATGGGAAAAGGCTATGGCAGATTGTTATTGCAGGCTGCAATGTGTGAATTGAAAAAGATGGGGTTTGACAAAGTGTTTTTGTGGGTATTAGAGGAAAATCGAAATGCACGTTGTTTTTATGAGAAGTTTGGCTTTGTGCAGACAGAGCGTTGTCTGTTCAGTGACATTGGAGGGAAAGAATTGAAGGAAGTACAGTATTGCTATCAGGATAGATAATGGTAGATTGGAAAATAACAGGATAGCTGGCACAGGATTGGACAGGCAGATGATAACGGTATGAAAGAAAATTCTCGTGACTGCCATACAGGTAAATGGAATATGTATTTTCTTTGAAAATTTTGCACTGGACAATGAGGAGGGGGCAGGCGGAATCAGTTATTACAGGGTGATGCCGACCTATCACAATCCCAGTGGCAATAAGGCATACATTATGAACATGTACACGAATCCAGCAATTTCTCTAGAAACAACCGATATGGGACGTCCTTACAGGAGAAATGGCAACGGCTGAATGGGGGGCCTGTGAAGTATCTGTGGTGGTAGAGAAATAGAATGCTTTTTACATGGCAGTTTGGGAATAAGCTGGGATTTATTTATTTTTCTATTGTAAGGCAAAAATAAAATGTATATAATATAGTCAGGGAGAATCCGAAAGGTAAGAAGATGATAGCTATGACAATGAATTTGACGGACATGCTACGATGCCCGAGAGAATTTTCATTATTAAGGAGAACCGCATGAAATTGAAAAGAAAAATAATATCCGTGTTTCTGGCAATGACAATTATGTTCAGTCCCATACTGCCATGGATGCAGACAACCGTTTTGGCAGAAGAATCACAGGCGAATATGCTTACAATAGAAGATAAGAAGCTTTACGACAACCTGAAATCATGCTTTGCACCGAACATCTATGATAATCATGGTGCAATGTCAGCGAGTGATGATCAAAATCAGTCCATTACGTTGGATATGCAAAAAGTGAAATTGATTGAAATTAAAAACGTGGATATGACACAGGAGAATTCCAGAGATATACTTCAAACGCTGTTTCATGGCTGCACGAATCTGAAACTTCTTCGTCTGAAGGGCTGTAATCTCAGCGGGTTTGATTTATCTTCCCTCAATCACAGGGAGTCTCTGGAGAGCTTGTTTCTGGTTGACTGCCAGCTTGGCGAGATTCCGGATATCACATTGCCAAATCTGCGAACAATATGTATGTCGAAAAATGATTTATCTGCTGACGACGCCTGCAAATGCCTTACAGAAGACAGATTTCCGAGTTTGACTGGTCTGTGGCTGGATGAGTGTATGATATCGGATATCAGTTTCATTGAAAATATGGGAGATTTGCAAACGCTGTATCTGGGAGACAATATGCTTACCGATGACTCCCTTGCTGCACTGATTGATATGAGCAGCCAAAACTTATCAGGTCTTAAGAATCTCAATTTGGGAAAAACGGTTCATGATGGTTTTGGAATGAGTATAGTGAATATCGTCAGTAAAAATAAGTTTACCGACGTTGCAAGTCTTGCGTCTCTGCCTGCTTGCTTTCCAATGTTAGAGAACCTGGATCTGACACATCTTAGGATTGTTTCACTGCAGGAGTTTGCCAATGTAAGAGATGACATCAAAATTGATTTCAGAAAAAATAAAATTAGTGATTTTACAGGTTTTGGCAGTGGTAAAAATTTTAATTTGGAGGATCAGAATATTTTGCTTTCTGGAGATTTTGTGGAAGGTCAGGAAAGTGAGCTTCCGGGATTGCTCAGGAGAATTCTGGATGAAAGTGATTTGCTGGCTGGAACTTTGAGCTATAAGAATTGCCGTTTATCGGAAGATGGTACCGGAATTGTATTTGATTCCAATGTAAGTATGGCATATGTGACGGTGGAAAGTGGTAAATTGAGATATTCACAGATCAATTTTAATATTAAGCGGATTCCACACTATACGGTGCCGGAAAATTTAACGGCTACGGTTGGAGATACCCTTGCAAAGGTTGCGTTGCCTGCTGGCTTTACCTGGAAAGATGAAGATTTGTCTGTGGGCGAAGAGGGAACGAATATTTTTCAGGCAGTTTATACACCACAGGATACAGACAGATATGTTATTGTGGATAATATTGATGTGTCGGTAACCGTTAAAGCACCGGTGACAGAACCGCCAGAACCAACGGATCCAGTAGAACCGCCAGACCCGCCGGAGCCGCCAGAACCAACGGATCCAGTAGATCCGCCAGACCTGCCGGAGCCGCCAGAACCAACGGATCCAGTAGATCCGCCAAAACCGCCGGAGCCGCCAGAACCAACGGATCCGGTAGACCCTCCGAAACCGCCGGAACAGACGGAACCGACAGATCCGCCGAAACCGCCGGAATCGACAGATCCAAAAGACCCTCCGAAACCGCCAGAGTCGATAAAGCAGACAGAGAAGGAAAGAGAGGAACAGGAAAAAAGAGAACTGACATTTAACGCGAATCTGAAAGTTAAGCTAAAAGGTAGAAACATTTACATATCATGGGGAAGGGTGCCTGGAGCAGACGGATATGACGTCTATGTGCAGTATTGTTATAAGCGTTTCAGTGCGAAATCCATTACGCCTGTAAAGAATGGCAGGACGACAAAGGTAACGGTGAAAAAAATCAATGGCAAAAAACTGGACTTAAAGAAGTTTTGCAAAGTTTATGTATGTGCATATAAGTGGACAGGTAATAAAAAAATAACGCTCGCAAAGACCATCACTGCGCACGTTGTAGGCACGAAGAACACAGAGTATACGAATGTGAAATCGATTAAGCTAAAGAAGAGTTCTTTCAATTTGAAGAAGGGTAAGAGCGCAACAATTAAACCCAGAACTGAATTAGTCAGCAAGGGTAAAAGGCAGCTTACAGATAAACATGCGAAACAGTTTCGTTACGCGACTACCAATAAAAAGGTTGCAACGGTTTCTGCGAGGGGAAAGATTAAAGCCGTGGGAAAAGGATCGTGCACGATTTACGTCTATGCCAGAAATGGATATGCGAAGAAGGTAAAAGTAAAAGTGAGGTAAGAATAAACAGTCTATTGGGCATGGATAATTCCATGCCCTGTTTTATATCATTCATATTTGCGCGTGTGATTTTATACTAATATTCTAAAATGAAACCAGATACATTTCACATCATTTTTTTTGCATTCGGGAGCATTTCTATTGTTTTGTAAAAAGATAGATTGTAAAATATTATCTTTCAGGAGGTGGTTGTTTGATTTGTGTTGCAATTTGCGATGATGAAAAATATATGTCAGATATCATTGAGAAAATGGTGTCTGACTTTTTCCATAGGAAAAATATGGATGTTGTAATCACACGGTTTTCTTCCGGGGAGGAGTTATTGAAATATGATAGACGAATAGATATTCTGTTTCTGGATATTCAGATGAAGGAAATGGATGGCATGGAGACTGCACGCAGGATGCGCAAACGCAAGTTTAAAGGCTTTCTGATTTTTATAACAATTCTAAAAGAAATGGTGTTTGAGTCTTTTGAGGTACAGGCTTATGATTATCTGTTAAAACCGGTTGAAAACACATATTTTGAAAAAATGATGGAGCGCTTATTTGTTTCCCTGCAAAGTTCCAGTGAGACAAATTTACTTGTACAGAAAGGATATGAAAGCAGAATTGTACCTTTTGAGGATATTGTGTTCTGTGAAATTATTGACCGCAAAGTATATCTGCATCTGGAATCTTCAGAGGTCGTTGACTTTTATGACCGGATTGAAAATCTGGAGACAAAACTGGACGACAGATTTTTTCGCTGTCACAGGAGTTTCTTAATTAACATGAAGTATCTGAAGGGTTATAAAAATGGAAGGGCGTATATGAATGGCGGCATAGAGATACCGGTTTCGCGGTTGCGGAGTAAAGAGTTTTCCAGTGTGATTTTACAGTATATGAGGAAATGGAGGCTGTAAGATGGTGGATTATATGGATTTTTTTAATTGTTATGTCATGGGAATTGTCCAGATGCTGACGGGATTTTATTATTTTACCAGATTTTTACAAAAGAGAGTGAAGTTTTATATCTGGTTGCTGTTTTTGATTAGTGGAATTGTCGTGATCAGTTTTATTCCCGGTGGCAGCATATTGGAGTTTCTTGTATATTTTCTGCTGTTGGTTGTAAGTGGGGTTTTTATCTATCACGCAGACTGGAAAGCGGTTCTTTTATATGCTGCGTTGACCGTGGAAATTATGCAGTTTAGTTTTGGAATTGTAAATTCTCTGTCCAGTATTTTGTATCCACATGTGTTTGCTGTTCATCCGATCGTGGTCAGTTTTATATTTATGATATTTGGAAATGTGGCATTGCTGCTGGCAGTATTTTGTTATGGCATGGTATGCCGGTATTTTTTATGCCAGGAAAACTTAAATAAACAATATGTGCTGTTGATTTTAATACCGATATTGATGATATTTTTTATGGGAGAGTATATCAGCTCCATCATCTATGGCTCATGTGTTACAGATAGCGGTGGCATGGCGGTATATACAAATCACTATCAGATGCTTATGATACAGATTTTGGGAATGGCCAGCTTGTTCTGTATGATGTTTGCTTATAAAAAATTATTGGAGAATGTTCGCCTTAATACGGAATTGTCGTTATTGGAGCAGGAGGAGCATTTGCTGGATCGGTATGTAGAGGAGGTAAAAGTTCGTTATGATAAAACGAAATCGTTTCGTCATGATATCAGGAATCATATGACGGTAATCAAAGAGCTCCTGCAGATAGGAAAGTCTGAGAAGGCGTTAGATTATATGAAGGATATGGGGGACATGGCAGAAGAATTATCGTTTCCATGCAGTACCAATAATCCGGTGGCAGATATTTTGATTGGGAATAAGCTGGGGCTGGCGGAAAGCATGGGAATCAATGTCAGTTGTTCTCTGTTTCTGCCCCATCCCTGTCCGGTGCGTGACATAGATTTTGGTATTATCCTGTCAAATGCGCTGGATAACGCTATTCAGGCATGTAAAAACCTGGAGGATGGAACAGAAAAATATATTTTTGTAACGGGACGTGTACAGGGGGATTTGATTTTTTTGGAGATTGAGAACAGTTATCGGGGAAACGGTAAATTCAGGAGAGGGACGGGTCTGTCTAATATCAGGGCGGTAACGGAAAAATATCATGGTGCACTGAGCACAAAGATACAGGGGACGTCATTTGTGATCAGCGTACTGCTTATCATTCCACAGCATTCAGAAAACATTTGACAGCAAATCTGTTCAGCTGCTGTTTTGGGAAGTCGAAAAAGGGATTGGAGGGCGAAATACTACAAGGAGGCGGACTTATGTCAATGGAAATCAGAGGAAACTATAACTACCTGGGAACAAATTACGGAGGTCAAATGAAAGCGGAGCAGGAATGCAAGGGGAATGGACAGCCGGCAGTAAATTCATCTAACCCGCAGAAACCGGAAGAACAATGCGTCGCAAATACGAATGCGGTGGAGAGAGAAATCAGGAAACTGAAAGAGAAGAAACAGCAACTGGAGCAGCAGATAAGGTCAGCATACGGAGATGAAAACAAAGTTAAAGAGTTGGAGAGGAAGCTGGGGCAGGTGGAGAATGAATTAAAGAGGAAGGATAATGATACCTATCGGAGGCAAAATACCTCTTTTTCCGAAAAAAGATAAATTTTAGAGAATTTTTATTGCCTATTACCTTTGTTATGTATTATAATAGGGGACAGGAAGTCAATATTTCCCATTTCCCGGAGGATGTACAGCATTTTTTGCCGTTCCTGGGTTAAGGAAATCTTCACTTCAGAAAAAGAAAAGGAAAAGAGGTAAAAAAATGAGTAAAATCGATTTGAGCAAGTATGGTATTACCGGTACCACAGAGATTGTCCACAATCCTTCTTACGACGACCTGTTTAAGGAAGAGACCAAGCCGGAACTTGAAGGCTATGAGAAAGGACAGGTCAGCGAGCTTGGCGCAGTAAATGTAATGACAGGTATCTACACAGGTCGTTCTCCCAAAGACAAATTCATCGTTATGGATGACAATTCAAAGGACACTGTATGGTGGACTTCCGATGAATATAAGAATGATAACCATCCTGCAAGCCAGGAGACATGGGATGCGGTAAAGAAGATTGCTCAGAAAGAGCTTTCCAATAAGAGACTGTTCGTGGTAGACGCTTTCTGTGGCGCTAACAAGGATACCCGCATGGCAATCCGTTTCATCGTGGAAGTGGCATGGCAGGCACACTTCGTTGAGAATATGTTCATTATGCCAAGCGCAGAGGAACTTGAGAACTTTGAGCCGGATTTCGTTGTATTCAACGCTTCCAAGGCTAAAGTTGAGAATTACAAAGAATTAGGTCTGAATTCTGAGACGGCTGTTGTATTTAATATTTCCAGCCGTGAGCAGGTTATCATCAACACATGGTACGGCGGAGAGATGAAGAAAGGTATGTTCTCCATGATGAACTACTACCTGCCGCTGAAGGGCATCGCTTCCATGCATTGCTCTGCCAACACAGATATGAACGGTGAGAATACAGCAATTTTCTTCGGTCTTTCCGGTACAGGTAAGACAACATTGTCTACAGACCCGAAACGTCTCCTGATTGGTGATGATGAGCACGGTTGGGACGACAATGGCGTATTCAACTTTGAGGGCGGCTGCTATGCAAAGGTTATCAACCTGGATAAAGAGTCTGAGCCTGATATTTACAATGCAATTAAGAGGGATGCTCTTCTTGAGAACGTAACTCTTGATGCTGACGGCAAGATTGACTTTGACGATAAGAGCGTAACGGAGAATACACGTGTATCATATCCGATTAATCATATTGAGAAGATTGTACGTCCGGTTTCTTCTGCACCGGCAGCGAAGAATGTAATCTTCCTGTCCGCAGATGCGTTCGGCGTACTGCCTCCTGTATCTGTTTTGACACCGGAGCAGACACAGTATTACTTCCTGTCCGGCTTTACAGCTAAACTTGCTGGTACAGAGCGTGGTATCACAGAGCCTACACCGACATTCTCCGCTTGTTTCGGTCAGGCATTCTTAGAGCTGCATCCGACCAAGTATGCAGAAGAGCTCGTAAAGAGAATGGAGAAGAGCGGCGCTAAGGCATATCTGGTAAATACCGGATGGAATGGTACTGGCAAACGTATCTCCATTAAAGATACCAGAGGAATTATTGATGCAATCTTAAACGGAGATATCCTCAATGCTCCTACCAAGAAGATTCCTTACTTTGATTTTGAGGTTCCGACGGAACTTCCGGGTGTAGATCCTGCAATTCTTGATCCGCGTGACACTTATGCTGACGTTTCCGAGTGGGAGACCAAAGCGAAAGACCTTGCGGAGAGATTTGTTAAGAACTTCGCAAAATACGAAGGAAATAAGGCTGGTAAGGCTCTCGTTTCCGCAGGTCCGAAGCTGTAATATAAAATGACCGTAGCAGGTTTTCTGTGATCATCACAGAAATGATAAAAAATTATAGAAAATTTGTATAATCTGTTGAAATACTTTTGAGAAGTGTTACAATATTAGTATGGTTATAAATGCATTCGATGTGTTTGGTTCGAAAAGGGAAGATGAGAAAGGTTTCTTATGGGAAAGACAACAACAATTAATCTGGTGGGAAAAGATGAATTTGAAGAGGTCATGAGGGTATTTGCCAGATGTACCGATGACTATCTGTTTTTGTTTGATTTGGACAAGGATGAGTACATCATTTCGGAGGGGGTTCTGGAGAAATTTGATTTGCCCGACAATCATTTTTTTCATGCCGGAGAGGTTTTGGAGAAGATTATTCATCCCGAGGATATGCCGGAGCTTATCGAAGATCTTGACAAACTTAAAAGCGGTAAAAGTCAGGAGCATAATCTGGAATATCGCTGGGTGGATCGCAATGGTAAGACCGTTTGGATTAATTGCCGCGGTGTAGTAACGCAGGACAGCGCCAGGGAAGAGAAGACAAAACTGTTAATCGGCAGGATTACTGAAATTGGCAGCAAGCGTAAGGCAGATAATGTAACCGGACTTTTTGCAGAACGTCAGCTCCAGATTGATTTTGAACGGCATAAAAGCGAAGGAAGACGTAAGAAGGGCATTCTTCTGCGCATAGGCGTAGATAATTTTAAAGATATCAATGAACGTTACGGCATGGATTGCGGAGATGTTGTTTTAAAGATGATTGCCGAATGTGTGAAAGAGGTGGCAGGGGAGGATAAGTGTTATCGGTTAGATGGCGATGAGTTTGTGATGCTGATGGATGAAGAAGATGAGCAGAAGGCAAGGAAGAAATACCATAAGACGAGAATCCTGATTGAGGAAAGGCGCAAAAATGAGGGATATCAAAATTTCTTTACGATCTCTGCCGGCGTAGTGGGCTTTTACTATGACGAGGTAGGACTTGACCGACTGTGTAATTATTCAGAGTTTGCCCTTGGCATCGCCAAGAAAAATGGTAAGAACTGTTCCTATGTGTTTGCGCAGGAAGACTATGAATCGTATGTTAAGAATCTTAAGATTCAGGAGAAACTTCGTTACAGCGTAAATCATGGTTTTGAGGGATTTGAGGTATATTATCAGCCGATTGTTTCGGTAGAGACGGGACAGGTGGCAGGTGCGGAGGCGCTTTTGCGATTTTCCTCGAGAGAATTCGGCATGATTTCTCCCGCTATCTTTATTCCTGTTTTGGAGGAGAGCGGTCTGATTATTCCGGTTGGAGAGTGGGTATACCGAACGGCGATGCATCAGGCGATGGAGTGGCATAAATTGATGCCAACGTTTCGAATCAATATCAATTTGTCTTTCATTCAGATTTGTAAGTCGGATGTGGTAAATGAGATTATGGCTGCCATTGAGGAACTTGGAATTGAGCCGTCTACAGTATTGTTTGAGTTCACGGAGAGCGGCATGATCTCATATGACGATTCCGTGCAGAGGCTTTTGGATGTGTTAAATGAGAACGAGGTTAAGATTGCGCTGGATGATTTTGGGACAGGATATTCTGCCCTTGCGTATCTGCAGAATCTTAAAGTGAATCTCTTAAAACTGGACAGAGGTTTTACTTCGAAGGCAGTTGTCAATGATTTTGATTATAATTTGATAGGACACATTGTTGACATGGCACATAGCGTTGGTATGCAGGTTTGCTTTGAAGGAATTGAAACGGAGGAGGAATTGCAAAAATTAAAGAAACTGCAACCCGATTATATTCAGGGATTTTATTATGGAAGGCCGGTAGGAAAAGAAGTATTT
>CAJTSB010000009.1:92229-93994 GCA_910578825.1 uncultured Lachnospiraceae bacterium | reverse complement strand
CCGGTAAATAAGGATAAATTCTATGAAGATAATCTGAAGAAATTTGAAAAATAAGTTTCCGGTGATGGATGAACCTTACATAAAGATGAGTTTAAGAAAGAAAGGACTGCGGCTGCAGTCCTTTTTCATGGGTTCTGACGTTAAATATATTTTCCTAAAATATCCATAAATTTGTCATGATGTTCGGCGATAAACTGCTCATACGTCATGTTACAGGAAGAAATTTCTTTTCCAAGTTCTGCGAGGAATTCCGGAATTTCAGATTCCAGCATAACGCCATGTTCCTCTCCAAAAGCCTCTTCGTCCTGAAGTTCACATCCGTTTTCAAATACGGCAAATGCAGGTTTCGGACCGTCTGGCGTCTGTTTTACACCGCCACGAAATCCCAGGGGTGCAATCTGGTGCGCCGAGCAGGAAGAGGGGCAGCCGGAAATATGAATTCTGGGGAGTACGCCATCTGCGAAATTCTCCTTGCGTACTCTGTCTACGCAGGCACGCAGCAGCGCCTGGGAATCTCTTGCGCCAACCTGGCAGATGGATGCGCCAATGCAGGCGATGGAGGATTCAAACGTATTCTCTGCGTTGTCTGCGAGAAGTGGATAAATCTTTTCGGCTTCGGAGGAGGTCAGGTTGATGATATACATACTCTCGTCCGGAGAGATGCGCGCACGTACTTCTTCCATGGGGAGGATGGTATCATACAATTTGCGGAAAAAGTCCGGTTTCGGACTTCCGCCGATCGGATGGTAGCAGAGAGCGTAAAGCCCGTTTTGTTTCTGCGGAATCAGACGTGGGTCGTTTGCTGGCTTTTCATCTCCCTGTTTGGAAATTTCAGGAATGCTGACCGTGAGGTCTAAGTCTTCCTCCTCAAGGACTTTTGCAAGTTCTTCCTGATAGGCTTTTACATAGGCTTCCGTACCCATGGATTCCTGCATGAAACGCGTGCGTGCCTTGCCGCGGTTCTCGTAGTTACCGTGCGCAATAAATGTATTGATCATGGCATGGATATAATAGAGAATCTGATTCGGCACAACATCTGTGGCTACCAGGACGCCCATCCGCGGACTGCGTCCAAGACCGCCGGCGCTGTATACATCAAAGGTACCGTTTTCTTTTGCTACAAACCCAAGGTCACGGAATGTCGCATGTGTAATATTTTCTTTGCTGTTTGAAAAACATACTTTTAATTTGCGGGGCAATTTAACTTTTTTGATGAAACCGAGAAGATAATCAGCCGCCTCCTTTGCATAGGGGAGGACGTCAAAATATTCGTCCTGCTGGACGCCGGAGAGGGGAGGACACATTACGTTGCGGGGATAATCACCGCCGCCTCCTCTGGTGATGATACCGTAATCAAAGGCTTCCTGAATCAGTTTACAGACCTCTTCTGCAGAAAGATTGTGGAACTGCAGACTCTGGCAGGTAGTAAGATGTGTCAGGGAAATGTTATATTTCTCAATGCTGTCGGCAATAAATTTTAAATCGTCTTTTGTGATTTCACCTCCGGTCAGACGCAGGCGGAGCATACTTGCACCGCCGCCCCTCTGGGCGTAGCTGCCGAAAGCGCCGGAAAATCCTTTGTATTGCGCGACGTTGATTTCTTTTTTGTAAAACTTGTCCGTCATTTCATCGAATTCTTTTAAATCCTCACGGAATTCTTCTACATGGTTTCTCATAATGATACCTCCTGATAAATATTTTACGAGTTATATTTATATATAAAATACCCAAAATATCTATGAAATAATATATAATTGTATCATAA
>CAJTSB010000009.1:419-92219 GCA_910578825.1 uncultured Lachnospiraceae bacterium | reverse complement strand
TAACTGGTATTTAAATGAAAGCTTATCATGATAGAAGTTTTCACAAAAGTGTGATAAAATCTCAACGAGAGAAATGAAACGAAACTGGGAGGATACAGTATATGAGAAAAGCACTGTTTTTTGATATTGATGGCACAATCTGGGATGATGACCGCTGGATTCCGGACAGTACAAGGGAGGCATTTCGCAAAATGAAAGAGCGGGGACATTATCTGTTTATCAGCAGCGGAAGAACCCGGGTATTTATTCCTGACAGGGAGCTTATGCCGCTTGGGTTCGATGGGATACTGGCCGGTTGCGGTACATACGGAGAATTTCGTGGGGAGGTGAAATTTTATCATCAGATTCCACGGGCGGATATTTTGCGCGTCAATGATATTTTGCGCAGTGTGAATGCAGCTTATGTTCTGGAAGGAAGATATTTTCTTTATCTGGACGAAGAGCGTTTTCCTGGAGAATCGTCGTTTCCAAAGAGGATTAAAGGCGAGATGGGTGAGAAGCTGATTCGTGTGACCGGGAATGAAGAGCGGCTTGAGGTAAGCAAATTCTGTGCAAATTATCTGGAGGATGCACAGAAACAAAAAGAATTGGAGCGCGTACTGGAACCAGATTTTACGGTCATTCATCGCGGTGGTGATTTTATGGAAATTGTTCCAAAGGGATATAATAAAGCCACAGGAATACGGGAAATCTGCCGCATGTTGGGGATTGCTCATGAAGACACCTATTCTTTTGGCGACAGTACAAATGATTTGGATATGCTGGAATACACGGCGCATTCTGTCGCTATGGGAGATGGGATGCAGGAGGCAAAGGAGGCAGCGGAATATGTGACGGCGTCCCTTAAGGAAGATGGCATTTACAGGGCCTGTGAGCATTATGGGCTGGTGTAGTGTTTAGAAAAAATTTATAATGTTTAAGATTTGGGATATTGACAAATACTGGAAAAAAGAATAGCATGAACGGAAAACGGTATTATGGAATGAAAAATTCACAGAATGGAGGAAAACATGGGTAAGATATTGAAATATTTAGGCGAGCACAAAGCAGCGGTAGCCGCTATTTTTTTGCTGCTGATTGTGCAGGCATACTGTGATTTGGCGCTTCCTCAGTATATGTCGGACATTGTGGATGTTGGAATTCAGCAGAATGGAATTGAATATGCCGTGCCGGAGGAGATACGGGAAGAGACGTTGGAGGGACTCTGCCTGTTTTTGTCCGGGGAGGATGTAAAGAGAGTTCAGGATTCCTATGAGAAGTCGGAAGATGGCGTTTTTCAGTTGATAATCCGGGATGAGGATGAGATGGAAGAGTTAGAGGCTATTCTGGGAATGCCGATGCTTGCCATGTCTTCCATGACAGAGCAAAGCGGAATGAAGGTTAGCGATTTAAAGGTGATGCAAAACAGCGGGCAGATAACGAAAGAACAGTTGCTTGAAATGGAGCGCGCGGCAGAAGAAAAAATGGGGGATATGAGTGAATCCATTGTTTCCCAGCGTGCGCGGATCATGGTGAAGGAAGAGTATGAGGCGTTAGGATATGATATGGGGAACTATCAGAATAGCTATATGCTTCGTACCGGCGGGAAGATGCTTGCAATCTCAATTATCATGATGCTTGCCGCTATCCTGGCAGGATTTTTTGCATCCAGGACTTCTGCGAAGATTGGAATGACGCTCAGAGGCAGGGTATTCCAGAAGGTAGTGCGTTTCTCAAGCAGTGAAATGGAGCAGTTTTCTACCGCGTCCCTGATTACGAGGAGCACGAACGATATTCAGCAGGTGCAGATGGTATCGGTGTTGTTGCTGCGCATGATTTTGTATGCGCCGATTATCGGTGTTGGAGGTGTAGTTAAAGTTTCCGGGACCAGAACGGGCATGGGCTGGATTATCGGGATTGCTGTTGGTAGCATTATGCTTCTGGTAGGTGTTCTGATGGCGGTTACAATGCCGAAATTTAAAAAGATGCAGACTCTGGTGGACCGCTTGAATCTCGTTTCCAGAGAAATTTTAACGGGTGTCCCAGTTATCCGTGCATTTTCCAGAGAGAAATTTGAAGAAGAGAGATTTGCGGGTGCGAACCGGGATCTGATGAAGACGCAGCTTTTTACCAGCCGGGTAATGTCTATGATGATGCCTGCCATGATGATGATTATGAATTGTATCACCGTCATGATTGTCTGGTTTGGCGCGCAGGGGGTAGATATGGGCAATCTTCAGGTCGGGGATATGATGGCATTTATCACCTATACCATGCAGATTGTGATGGCATTTCTGATGATTACCATGGTATCCGTGATGCTGCCGCGTGCCGGTGTGGCAGCGAACCGAATTGAAGAAGTTATCCATACTCAGGAGACGATTTCAGATCCCCAAAAGCCTTTGGATGACAGGAGAGAAAACTGGCAGGGAGAAGTGGCGTTTGAGGACGTCTCTTTCCGCTATCCGGGAGCAGACGAGGATGCAATATGCCACATTTCCTTTCGGGCAAAACCGGGGCAGACGACGGCGATTATTGGAAGTACCGGATGTGGCAAATCCACAGTGTTAAATCTGATTCCCAGATTTTATGATGTGACGGCGGGCAGGATTACGATGGATGGCGTAGATATCCGGCAGATGAGCCAGAGAAAACTTCGTGAGCTTATCGGTTATGTGCCGCAGAAAGGCGTGCTGTTTTCTGGAACGATTGCTTCCAATATCTGTTTTTCTGGAAATGTCTCGGAGGCGCAGATGGAGGAGGCGGCACAGATAGCGCAGGCGAAGGATTTTATCTTAGAAAAAGACGAACAGTTTGACAGTGAGATTTCTCAGGGTGGAACAAATGTTTCCGGTGGACAGAAACAGAGGCTGTCTATTGCACGTGCAATTGCAAAGAATCCTAAGGTTTATCTGTTTGACGATAGTTTTTCTGCGTTGGACTATAAGACGGATGTGGCGCTTCGCAAGGCGCTGGGAAAGAAGACGCGAGAAGTGTCCGTGATTATTGTTGCACAGCGTATCAGTACGATTCTTCATGCAGATCAGATTATTGTTCTTGAGGAGGGAGAAGTTGCGGGCATAGGAACGCATCAGGAGCTGATGCAGAATTGTGAGACTTATCGGGAAATAGCAAGCTCTCAGCTTTCGGAGCAGGAGCTTGGGAACCAGGGAGGTGTTGGCGTATGAGCGAACAGAGAAGAACAGGAAGGATGGGGCATGGGCCACATGGACCGGGAATGATGCCGGGAGAGAAGGCGAAAAATTTTAAGGGGACAGCCTCAAAGCTTCTTCAGTACATGGGACGTTATAAAATTGGCGTGTTTTGTGTGCTGATTTTTGCAGTAGCGTCTACGGTTTTTGGAATTACAGGTCCTAAAATATTAGGAAATGCAACGACGGAGCTGTTTCACGGACTGGTAGCAAAAGTTTCCGGAACAGGTGAGATTAATTTCGGAAAAATTGGTCAGATTTTACTGTTTCTGCTTGCCATATATCTGTTCAGTGCGTTTTGTTCCTTTATTCAGAGTTATGTAATGACGGGAATCACACAGAAAATATGTTTCCGTTTTCGCGAAGATATATCAAAGAAAATAAACCGTATGCCAATGAAGTATTTTGAGTCACGAACAGTGGGTGAAGTATTATCCAGAATTACGAATGACGTGGATACTTTGGGGCAGGGGTTAAACCAGAGCATTACGCAGCTGATTACGTCTGTTACAATGTTGATTGGAATTCTTGTCATGATGTTGAGCATCAGTCTGGTCATGACGGTGATTGCGCTGGTCATTCTTCCTGTTTCCGGTGTTTTGATTGCTGTTGTAGTGAAATTTTCTCAGAAATACTTTGTGGCGCAGCAGGAATACCTTGGAAAAATCAATGGACAGGTAGAAGAAGTATACAGCGGACACAATATTGTGAAAGCATTTAACAAAGAGGATGATATGCTTCAGGAATTTGACGAGACGAATGATATTTTGTTTCAATCGGCATGGAAGTCCCAGTTTTTATCCGGTATGATGCAGCCGATTATGATGTTTGTGGGAAATCTCGGTTATGTGGCGGTTGCAGTGGTGGGCGGTCTGCTTGCCATTCGGGGCGCTATTGAGGTGGGGGATATACAATCCTTTATTCAGTATGTACGTCAGTTTACGCAGCCGATTTCACAGGTGGCACAGGTGTCGAATATGCTTCAGGCAACGGCAGCAGCGGCAGAACGTGTCTTTGAATTTTTAGAAGAGGAGGAAGAGACGTCTGTAGATCATCCGGTTCAGATGAATGCGATGGAGGGCAGGGTTTCTTTTGAACATGTTCAGTTTGGCTATGACAAAGACAAAATCATTATTCATGATTTTAACTGTGAGGTAGAGCCGGGAGAGATGGTGGCAATTGTCGGACCTACTGGAGCTGGAAAGACGACGATGGTGAAACTTCTGATGCGTTTTTATGATGTAATGAAAGGGCGTATCTGTGTGGACGGCAATGACCTGCGCTCCTTTGACCGCAGCGAGCTGCGTGAGAATTTTGGCATGGTGCTTCAGGATACCTGGCTGTTTAAGGGTACGATTATGGAGAATATCCGTTATGGCAGACTGGATGCGACTGATGAGGAAGTGATTGCCGCGGCAAAGGCGGCACATGCGCATCGGTTCATCTCTACGCTGCCCGGCGGTTATCAGATGGAGTTAAATGAGGATGCCAGCAATGTATCGCAGGGACAGAAACAGCTTCTTACGATTGCCAGAGCCATCCTTGCAGATAACCCGATTCTGATTCTCGATGAGGCGACCTCTTCTGTTGATACCAGAACGGAGGAGCGTATTCAGAAGGCAATGAATAACCTTATGAAGGGGAGAACGAGTTTTGTGATTGCGCATCGTCTCTCCACAATTAAGGATGCGGACCTGATTCTGGTAATGAAGGACGGAGACATTATCGAGCAGGGAAATCATAAAGAGCTTCTGGCAAAGGGTGGATTTTATGCGGAGTTGTATAATTCGCAGTTTGACGTCGCATAAATTTTGGTATTATAGCGGGCGGCATGGAGGCGACTGGGTGAATATGGAAAAATAGTGTTTCGTCTGTAGACAAAAACTGGAATTGCTGATATCATTAAGATAGTTTGAGTTTAACAATAATAAAACATATTACGAGGTGATATCAGATTATGAGTAGCTTTTTTCTGGGACTGGGAATATTCGCAATCTGCATGATTGCCATGGCATTAATTCTTTTGTTCAAAGGGGACGGCTCAAGTGAACAGAAACTGATGCAGTATTTTCTGATTGGGTCGCTGATACAAAATGCCGGATATCTGTTGGAGCTGACAGCGCCTGGGCTGGAGGCGGCCATTGTTGCCGTCAAGGTGCAGTATATGGGTTCTCTGGCAGTTCCAATCAGTTATTGTTATTTTATGTTCGACTATTGTTACAAAAAAAGGCCGGCAAAAGTTTTTAATTTTATACGGCTGGTTGATGTATTTATTATTGGTCTTGTATTTACCTGTGACGCCCACAACTTTTACTATCGTCAGATAGATTGGCTGGTAACGAGGGATGGGCATGGTTATCTGAACCTGTATTACGGGCTGGGATACTGGATATTTCTTATTTTCGGCACGGTCGTGCCATATACCCTGTCCATATATGCGCTGATTCAGGCTTGTATAAAAAATCCGCAATATGCTGCGGAGCGTAAGTACAGGCTGATTCTTGCGCTTTCCTTTCTGCCGGTTGTGGCGCTTGGCTCCTATTGTATGAAATTGACTTACATATATGATCCGACTCCGTTTACACTGGGAACAATTCTGTCTATAGTGGTAATCCTGATATGGAGCAGAAAGGTTTATGATTTCCGCGGACTGGCTGCAGGTATTCTGCTTAACAGTATGGGGGATGGTGTGATCGCCCTGGATGAGCAAAAGAGGATTGTCAGTTTCAATCCTGCCGCTACAAAGATTTTCCCTGAATTGGGCAGTCATGTTATAGGTAAGAATATTGAGGAGTTGAGCGGATTTCCGAAAGATATTTTGGGGATGGATGTGAAGGAAGAATTCTGTTTGAATGATTCTTTTTATCAGGGGCATGTGGAGCAGATTCCGGACCGGATTGGGCGGAACAAAGGATATGTTGTCCTGATTCTGGATGTGACAGAGACAAGGAATTATATAGAAGAGGTAAAGAGGGTGCGTGAACAGGCAGAGCAGGCAAATATCGCTAAGAGCGCATTTCTTGCAAATATGTCCCATGAAATTCGGACGCCTATGAATGCGATTGTCGGACTGAGCGATGTTATCATGGAGGAGAGCAGAGGGCGGAAAGTGTATGAGTATGCCTGTGATATCAAGTCATCTTCCCGGAATCTGCTGACACTCATCAATGACATACTTGATTTATCTAAGGTGGAAGCGGGTAAGATGGAACTGGTGACGGGAGAATATCATGTTAAAACGCTTGTCAATGAGGTTCTGAACATGATGGACATCGTGGCGTCCCAGCATGGACTCAGGATGCGCAGCGAGTTTGATATGTCAATACCATGCCGTTATCTGGGTGACGAAGGCAGAATAAAACAGATACTGATAAATATTTTGAATAATGCGTTAAAGTTTACAAAAGAAGGGCATGTCGGGATTTCTGTCACAGGGATACCGGGAGATACTGAAGATACGCAGTGGCTGCATTTTCGGGTTGAAGATACCGGCTGTGGCATCCGTGAGGAGGATATGGAGGGAATCTTCGAGAATTTCAGGCAGGTAGATTCCAGAAGGAACCGCAGTGTGGAAGGAACAGGGCTTGGTCTCTCCATCACCAAACGTCTGGTCGAGCTGATGCAGGGAGTGATTGAGGTAGAAAGCGTATATGGAGAAGGAACGGTTTTCACCGTGAAAATTCCACAGAAAATTGTAGATGCAAGACCGCTTTCCGAAGTTCCGGAGGCAGAGGTCAAAAGAGAGGAGAAACTCGAGCCGTTTGTAGCAGAAAAGTGCAAAGTTCTGGTGGTGGATGATAACCGGGTGAACCGAAAGGTGGCAAGAATTCTCTTACAGTCCTATGGCATGAAAATAGATGACGCAGACAGCGGCAAGGAGGCCATAAATCTTGTCAGAAAAACGTGTTACGATATCATTTTTATGGACCATATGATGCCGGAGATGGATGGAATAGAAACCGTTCAGATTATCAGGACAGAGTGCGGAGAAAACGGAACCTCACCGATAATTATCGCTTTGACTGCCAATGCCATGGGAGGCGTCAGGGAGGCATTCCTGAAGAACGGATTTCAGGCTTTCCTTACAAAACCGCTGGACAGAAGGATGTTGCATGAGGAATTACTGCAATGGATTCCGGAAGAAATGCGGACGCCTGGCAAGACCTGGGTAAGAAACGAACAGCAGGGAGGCAGCAAGCATGTGGAATTTAAGGATATTTACATTGAAGGGATTGATACGGATGAAGTGGCAAGGCGTTATTCTGGAAGTGTTGAAGAATACCAGGAGCTTTTGGATCTGTACTGTCTGGATGGAAAACGTAAACTGGCGCTTTTGCGGGAACTCTGGGAGAAGAGAGACTATCAGACTTATCGCATTGAAGTGCATGCCTTAAAGAGTGCGTCTGCCAATGTGGGAGCAATGAATCTTTCGAACAGTGCGAGGGAGCAGGAGCGCGCGGTTGAAAGAGAAGATTATACCTTTGTTGACAGCCATGTAGAGCGTCTTTTGGCACAGTATGAGGAACAATTGGGCTGTATTCGGGAATATTTTGCAGGAAACGGCGAAACAGACGGTGACGAGGACAGGCGTGAAATAGATAAGAGTGAGCTGATTGGGCAGATGGAAGAGGGTCTGGAAAGTCTGGAAAATTTTCGTGCAAAACAGTGTGCGCAAAAGGTGGACGAAATTTTACAGTATCGCCTTTCTGAGGATATGAAATCAAAACTTATGGAGATAAAGGAACAGCTTAGATTATATGAAGATGATGCAGCGGAACAATTGCTGCGGGAACTGATAGAACATATGAAAAAGGAGGATTTATAACAAATGGGAGTAAAGAAAAAGATATTGGCTGTGGATGATAACAGTATCAGCCTTGCAACGATTGAACAGGAGCTGGATGGCGAATTTGAGGTTATACCGCTGAATTCTGGTATTCGTGCTTTGCAATTTCTGCAAAAAGAAAAACCGGATTTGATTCTTCTCGATATTCAGATGGCATTAAAGGATGGCATTGAGACGTTAAAAGAGATTCGTCAGATGAAGGGGTGTGAGAATATTCCGGTGATTATGCTTACCTCAAATGCGGACAAAAGAATGGTTCTGGAGAGTTCAAAACTTAAAATTTATGATTATGTGCTTAAACCATTCAAGAAACAGGATTTGTGCGAGCGAATTTACACGGTCTTAAAAAAGGTGTCGGAGGAAAAGACGCCGGGAAATTCCGGAAACCATGGACGCAGCCTGCTTGATATGGAAAAGGAAAATAGCCATTAGATTGATGTTGACTTTGCTGAAATTACATGTTAGGATAAGATAAATGCCATATATTGATGAAATGTGAAGAGTGAACACAATATATAGTACATAGGTAAGAACATATTTTATAAGCATGTATGATTCAAAAAGAGGTGCGGCGAAGTGAAAAAAGAATGCAAAGTCATTAAGAAGGATGGTACCAAGGAAGAATTTAATGTTCAGAAAGTGATTGTGGCAGTGAACAAGTCCGCGTATCGTGCGCTGATTACGTTTACGGATGAAGAATTAAAGTTTATTTGCCAGTTCGTCGAGGAAAAGGTGGATTCTATGGGGTTGGAAGAGGTTCAGATTGCCCAGATGCATAATATTGTGGAGGGCGCCCTGGAGAAAGTGAATCCCGTGGTGGCAAAAAGTTATCGTGACTACCGCAATTATAAACAGGATTTCGTGCAGATGCTGGACGAGGTGTATAAGAAGAGCCAGTCTATCATGTATATTGGGGATAAGGAGAACTCCAATACGGACAGTGCGCTTGTCTCTACCAAACGAAGTCTGATTTTTAATCAGTTAAACAAAGAATTGTATCAGAAGTTTTTCATGACAACGGAGGAGATTCAGGCTTGCAGGGACGGTTATCTCTATGTACATGACATGTCGGCAAGGCGTGATACCATGAATTGTTGTCTGTTTGATGTGGAAAATGTTTTGCGCGGCGGTTTTGAGATGGGAAATCTCTGGTACAATGAACCCAAGACGCTGGATGTTGCATTTGACGTTATCGGGGATATTGTGTTAAGCGCTGCAAGCCAGCAGTATGGCGGGTTTACGGTGCCGAGTGTGGAGAAGATACTGGAGCCGTATGCAGAGAAATCATACATAAAATATAAAAAACGCTATGAGGATCTGGGATTGAGCGAGGCGCGTGCGGAAGAGGAGACCATGAAAGATATCGAGCGGGATTTCGAACAGGGCGTACAGGGATGGGAGTACAAGTTTAACTCTGTCTCTTCCAGCCGTGGGGATTATCCCTTTATTACGATGACATTTGGAACCGGAACGGGTCGGTTTGCAAAAATGGCGTCCATTGCGATGCTCAACGTCCGCAGGAAAGGGCAGGGCAAGGCAGAGTGCAAAAAACCGGTACTGTTTCCGAAACTGGTATTTCTGTACGATGAGGCGCTCCATGGGCCGGGCGGCGAACTGGAAGATGTTTTTGAGGCTGGTATTGAGTGTTCGAGAAAGACGATGTATCCGGATTGGTTGAGCCTGACTGGCAAAGGATATATTGCCAGTATGTATAAACAATATGGAGAGATCATCAGTCCCATGGGTTGTCGTGCCTTTTTATCTCCGTGGTATGAGAGAGGCGGCATGAACCCGGCAGATGAAAGCGATCATCCGGTATTTGTGGGAAGGTTTAATATTGGGGTAGTCAGTCTTCACCTTCCTATGATACTGGCAAAATCCAGGCAGGAGAGCAGGAATTTTTACGAGGTGCTGGACTATTATCTTGAGTTGATTCGTCAGCTCCATATCCGTACTTATGCATATCTGGGAGAGATGCGGGCGAGCACGAACCCGCTTGCGTACTGCGAGGGCGGATTTTACGGGGGGCATCTCGGCATTCATGACAAAATTAAGCCTCTGCTTAAGGCAGCGACGGCATCGTTTGGAATTACGGCGTTTAACGAGTTGCAGCAGCTCTATAACGGTAAGTCTCTGGTCGAGGATGGACAGTTTGCCATTGAAGTGCTGGAATACATTAATAAGAGAATTACGGAATTTAAGGAGGCGGACGGAAACCTCTATGCGATCTATGCGACGCCGGCAGAAAATCTCTGCGGCTTGCAGGTGAAACAGTTCCGTAAGAAGTACGGCCTTGTTGAGAATGTTTCGGACAGGGAATATGTCAGCAATGGGTTCCATTGTCATGTGACAGAAAATATTACGCCAATTCAGAAACAGGATTTGGAATACCGTTTCTGGGAACTGAGCAACGGCGGAAAGATTCAGTATGTAAAATATCCGATTAATTACAACAAAGATGCAGTAAAGACCCTTGTGCGCCGTGCGATGGAAATGGGATTTTATGAGGGCGTGAACCTTTCCCTTGCCTATTGTGACGACTGTGGGCATCAGGAATTGGAGATGGATGTATGCCCCAAATGCGGCAGCCGTAACCTTACAAAGATTGACCGCATGAACGGGTACCTGTCTTATTCCAGAGTGAAGGGCGATACGCGCCTGAATGAGGCGAAAATGGCAGAAATAGCGGAACGCAAGAGTATGTGAGGAGGCGCAAAGCGGCGCGTGCTGATACCGATTAAAGGAGGAAGGCAATGCGCAGCATGCCGATACCGATTAAAGGAGACTGCATGATGAGGTACCATGATATAACAAAAGACGATATGCTGAATGGTGATGGACTCCGCACCGTATTATGGGTGTCCGGCTGTTCCCACTGTTGCAAGGATTGTCAGAACCCCGTCACCTGGGATCCGAATGGCGGACTCCCATTCGATGAAAATGCAAAACAGGAATTATTTGAGGAACTTTCCAAAGATTATGTTTCCGGAATAACATTGAGTGGCGGCGACCCATTATACTATGGGAACCGTTCTGATATACTGAAACTGATAATGGAAATCAAAGAACTGTTTCCGACAAAGACGATTTGGCTGTATACTGGATTTGTCTGGGAAACTATTTCGGAACTGGAGATTATGAATTATCTTGATGTGCTGGTGGATGGAGAGTTCATTGCAGAACAGAAAGATACACAGCTTTACTGGCGTGGCAGTGCGAATCAGCGTGTCATCAATGTGCCGCTGTCTCTGGAACAGGGTTGCGTAGTATTGCACTGTGAGTGATAGCTTGTGAGGAAAGAGGAAACAAATGCAGAAACAAGCGGACGTATCAAATGATGCGTCCGCTTGTTTCTGCTGCCCTGTAAAATTTTGATATTTCTCTTGACATTTTCTCCAGAAGTTATTATAGTATTCCTTAAAGATAACACTATAGAAAGCGTGTGTGGGATGGAAGAAAAAGAATTGATCAATTATTTGGTCTCGTTTGGGCTGACTGGACAGGAATCCTCTATATATCTCAGGCTGGTTCGCTCCGGGACGAGCAATGGTTATGAGCTGGCAAAGAATATGGGCATTTCCCGCTCCAATGTATATAAGGCGTTGGAAGGGCTGGCGGAGAAAGGGGCAGCATATGTCAGTGAGGGAGCCTCGCGAAAATATACGGCGGTTGAGGTCGGGGAATTCTGCCAGAACAAAATTAACAGCCTGATTCGCAAGCAGGAATATCTGGTGGCGCATATGCCGAAGGAGAAAGAAGAATTTGAAGGATATATCACAATATCCGGGGATGAGAATATCACAGATAAGATTCGCAATATGCTTGTGAAGGCGGGGAAAAGAGTTTATTTGTCGATGTCCGCGCCATTGCTGTTACAGTTTCAGAAAGAACTGCAGGCGTTGATGGAGAGAAATATCAAGGTGGTGGTGATGACCGCGTTTCCCAAAAACATGGCGGAGAGACCACAGTTTCTTTCCGGGAAGGCAAAGGGGATAAAAGTCTATATCACTTCCGATAAAAAGAATCAGATTGGAATTATTACGGATTCGAGATACGTGCTCAGTGGAGAGCTGGGAAAGGGCAGAGACAGCACCTGCCTGTATTCCGGGCAGAGCAATTTTGTGCAGGTTTTTAAGGAGTCCATGAAAAATGAAATCCGCCTCTTGGAACTAGAAGGAAAAAATGATAAATAAAAAGGAGCAGAAAGATGAAGAAAGAACCATTTGTAACAAATGAACAATTAAAAGAGATTGTAAAAAAATATCCTACGCCGTTTCATCTCTATGATGAAAAAGGCATCCGCGAAAATGCGTTGGCTTTGAAGGAGGCGTTTTCCTGGAATGCGGGATTTAAAGAATATTTTGCCGTCAAGGCGACACCAAATCCTTTTTTGATCAATATTCTCAAAGATTGTGGGTGCGGATGCGATTGTTCCTCACTGACAGAGCTTATGCTTGCCGACGCCCTTCATTTTGACGGAACGGATATTATGTTTTCCTCAAACACCACGCCGGCGGAGGAGTTTCAGCTTGCAAACGAGATTGGCGCGATTATCAATCTGGATGATTTTACGCACATTGATTTTCTGGAAAAAACGATAGGGCATATTCCGGAGACGATAAGCTGTCGTTACAATCCCGGGGGCTTGTTCAAAATCAGCAACAGTATTATGGACAACCCCGGAGACGCGAAATACGGTTTTACGACGGAGCAGTTGTTTGAGGGATTTAAGGTTTTAAAGCAAAAGGGAGCGAAAAATTTTGGCATTCATGCATTCCTGGCAAGCAATACAGTGACGAACGATTATTATCCGACGCTTGCAAGAACCTTGTTTGAGGTGGCTGTAAAATTAAAGGAGGAGACGGGAGCGGATATCCGTTTCATCAATTTATCCGGCGGAATCGGAATTCCCTATTATCCGGAACAGGAGCCGAACGATATTCGCGTGATTGGCGAAGGCGTTCGCAAGGTTTATGAAGAGGTGCTTGTACCGGCAGGTATGGGAGATGTAGCGATTTATACAGAATTGGGACGTTATATGATGGGACCGTACGGCTGCCTGGTAACAACAGCTATTCATGAGAAACATACTCATAAGGAATACATTGGCTGTGACGCTTGTGCCGTAAATTTGATGCGACCGGCCATGTATGGCGCTTACCACCATATTACCGTTATGGGCAAGGATAACAGCGTATGTGACCATAAATACGATATTACCGGCTCTCTTTGTGAGAATAATGATAAATTTGCAATTGACCGGATGTTGCCGAAGATTGATATGGGAGACCTGCTTGTCATACATGATACCGGGGCGCACGGATTTTCCATGGGCTACAACTATAATGGAAAACTGAAATCAGCTGAGATACTTCTGAAAGAGGATGGAAGTACACAGTTAATCCGCCGCGCGGAAACGCCAAGGGATTATTTTGCCACATTTGACTGTTTTGACATTTTGAAAGATATGAAGGAAAGATAAGGATAAAATATCTTGAATGTTGCAGATATAAGTGTTAGAATTCAGATAAAAGCATGTCGCAATAATTTTCTAATATCCTGCTATGATCCCGAAGTCATTTTGGGTAAGGATCAGGCAAATGGTAAGGGAGGGAGTTCTATATGAATCTAAAAAAACAATTTAGGAAAAACAGCGTATTATGTTTGTCGGCGCTGATGCTGCTTTTATCTGTTGCCGCTTTCTCAACAATGAAAGCACATGCCGCGGATGGATGGCCGGAATTTGCAGTAGAAGTGAATCTCGGAGCAGAGATTATTGACAGCATGAAGGAGACGGACTATCATGGCGCGATTGAGGGCGTAGGGGGGAACAGTCTGTATTATTGGAAAGTATATGAATTCTCAATGGAAGAGGACGGCTTATTGGACATCTATCTGGAATCGGATGATGCATCTTATCTTGGCACTGCCGCCGAATACGATGGATTTGCTATTTTTGATGGGGAAGAGCCGGATAATCTGGTCTGGCGTTCCTGTAAAAGAAATTACAGAATGCAGAAGAAGTACAGTTCCGCACAGGAAATGTATTGTGGTTCTGCAAAAGTTTTACTGAAAGAAGGGGATTACTACTTCGCCATTCGCCAGCACAAGGCAAGCGGCGGTCTGTATTATCTCACCCTCAGCTATGAGAAACCGATTGTCAATGTGACCTCCGTCACGTTGAACCGCAAGAAGACTACCATAAAGGATGATGGAAAAAGGACGCTGAAAGCCACGGTTTTGCCGAGTAATGCCACAAATCCGGCGATTGAGTGGAGTTCATCGGAACCTTCTGTTGCTACAGTAAGCACAAGAGGCGTAGTACAGGGCGTCGCTCCCGGAACAACTACGATCACCGCAACATCCGAGGATGGAGAAATCTCTGCGGAGTGTGAAGTGACAGTCACGTGTAATCATAAATACCGGACAACGATAACGCCTGCCAGCGCGAAGAAGAGTGGACGTAAACAGGTGAAATGCTCCAAGTGCAGGGATAAGACCATAACGAAAATTTATGCAGCTGAAGATATCACGCTGTCGAAAACATCTTACGCCCGCAATGGAAAGAGACGCAAACCTTCCGTCATTGTGAGGGACAGCAGAGGAAAAAAACTGAAAGCCGGCAGGAATTATACGGTAACTTATCCCAAGGGTACGGAAAATGTAGGGAAATATACGGTAGTCATCAAATTCAAAGGAAATTATACCGGAACGGTGAAGAAATCGTTCACGGTAGTTCCAAAAGCTACTTCCATAAAGCAGATAAAGCCGAAGAAGAGAGGTTTTACGCTGACATGGAGGAAACAGAAAGTGCAGAGCACGGGTTATGAGATTGCATATTCTACAGACAGTAATTTTTCCGATGTAAGCACGACGAAAGTGCTGGTAGATAAAAACACAAAAGTCTCAGGAAGAGTCTCCAAGCTGGAAAAAGGAAAGATATACTATGTGAAAATGCGTGTGTACACAAATACCGTTGTCAATGGAAAAACGAAGGCTCTCTATTCCGACTGGTCGGACATAAAGGCTGTTGTTACAATGTAAAGAAAAACGACTGTCGTTTTAACCAATCATGGTTTGAAACGGCAGTTTATTTTTTTATCTGATAGGAAAGACACTTTCACGCTTTAGCATGACAAGGTATTTCCTATCAGACGAAAAAAGCGCGAAACCGAAAACTTACGGTTTCGCGCTATGTACTGCCGGTGATGGGACTTGAACCCATACGTTGTTGCCAACAACAGATTTTGAGTCTGCCTCGTCTGCCAATTCCGACACACCGGCATATGTTCGGCTCTATGACTCGAACAAAATGTATTCTAGCATATAGAGGAAAAAAAAGCAAGTGTTTTTCCGGATGTTTTTTGACAAATTTATGGCGGACAGTTATACTATAAATACTGCGATTGCATTTTTGGAATCGTAAATGTAATAAAGTATAGAGGAAAAGAGGAAGATAATATGAAAAAAACAATCAATGCACCCAAAGCGCCGACAGCAGTAGGTCCGTACGTACATGCGGTAGAGGCAAACGGATTGATATTTACATCTGGTCAGTTAGGACTGATACCGGAGAGCGGAAGCCTGCCGGAAGGTGTGGAGGCGCAGACGCATCAGAGTCTGAAGAATCTTGCCACAGTTCTTGAGGCAGCAGGCAGCGATCTTGGTCATGTGGTGAAGACCAGCGTATTTTTGGATGACATCAATGATTTCGGGAAAGTGAATGACGTCTATGCCCAGTATTTTAAAGGCGAAACTCCGGCACGTTCCTGCGTGCAGGTGGCAAAGCTTCCAAAGGGCGGACTGGTAGAGATTGAAGTGATTGCGGTGAAAAAAGACTGAGCCGGATTATGGTAGAATGGAAGAGGGGTGTATGACAGTGCGAACAGCAGGAGTGAATGACAGGATAGAAAAGATTCGGGAAGAGATGAAAAAACGTGGAATTACGATGTATATTGTGCCCACCTCGGATTTTCACGAATCGGAATATGTGGGGGATTATTTTAAGACGAGGAGTTATCTTACCGGTTTTACGGGCTCCGCAGGAACGGCTGTTATTACTCTGACGCAGGCAGGGCTGTGGACGGATGGCAGATATTTTATTCAGGCGAAACAGCAGCTGAAAGGCAGTGAGGTAACGCTCTTTCGCATGGGCGAAGAGGGCGTGCCCACAGTCGAAGAATTTGTCCGGCAGAATCTTAGGCAGGGCGCTTGTCTGGGGTTTGACGGCAGGGTGGTAAATGCCAGGGCAGGAGAAACGTATGAGGAAATTGTGACTGAGAAACAGGGAACGATTGCAGCAAACGAAGACCTGGCGGGTATCATCTGGAAAGATCGTCCGCCTTTCCCCAAATATCCGGCATTTCTCCTGGGAGAGGAATATACAGGCGAGAGCACGGGAAACAAGCTGACAAGAGTGCGGGAGAAGATGAAGGAAAATCGGGCAGGCGTGCATATTCTGACTTCTCTGTATGATATTGCCTGGCTGTTTAACATCCGGGGAGGGGATATTGCGCATGTTCCGGTAGTGATGTCTTTTGCAGCGGTTACGATGGAGGAAAGTTTCTGGTTTGTCCACCGCGAGGTATTGGATGAGGAGATCCTTCGTTATTGTGCACAACACAGGATTATCATCAAAGACTATGAGGACATTTATGCATATGCCGAAAACATTCCGCAGGATCAAAAGGTTTTGCTCGATAAAAGAATTGTCAATTATCGTATCTGCCATAGCCTGAAAGCGGAAATTATTGCAAAGCGTAATCCTACGGAGCTCATGAAGGCGGTAAAAAATCAAACTGAGATACGAAATATACGCAATGCACATATAAAGGACGGCGTTGCGTTTACGAAGTTCCTTTACTGGCTGAAAAACCGGATTGGCAAAGAAACGATTTCGGAAATGTCTGCGTCTGATTATCTGGAAAGATGCAGGCAGGAACAGGAATTGTTTTCTGATCTCAGTTTTGATACCATCAGCGCTTATGGTGCGAATGCGGCAATGATGCATTACGCGGCTACAACAGAGACAAATGCGACGCTGAGACCGGAGGGATTTCTTCTGGTGGATTCCGGCGGACATTATCTGGATGGGAGTACGGATATAACAAGGACTATTTCGCTGGGTAATCTGACAAGGGAGCAGAAGGAACTTTTTACTGCGGTATGTCGTTGTAATCTGAATTTGGCGGCTGCAAAGTTTCTTTATGGCTGCCGGGGAACGAATCTGGATATCCTTGCCCGGGGACCGTTGTGGAGTCTGGGGTTGGATTATAAATGCGGAACCGGACACGGCATCGGTTATTTTCTGAATGTCCATGAAGGGCCGAATGCTTTCCGCTGGCGCAGATCCGCGGAGCCGGACGGCGATTGTGTGCTGGAAGAGGGAATGATAACGACCGACGAGCCGGGTATCTATCTTGAGGGAAGTTATGGAATCCGAACGGAAAATGAGATTCTCTGCAGGAAGGCAGAGAAAAATGAATACGGACAGTTTATGGAATTTGAAATAATCACGTATGCGCCGATAGACTTAGACGCCATTCTTCCGGAAGAGATGACGGCAAAAGAGCGCGGTCTACTCAATGAATATCATAAGATGGTGTATGAAAAGCTATCCCCCTGTCTTGAGTGGGAAGAGAGGGAGTGGCTCAGGCGATACACGAGGGAAATTTAATCGAAGAAGAAAAATTTAACTTTTAAAACGTTTTCATATGGTGTAAAATAGAAGTGATGTTATCCTGGTAGAAGAAGTCATATTTTCCAACTGAGGATGGAAATATGCGAAGATGGCAGCAATAAGAGATAGGGAATTTGGACAATGATGAATAAAAAAATAGTTTTGATTGATGGACACAGTATTTTAAACCGGGCATTTTTTGGAATACCGGATTTGACAAATTCAGAGGGACTCCATACAAATGCGGTGTATGGATTTTTGAATATTCTGTTCAAGATACTGGAAGAAGAGAAACCGGAATATCTGATTGTGGCATTTGATGTCCATGCACCCACGTTCCGCCATAAGATGTATGAGCAGTACAAAGGAACGAGAAAACCGATGGCTGAAGAGCTGCGCCAGCAGGTGCCAGTGATGAAGGACGTGCTCAGAGCAATGGGCGTTCTCATCGTCGAGAAAGAAGGGTATGAGGCGGACGATATTCTGGGAACACTGGCCAAACGCAGTGAGCAGGAAGGGCTGGAGGTGTCTCTGGTATCGGGGGACCGGGATCTTTTACAGCTTGCCAGCGAACACATTAAGATAAGAATACCGAAGACGAAACGAACCGGCACAGAGATCGAAGATTATTATGCCAATGATGTGAAAGAGAAATATCAGGTGACGCCGACAGAATTCATTGACGTTAAGGCGCTCATGGGAGACAGTGCAGACAATATTCCGGGAGTGCCGGGAATTGGAGAGAAAACGGCAACGAATCTCATTGTGGCGTATGGGAGCATTGAAAACGCCTATGCGCACATTGAGGACGTCAAACCTCCGCGGGCACAAAATAACCTGAGGGAACATTATGATATGGCCAGGATGAGCAAGACGCTGGCGACGATTGAGGTAAATGCGCCAATTGAGTGCGATATCGGTCAGTCAGTTTTGGGAAATCTGTTCACGCAGGAAGCCTATGTATGGATGAAGAAACTGGAGTTTAAGAATATGCTGAACCGTTTTTCGGCAGAGGAACCCGAGAATCCGTTGAAAGAGCATTTTAAGAAGGTTGTTAAGAGAAAAGAGGCAGACAGCGTATTTGCACAGGCAAAGGAATCCGGGAAGGTGGGGTTTTATGTTCTGATAGAAGAACGGGCGTTGGGAGTTGGCATTGCGTATGATAAGGAACATATTTACCTTATTATGGCGGATGAGGATATCAGCGGAGAATATCTTCTCACGCAGACAAGCCAGTTAATTGAGGCAGCAGGTTTGGCGTCAACCTTTGATTTGAAATCACAGTTGTCCTGTCTTTCCATTTCAGAAGAAGCCAGGGAGCATGTGGAGGATGTGCTGATTGGGGCATATCTGATGAATCCATTGAAGAATGATTATACGTATGATGATATCGCAAAAGAACATTTGGGACTTTTTGTACCATCCAGACAGGATTTACTGGGCAAGCAGGCATTTTGCCAGGCAGCAGTGGAAAAGCCGCAGGAGATGATGCAGTTTGCCTGTTTTATGGCATATGTATCTCTTGAGGCATCCGGGGTGCTGCAGCAAAAATTACATGAGAGCGGGATGTACAGGCTGTACCGTGAAATTGAGATGCCCCTGGCATATACCCTGTATGAAATGGAACGCGAAGGCGTGCTTGTGAATGCCGGACAGTTAAAATCTTACGGAGAAGATTTGTCGGGGAAGATTGTAGAAATTGAGCAGGAAATATATCAGGACGCCGGGGAGACGTTTAACATCAATTCGCCCAAACAATTGGGAGTTATTCTCTTTGAAAAATTAAAAATGCCCTACGGTAAAAAGACGAAGACGGGCTATTCTACGGCAGCAGATGTGCTGGAAAAACTGGCCGGGGAATATCCGTTGGTCTCTAAGATATTGGAATACCGTCAGTTGACGAAGTTAAAATCCACGTATGCCGACGGACTTGCGAATTATATCGAGGAGGATGGCAGGATTCATTCCTGTTTCCACCAGACGATTACAGCGACCGGAAGAATCAGCAGTACGGAGCCGAATTTGCAGAATATCCCCATCCGTATGGAATTGGGACGGCAGATTCGCAAAGTATTCATTCCACGGGAAGGATGCGTATTGATCGATGCGGACTATTCTCAGATTGAACTTCGCGTATTAGCTCATATGTCGGAAGATGATAATCTGATAGAGGCTTACCGTCAGGCGCAGGATATTCACCGAATGACGGCCTCCCAGGTATTTCATGTACCGTTTGAGGAAGTGACATCCCTGCAGCGGCGGAATGCCAAGGCTGTTAATTTCGGAATTGTGTATGGAATCAGTTCTTTTGGACTGAGCCAGGATTTAAGTATTTCCACGAAGGAGGCGTCAAATTATATTGAATCATATTTTGAGACGTATCCAGGGGTGAAACAGTTTTTGGACAGGCAGGTGCAGCAGGCGAAAGAGCAGGGTTATGTCATGACCATGTTTGGCAGGAGACGGCCGGTGCCGGAACTCTCTTCGAGCAATTACATGCAGCGTTCCTTCGGGGAGCGTGTGGCAATGAACTCCCCCATACAGGGTACGGCGGCGGATATTATTAAGATTGCGATGATACGGGTCAGTGAATCTCTGCGCAGGGAGAATCTCAGGTCGAGACTGATTCTTCAGGTGCATGATGAGCTGCTGATAGAGACTTATGAGGATGAAATAGAGCAGGTGAAGGCTATTTTGAAAAAGGATATGGAAACGGCGGCAGAACTTTCCGTGGAACTGGAAATTGATATGAAACAGGGAAAAGACTGGTACGAAGCACATTAGAGAAGAGGAGTTGAAATTATGCAGGTAATTGGAATCACCGGCGGAGTGGGAGCAGGAAAATCCGTCATTTTGGATTATTTGGAGGAGAACTATAAAGTAAAGAATCTGGAGGCGGATCGAATCGCTGAGATGTTGATGGCGCCGGGGACAGAGTGTTATGAGAAACTTATGAAAATCCTGCCGGCGGAAATTTATAATGAAGATGAGACCATCAATCGTCCGGTTATGGCGGAGAAAATGTTTGAATCGTCGCAGCTTAGGCAGGAAGTGAATAAAGTAGTTCATCCCCTGGTTAAGGAGTATATCTGTGAAAGGATTGAAGAGCAGCGGCAGATGAGGATTCTGGATTTTGTCATTGTTGAGGCGGCGCTTTTGATTGAGGATCATTACGACAAAATCTGTGATGAGATCTGGTATATCTATGCGACAGAAGAGAATCGCAGGCAGCGTCTTACAGAGTCGCGCGCGTATTCTCCGGAAAAGATTAAGCGCATGTTTCAAAGCCAGATGCCGGAGGAAGAGTATAGGGCTCACTGTCAGGTGGTGATTGATAATAATGGCTCCAAGGAGGAGACATTTTATCAGGTTGCGCAGTTAATTAAGAATAAAGGAGAAGTAGGACAGATGCAAGAACAGCAAATAGAAGGGATTCCTTTGGTATTCGGACTGGATATCGGTACCCGCAATGTCGTGGGTACGGTTGGTTACCGACAGGAAGATGAATTTTTTGTGCTTGCGCAGTATGTAAAGGAGCATGAGACGCGTTCCATGCTGGATGGGCAGATTCACGATATTGGACGTGTGGGACGCACGATTAATGCCGTGAAGAAGGAGTTGGAGGCACAGCTTCAGATTGAATTGAACGATGTGTGTATTGCGGCTGCGGGACGTGTGCTGAAAACGGTAACAACAAGTGTCAGTTATGAGTTTGCAGAAGAGAGCGTGGTAACGGGCGAGGATATTCATACGCTGGACTTGCTTGGAATTGAGAAGGCGCAGCGGATTTTGAATGAAAATAACGATACGAAGTTTAAATTTTACTGTGTAGGCTATTCAGTTGTTAAATATTATCTGAACGGAGATGTTTTTTCAAATCTGGAAAATCACAAGGCGGAAGAAATCAGTGAAGATATTATCGTGACTTTCCTGCCGGAGGACGTTGTGGATGGTCTGTATTCGGCAGTGGGAATTGCCGGGTTGAAAGTGGCGAATATGACTTTGGAGCCGATTGCCGCAATCAATGTGGCAATCCCGGAGGCATTTCGTATGCTCAATATTGCATTGGTCGATATCGGCGCGGGAACCAGCGATATTTCTGTGACCAAGGATGGAAGCATTATTGCCTATGGCATGATACCAAGTGCGGGCGATGAGTTGACAGAGCTTTTGGTACAACATTATCTGGTGGATTTCAAGACGGCAGAGTATATTAAGCTGCAGTCGGGTCTGGAAGAAGAAATCGAATATCAGGATATCATGATGATTAAGCATACCGTTACCTCGGAGGAGGTATGGCAGTTGCTCAAACCGTTAGTAGATGATCTGGCAGACAGTATAGCAGCCAAGATTAAAGAGCTGAATGGCGGAGAGACCGTCAGCGCGACCTTTGTTGTCGGCGGCGGCGGAAAAATACATGGATTTATCGAGCATCTTTCCTTTGAACTGGGATTGCCACAGGAGCGTGTTGCGCTGCGTGGGGAAGAGGTATTACAGGAGATTCACTTTGAACAGCAGGATATCCGCAAAGATCCATTGCTCGTAACGCCGATTGGTATTTGTCTGAATTATTACGACCAGAAAAACAATTTTATCTTTGTACATTTTAATGGGGAACGGATGAAACTGTACGATAATGATAAACTGACAATTGTGGATGCCGCATTGCAGGCAGGATTTCCGAATGAACAGCTTTTCCCGCGGCGGGGGAAAGAGATTAACTTTACCGTCAATGGAAGGAAACGGATTGCCCGCGGCGAGGTCGGGGAATCTGCGGTTGTGCGCGTGAATGGGCACCTTACGAATATAAACGCTTCTCTGGAGCCAAACAGCGATATCACGATTGAACCGTCTACGCAGGGAAATGATGCAGTCTGTCATCTGGGAGATTTGGAAGAATATGGCAGCTCCATGCTGAATGTCGAGGTCAATGGACGACTTGTCTCCTGCCCGAGGTTTGCCGAGGTCAATGGCGTGATTGAGATGTCTGATTATGAAATAAAGGAAGGCGACCGTGTGGAAATGCGGGGTTATTATACCGTTTCCCAGATTATAGAGTTCATGGATGTGGAAATTGATATGGACAAAGAAATTCTGGTAAACAATAAGCCCGCAGATTTGGAAACGCTGGTATATGAGAATTTCTCCATTGAATGGACCGTGCAGGCATTCCGTACGCCGCCGTCTGAAATGGAAAACATAGAGAAAGAAAAACAGAAATCCTTACCAGATAAAGATAAGGAACAAAAGGAAAAGCAAACAAAGGAAAAGTCCAAGTTGCAGAAAAAGATAGACGCATTGCGCAATGTTGACGGGACTTATGATAATTCGCAGAAGGATCTCACCCAGGAAGAGCTGGAAGAGAAGTTTATGGAGGAGCAGAAAGTAGAGGAAAGCGATATCCGTCCCACGATTGTAGAGCGTGCGCAGCAGCGCGCGGCAAAACGTGCGGCTAAAAAGCTGGAGGGAATGGATCTTCACATTGTGGTAAATAAACTTCCGGTTACACTGACCGGCAAGCAGTCCTATGTGTTTGTGGATGTGTTTGATGTGATTGGATTTGATCTGAGCGCAGGGAACGGAAGAAGCATCGTCACTCTGTTAAACGGGGAAACGCCTTCCTACACGGCATCGCTGAAAGAGGGGGATGTCCTTGATATTCATTGGGAGGAATAATGGGACATGAAACTATGCAGTATTGCGAGCGGCAGCAGTGGAAATTGTATTTTTGCTGCCTCTGAAAACACAAATTTGCTGCTTGACGCGGGAATCAGCGGAAAGCGGATAGAAGAAGGGTTATGTGAAATCGGATATACGACCAGGGATATGGCGGGAATCCTGATTACCCACGAACATTCGGATCATATCAGCGGGCTTGGTGTAATTGCCAGAAGGTATGGAATTCCAATCTATGCAACCAAAGGAACAAAAGAAGCGATTTTAAAATATAAGAATGTGGGAGAAATTAAGGAAGAATTGTTTCAGGAAATTCATCCGGATGTAGAATTTACAATTGGTGATATCACGGTAAATCCCATTTCTATTTCCCATGATGCCGCCCAGCCGACGGCGTTTGTGCTGCGGCAGGGAAGAAAATCTATGGGGGTGATGACGGATCTCGGCAGATATGACGGATATATTATAGAGCGGCTGCAGAATCTGGATGTGCTGCTTTTGGAGGCAAACCATGACGTACATATGTTGCAGGTGGGAACGTATCCTTATTATTTGAAACAACGTATTTTGGGGGACAGGGGGCATTTGTCCAACGAGCTTTGCGGACGATTGCTTGGAGAAGCGCTCCACGATAATTTTAAGATGGCAATTTTGGGACATTTAAGCAAAGAGAATAATTATGAGAGGCTGGCCTATGAGACTGTAAGGCTGGAGATTGACATGGCGGATAATCCATATCATGCGGGCGATTTTCCCATCCATGTTGCCAAAAGGGATCAGGTTTCGGATGTGATTGAATTTTAAAAACTGGAGGTTAAGTTTAATGGAAAAAAATGCAGACAGGATTATTATTACGGTGGTGGGAAAAGATACCGTGGGAATTATTGCCAGGGTATGCACCTATCTCTCGGAACATCAGATTAATGTGCTGGATATCAGCCAGACGATTGTGCAGGAATTTTTTAATATGATGATGATTGCAGATATGAAAAATGCGGATAAGCAGTTCGACCAGTGTGCCGGAGATCTGGAACGCCTGGGAGAGGAGATTGGCGTGAATATCAGGTGTCAGCGCGAGGAAATTTTTCAAAAAATGCACAGAATTTAAGGAGCAGTGTGATGATAAATATCTGGGAAGTAAATGAAACGAATAAGATGATTGAGCAGGATAATCTCGATGTGCGTACGATTACGCTTGGCATCAGCCTGCTGGATTGTATAGATTCCGATTTACAGAAATTAAACGATAATATTTACCGGAAAATAACGACAGTGGCGGAAAAACTTGTCGAGACAGGAGAGGAAATTGAGCGTGGATATGGAATTCCTATTGTAAACAAGCGAATTTCCGTAACGCCCATCTCACTGATTGGCGAGGCGGCATGTCAGACGCCCGGGGATTTTGCAACGATAGCGAAGACACTTGACCGTGCGGCGAAAGAAGTGGGAGTGAACTTTATCGGTGGATATTCCGCACTGGTATCGAAGGGAATGACGCCGGGAGATCGGAACCTGATTTGTTCAATTCCGCAGGCGTTGGCGGAAACAGAGCGCGTATGCAGTTCCGTTAATGTGGGATCTACGAAGACGGGCATTGACATGGATGCGGTAAAGCTGATGGGAGAGATTATCTTAAAAACAGCCCAGTATACAAAGGAGAATGATTCTCTGGGCTGTGCAAAACTGGTGGTATTCTGTAATGCACCGGATGACAATCCGTTTATGGCGGGGGCATTCCATGGCGTGACGGAGGCGGACGCTATCATCAATGTAGGGGTATCCGGTCCCGGCGTCGTGAAGAAAGCGCTGGAACAGGTGCGCGGTGCAGACTTCGAGACGCTTTGCGAGACAATTAAAAAGACAGCGTTTAAAATTACGCGTGTCGGTCAATTGGTGGCGCAGGAAGCGAGTAAACGAATGCAGGTTCCGTTTGGAATTATTGACCTTTCTCTGGCTCCAACTCCGGCAATCGGGGATTCCGTTGCGGAGATTTTGGAGGAAATTGGTCTGGAATATGCTGGAGCTCCGGGTACTACGGCTGCACTTGCTCTGTTGAATGATCAGGTCAAAAAAGGCGGGATTATGGCGTCTTCTTATGTCGGCGGTTTAAGCGGTGCATTCATTCCGGTCAGTGAGGATCAGGGAATGATAAATGCTGTGGAAAGCGGCGCATTGACGTTGGAGAAACTTGAGGCGATGACCTGCGTTTGTTCCGTGGGGCTCGACATGATTGCCATACCAGGGGACGTGCCGCCATCCACGATTTCCGGTATCATAGCCGATGAGATGGCAATTGGAATGATTAACCAAAAGACAACTGCCGTCCGTCTGATTCCGGTAATCGGAAAAGGTATCGGAGAGACGGTAGAGTTTGGCGGATTGCTGGGGCACGCGCCAGTCATGCCGGTCAACCGGTTTGGATGTGATGCCTTTATCAATCGTAAGGGTAGAATTCCTGCGCCGGTACATAGTTTTAAGAATTGAGATAGCTGAAGCATTTAACTTGTGTATTGGGAAACAGTGTGTTATGATAAATACAGTATGAGAAAAAGCACCGGAGGTGGAATCTTTGAACGAGAGAGAAGATTACCTGGACAAATTGTTGCGGGGAGTAGAAGGCGAATCAGAGATAACAGAAGACGAGGATGATTTCTTCAGCAACTTTGGAGATCCAGTTTCTGACGATGATGAGGATGATTTCTTAAAGGCGTTTGAGAAGAGCAAATCTAAACCAAAAGTAGAATCCGATTCAAAGGATGAGGACGATTTTAATCTGGATGATATTGACAATATCGTCAGCAACATTAAAAATGGCACGCTGGATGATCTGGATGAGATAGACAGCCTGGACAACGGGAAAGATTTGTCAATCGAGGAATCCCTCAGAAATTATGATGATGACGATTTTGGACTGAGCGACGTTGGCGCAGGATATTCCGATTCGGGATCTGAGCCGGAGAATGATTCAGATACGGACTTTGAAGTAAATACGCTGGATGGTGAAGGGGAATCGGATTTTAACTCAGAGGAAACGAATCAGGAACTTCTGGATATGCTTTCTGGTATTGGGGAAGATGAGAAGGAGGAACCATTGGTAGATTTTGGGGATGGGGAAACCTTTATGGAAGATGATTTTGTCAATAATCTGGATGGGGAAACTGCCGATATGCCTGTATCCGACGATACCGGCTCTGACGGTCTGGAAGGTCTGATGGACTCAGGTGATTCTAATATGGAAGATCTGGCTCGGCAGCTGGAAGGGCTTGGTCTGGATGATGTGGATTCTTCCATCGACATGGATGATGGCGCAAAAGACGAGCCTGCACCCAAAAAGGATAAAAAGGATAAGAAAGAAAAGAAAGCTAAGAATCGGAAAGAGACAGAGAGAGACGAGAAGAAACCGGGTCTGTTCAAGCGGTTGGGTCTGCTGTTGTTTGGCGAGGAAGATAAGGTTATTGACGTTTCTGATGTGGAGAATCTTTCAGAGGAAGACAAAGCAGATTTGCAGAAGATTGCCGACGAGGAAACGGCAAAGGAGAAAAAGAAACAGGAGAAGGCGGAACAGAAGGAAGAGCAGAAAGAACAGAAGAAGAAAGACAAAGAAGAAAAGAAAAAAGAAAAAGACCAGAAGAAGGCTGAGAAAGAGCAGCAGAAGAAAGAAAAGGCTGAAAAGAAGAAGGAAAAGAAAAAGGATTTGAAGGTAATTGACCGCAGCAAGCCGTTACCCAAGGGTCCGGTGATACTGATTCTTCTGGTAGGCATTTCGCTGGTAATCCTGATTAACCTTTTCAGCAGCCAGGTGGGATATATGCTGAGTATCACACAGGCGAGAGAATATTATGAGCAGGGCAATTATGTTTCTGCATATAGCTGTTTTACACAGGGCGAGAAGGTCAAAGCGGTTGATGAGGAACTTTATAATAAGGCAAGACTTACTGCATATGTACAGCAGCCCATCAACAATTACAGGGTTTACCGCAAACAGGGAATGCATGCGGAGGCAATGAGCGCATTGATTCTCGGTGTGGGTCGATTTGACAAGAATGCAAACGAAGCTGCAGCAACAGGAGCGGCAATTGAATATGAGAATATGTTGGCAATTCTGGAGAAAGCATTAAAGGAAGAGTATAAATTATCTCTCGATCAGGCAAGGGAACTGTATGCGATCTGGGATAAAGAAGAATATACGTTGGAAATTTACAGAATTATAGATGAGCTTGGACTCAGCACAGAGAGTACAGAGGAGTAACAGCATGATAGCAATAATTGATTATGATGCGGGTAACCTGAAAAGTGTTGAGAAAGCTTTGAATTATCTGGGCGAGGACGCGATTGTCACCAGAGATTACAGGGATATTCTGACGGCAGATAAAGTGATTTTGCCGGGAGTCGGAGCTTTCGGGGAGGCAATGGAGCGAATCAGACAATATGATCTGGATAAAGTCATTCGTGAAGTGATAGAGAAACAGACGCCGTTTCTTGGCATATGTTTGGGCTTGCAGCTCTTGTTTGCAGGCAGTGAGGAAAACGGCGGTGTGGAAGGTTTACATATTCTGGACGGGGAAATTGTGAGAATTCCGGCGAAAGACGGACTTAAAATTCCCCATATTGGTTGGAATTCCCTGCATTTGCAGCATCAGGGAAGGCTTTTTGCCGGAATTACGGAGGGTGCATTTGTTTATTTTGTGCATTCCTATTACCTGAAAGCCAGGGATGAGGAAATTGTTAAGGCATCTACAGAATATGGAGTCAGTATCCATGCGTCCGTGGAACAGGAAAATGTGTTTGCATGTCAGTTCCATCCGGAGAAGAGTAGCAGTGCAGGGTTGCAGATTTTACGGAATTTTGCCGGAACAGGGGAGGTGCAATGATGTTTACCAAACGAATCATTCCCTGTCTGGATGTACATGACGGACGTGTGGTAAAAGGTGTTAATTTTGTCAATCTCAAGGATGCCGGAGATCCGGTGGCAGTAGCAGCTGCCTATGATAAGGCAGGTGCGGATGAGGTTGTGTTTTTGGATATTACGGCGTCGTCGGACGCCAGAAATACGGTGGTTGATATGGTGCGCAGGGTAGCGCAGACCGTATTTATTCCCTTCACGGTGGGAGGCGGTATTCGCACGGTGGAGGATTTTAAGGTACTTCTCCGGGAAGGGGCAGATAAGATTTCCATCAATTCTTCTGCGATCAATACGCCTGAATTAATCAGTGATGCGGCAGATAAATTTGGCAGCCAGTGCGTGGTTGTTGCAATTGACGCCAGGCGCAGGGAGGACGGTAGTGGATGGAATGTATATAAAAATGGCGGCAGGATTGATACCGGTCTGGATGCGGTTGAGTGGGCTATGCGTGCCAATCGTATGGGAGCCGGTGAGATTTTGCTTACAAGTATGGATTGTGACGGTACGAAGGCGGGCTATGATCTGGCGTTGACGAAAACGATTGCAGACAATGTTTCCATTCCGGTAATTGCCTCAGGCGGCGCAGGCACAAAGGAGCATTTTTATGAGGCCTTGACGGAAGGCGGCGCAGAGGCGGCATTGGCGGCATCGCTGTTCCACTATAAGGAATTGGAGATTTTGGAATTAAAAAATTATCTGGCGCAGAGAGGCGTATCCATACGAAGATAGGGGAAGGAGTAATTTCCATGGGAATGCTGCAAAATGACTGGGTGGAGGCGATTGGCGGGGAATTTAAGAAACCTTATTATGCCAGCCTCTATCGTTTTATAAAAGAAGAGTACAGTACGAATGTGATTTATCCGCCGGCAGATGATATTTTCAATGCCATGCATTTGACGCCCCTTAGTCAGGTAAAAGTGCTGATACTGGGGCAGGATCCATACCACAACCAGGGTCAGGCGCATGGATTGTGTTTTTCTGTGAGACCGGAGGTGGATATTCCGCCATCGTTGGAGAATATATATAAAGAGCTGCGGGAAGATTTGGGCTGTGAGATTCCCAACAATGGATATCTGGTAAAATGGGCTCAGCAGGGAGTGCTGATGCTCAATACGGTATTGACAGTTCGTGCGCATCAGGCTTTTTCCCATCAGGGAAAAGGATGGGAGCAGTTTACGGATGCAATAATCCGTGAGGTCAATGCGCAAAAACGTCCCATTGTCTATATGCTGTGGGGAAAACCGGCGCAGAGTAAGATTCCCATGCTGAATAATCCCAAACATCTGATATTAAAGGCGCCGCATCCGAGTCCGCTTTCAGCGTATCGGGGATTTTTTGGATGTAAACATTTCAGCCAGGCGAATGAGTTTCTTGCGGCAAATGGCATAGATCCGATTGACTGGCAGATAGAGAATATATAGTATCATTGTTGCAAAAAGACAGGTCTAATGTTACAATGAATTCCATAAACATAAGAAAGGATATGTATATAAGGTGCAGAAAGAAGACTTTTTTTTAAAACAGATTGACGAATTTAAGGAGAAAGCAAAATATCTTCAGGGTTTGCTAACTACAAAAGAGAGCAAAGTAGAAGAATTGGATACGGTTCTGGAAGAAAAAGAGGAGAAATCAAAGACCTTTCAGAAAATATTAGATGGACAGAAAAAGGAAGCAGACACTTTGACACAGGGCGTAAGGCGTCAGGTTGACGCATTAATTTCTCGTGTGGATGAGCAGATGCGTGTCATGGACGAGACAATTAGCTGTGAAATCAATACGTTGGAAGAACGCATTTCTGAGCAGATTGTAGAGATGAACAGCAATTCGCAGCAGAGTATGGTGGAGTTGGATAAGAAACTTCAGAATTTTTCAGAATCTGCGGCAGAACAGATCAGGGAGCAGGAGAATTCCACGAGAGAGACATTGCAAGGAGTCTCCTCTGAATTGGAGAAAATAAACGCTGGGCTTGCGCAATTGACAGCGGATTCCGAAGATGACAGTGAGAGCAATCAGACGATTGAAACGATGAAGACAGAGCTTGAGGCAATGAAAGCAGACCTCGAGACAGTGAAGACAGAACTTGGTGAAAAGATTCACAGAGAGAATGTCAAGTGTTACCGCAATATCCAGACTCTGTTGGAGGAATTAGAGACGAAAATAGAGCATGTGGAGATGGGTTCACAGAGCATGAAAGTAATCAAGGGTTATTTTGGAGTGTTGATAATTCTTGGTATTATTAATATTGGGGGCATTGTTGCAATTATTGCGCATATGTTTGGATTTTTCTAGGAGAGTTGTGTGCAGAAAGATAATATTTATCAGAAACAGGAGTGGAAACCAGGGAATATGCTTTATCCACTGCCGGCAGTCATGGTAACTGTGGCAGACGGGGAAGGGCGGGATAATATCATCACAGTGGCGTGGACGGGAACTGTCTGTACCAATCCACCGATGGTATATATTTCCGTAAGGCCGGAGCGTTATTCTTATCATATGATAGCAAAGACCGGAGAGTTTGTCATCAACCTTACGACCCGAAAACTGGCATATGCGACAGATTATTGCGGTGTCAAATCCGGCAGGGAGGTTGACAAGTTTGCATCTCTTCGTTTGACAAGACAGAAGGCATCGAAGGTTTTGCCTCCCCTGATAGGGGAAAGTCCCGTAAATATGGAATGCAGGGTGACAGAATGTATGAAACTCGGCTCCCATCATATGTTTTTGGCAGAGGTGGTGACCGTACACGCCTCAGAGGCATATATGGATCAAAAGGGAACCTTTCATTTGGAGCAGGCGGAGCCGATTGTATATTCCCATGGCGCCTATTGCGACCTGAAAAGTATTCTGGGAACATTTGGTTATAGTGTAAAGAAAAAGTAGTCAGTTCTGTGCAGGTATTGGCTGCTGATATATTATAAGAAGAGTGGTGAGGATTTTGCATGAAGTATCGTTATTTGATAACATGAAGTTATGTTCAGTATGTCACAGGGATCTTCCGGAGAAATACGAGGGAGATATGTGTCCGGTCTGTCAGGAGAATCAGTTATTTTCTGAAGTTAAGGAGTATATCCGCGCGCAGGATGTGACAGAGTATCAGGTGGCAGAGCATTTTAATATCCCAAAAATGCTCGTAAAGAAATGGATTGCAGAGGGCAGGGTGGAATATAAGGAGCAGGAGGAAAAGATTGTAAACCTGCATTGTTCCGTGTGTGGAGAAACAATAACATTTGGAACGCTCTGTCAGAAATGTTATCGTGAGAAGTATCACACAGCTGCGGGATTTGTACCGTTGCAGTTGGGTGAAAAGAGCAAAATGCGCTTTCTGGAGAAAGATAATCCAGATGGCAATACTTAACAGGTGAAAGCAATTTACAGAGGGTGTGTTTCAGTTCATGAATGGATTGAGACATACCCTCTGTGAAAATTATTTTAACAGTAAATCCATGAGATAGCCATATACGTCCTCATGTAAGGAGTTCCAATTGGAGCAGATGGCCTGCGCCTCGGTCTTTGATTTGACCGTGATGGTCAGATCAATCAGAGAACGGTTCTTTTCTTTAATCTGACAGCGCACGGCAAATTCCTGCGCAGTTGTCTTATAGTAATCGGCAATCATGGAAATTTCCTGTTTTAATTTCATCTGGTTTTCTTGAAAATAGTCAATGACATCCGCCTTAATGGCATCGGAAATCTTATCAGGAAAATAAGAGAGCGTTTCCCTGCCAGCGGGCGTGATATAGTAATGGGTGTTATTGTACGTAGATTCCGTGCGGATCAATTCTGCATCAATCAGTTCGCTGATGGCCTGCTGAATCGTAAAATACGTCGTGTAATCCTTATTCAGCATGAAATTGGAAATTTGTGTATTAGTGAGAGGAAAATCCACTTTGTCCAGCATATAGAGTACAATTAATTTATATTGTGTGGCAGCTTCTGCCATAAGTATCGCTCCTTATCTTTGTAATCAGTTTTATGACTGAAATTTTTCTATGTTGTCTGTCTGAATTCTGTACATTCGTAATATTTTCCCTGCCAGGTATTGCGTTTTTTCAAAGTCTGCTCAATTTGGTTCAGCACACGTCGTTTTGCACTGCTCCATAAAGGCGCAATCAGTAAATCTTTCGGTCCGTCTCCGGTGAGACGGTGTATGGTAATCTCTTTTGGCAGACGTTCCAGACAATCTGTTACCAGTTCGCAGTATTCGTCCTGCGTAAGCAGCCGAAAGGGATTTTCCTGGTATAATGCGCCCAAATCTGTATCGGACAGGATATGCAAAAGCTGTAGTTTGATTCCGAAAACATTCAGGTTCCCCACATGGCGGACGGTCTCAAGCATCTGTTTGCGGCTCTCGCCGGGAAGACCGAGAATGACATGGACAATCACCGGAATACGGCGTTCGCAAAGGGCAGTTACCGCTTCATGAAAACATGTGAGCGTAAATCCACTGCGAATAAAACGGCTGGTTTGCGGATGAATGGTCTGCAGTCCGAGTTCTATCCAAACGGGTTTTATCTGGTTCAGCTCCGTCAGGAGTTCTAATATTTCCGGTGAGAGACAATCCGGACGTGTGGCGATGGACAGAATGACAACGTCGGAATCCATAATCGCCTCAGTGAAAATTTTGCGGAGATAGTCTGTCGGGGCATAGGTGTTGGTATATGCCTGAAAATAGGCAATAAATTTCCGGCAGTTTCGTTTGCTGCGAATCTGTTCTTTGGCAGCGGCAAGCTGTCTGGCAATGGATGTTTCCTTGTGTTGCGCAAAGTCTCCGCTTCCAGCCGCGCTGCAGAAAATACAGCCTCCGGTACCCAGCGTGCCGTCACGGTTCGGGCAAGTCATGCCGCCGTTTAATGCCAGGCGGTAGACTTTTTCCCCGAACATTCTTTTTAAACAGGAATCTATGGAATAATATCGTTTGCCGTTCCAGAGTTCTTTTTCCATGAAACAGGAATCTGTTGCGGCTTGTGCTTTCCCGGGCAGATGGAGGTTGTCAATCTTAGCATTTTCGGAAAAAATGTTTGTTTTCATGATTTAAGCTTATTCCGGAATATGGGACTTGACAGCCTGGCTTACGACCTGCGCTACCCTGGGGTCAAATGCTTCCGGCATAATGAAGTCTTCGTTCAGTTGTTCCTCAGATACCAGTCCGGCAATGGCTGCGGCTGCTGCCAGTTTCATTTCCTCTGTAATCTGCCGGGCACGTCCTTCCAGCGCGCCTTTGAAGATACCGGGGAAGGCCACCACGTTGTTGACCTGATTGGGGAAATCGCTGCGTCCGGTGCCTACGACCTTTGCGCCGGCGGCTTTGGCGATATCCGGCATGATTTCCGGAACCGGGTTTGCCATCGCAAACAGGATGGAATCGCTGTTCATGGAAGAGACCATCTCAGCAGTTACAATATTCGGTGCAGAGACGCCGACGAAAATGTCTGCACCTTTCAGTGCATCGGCAAGCGTTCCCGTCTTGTTTGTTAAATTGGTGACCTCAGTCATTTTCTGCTGCATCCAGTTTAAATCGGGGTAATCTCTGCCGATAATCCCCAGACGGTCGCACATGGTGATGTCGGCGAACCCGTAAGTCAGAAGAAGTTTAGTGATGGCAATTCCCGCAGAACCGGCGCCGTTTACCACTACTTTGCAGTTTTCTTTCTGTTTGCCGGTTACTTTCAGTGCATTGATAATTCCGGCAAGCACAACGATTGCCGTTCCATGCTGGTCGTCATGGAAGACAGGGATGGAGAGCGTCTCCTTGAGCCGTTCTTCGATTTCAAAACAGCGGGGGGCGGAGATATCCTCCAGATTGATTCCGCCATAGCAGGGAGCCAGGCAGGTGACTGTGCGGATAATCTCTTCCGTGTCCTGAGTGTCCAGACAGATGGGAACGGCGTTGACACCGCCGAATTCTTTGAACAGTACGCATTTTCCTTCCATGACAGGCATGGCGGCATAGGGACCGATATTGCCAAGCCCCAGGACAGCGCTTCCGTCTGAGACTACGGCGACAGTATTTGCCTTCATCGTATAGACATAGGCATTTTCGGGATTTTCCGCGATGAGCTTACACGGTTCCGCTACGCCGGGCGTGTAGGCAATGGATAAGTCTTCGCGTGAGGTTACCGGGGATTTTGCAACGGTTTCCAGTTTGCCGTTCCATTCTTTATGTAAGAAAATTGCCTTTTCCTGTGTTGTCATATCAATATCTCCTTTGTTTTCATGGCATTTTATTCATCATAGCATGAAAAAAAAAGCAAATCAAGAAAAAAGGACTTCCTATTTATAAAAAGATAGTGTATAATGGGACTACTACAGAGACATAATTTCTGTATACGAAGTCGTTGTCTACTCTGACATAGAATCCCAATGTGATAATGGTAAAAGGAGAAAAGTATGAGAGAAAAATATGAAAGTTTATCTGTGACAGTATTAAGGGACGTGGCGAAATCCAGAGGATTAAAACATCTCTCAGGACTGAAGAAGAAAGAGCTGGTTGAGTTGATGCTCGAAGAAGACGAAAAGGATGCGTTAAAAGAAAAAAGTACGGGGGAGACGCAGGAGGGGACGACAGGAAGAGCGAAAGAGAAGACGACAGGAAGAACAGACGATAAGCGTATACAGACGATAGAATATAAACAGGATGCAAGGAGCGCACAGCCGAGGGAGAGCCGTGGAGAATATGCGGACAGGAATAGCGGAGAAATGCACACGGAACCGGGAGAACACAAGGAGCGCAAGCCTGGTAAAATTATTACGCCGGACGGCATTGAAATTGATAATCCGGAACTGGACAGCGGAATCAGCGCACATGGTATTTTGGAGGTCATGCCGGATGGATATGGATTTATCCGGTGTGAGAATTACCTGCCGGGGGAGAATGACGTATATGTTTCTCCATCCCAGATTCGCAGATTTGGATTAAAGACAGGCGATATCATACATGGCAATACCAGAATTAAAACGCAGCAGGAGAAGTTCAGTGCGCTTCTCTATATTCGCAGCATTAACGACTGTCATCCGTCCGAGATACTGCGCCGTCCGAATTTTGAGGATCTTACGCCGATTTTCCCCAATGAACGGATTCGGCTTGAGACGGAGCGGAGTGCAGTTGCCATGCGCATCATGGACGTTGTCTCCCCGATTGGCAAGGGGCAGAGAGGGATGATTGTTTCGCCGCCGAAGGCTGGTAAGACTACGCTTTTGAAACAGGTGGCAAAGGCAGTGACCAGAAATAATCCTGAGATGCATCTGATCATTCTTCTGATTGATGAACGTCCGGAAGAGGTAACCGATATCAAAGAGGCGATTGAAGGAAGGAATGTGGAAGTTATTTATTCAACGTTTGACGAATTACCGGAGCACCACAAGCGGGTATCAGAGATGGTAATTGAGCGTGCAAGGCGTCTGGTGGAGCACAACAAGGACGTCATGATTCTTCTCGACAGCATTACGCGTCTGGCGCGTGCATACAATCTGATTGTTCCTCCGAGTGGACGAACGTTATCCGGCGGTATTGATCCGGCAGCCTTACATATGCCGAAACGTTTTTTCGGCGCTGCAAGGAACATGCGTGAGGGAGGCAGCATTACCATTCTTGCTACCGCGTTGGTGGACACCGGAAGTCGTATGGATGACGTTGTCTATGAGGAATTTAAGGGAACCGGCAACATGGAGCTGATTCTGGACCGCAAACTTTCCGAGCGTCGAATTTTTCCGGCTGTGGATATTACGAAGTCCGGAACGCGAAGAGAGGATCTGCTTTTAAACCATGAAGAGCAGGAGGCAGTGGAGGTTATGCGCCGTGCAATCAATGGAATGCGGGCAGACGAGGCAGTCGAGAGCATTTTGAATCTTTTTGTACGTACCAATAATAATCGTGAGTTCTGTCAGATGGTGAAGAAGACGAAATTGGTGTAATACCGGAAAATACGACAAGATTCTTTGCCAAAACAGGGAAAGAATGAATCTTTTGCAATTTTTTTTATAAAAAACTTGCACATATGTAAAATGTATGCTACAATGATAAAGCTGTTGTGCAGGCAATGGCATAAACAGGAAAATCAGTTTAGAGGATTTAAAATAGAGAGTGAAGAGGTGAAAACATGAGAGAAGGAATCCATCCGGCATATCATCAGGCAACCGTAACATGCAACTGTGGAAATACGTTTACGACAGGATCCACGAAGGAAGATATTCACGTTGAAATCTGTTCCAAATGTCATCCATTCTACACAGGTCAGCAGAAGGCTGCTCAGGCTCGTGGACGTATTGACAAGTTCAATCGTAAATACGGCATGAACAATCAGTAGTTTCAAAGTTCAACTGAACCGAAAGAGGATGTCTGTTAATGTGGACATCCTTTCTTTTCGTTCTATGGAAAAAACCTTGCTACGTTAAAGTACAAAAGTATGTTTTCTCTGTAAAACGAAAATTTTGGAAGGAAAGAACCAGAATTTAACGGTTGGGAGAGGAAGTGGGAAAGTTGGCTTATTCTGGAATTGGCGGACAGGCTGTCATGGAAGGCGTAATGATGAAATATAAAGAATCTTACGCCGTTGCAGTGCGTAAACCGGATCATGAGATTATTGTGGAGAAAAAAGAATATCATGGTATCTGCAAAAATCAAATGCTTAGAAATATGATATTTGTGCGGGGTGTTATCAGTTTTGTAGAATCCTTCATATTGGGACTGTCAACACTGACATTCTCAGCATCTTTTTTTGAGGAGGAAGGTAAGGACAAAGGAGCCAAAAGCGAGAAGAAAGAAAAAGTGGAAATGGGATTTACGATTGTCCTGTCACTTTTACTTGCTGTGGCAATTTTTATGGCGCTACCGTTCTATGTGTCCTTGTTTTTTCAGAAATATATTTCTTCTGATACGTTGATTATTCTTATCGAAGGCGCGTTGCGTCTGTTGATATTTTTTGCATATATTGTATTGATTTCCAGGATGGAAGATATTCGGCGGGTATTTATGTATCATGGAGCCGAGCATAAATGCATCAACTGTATAGAACATGGAATGGATCTGACCGTAGAGAATGTCAGGGCGAGTTCCAGAGAACACAAACGCTGTGGAACCAGTTTTCTCTTTTTTGTGGTAATTATCACCATTATTGCAACCATGTTTATCCGCGTGGATTCCAGAATTCTCCGGCTGGTACTGCGGATTGCGATTATTCCGCTGGTTGCAGGTATTTCTTATGAGTTTATACGTCTGGCAGGCAGGAGCAATCATCCTATGATCAATGCCCTGAGCAAACCGGGATTGTGGATGCAGAAACTGACAACCAGAGAACCGGATGATGAGATGATTGAAGTTGGAATCGCATCGGTGGATGCAGTGTTTGATTGGAAAAGTTATGTGGGGACTGTGAGGGAGGAAACATGACATTTGAAGGTGCATTGGAGTATGGAAAAGAAATTTTGCAGAAAGCCGGCGTGTCAGATGTTGAGCTGGATGCGTGGTATCTCATGGAATATGTCTGCAAGATGGATAAAAGCCGTTATTATCTGGTTTGCGGCGATGAGATGGCAGATGAGAAATTTCTGGAATATGAATTGTTATTGCGGAAACGTGCGGAGCGAGTGCCTCTTCAATATATCACCGGCATTCAGGAATTTATGGGACTGGAGTTTAAGGTGAATTCTCATGTCCTGATCCCGCGTCAGGATACGGAAACGCTGGTCGAGGAGGCGTTGAAAGTCTTAGAGCCGGGCATGGAGGTATTGGAACTATGTACAGGTTCCGGCTGTGTGATGATCAGCCTTTTGAAACAAAAGGAGATTTGCGGCACGGCGAGCGACATTTCCAAGCAGGCGCTTTTGATTGCCAAAGAAAACGCCAGGAACAATCAGGTGGAGCCCAGGCTTGTGCGCAGCGATTTATTTCAGAATATTACGGGCATATATGATATGATCGTTGCAAACCCGCCGTATATTCCAACCGGGACTATTCAGACCCTGATGCCGGAAGTAAAGAATTTTGAACCGATAGAAGCATTGGACGGCGGTGAGGACGGTTTGTATTTTTATCGGGAGATTGTAAAACAGAGCAGAGGATTTTTAAAATCCAATGGCTACCTCTGTCTGGAAATTGGACATGACCAGGGTGGCAGAGTGGCGTTTCTCATGGAAGAAAACGGTTATCGGAATGTGAGGGTAATGAAAGACCTTGCCGGAAACGATCGTGTGGTTCGTGGAAACCTGCCGTCAGTGAAATAGAAAGGATGAGATTATGTTTGATAAATTAGAGGATATCCTGCTTCGATTTGAAGAAATCATGAATCAGCTCAGTGAGCCGGATGTGGCAAATGACACGAATCGTTTTCGTAAATTGATGAAGGAGCAAAGCGACCTTACGCCCATCGTGGAAGCTTATAAAGAGTATAAGCAGGCCAGACAGAATATTGAGGATTCTCTTGCTATGCTTGAAGAAGAGAATGATGAGGAGATGCGTGAGCTTGCCAAGGAAGAGCTGAATGAGTCGCGGGAGAAAGTGGAAGAGCTTGAGAAAGAACTTAAAATTCTTTTGCTGCCGAAAGATCCTAACGACGACAAGAATGTTATCGTGGAAATCCGTGCGGGCGCAGGCGGGGATGAGGCTGCATTGTTTGCAGCGGAGATTTACCGGATGTATGTACATTTTGCAGAAGGTCACCGTTGGAAGGTGGAGACCATGGAATGTGAGGAAATCGGTATCGGTGGCATGAAAAATGTTACGTTTATGATATCAGGGCAGGGCGCATATTCTGTAATGAAATATGAATCTGGAGTACACAGGGTGCAGCGTGTGCCGGAAACGGAATCCGGCGGGCGTATCCATACGTCTACAATCACAGTTGCCGTTATGCCGGAGGCAGAGGATGTGGATGTTGTCATTGATGAAAAAGATATCCGGATTGACGTTATGCGTGCCTCTGGAAATGGCGGACAGTGCGTCAATACAACGGATTCCGCGGTTCGACTGACGCATTATCCGACGGGAATCGTTATCTACAGCCAGACGGAGAAGTCCCAGCTGCAGAACAAGGAGAAGGCGTTTGCGTTGCTGCGTACAAAGCTCTACGATATGGAGTGCCAGAAACAGCATGACGCAGAGGCGGAAGCAAGGCGGAGCCAGATTGGAACGGGGGATCGCTCTGAGAAAATCCGCACCTACAACTTCCCACAGGGACGCGTTACAGACCACCGTATTAATCTGACTTTGTATAAGCTGGATAAGGTGATGAATGGAGATATCCAGGAGATTGTGGACGCCTGCATTGCAGCCGACCAGGCGGCGAAACTGGCGAATATGAATGAGAATTAGTGTACAGGGCAGCCCTTGCGTGTTTCAGGGGCTGTCTTTTCATATGTTGACGGTTTAAGTTGCAGGTGGAGTGAGTTGCGTGATATACTTACAGTATGTATTTGATGTTGTGGGAGGATAAGGGCATATGGAAATACTAATGATAGGGAATGGATTTGATTTAGAACATGGCTTGCCGACTAAGTATACGGATTTTCTGCAGTTTATAAATAGATTTAACCATGCGTATATAAATGCTCATAGACCGGGTAAAGTGTTTGAAATAAAAGATGAATATTTAAAGCATATATTTAACAGTCCTGAGACAAATGTTGATGAAGCGTTACATGAATATTTGAAAGATAATATTTGGGTTTCACACTTTCAAAATGCATATAGAGAGCATTTGAAAAATAAAGAGAACTGGATAGATTTTGAGATTGAAATTTCAGAGGTGGTACAGGCTGTAGATAAATTATATCATGCTTATATGGAGGTGGATGAAGAATTTTATGATACAAAGATTCAATATTGTAAAAAAAGATTGCCAGATGGTTTCTTAGGGTATTTGTCACATGAGAATGGAATTGGAAATCTTATTTCTATAATGCTTTCAGATTTAGATAGATTGATTGGGGCTTTGGAGATTTATATTTTTGATTATATAGATAACTGGGGAAGGATTGAATACTATAATCCTGATATAGATGCAATACACCCAGATGCGATACTTTCTTTTAATTATTCCAATACATGGCAGAAGATATATGCCTATAACAGGACAAATGTGAAGTATTGTTTTATCCATGGAAAGGCGCAGAGTATACCATATACATTTTGTTTGGATGAGTGTATCGATAAAAATAAGATGGTACTTGGCATTGATGAATATCTGTCAGATGATAGAAAAGACAAAGAAGTGGAATTTATCGCTTTTAAAAAATATTATCAGCGCATTCATAAGAAAACAGGAAATGAATATAAATCATGGCTTGCAAAAATTGACAGGCAGAGAAAAGAGGGAAGAAACCAAGAAAATAGATTATATATATTCGGACATTCTCTGGATGTGACAGATGGAGATATTTTAAAAGAGCTGATAGAACATGACGGAGTGAAGACAATTATATTTTATAAAGATAAGGCAAGGCTTGGACAACAGATTGCAAATTTAGTCAAAGTCCTTGGCTCAGAGAAATTAATTCAGTATGTTTATGGGAATAATCCGATTATTGAGTTTCGCCAACAGAAGTACAGGGAAAAGATTCATGGGAGTACATTTGAAATTGTTTGCGATATGGTGAAATTTGACCATTTCTATAAATATAAAGGAAAAGATCTTGAAGATTTGATTTTAAAATTTGAGAGGAAAATAGAAGAGAGGGATTTGGATTATTTTTGCTCACAGGAAACTGTTATTTCTCTTTATGATGTTTTGCAAAGACATGGTCTAGGAAAGAAATATGTAAAACAACTTATAGAAATTGCTGACAGTTTGAGAAATACAGAATACACGGGAAAAGAACCGATACAGTTTCAATGTGACAATTGGGCGTATCAGGATTATGATAATTCCTGGGGGTGTGATGAACGAACAAGAAAATTTATTATAATTTTGAATGGGCGTAACAGAGTGAATTTTACTTTAAGTGATTCTAAGACAGATATTATTTCATGGGATGATATTATGGAAAATTACCGGAAAATTGCTAATGGCTGTGAAGACATTGACAGAGAAAGGTATATTGAAATTTTAAAAGATGTCCTGAGTATGCATAAATATCCTTATGGAAATATGGAAGATATGTGGAGACTTTTGATAAAACTGTCGAGAGGCGCGGCTGATAAGATTTCAAGGATGACATTGCAGGAATTGATTGAAGGTACAGAATGTAGTTGGGAAATCTGTAACTATACGTATTTGTTGCATGAAATAGAAGAATATGATTATTTTAGTGAGCAGGCAAAAAATATGCCTGAGGATTTCGAAGAAGAAATTTAGAATTTAGGAAAGGTAAGAAGTATATAAAAATATAACATTTAAGAGAGTGGCTGTATGATACCAGATAATGTTTTTCAACTGGGAGTGGTGGGGTATTTCATTTAGTGGATTTGGCGGAACAACAAAAGGAAATTTATATCAGTTGCAGGAGATGATAATAGGTGATTTGATTTTCCTTAATACCCATATTGTGGCTTGTAAGGATTTGAGAGGTGTTCCTTTTCGGTTGATTTTAAGTGCCACTATGTTCCGGTGTTTGATTTATGAGGTGGATGATCAAAACCATAAATTTAATGTCACTATACCAGACAATGAAAGCAATGTGAGAAATCTTAGGATTGAGGATTCCAATGGCAGGCTACATATTTTGTGCCATTCTGCCTGAAAACAGACGGGCATATGGGGATAGTGTCATTTGTTCCGAGTATATGATATAATAAGCTATAGGAAAAAGCGTAAGATAATTTTATAGACAAATTACAGGTAATTGGTACTTAATATAACGATATTATGAAAAAGTGTATTAAAAAAGTAGAAGAGGGAAATTGTATGAATACGAAAGAATTTGAAGAATATGAATTTAAAAATACACATCAAAGAGTTAAAATAAAGTATATGAGGGATTCTGATGAACGATTGAATCCCTGGGAGATAACAAATTTCGTCAGCAGAGTTTCTACCTATATATACAAAATAGAATTGCTTAATACGATTGCCATGGCAATTAATCAAGGCATTGAGACGAAAGATATTTTTATATTAGATAAAGCATACAAACTGAATGGGAATTATAGAAATTTTTCTTCGATTAATTTAAATACATTAGCTATTAATAATGTATATGCAATTGGGAAACCTGTGAGTATGGCGCCCAACCAAGATATAATGGAAGTAAGTTTTCTGTTTGAAATCTTATATAATATAAATAAAATTTTGTACCAATCTGGGAAAAGGCGTATTACAAAAATAGATAGATTAGATATGTATCATATTATGCGTCGAGAAGGGTTTATTAACGCGCTACAGGTTTTATGTGAAATATCCAGGAAAAAAGTGGATGAGAAAGAACGACTAAAAGCAGATAAGAAAATTGAAAGTGAACGCGAAAAAATTTTAAAAAAGTATCAGGATTATCTTTTGGACCATGAACAATTCAGCAGTATGCAAATAAAGTTAGATAAAAAATCTGTGAAAGATTTTACGGTAGCTGAGCAAAAATTAGAGAAGAAATATTTCAAAAAATTTTATGAATATCTTTTTAAACTGCCGAGACCTGTTGTTGGAATATATTATAAGCAGGAAAGCAAATTTATAATATTGTGCGGAGATCATTTTGATAGTGCTATAGACAGACACACTAAGATTGACTTAAAAAGTGTTACGCAAAACAGTCCTATTATGGCAGAAATTGAGGCGGGGTGTCAGATTCTTGCTTTAAATAAAGACGAGCAGAGAAAAAAAGAGATTCATGAGATGGAGAAAAGAAAGCGAGAATTAGAAATTGCTATTTTGGAAAAAGAAAATAATATAAAAGAACAGGAAATAATGAAAAATGATTTTAATATTTTAAATGAAGTGTTGAAATTAAAGGTTCAAATGGATAGTATGGCAGAAACAGAGGAAAATTTAGGATTAAAGAAGATGGTCTCTTCATATGCAAAAGACCAGTTATATTTAGTTTCAAATAAGGTACAAAACGGATATGGTGAGGTTTTAGCTACAAATAAATTTAAAGAAGAGTCTAAAACAATAATAGATATAAAAGTGTAAAAAGGAGAACAAAAATGTTTCATTTCGGATTTTCATACATAGGTCTTATTTATTTGTTGATGCTGTTTATTCCCAATATCATCTGGGCGAAGAACCAACCCCGGGATTATGATAAATATGCAGAGAATGAAAGCAGGGTTTTGCAGATCATTGAGAGAGCGGGAGAGGTATTATGTACCTGTGCGGCAGTTTTTTCAGTAGTCGATATAAAATTTCGTTCCATGTGGAGCATATGGCTGTTGATTTCGTTTTTGCTGATGATTCTGTATGAGGTTTATTGGATACGATATTTCAGAAGTGAAAAGAACATGTCTGATTTTTACCGCAGCATTTGCGGAATTCCGCTTGCGGGGGCAACGCTACCGGTAGGCGCGTTTTTGCTGCTGGGCGTCTATGAAAAGAATGTTGTTCTCTTTGTCTCGGCAATCATTCTGGGAATTGGGCATATCGGGATTCATGGGGGACATTTTAAAGAAATTTCACAGGGGTAAACATGAAAAACAGCCAGAAAAAGGAAAAAAACAATGATAGACATTCTTAAAAATATCTTAATTCAGTTTATTTTCATTGTCTCTCGGGAATTCTTATGCTATAATGCAACTTGACAATTGGCTGGAAAAGATTAAAATAAAAGGTGGTTAATATGAGAGACAAAATAAAAGAACTTCTCTATCGTTATCGTCACGGATGGATTTTATCATATCTGATTATCTATCAGATGTGGTTTATCTATGTAGAACGCACGGTGACCCGGCGTTTCCATATTGTACATACGGTGGTAGATGATTACATTCCCTTCGTAGAGATATTTATTGTTCCATATCTTTTGTGGTTTGGGTATGTGGCGTTTGCAATTGCCTGGTTCTTTTTCAAGGATGTGCAGGATTATTACAAGCTATGTACATTTCTGTTTGTAGGCATGACGGTATTTTTGGTTGTCTCAACAGTGTATCCGAACGGGCATTATCTGCGTCCAAGGGTATTTGAGAGAGATAATATTTTTATTTCGCTGGTAAAGGGGCTGTATATGGTTGATACGCCCACGAACCTGTTTCCGAGTATTCATGTATATAATTCGATTGGCGTGCAGCTTGCAGTGATGAACAGTGAGAAATTGAAAGAGAAAAAATGGGTGAAATGGATTTCCTTTATTTTGATGAGTTCCATTATCGCCTCCACGATGTTCTTAAAACAGCATTCTGTATTTGACGTGATTACCGGGTGTGTGATGGGGCTTATTATGTATACTCTGGTATACGGCAGCAACTGGCAGCCTGGCACAAAGCACGTATACGAGGGACGGCAGTACCGCGAGAAGAGAAGGTACAGAGAGATTTAAAATATTTTCATTTAAGAAAGGAAAGATGTTATGAATTTGTTTGATGAATTAAAGGGGTTAGGCGTGGACGTAGACGAAGGTCTGAAACGTCTGAATGGAAACGAGGCATTTTATAAGAGGATGCTTGGCTCTGTCCAGTCTATGATGGAGAAAGCACCGGTTGACCCGGAGTTTGACGCGAATGATTATCAGGGCGTGATTGAAAGTGCGCATGCAATCAAGGGTGCGACAGGTAATTTATCATTAACTCCCCTGTATAAGGCGTATACTGATATTGTTGATTTGCTGCGTCAGGATAAGCCGGAGGAGGCAAGGAAGGTTCTTTTGGATATTCTTCCGGTTCAGGCTCAGATTATTGAAGTTATCAATAAGTATAAATAAGAAGTTTGAAGATTCCTACATATTTTCTTCTTCAACACGATATAATGAAATAAATGTGTAAAAAGAGGTAGAAGATATGTGCGGAATCGCAGGATTTTATCATAGAGATAAGGATTATGAAAAGGATGGGACATATTATCGCTCCATCCTTATTGCTATGCACAAAAAGTTATGCAGAAGGGGACCGGATGATGCGGGAATTTTTCTGAAAGGACAATGCGGGCTGGCGCACAGCCGCCTTTCCATCATCGATTTGTCCGGGGGGCACCAGCCGATGGTACGTAAACAGGGAGAGCGTACTTGTGCGATTGTATACAATGGAGAGTTATATAACGCAGAGGAATTGCGCCTGGATTTGCAAAAAAGAGGCTGGCAGTTTGAGACAACGTGTGATACAGAAGTAATTTTGCTTGGGTTTATGGAATATGGAGAGAAAATCGCTGCCATGCTAAATGGCATTTTTGCTTTTGCTGTCTGGGATGGGCGGGAAGATATCGTATATCTGTTCCGTGACCCGATGGGGGTAAAACCTTTATTCTATATGAAGAAAGGGGATGAGCTGATTTTTGCCTCAGAGCCGAAGGGGATTTTGGCGCACCCATCCGTTCGCGCGGAACTTGACCGGGAAGGGCTGAATGAAGTATTCGGGATTGGTCCAGCCAGAAGTACCGGCTGCGGCGTATTTCGGGGAATGAAGGAGGTATGCCCGGGAGAATTTCTTACGTATGGCAGGAAACGTGCTTTGCAGCGAAAGGCTTACTGGAAACTGGAAAGCCGTCCACATACGGACAGCTATGAGAAGACCATTGAGACGGTATCGGAGTTGGTTCAGGATTCCATTCGGCGTCAGATGGTGTCTGATGTGCCAATCTGTACATTTTTGTCCGGAGGCGTGGACAGCAGCCTTGTCTCGGCGGTATGTGCAGCGGAGTTGAGGAAACAGGGTAAAAGGCTGACAACGTTTTCCTTTGATTTTGTAGATAACAGCAAAAACTTTAAGGCCAATGCGTTTCAGCCGTCACAGGACAGACCATATGTGGAGAAAATGGTGGAATATCTGGAATCGGAACATCATTTTCTGGAGTGCGACAATGCACATCAGATAGATATGTTGTATGATTCTGTGAAAGCGCATGATTTGCCGGCAATGGCGGATGTGGATTCTTCCATGTTATATTTCTGTTCGCTGGTTAGCCTCAGTCGTAAGGTGACGCTGACAGGAGAGTGTGCGGATGAGATTTTTGGCGGTTACCCATGGTTCCATAAAAAAGAGTGTTTTGAGGCGGAAACATTTCCATGGACGATGGATCTCTCGCCCCGGAAAGAGCTGCTGGCAGATGATTTCCTTGATTACCTGCGTATGGATGAGTATGTAAAGGAGAGTTACCAGCATTCCATTGCGGAGACGCCCAGATGTGAGGAAGACAGTCCGCAGGAGGCAAGGCGGCGCGAGATTTCCTGGTTAAACCTGCGCTGGTTCATGCAGACATTGTTAAACCGTATGGATCGCACAAGCATGTACAGTGGTCTGGAGGCGCGGGTGCCTTTTGCGGATACGCGGATTGTGCAATATGTATGGAATGTGCCGTGGGAGATGAAAGCCAAAGACGGCGTGGTGAAGAATCTTTTACGACAGTCTGGCAAAGGACTTTTGCCGGATGAGGTGTTGTTCCGCCGAAAATCTCCTTATCCCAAGACATACGACCCGCGTTACGAAAATCTTTTGAAAGAGAAAATGCGTAAAATACTGGAGGATTCCAAGGCGCCGGTATTGCAGTTCTTAAATAAAGAAAAAGTCGAAACGTTTCTGGCGCGGACTTCAGATTATGGGAAACCATGGTATGGGCAATTGATGGCGGGTCCGCAGATGCTTGCCTATCTGATTCAGATAAATGCATGGATGAAACGGTATGAAATAAAGGTACGCGGGTAAAATAAATTCAGAACCCCAAGCCAGAATAATGAATGTTGAGAAATAAATTCAGAACTCCAGGTCAGAATAATGAATGTTGAGAAATAAATTCAGAACCCCACGCCACAGACATGCCGGCGTAGCCGTCAATCGCCTCCAAGGAGGCTTATGCCTGCGGCTGTGGGGGTTACACCCTTCATGAAAATTAAAACTCAGTCTCTTTCAAATAAATTTGAAGAGCCTGAGTTTTCCTTTCCATGGGTTCTGAATTTATAAACAAAATATAAATTCTTAAAAATCCTATTGACAATATTTTCTTATGGTGCTATCTTATGTACATAGATGTTAGCACTCTTAAAAGTTGAGTGCTAACAATGAGGAGAAAGGCAAATGCGTAGCATTTCTATCATGCCTTCCTCCGAGATGGCAGGAGTCGCGCAGCGACGCGTGCCGCTACCTATTTTAAGTGGAAGGAGGATTGTGATGCAGGAATTGGATGAACGGAAGACGAAAATATTAAAAGCCATCATCCGTAACTATCTGGATACAGGAGAGCCGGTGGGTTCCAGAACGATTTCCAAATATTCTGATTTGAATTTGAGTTCTGCCACAATCCGTAATGAAATGTCGGATTTGGAGGAGTTGGGCTATATTTTACAGCCGCATACGTCTGCCGGGCGCATTCCTTCCGATAAAGGTTACCGTTTCTATGTAGACAACCTGATTGTAGAAAAGGACCGCGAAGTCACAGAGATGAAGGAGTTCATGATTGAGCATACGGAGCGGATGGAGCACGTTCTCAAACAGGTGGCAAAAGTTCTGGCAACGAATACAAATTATACGGCAATGATTACGGCGCCGTCCTGTCAGCAGAATAAGGTGAAGTTCCTGCAATTGTCCCAGGTAGACGAGGAGCAGCTTTTGGCAGTTATAGTGACAGAGGGTAATATGGTGAAGAATAAGATGATTTCCACCAGAGAGGCCCTGGATAATGAGACGTTGCTGAAACTGAATATTCTTTTGAACAGCAGTTTGAATGGATTGTCTGCCGACCAGATTAACCTGGCGACTATCACAAGGCTTAAGGAACAGGCAGGTATTCACAGCAATATTGTAAGTGATGTGCTGGATGCGCTGGCCGGGGTATTTCAGGAGGATGAGGAACTTCAAGTTTACACCAGCGGAACGACTAATATTCTCAAGTATCCCGAATTGAGCGATTCTCAGAAGGCAAGCGATTTGCTGAATGCATTCGAGGAGAAACAACAGTTGGTGTCGTTGGTAAATGAAACGCTGGCATCTGGAGAACAGACTGGGATTCAGGTATACATTGGAGACGAATCGCCCATACAGAATATGAAAGATTGCAGTGTGGTGACTGCGACGTATCAGATTGGCGATGGAATGCAGGGAACGATTGGAATTATCGGACCGAAACGAATGGATTATGAAAATGTCATGGATAATCTAAAGACTTTGAAAAGTCAGTTGGATTCCGTGTTTCAAAAGGATAAAAACAAATAAGCAGGCAGAGAGGTGAACGGATATGGAAGCTACAGAAAATAAAGATATAGATATGCAGGCAGAAGAGATGGAAGAGTCCGGAATTTCTTCGGAAGATGTGGAAATGGAAACGGACGGAGTGCAGGAAGAAACATCAAACGGACAGGCAAAGCCATCTGAAATGGACAGTGATTCGCAAGACGATTCGGAGCAGAAAGGCGATTCAGAAGATGATTCTGAAGAAAATGCATCTGCAAATGAAAAAAAGGGTTTATTTAAGAAAAAGGAGAAGAAGAATAAGCAGGAAGAGAAGATTGCAGAATTGAATGACCGTGTGCAGCGTCAGATGGCGGAATTTGATAATTTCCGCAAGCGGACGGAGAAAGAGAAGGCGCAGATGTTTGAGGTGGGCGCCAAGAGCATTATTGAGAAAATTCTTCCAGTGGTTGATAATTTCGAGAGAGGTTTATCCGCTGTTCCCGAGGAGTCGAAGAACGATCCTTTTGTAGAGGGAATGGATAAAATATATAAACAGCTTATGACAGAGCTGGAAAGCCTGGAGGTAAAGCCGATCGAAGCGGTGGGCGCAGAGTTTGATCCCGAGTACCACAATGCAGTTATGCAGGTAGAGAGTGAAGAGTTTGAATCCGGCGTAGTGGCGCAGGAACTTCAGAAGGGCTATATGTACCGGGATAGTGTGGTAAGGCATAGTATGGTAGCAGTCGTTCAGTAAAACAGTAATTCAGATAATCATTTTTAATTTAAGAGGAGGTCTCAATTATGAGCAAGATTATTGGTATCGATTTAGGAACAACAAATAGCTGTGTGGCAGTTATGGAAGGTGGTAAGCCGGTGGTTATCGCCAATACAGAGGGAGCAAGGACAACACCGTCTGTCGTTGCATTTACAAAAACCGGTGAGCGTCTTGTGGGAGAGCCTGCAAAGCGTCAGGCTGTTACCAATGCAGAGAAGACCATTTCATCCATTAAGCGTGAGATGGGAACAGAAAGTAAGAAAGCGATTGACGACAAGAAGTATTCTCCGCAGGAAATTTCTGCCATGATTTTACAGAAGTTAAAGGCAGATGCAGAGAATTATCTGGGCGAGAAAGTGAGCGAGGCAGTAATTACCGTTCCCGCATATTTTAATGACGCGCAGCGTCAGGCAACCAAGGATGCGGGCAAGATTGCAGGCATGGATGTAAAGCGTATCATCAACGAGCCGACAGCCGCTGCACTTGCTTACGGTCTTGACAATGAAAAAGAGCAGAAGATTATGGTATATGACCTGGGCGGCGGTACGTTCGACGTGTCCATCATTGAGATTGGTGAGGGCGTTATCGAGGTATTGTCCACTTCCGGCGATAACCGTCTGGGCGGTGATGATTTTGACCAGAAGATTACAGATTATATGCTTGCAGAATTCAAAAATACGGAGGGCATTGACCTTTCAAATGATAAGATGGCATTGCAGAGATTGAAAGAGGCGGCAGAGAAGGCAAAGAAAGAGCTTTCTTCCGCAACCACAACGAATATTAACCTGCCGTTTATCACGGCAACTGCAGAAGGTCCGAAACATTTCGACATGAACCTGACAAGGGCGAAATTTGATGAGTTGACACATGACCTTGTAGAGCGCACGGCAGTTCCAGTACAGAATGCATTAAAAGATGCAGGACTTACTGCATCCGAACTCGGTCAGGTGCTCCTGGTAGGTGGCTCTACACGTATCCCGGCTGTACAGGATAAAGTAAAACAGTTGACAGGTAAAGAGCCGAGCAAAACCTTAAATCCGGATGAGTGCGTGGCGCTGGGCGCATCCATTCAGGGTGGTAAGCTTGCCGGAGATGCAGGAGCAGGTGAAATCCTTCTCCTGGACGTTACGCCGTTGTCCCTGTCCATTGAGACTATGGGTGGTGTTGCAACGAGGCTGATTGAGCGAAATACAACGATTCCGACCAAGCACAGCCAGATTTTCTCAACGGCGGCAGATAACCAGACAGCAGTTGACATCAACGTAGTACAGGGTGAGCGTCAGTTCGTAAGGGATAACAAGTCCTTAGGACAGTTCCGTCTGGATGGAATTCCGCCAGCAAGACGCGGCGTACCGCAGATTGAAGTAACTTTTGATATTGACGCCAATGGTATCGTAAATGTATCGGCAAAAGATCTGGGAACCGGCAAAGAGCAGCATATCACAATTACTGCAGGTTCCAATATGTCCGAGGACGATATTAACAAGGCAGTGAAAGAAGCAGCAGAATTCGAGGCACAGGATAAGAAACGCAAGGAAGCCATTGATACCAGAAATGATGCGGATTCCTTTGTATTCCAGACAGAGAAAGCGCTTGAGGAAGTCGGCGCAAATATAGATGCGGCAGATAAATCCGCAGTTGAGGCAGATTTGAATGCATTGAAGGCGATGGTTGAGGCTCATCCGAATGCAGAGGAGATGACGGACGACCAGGTCGGCGAGATGAAGGCTGCCAAAGAAAAACTCATGGAGAGCGCACAGAAAGTATTTGCCAAAATGTATGAAAATGCACAGGCAGCGCAGGGAGCACAGGGTGCAGGTCCCGACATGGGAGACGCCTCCTACAACAGTGCGGATGATGATGTGGTAGATGCAGATTATAAGGAAGTCTAACTACCACAAAACTTAAAAGGGAGTTTGCCATGGCAGAGCAGAAGAGAGATTACTATGAAGTCCTGGGTGTTGATAGGAATGCGGATGATGCGACCATCAAGAAGGCATACCGCCAGCTTGCTAAGAAGTATCATCCAGATATGAACCCCGGGGATGCAGAAGCAGAGAAAAAGTTTAAAGAGGCATCCGAGGCATATGCCGTATTGAGCGACGCAGATAAGAAACGCCAGTATGACCAGTTTGGCCATGCCGCATTTGAAGGCGGCATGGGCGGCGGAGGAGGATTTGATTTCTCCGGCATGGACATGGGAGATATTTTCGGAGATATCTTTGGAGATTTGTTTGGCGGAGGGAGAAGGCGTTCCTCTGCCAGCAATGGTCCGATGAAAGGAGCTAATTTGCGCGCAGCCGTACGCGTTACCTTTGAGGAGGCGGCTTTCGGCTGTGAGAAAGAGATTGAGATCACCTTGAAGGATGAATGCCAGACCTGCCATACGACCGGCGCCAAACCGGGTACCAGCCCGGAGACTTGTGCCAAGTGCGGCGGCAAGGGCAAGGTTGTCTATACGCAGCAGTCTTTTCTGGGCGTGGTGCAGAATGTGCAGACCTGTCCGGAATGTCGTGGAACAGGTAAGATTATCAAAGAGAAATGTCCGGATTGTAATGGATCCGGATACATTGCCAAACGCAAGAAGATTAAGGTATCCATTCCCGCTGGAATTGACAATGGACAGAGCGTCCGTATTCGTGATAAGGGCGAGCCGGGCACAAACGGCGGACCAAGAGGTGATTTGCTGGTAGAGATCAATGTCAGCAGGCATCCGATTTTCCAGCGTCAGGACATGAATGTTTATTCCACAGCGCCGATTTCATTTGCACAGGCAGCGTTGGGCGGCGAGGTGAGAATCAATACGATTGACGGCGATATTCTGTACGATGTGAAACCCGGTACGCAGACAGACACCAGAATCCGTCTGAAAGGCAAGGGCATTCCATCCCTGCGCAATTCTTCCATCCGCGGAGACCATTACGTTACCCTGGTTGTCCAGGTGCCGACCAGCCTTAATGCGGAGGCGAAAGAGGCGCTCCGTGCATTTGATGAAGTCAGCGGTCAGTCTTTGAAGAAACAGAATGGCGCGGCAGGTACGGAGAAGAAGAAAAAGGGATTTATGGGAAAAATTAAAGAAACACTGGAAGATATGTAACTATGGGCTGTATTCTGCGAAGGTGGTCGTGGAATACAGCTTTTTGTGCGATAGACAAATATTATGGGTAAGCGCCTATAAAACCGTGAAGGGCAAGAGATATCAATAGCCCCTACACGATTCTTTCCTGTTGTAAAATCTTTCCGCATATTATATAATGGTATTAATTTTATGGTGAGCGGCAAGGGAAGGAGAATACCTATGAAAAAGAGATACTTATTTCCGTTTCTGATGATGGCATTCCTGGCAATTGGCCTGGTTCCGGTACGTGCCGAGGCGGGCACGGTCAAATGTGTGGACCTCACGGTGACGGAGGAGGAACGCTATAACGAAGACTACTATGGGGAGCCAAAACTGCGTTTTCCGGGAGGAAAGGCGCGGACATTTAGCCGGACAGCGGAGTTATCTTTTGAAGAATATGTGGTTGCGGCATTGGAGAACTTAGAGGCGGAAATTGATATATCAGCATATAATTTTCCCGCGACTGATATCGGTTTGAATGAGGCGGCAACAGAGTTTTTAAAGGTTGTGAGCAACAATCCACAGCTGTTCTATGTCGCCAGTGCGTGTGAAGTTAAGGCCAGCGGTACAATGGGTAATCCCGTGATATCATGTAAGCCCACATATATATGCAGCAGCGATGAAGTTGCAGTCATGAAACCTGAGTTTGAGGCGGCGGCAAACCTTGCGGCAGCACAGGTGGACAAAAGCCTGGACGAATACCAGCAGGCGTTGCTTGTGCATGATTATCTGGCGTTAAACTGTGAATATGATTACGATAACTATAAAAACAATCAGGTACCGGAAATTTCCCATACCGCGTACGGTTCTCTTGTCAATCAGGTTGCAGTGTGCGATGGTTATGCGGATGCGTTTGCCTATATCATGGAGGACAAACTGGGCATCCCCTGCGAGGTCATCAGCAGCGAAAAAATGGCTCATGCCTGGAATATGATAGAGATTGGAGATACATGGTATCATGTGGATGTCACCTGGGATGATCCTGCTTATGACCGTATCGGAAGGGTGTTGCATGAGAATTTCCTGTGCAGCGACAGCAAGATATCCAAGGACAGTCCGGATGCAGAAGACAGCAACAACCATTATTCCTGGAGCAGCGCCCATAAGGCGGAATCCACCGTGTATGATAATGTGTTCTGGCAATGGGTAAATTCTGCCATCTGTTATCATAATGATGCATGGTATTACTCTCTGTATTATCAGGCTGATATTCCAGACAGAGAGCATGTTGTGATGCTTGTGAAGAAGGATGCAGATAAGCTTTTGGAATATGATGTGGATAAGTTATTGGCAGGTGAAAATGTACTGTTTGAGTCTTATGGATGGAGGGATGGAAACAGCATATGGGGAGGTTTCATGTACCTTGCTCAGTCAGATGGAAAACTTTATTTTAATTCACAGAAAACGATTTATCGGTTAAATGATGACGGAACCTATACAGAGATTTTCAGCCCGCCGGATTTTGGCTATAAGATGATTGTCGGGCTTGCCGTGCGCGGAAATGAGCTGTGGTATGTGCCGCAGCCAGACCCGAGGGATGACAAAAAACAGTCTGTTCAGAAGTATATGCTTGATCAGGTTGAGGGCATCTCAGCCGAAAATGTGATTGGAACTTACAATGGAAATCCATTTACAATCACCGTCGTGGGCGCGCAGGATGGGGACACGATAGAGTATCTGGATGCGGACGGAAATTACCAGTCTGCGCAGCCGGAAATGATTGACGCCGGAATTTATGAGGTTTCGTACCGTGTAAGCCGGGAAAATTATGTATCTTATTGCGGAACGGCAACTGTGACGATAGAGCAGGCAACGCCGCAATATGAAACGCCGGCAGATCTGAGCGGATATGTCGGAGACATGCTCTCTTCGATAACACTGCCCAGGGGATTTACCTGGCAGACAGAGGAAGATACGCTGTTGGAAGAGGCAGGTACCATAAAGTTTCTGGTAAAATATACGCCACAGGATACAAAGAATTATAAGACAATCCTTGATATTGAAGTAGAAGTTCAGGTAACGGAAAACACGCTGCCGCCGATTGAGGGAATTTCTGCGGAGGATATAAGGGTAACGTATAACGGAGAGGCGGTTACGTTAGCGATTCAGGGATTGCAGGAAGGAGATATAGTATCGTATTCCCTTGACGGAGGCGCGTATGTGTCTGAATTGCCTGAGTTAAAAATTGCAGGGACTTATGAGATATCCTATAAGGTGGAGAGAACCGGATGTCGACCTTATACAGGAAGTTTTACCGTGGAAATTTCCAGAGTTGTGCCGGATGAGAATGATTATACCATTCCTACAGGATGTACGGGAAACAGTGGTGAGACGCTCTCGGCGGTAACGCTGCCGGAAGGATTTACATGGAAGGATGGAGATACGATACTGCGGGAAGAAGGTTCCCATAATTATCCGGCGGTTTATACGCCGGAAGATAATGTAAATTATGAGACGGTTGAGGTAGAGATTGCCGTAGAGGTAACCTGTCCTGGACATCAGTATGATTGTGAGGTTACCAAAGAGCCTACGGATACGGAAGATGGAGAGTTGACTTATACCTGTACGCTCTGCGGGGACAGCTATACTGAGAGTATTGACAGCTTGTTGCCGGCAATTACAGGAATCAGCGCCTCGGATGTGTCTGGGATTTATACAGGGTGTCCTTATCGAATTCAGGTAAAGGGAACGAAAGCGGGGGACATTGTGAAATATGCGCTGAAACAGGTTTCGAGTGATGATGTGGGATACACAGAAGAGCAGCCATTGATGCAAAATGCAGGAACGTATACGGTGCTTTATCAGGTAGAAAGAACCGGATACCGCCCCTATAGGGGAAGCGTTACCGTGGAAATTGCGCGTGCCAATCCGAGTTATACACGGCCGACAAATCTGAGCGGAATGAGTGGTGAACCTCTTTCTTCCGTTGAGCTGCCGGATGGTTTCCTCTGGCAGTTGGATCCGGATACCAGACTGTCCAAAGAGGGATATCAGAAATTTTATGTATGTTTCAGACCTGAAGATCAGATCAACTATGTAGTCGTTACGAATATCGAGATATCCATTTATGTGGAGTGTCCAGGACATCAGTATGAGTCTGTGATAACCAAAGAGGCTACGGAGACGCAGAAAGGAATCAGAACTTATACCTGCAAGCTGTGTACCAGAATTTATACGGAAGAAATTGCAATGACTGCTCCGATCAGACCGGGAAAACTGTCCGGTTTGAGTGTAAATAATGTTACGACAAATGCCATGTCCTTTCGCTGGAAGGCGGGGACGGGAATTGGCTACCGCCTGATGTTTTATGAGGGAAACAAATTGCTTTCCACAGGATATGTCACAGCAAATACCTGTACGTATCAGAATTTGAAATCTGCGACAGTCTATACATTGAAGGTTACGCCTTACCGCGTTGTCAATGGTAAATATGTCTATGCGAGAACTACGGAAAGCGTGAAGGCAGCAACCAACCCGTTGAAAGCAAAATTGAGCTCTGCAAAGAGAAAAGGAAAAAGCAAGGTAAGACTGAGCTGGAAGAAAGTAAACGGAGCCAGTGGATATGAGATTTTTATGAAAACGGGAAATGGCAAATATAAGAAGATTAAGACCGTTGGAAAGACAAAAACCGTTTCTTTCACAAAGACACGCTTAAACAGCAAAAAATCATATAGTTTTAAAATCCGTGCCTATGTGAAGGTAGATGGCGTTAAAGTTTACGGGGCATACAGCAGCGTAAAAAAGGTCAGGAAATTATAATTTACAGAGTATGTGAAAACCCAAAAGAATGCATGATATTTGGTACAGAAGCTCAAATGTCACAGAGATTGACACAAAGGGGGAACAGGAATGGATCAGCCGAAACGGCAGATGGGGAGAGTAATTCGGGAACCGATGTCGGAAGATCTTCAATCGAGGCTGCTGCACAAAGAACAGAAACAGCTGGAAGAGGACAGACGCAGATTCAAGCAGGAGCAGAAGGAATTTTATCTGAGGCAGGACTTAGAAAAAAAGCGAATGAAAGAAGAAGAGCGATTGTTTCAGATGAAGTGGAAGATTCTGGAGGGAGAGCTTAAGAGTCTTGCCCGGGAGAAACAAGATATTGAGGCTCAGAAGAAACGTTATTCTCGTGGGAGAGACAACTATCAGAAGAAAACCATGGAAGAACTTCTTCCCGAAGCGCAGATATTTTTTTCCGGTGTTGACAACGTACAGACATTGAAGAAACGGTATAAGGAGCTCACGAAAATTTATCATCCGGACAATATGACAGGGGATACGAGTACCCTTCAGATCATTAACCGGATTTATGAAAGCTTGAAAAAACGATATAAGACATAGGAGCAGGCAGCATGAAATGGAAACAATATACCATACAGACGACAACACAGGCTGAGGATCTCGTCAGCAGTATGCTGGCGGATCTGGGAATCGAGGGCGTACAGATTGAAGACAATATTCCCCTGTCCCCGGAGGACAAAGAGAAAATGTATATTGATATCCTTCCCAAACTTCCCCCGGACGAAGGTATTGCCAGGGTAAGTTTCTTTCTGGACGCAGAGCAGGAACAGGAAACAATTCTTACACAGGTACGTCAGGAACTGGAGGATCTGAGGCTGTTTGTGGATGTAGGAAGTGCGGAAATTACCCAGAGTGAAACAGAGGATAAAGACTGGATTAACAACTGGAAGAAATACTTTAAGTCCTTTGTGTTGGAGGATATACTGATTAAACCTACCTGGGAGGAGGAGCCGCAGGAGGAAAACTACCGCCATGTGATTGAGATTGACCCGGGTACCTCTTTTGGTACAGGGAAACATGAGACCACGCAGCTTTGCATCCGACAGTTATACAGACATCTGAAACCGGGGATGCGGGTATTAGATGTGGGATGCGGAAGCGGTATTCTGTCGCTGGTGTGTCTGAAACTGGGGGCTGGCACAGTTGTGGGAACAGACATAGACCCGCTGTGTATGGAGGCAACCAGGGACAATATGGCAATCAACCGCCTGCCAGCGGAGCATGCAGATTTTTATCGGGGAAATCTGATTGATGACAGAGATTTGCAGGAGAAGGTGGGAGGAGATTATGATATTGTAGTTGCCAATATCCTTGCGGATATTGTGATTCCACTGACCCCTGTGGTTGCAAATCATATCAGGAAGGGCGGAATTTATATCACAAGCGGAATCATTGACTTTAAAGAAGAAGCGGTTGTGGAGGCAGTCAGAGAATCCGGGTTTGAAGTATTAGAAGTCTGCCATCAGGGCGAATGGGTCAGCATTACCGCTAGAAAATAATACAGGAGCAGGAACATGTATCAGTTTTTTGTTGCACCTGATCAAATTCAGGGCTCAGAAGTTGTCATTACAGGAAGTGATGTAAACCATATCAGAAATGTTCTCCGTATGAAAATCGGGGAGAAAGTGCGCATCAGCGATAACGAGGGCGAAGATTTTTATTGTGCGATTGAGCGGATTGAGAGCGAGGAGATCGTGCTTGTTGTTCTGGAGCGTGCAGAAGACACGGAACCTTCTTTGAAGATAACGTTGTTCCAGGGACTTCCCAAGGGAGACAAGATGGAGCAGGTCATTCAGAAATCGGTGGAGCTTGGCGTAACAGAAATCATACCGGTTGCCATGAAGAACTGTGTCGTGAAACTGGACGAAAAGCGTGCGCAGGCAAAACAGGCAAGATGGCAGGCGATTGCGCAGAGCGCAGCCAAGCAGTCCAAACGCAGCATCATTCCCACTGTGGGGGAGGTAATGCGTTTTGCAGATGCAGTAGCGTATGCCGGGAAATTAGACGTGCGGATTCTGCCTTATGAGAATCAGCGCGGGCTTGCGCATACGAGGGAAGTGTTTGGCAAGATTCAAAAGGGCGCATCGGTAGGGATTTTTATTGGACCGGAGGGTGGTTACGACTCTTCGGAGATTGCGCTGGCGAAAGACGATATGGAGATGGTTTCTCTCGGAAACCGTATCCTTCGTACGGAGACGGCCGGGCTTTGCGCGCTTTCCATGCTGTTGTATGAAGTGGAAGATTAGGAGGAAGGCAAATGCGCAGCATTTATAGGAATGCCTTCCTCCGTCATGGCAGGTGACGCTGTGCGTCGCGTGCCGATACATTTTATTAGGAGGAAGTTATGGAGGCATATTTTGATAATTCCGCCACCACGCGTTGCGGCGAAGGCGCAAAGGACATGATGGTGCGCGCGTTGGTGGAGGATTACGGAAATCCTTCTTCACTACATGGAAAGGGTATGGAAGGTGAACAGTTTCTTCGGGAGGCAGGAGCGAAAATCAGCAGAACCCTGAAGGTAAAAGAATCAGAACTGATTTTCACTTCCGGGGGAACGGAGTCCAATAACCTTGCCATCATAGGGGGCGCTATGGCGAACAGGCGCAGCGGAATGCATCTTATCACTACAAAGATTGAACATCCTGCGGTATTGGCGCCCATGAAGTATCTGGAGGAGCAGGGATTTTTTGTGACATACCTGGACGTGGATAAGAATGGCATTATTTCGCTGGAGGAGCTTGAGAAGGCTGTGACGGACGAGACCATTCTGGTGTCCATCATGTTTGTCAACAATGAGATAGGAGCGGTTGAGCCGATTGCTGAGGCTGCCGAAATTATCAAACGCAAGAATTCCAAAACATTGTTTCATGTAGACGCAATTCAGGCATATGGAAAATATATCATTCGCCCCGGAAAAGTGGGAATTGATTTGATGTCCGTCAGCGGACATAAGATTCATGGACCCAAGGGAAGCGGATTTTTGTATGTAAAAGAAAAGACAAAGTTAAAGCCGGTGATTTACGGCGGCGGGCAGCAGAAGAATCTGCGCTCCGGGACAGAGAATGTCCCAGGGATTGCGGGTCTTGGACAGGCAGCGCAGGATGTTTACGAGTCGTTTGAGGACAAACAGGCGCATCTGTATGCGCTGAAAGAGGCTTTCGTGGGAGGGCTTGCAGAACAGGAATGGGCGCATATCAATGGGAAGACGGGAAAGGACAGCGCGCCGCACATCGTAAGCTTAAGCGTGGACGGTGTGCGCAGCGAGGTATTGCTTCACGCCCTGGAGGAGCGCCAGATTTACGTATCTGCCGGCAGCGCGTGCTCTTCGAATAAGCCGGCGCCGAGCGTGACGCTTCAGGCAATAGGCATCGGCAGGGAGTATCTCGATTCGACTGTGCGCATCAGTTTCAGTCCGGATAACACATTTGAGGAAGTGGAATACTGTCTGGAAAATTTAAAAGAACTGGTTCCCATGCTGCAAAGATACACCAGGCATTAGAAAGGAAGGAATATGTTTAAGGCATTTTTGATAAAATACGGAGAGATAGGTATTAAGGGGAAGAACCGCCATCTGTTTGAGGATGCACTTGTACGTCAGATCAAGTATGCCCTGAAACCGGTGGAAGGGGAATTTTCCATCACTAAGGAGCAGGGGCGCATCTATATCGAGGCATTGACAGAATATGATTATGACGAGGCGTTAGAAAGCTTACAGCGCGTATTTGGAATTGTAGGTATTTGTCCGGTGGTGCTTACTGAGGACGAGGGATTTGACAAACTTGCACAAGATGTGGTAGATTATCTGGACAAGCGTTATCCGGATAAGCATCTGACATTCAAAGTCAACACCCGCCGTGCGCGTAAGAGCTATCCCATTCCCTCGATGGAAGTAAATGCGGCGCTGGGTGAGAAAATACTGGATGCTTTTTCGGATATGACGGTGGATGTACACAACCCAGATATTCTGGTGAATGTGGAAATCCGCAACAAAATCAATATCTATTCCGAAATCATTCCAGGACCGGGAGGAATGCCGGTAGGAACGAATGGCAAAGGAATGTTGCTTTTGTCCGGCGGGATCGACAGCCCGGTGGCGGGATATATGATTGCAAAACGCGGAGTGAAGATTGATGCCGTGTATTTCCATGCGCCGCCTTATACAAGTGAGCGTGCCAAACAGAAAGTCATAGATCTGGCAAAGATTGTGGCGAGATTTACCGGACCGATTTATTTGAAAATTGTTAATTTTACCGATATTCAAATGTATATCTATGATAAATGTCCGCATGATGAGTTAACGATTATCATGCGTCGGTATATGATGCGGATTGCAGAGCATTTTGCAAAAGAAACGGAATCTCTGGGACTGATTACCGGAGAGAGTATCGGACAGGTGGCGAGCCAGACGATGCAGTCTCTGGCGGCAACGGATGAAGTGTGTACGATGCCGGTTTACCGTCCCCTGATTGGATTTGATAAGCAGGAGATTATTGAGGTGTCTAAAAAGATTGGTACTTTTGAGACGTCCATCCTGCCTTATGAGGATTGCTGTACGATATTTGTGGCCAAACATCCGGTGACAAAGCCGAGCCTTAAAGTTATCCGGCGTTCGGAGACTCACCTGAAGGAAAAAATTGATGAGATGGTAGAGACTGCGATTGAGACGGCGGAGACAATTATAGTAAGGTAAAAAAGAGCTGTCACGCAAGTGACAGCTCCGGATGTACAATCTGAACGATAGATTAAACGAGATATGGTTTGATTACTTCCATGACTTCATCCGGATTTTCTTCCGCATGAATTTTTAAATCAATGGGTTTGGATAAATCCAGACTGAAAATGCCCATGATGGATTTGGCGTCGATCACATATCTTCCGGAAATCAGGTCAAAGTCAAAATCAAACTGTGTGATGGCATTGACGAAGGATTTCACCTTATCGATGGAATTTAACGAAATTTGTACTTCTATCATTGTAAAAAGCCTCCTTAATAAAGATAATTTATGGTTGTTTTATATTTAATTTATATTCACTATAGTATCTCCTTTTTTTGGAAAAGTCAATAACGCTATTACCAATTTCAGTGGGAAAAAGCGTTGTGTTTTCGGCAGATTGCTATGGAAAGATACAGAAAGGTAAGAAAAGGATGAGAAGAGCGGCATTGCATAACCTTGGCTGTAAGGTAAATGCATATGAGACAGAGAGCATGCAGCAGCTTTTGGAGCAGGCCGGTTATGAGATTGTGCCGTTTGATGAGGCTGCGGACGTCTATGTAATCAATACCTGTTCCGTTACAAACATTGCGGAGCGCAAATCAAGGCAGATGCTTCATCGTGCCAGAAGAAAGAATCCGGACAGTGTAGTCGTTGCTGTGGGATGTTATGTACAGACAGCAGAGGAGCAGGTGTCAGAGGATGAGGCAGTCGATATTCTGATTGGAAATAATAAGAAACACGAACTTTTGGCATTGTTGGACCAGTTTTTCGCCTCGCATGAGGAGGTTTCGTGCGTTGGGGATATCGCTGCGGATTCCACATATGAAGCTTTGACGGTGAGCCATACAACAGAGCGTACACGGGCGTATATCAAAGTGCAGGACGGCTGCAACCAGTTTTGCAGCTATTGCATTATTCCCTATGCCAGAGGGCGTGTCAGAAGCAGGGAGACTTCCGATGTACGGTCTGAGGTGGAGCGGATGGCGTTAAACGGATACCGGGAGGTTGTGCTTACCGGGATCCATTTAAGCTCCTACGGTGTGGATTTGGGTACCAATCTTTTACATTTAATAGAGGAAATTCACAAAGTGCCGGGAATTGCGCGCATCCGCCTTGGATCCCTGGAGCCGAAAATCATAACCGAAACGTTTGCAAAAAGTCTGTCGGAATTGCCGAAAATCTGCCCGCATTTCCATCTGTCGTTGCAGAGCGGATGCGATGAAACGCTGAAACGCATGAACCGAAGATACACGTGTGAGGAATATGAGAATGGCTGTAGTCTTCTCCGGAAGTATTTCAGTCATCCGGCGATTACGACCGACGTGATTGTTGGATTTCCAGGAGAGAGTGAGGAAGAATTCGAGACGACCAGACAGTTTCTGAAAAAAATCGGATTTTTTGAGATACACATTTTCAAATATTCCCAGCGCAGAGGCACGCGTGCGGCGAGTATGGATTCTCAGGTGCCCGAGCAGGTAAAGAATGCGAGAAGCGAGCAGCTTTTCCGGGATCTTGCGCCGATGAATGAAACATTTTTGGACTACTATATTGGCAGGGAAGTGGAAGTGCTGATGGAGGAGAGAGTTTCTTTTGGCGGGGTGGAATATTTTCTGGGACATACGAAAGAATATGTAAAAATAGCAGTTCCCACGGAGCATTACCCGGATTGGAACATGGAGAATGAGCTGATACGTGGGACAGTAAATGCAAGGCTGAAGGAACATATTTTGTTAATGAAAGACGTTTTAAAAGAAAAATCTTGAGTTTTCCGAACATTTGTATTAGAATAATAAAAAGAATGATTAAGGACAGAACGAAAGAGCAAAATAAGGGCGTGAAAAAATGCAGGATAAAAACAATACTCAATTTTTTAAAGTGGAGAAAGAGCAGAAGATACACGTAAATGATATTTTAGAAATCGTGTACAGTGCGCTGCGGGAGAAGGGATACAATCCGGTCAACCAGATTGTGGGATACATTATGTCCGGAGATCCCACCTATATTACCAGCCACAAGAATGCAAGAAGTCTCATTATGAAAGTGGAACGTGATGAATTGGTAGAGGAAATCTTGCGCCAGTATATAAGAAATAATTTCTGGGAATAGGAGGCAGCGGATGCGGGTCATGGGTTTGGACTTTGGCTCTAAGACCGTGGGCGTTGCAATCAGCGATGCGCTGCTTGTGACGGCGCAGGGAATAGAGACTATTTCCAGGAAATCGCCCGGAAAGCTCAGGCAGACTTTGGCGAGAATAGAGGAATTGGCAGATGAATACCAGGCAGGGAAAATCGTGCTTGGTTTTCCTAAGAATATGAATAATACAGAAGGTGAGCGTTGCGAGAAGACGTTGGAATTTAAGGAGATGTTGGAGAGACGGACAGGTCTTTCTGTCATTTTATGGGACGAGCGTCTTACGACAGTAGCGGCAGAGCGGACATTGATGGAAAGCGGCGTGCGCAGAGAGGCACGCAAGAGCTATGTGGATAAGATTGCGGCTGTATTGATTTTACAGGGGTATCTGGATGCACAGGCATTTCAGGATGGTATAGACAACAGAAAGGATCAGGACGATATCTGAAAATGGAAAAAGTAATGTTTCAGTCTCCCCAGGATGGAGAGGCTTTAGAGTTTTATGTGGTTGAAGAGACAAGCATCAATGGATTCAATTATCTTCTTGTCACAGAGGAAGAAGATGGTGATTGCGATGCGTTTATTTTAAAGCGGTTCTCTCAGGGTGAGCAGGAAGAAGATGTATATGAGATTGTAGAATCTGAGGAAGAACTGGAATATATTTCGCGGATTTTTACGGAGATTCTGGAAGACGTAGATATAACAATGTGATAATTGTTCAGAATCCTATGGGAACAGGCAGGCATAGATCTGGCTGTGGCATGGGAGTCTGAATTATTCATTGTGTAAAATAAAAAAGGATTTTATTTAAAAGAATCGGATAATAATAGCATTTGGAGGTGCATTTTGAAAAAAAAGAATAACTCAAAATTGAAAATCATTCCGCTTGGAGGATTAGAGCAGATTGGAATGAACATTACTGCCTTTGAATATGAAGACAGTATTATTGTAGTGGATTGTGGATTATCGTTTCCGGAAGATGATATGCTGGGAATAGATCTTGTGATCCCGGATGTAACATACCTGAAAGACAATATTGATAAAGTAAAAGGTTTCTTTATCACCCACGGCCATGAAGACCATATCGGGGCGATTCCCTATGTGCTTCGCGACATTAATGTGCCGATTTATGCGACCAAGCTTACGATAGGCATTATCGACAATAAGCTGCGGGAACATAACATGATTTCCAAGGTGAAACGTAAAGTCGTAAAATATGGACAGCATATCAATTTAGGATGTTTTCGCGTAGAATTCATCAAGACGAACCACAGCATTCAGGATGCGGCTGCGCTTGCCATCTATTCTCCGGCGGGAATCGTGGTACACACCGGAGACTTTAAGGTGGATTATACGCCGGTATTCGGGGACGCAATTGATTTACAGCGATTCGGAGAGATCGGAAAGAAGGGTGTGCTTGCGCTGATGTGTGACAGCACGAATGCGGAGCGGCCAGGATTTACAAACTCGGAGCGCACAGTGGGGAAGACGTTTGACAATATTTTTTCGGATCATAAAGATACGCGTATCATTATCGCGACGTTTGCATCGAATGTAGACCGTGTACAGCAGATTATCAATTCCGCTTATAAATTTGGCAGAAAAGTTGTTGTAGAGGGGCGCAGCATGGTAAATATCATCTCTACCGCTACAGAGCTTGGTTATTTGCAGATACCGGAGAATACCCTGATTGACATTGAACAGCTGAAGAATTATCCGGATGAGCAGACGGTATTGATTACGACCGGAAGCCAGGGTGAGTCCATGGCGGCGTTATCGCGTATGGCGGCAAACCTTCACAAGAAAGTTACGATTAAACCGGGCGATACGATTATTTTCAGTTCGAATCCCATTCCAGGGAATGAAAAAGCCGTCTCAAATGTCATCAATGAGTTGTTTATGAAAGGGGCGGAGGTTATTTTTCAGGACGCTCATGTGTCCGGACATGCATGCCGTGAGGAGATTAAACTGATTTATTCATTGGTGAAACCGAAATATGCAATCCCGGTGCATGGGGAATACAAACATTTGAAAGCGCAGGCATCCATTGCGCGTGAGCTTGGATATGATAAGGAAAATATTTTTATTTTGTCATCCGGAAACGTGCTGGAACTCGATGAAAACGAGGCGAAGGTTAACGGTCAGGTCCCGGTTGGAGATATCCTGGTGGATGGACTTGGCGTGGGAGACGTTGGAAATATTGTACTGCGTGATCGTCAGCATCTGGCGGAGGACGGCATTATCATTGTAGTGATGACATTAGAATCCGGGAGCGGACAGGTATTGGCAGGACCGGATATTGTCAGCCGCGGCTTTGTCTATGTGAGGGGTGCGGAAAGCCTGATGGATGAAGCGAAACAGGTATTGGATGACGTGATGGACTATTGCATGAGCAAGAACATTACGGACTGGGGTAAGATTAAGACAGAAGTAAAGGACGAGCTCAGTGAGTTTGTCTGGAAAAAGACAAAGCGCAGACCCATGATTATGCCGATTATTATGGAGGTTTAACAGGAGTCGATGTTTGCAGAATGAAACGCTGAGTGAAGGAACGAAAGCATGAGGTTGCAATGAATGAGTTAGATGAAAGTTTGGCAAAATTGATAGATGTTGTAAAAAACAGTCCCGAGTATAAGGAATATCAGAGAATTCGGGAGTTGGTTCGTCAGGAGCCGGTAAAAGAACGGGCTATCAATGAATTCCGCAGAAGAAATTTTGAATTGCACAAATACCGGAATGTGGATTTGTATGCAGAGATGGACAGACTGGAAGGCGAGTTTGCAAGGCTGCGTGCAGAGCCGTATGTCAATGAATATCTGGCGGCAGAACTTGCCGTATGCCGTATGATACAGAAAATCAATTACGGTATCATGACAGAGATAGAGTTTGATTTGGGATTTGAGACATAAGGGATAAGATTATGGGAAAAAGCAAGATTGCATTGAATGTGGTGGGCAGCGTTTTAAGTTTTTCCATCATGGTTTTGATTGTGATTGTGGTCCTGAGGACCGGAAAGACTGCCTATGACATGGGTTACCGGATATTTACCGAGCCTGCCATGGAGGAAACTCCGGGGCAGGATATGACGGTGCAAATTAAAGAGGGAATGTCTCCTCTGGAGCTGGGAAATCTGCTGGAAGAGAAGAAACTGGTGGACAGCGGTCTGCTGTTTATGATTCAACTTTTCGTATTGGATTATGATGATAAGCTGAAACCGGGAACCTACACACTCAATACTTCCCAGACTGCAAAGGAAATGATGCAGGTGATGGCAGAAGAAGAGATTGAGGAAACTGAGGAATGATAGTAGAAGAGCGTTTAAGTACGTACATTAACTCTCTGGATGGAGGAAAACCCAGTTTTTTGCTGGAATTGGAAGAGGAGGCGCATAAGAACCATGTGCCTGTCATCCGGCGTGAAACGCAGAATCTTTTAAGACTCCTGCTTGCCATGAACCGCCCGAAACGTATTCTGGAGGTGGGGACGGCAGTGGGATTTTCCGCATTATTGATGGAATATTATAATCCTGTATCCTGTAAAATTACTACGATAGAGAATTATGCAAAGAGAATTCCCGTCGCGCGTGAAAATTTTATGCGCAATGGGAAGGAGAATGTGATACAATTATTGGAGGGAGACGCCGCGCAGGTTATGCGGGAGTTGGATGGGCCATACGATTTCATTTTTATGGATGCAGCGAAGGGGCAGTATATTCATTTTCTCCCGGAGGTTATGCGCCTTTTATGTCCAGGCGGCATACTGGTTTCTGATAATGTGTTGCAGGATGGAGATATTTTGGAGTCTCATTTTGCTGTGACGAGAAGAAATCGCACCATACACAAACGTATGCGTGAGTATTTGTATCAACTGACTCATATGGATGAGCTGACGACCTGTGTATTTCCCATCGGGGATGGCACTACGGTCAGTGTAAGGATAAGTCCCAAGGAGGGCCATATGACATGAGGAGGCAACCATGAAGAAACCGGAATTACTCGTACCGGCAAGCAGCCTTGAAGTATTAAAGATTGCCGTGATTTTTGGTGCAGACGCCGTTTATATTGGCGGTGAATCATTTGGACTGCGGGCAAAAGCGAAAAATTTTACAATGGAAGATATGCGTCTTGGAATTGTGTTTGCGCATGAGCACGGGGTAAAAGTCTATGTGACGGCAAATATTCTGGCACACAACGAGGACCTTGCGGGGGTACGGGAATATTTTGTGGAATTAAATGAGATCAAACCTGACGCGTTGATTATTTCTGATCCGGGCGTGTTTGCAATTGCGCGGGAAGTATGTCCGGAACTGGAAATCCACATTTCTACGCAGGCGAATAATACGAATTATGGAACGTATCAGTTCTGGCATCAGCTGGGAGCGAAACGTGTTGTTTCGGCGAGGGAACTTTCTTTACAGGAAATTGCGGAGATTCGGGCGCGTATTCCGGAAGATATGGAGATAGAGACGTTCATTCATGGTGCGATGTGCATATCCTATTCCGGAAGATGCCTGCTCAGTAATTATTTTACCGGAAGGGATGCAAACCAGGGAGCCTGTACTCATCCGTGCCGCTGGAAATACGCGGTGGTCGAGGAGACGCGGCCGGGAGAATATATGCCGGTTTATGAGAATGAGAGAGGCACTTATATTTTCAATTCCAGGGATTTATGTATGATTGAACATATACCGGAGCTTGTACGGGCGGGAATTGACAGTTTTAAAATAGAAGGCAGAATGAAGACAGCGCTTTATGTGGCGACAGTGGCGAGAACGTATCGCAGGGCGATTGATGATTACTTTATTTCACAGGAATTATATCAGAAGAATATGCCATGGTATTTAGAGCAGATTGTCGGTTGTACTTATCGTCAGTTTACGACCGGATTTTTCTTTGGAAAGCCGGATGAACATACACAGATTTATGACAATAATACGTATGTAAAGGAATATACGTATCTGGGAATCGTTGGAGAGCACAGCGAGAAAGGCTATCGCATAGAACAGCGGAATAAGTTTTCCGTGGGAGAAGAGATTGAAGTTATGAAACCTGACGGGGAGAATCTGATGGCAGTTGTTCAGTCGATATGCGATGAAGAAGGCAATGAGATGGAGTCAGCGCCCCATCCCAAACAAGTGTTATATATTGATTTAGGAAAACCATTGACAAGATTTGATGTCTTGCGCAGACAAGAGAAGGAGGAGCAGGCAGATGGATAAAGAAAAATATGTAGCATATGTAGGAACGTATACACATGGTTCAAGTGTCGGTATCCATATTTACGATCTGGATATTGAGGAAGGGAAATTAAAGGAACGAAAAGTGGTTCCGATCAGCAATCCTTCTGATTTGACGGTTTCTGCCGACGGTAGGTTTTTATATTCCATAGCAGATGAAGGTGTGGCGGCATTTCGCATTTTGGAGGATGGGGATCTGGAGCCAATCAATGAGAAATGGATTGGCGGTATGCGCGGGTGTTATGTGTCGGTAGATAAGCAAAACCGCTATCTGTTCGTGGGCGGATACCATGACGGCAGGGTTTCCATGATGAAATTGAATGAAGATGGAAGCATTGAGGGTATTGCAGACGGTATTTTCCACACAGGTATGGGCAGAAGTATTGCGGAGCATAATTATCGTCCGCATGTAAATTGTGTGGAGTTGACGCCATGGGAGAAATTTCTATGTGCCGTGGACGGCGGTCTCGACCATGTGAAAATTTATCAGATTGATTTTGAGAAGGGTAAGCTGAAACTGGCGGATATCATTCGTTCGCCGCTTGATTCCTCACCCCGTATGATACGTTTTGGCAAGGATGGAAATCATGCCTATGTGTTATGTGAGGAGAGCAATGAAATCAATGCATATCGCTATGAGTGTGCGCCGGAAGGACCGATATTCGAAGAGATACAGACAGTGCCTTCAGTCAATAAAGAGGATGGCCGTAATGGCTGTGCTGCTTCCGGCATGGAAATCAGCGCCGACGGAAAATACCTGTTCTGTTCCAATGCAGGAGCCAATTCAGTGATGATTTATGAGATTGATGAAAAGAGCGGGGAATTAACAGAAGTCTGTGAGTCCAAAATCAGCGGGGATTATCCCAAGACGCTGGCAATTTTCCCGGATGGCAAACATTTTGTCAGCCTGAATCATGACACGAATGAGATTACAACGTTTCAGGTCGATTATGAAAAAAAATATTTTCTGATGATGGATAAGCCGATTTCCATCGACCAGCCGAACTGCATCCATATTCATAAGCTGGCGTGAGGTTGACAGGGAATCGATCCGGATTGAGAGGATTCGAAGTGTATGGAGTTGTTAGAGTTTATGGGGGACGGCGTTTTATACGCCGGACCCATATAGTTTCTCTAATGACTCCATTTTTGCGCTGGTATTTTCCAGTATCAGGTCTAAGAGCGTCAATGCCGCCATGCATTCCACTACGACAACAGCTCTTGGGACAATAATGGGATCATGCCGTCCATGGATGGAAATGGAAATTTCTTCCTGGGCGTTATTGACTGTCTGCTGTGTGGAGGCGATGGAGGGGGTCGGTTTGAAGGCTGCCCGGTAAATGATGGGCGCACCGCTGCTGATGCCGCCTAAGACGCCGCCCGCGTGGTTGGTGACAGGTGTGACCGCTCCATTGTTCATGCAGAAGGCGTCGTTATTTTGAGAACCTTTTGCAGCGGCAGCCAGGAAACCGTCGCCAATCTCAAAGCCTTTGACGGCGCCAATGGAGAAGATGGCTTTTGCCAGATTGGCGTCAAGCTTTTCAAACACCGGTTCGCCGATTCCCGCAGGAACGCCGGTGATAATTCCTTCGATAATTCCACCTGCGGAGTCCGTATGTTTCATACAATCTTCCAGATATGCCTGTGCTTTCTCAGAAGAATCATGATCCGGCATATAGAGAGGATTTGTCAGAATCTGATTTTGAATTTTGGCAAAAGAATCTTCATGGTTTTGTTCAAAGACGGAAAGAAGTTCGTCTGCCGTATGTGGAATCGTGACTGGACCGATGGCGCGTGAATATGTCAGAAAAGAAATGCCAAGCTGTTGCAGGATTTTAACGGCAATCGCGCCTCCGGCAACGCGTCCGATTGTCTCGCGTCCGGAAGATCTTCCGCCGCCGCGGTAATCCCGGAAACCGTATTTTTCATCAAACGTATAATCTGCGTGCCCCGGGCGGTAATAGGTCGCAATATCTCCGTAATCTCGGGAACGCTGATCCTGATTAAAGATGACAAGGCTAATCGGGGTTCCGGTTGTGCGTCCTTCAAAGACGCCGGAGAGGATTTCTACCTTGTCGGCCTCTTTACGGGGCGTTGAATACCTGGATTGCCCGGGTTTGCGCCTGTCCAAAAAGTGTTGTATATCTGATTCGCACAGGGCAAGCCCTGCGGGGCAGCCGTCCACGACAACGCCGATGCCCTTCCCATGGGATTCTCCCCAGGTTGTAATCTGAAAATGTTTTCCGAATGATGAGCCAGCCATAAAGACCTCCTGAATGTGTATTATTTTATGAATTATCGTAAAGTCTGTTTCCTTTACGCTTGTTCTGTGAACCATATTCATTATAATCAATAATGTTGTAAATGAAAAGTAGTTTTTACTTGTGTAAGGAATCTGAATCTGTTATACTTTTCTCGGCTTTTGTATGTGATGGAAATTATAGGAATAGGTTCAAATCAAAATTGGGAAAACGAAGAGGAAATTTTTATGTATAAATTATTAAAACAGGAAGGCCGCGCAAAGCGCGGAGAATTTCATACGGTACACGGCGTCATCCAGACCCCGGTGTTTATGAATGTCGGGACGGTTGCTGCAATCAAGGGCGCGGTCTCTACGCAGGATTTGCAGCAAATCAAGACGCAGGTACAGCTTTCGAACACGTATCATCTCCATGTACGTCCCGGAGATGAGGTGATAAATAAACTTGGAGGACTCCACAAATTTATGGTCTGGGACAAACCCATTCTCACGGATTCCGGTGGATTTCAGGTGTTTTCGCTTGCCGGACTGCGCAAGATTAAAGAGGAGGGCGTATATTTCCATTCCCATATTGACGGAAAGAATATTTTTATGGGACCGGAGCAGAGTATGCAGATTCAGTCCCATCTTGCCTCCACGATTGCGATGGCGTTTGACGAATGTCCTTCAAGCGTAGCGGAACGCTCCTATGTGGAGGCGTCGGTGGCACGGACAACGCGGTGGCTGAAACGCTGCAAGCAGGAGATGGAACGTTTAAACGGTCTGGAGACAACCATTAACCGGCAGCAGATGTTATTCGGGATTAATCAGGGCGCAATATTTGACGATATCCGTATCGAGCACGCGAAAGCAATTGCGGAACTTGATCTGGATGGTTATGCCATTGGCGGGCTTGCTGTGGGAGAGAGCCACGAGGAAATGTATCATATCCTGGATGTGACCGTGCCGCATCTGCCAAAGGACAAGCCGACGTATCTTATGGGCGTGGGAACCCCTGCAAATATCTTAGAGGGCGTGGAGCGTGGCGTAGATTTCTTTGACTGCGTCTATCCGAGTCGCAATGGACGCCATGGACATGTGTATACCAATCATGGAAAGATGAATCTCTTTAACCAGAAATATGAATTGGACGCGCGGCCCATCGAAGAGGGGTGCGGATGTCCCGCATGTCAGCATTACAGCAGGGCGTATATCCGGCATCTTCTCAAGGCAAAGGAAATGTTGGGAATGCGTCTGTGTGTGCTCCATAACCTGTATTTTTATAATACTATGATGGAAGAAATCAGAGAATCATTGGATGAAGGAAGGTTTCATTCGTATAAGAAGGAGAAGTTGGAGCGGATGGGAATGTCGGGGAAGTAGCTGTTTCGATCAGCTGACGGAACTTATTTTCATAAAATCCAGGAAAACACTTGCCCTTATGCCCTATTTTGTGTAAAATGGTATAAGCGCGTAAAATTACGCGGGTGAAATGAGAGTTCTGAATAGAAAAGAGAAGAGAATCAGGAGGAAAAAGAATGTCTATTTTGTTACAGGCAAATGCCGGAAGCATGTCCGGATTTTCAATTATCTGGATTGTTGTAATGTTGGTAGCTCTTTATTTTATGATGATTCGTCCGCAGCAGAAGGAGACGAAGAGGAAGAATGCCATGCTCTCGGAGCTTGCGACGGGTGATACAATTTTGACAACAAGTGGATTTTACGGAACGGTGATTGATATTACGGAAGATACGATTATTGTAGAGTTCGGAAGCAACAAGAACTGCCGTATTCCCATGCAGAAATCAGCCATTGCCTTGGTGGAGAAACCAGAGGATGCGGTGGATAAAGAAAGTAAGTAAAAGCGCTCCGCAACTTGTTGCGGAGTTTCGCTTTACGTTAAGGAGGAAGTTATGAATTATCAGGTTGGAGTAATTTCCGGGGATGGAATTGGGCCGGAAATTGTAAGCGAAGCGAAGAAAGTGTTAGATAAGGTGGGGAAAGTCTTTGGACATTCTTTTTCTTATGAAGAAATATTGATGGGAGGCGTTTCTATCGATGCCACTGGAGTCCCACTGACTGATGAGGCGATTGCACAGGCAAAGAAATCGGACGCTGTGCTGATGGGTTCTATCGGAGGGAATACAAGCACATCTCCCTGGTATAAGCTTCCGGCGAACTTAAGACCGGAGGCAGGACTTTTGAAATTGCGCAAATCCCTGAACTTATTTGCCAATTTAAGGCCGGCATACCTGTATGAGGAATTGAAGGCAGCCTGCCCCCTGAGGGATGATATTATCGGGGATGGCTTTGATATGATGATTATGCGTGAGCTGACCGGAGGTCTGTACTTTGGAGAACGCTGTACGAAAGAGCGAGATGGCGTGATGACGGCGGTAGACACGCTTACCTACAATGAAAATGAAATTCGCAGGATTGCAAAGCGTGGATTTGATATTGCAATGAAACGCAGGAAGAAAGTTACCAGTGTGGATAAGGCAAATGTGCTGGATTCCTCAAGGCTATGGCGGAAAGTTGTGGAAGAGGTTGCGAAGGATTATCCTCAAGTTAACCTGGAGCATATGCTTGTGGATAATTGTGCAATGCAGTTGGTCAAAGATCCTGCGCAATTCGACGTGATTTTGACAGAGAATATGTTTGGTGATATATTATCAGATGAGGCAAGCATGGTCACCGGTTCGATTGGTATGCTGTCATCGGCAAGCTTAAACGATACGAAATTTGGTTTGTATGAGCCCAGCGGCGGTTCTGCGCCGGATATCGCAGGTAAGGGAATTGCCAATCCGATTGCGACAATCTTAAGCGCGGCGATGATGCTCAGGTATTCGTTTGATTTGGATCAGGAGGCGGACGCCATCGAGACAGCAGTCAGACAGGTGTTGAAGGAGCAGTATCGTACCATCGACATTATGCCTCAGGAAGAAGATAAGAAGGCTCTCGTTACCCAGGTAGGAACTGTGGAAATGGGAGATTTGATTGCAGATAGGATACAATAGAAAGCGAGGAACAAAGATATGCAGCTGACAGGAGCACAGATTGTTATTGAATGTCTGAAAGAGCAAGGTGTGGATACTGTCTTTGGTTATCCGGGAGGAGCCATTTTAAATGTATATGATGAATTATATAAGCATAGTCATGAGATTAAACATGTACTGACCTCTCATGAACAGGGAGCGAGCCATGCGGCGGACGGTTATGCCCGGACAACGGGAAGAGTGGGTGTCTGTTTTGCCACTTCAGGGCCAGGCGCCACCAATCTGGTGACTGGAATTGCTACTGCCTATATGGATTCTGTTCCTATGGTGGCTATCACATGTAATGTCGGGGTTTCCCTGTTGGGAAAGGACAGTTTTCAGGAAATTGACATTGCAGGAATCACCACACCGATTACAAAGCATAATTTTATTGTAAAGGATGTTACAAAACTTGCCGGGACAATCCGGCGTGCGTTTCGTATTGCACAGAAGGGCAGACCGGGTCCGGTGCTTGTAGATATTCCCAAGGATGTTACTTCCAATAAGACAGAATTTAAACCGCTTGTAATTGAAAAGGAAGAGTATTCTGGAAAAGCGATTGAAGAAGATGCTATCGCAAGAGCCGTGAAAATGATACACAAATCAAGAAAACCCTATGTATTTGTGGGTGGCGGAGCCGTAATCTCAGGTGCAAGCCGTGAACTTCTGGAATTTGTGGAAAAGGTGCAGGTTCCGGTAACCGATTCCCTGATGGGAAAGGGCGCATTTGATGGAAATCACAGGCTCTATACCGGTATGTTGGGAATGCATGGAACGAAGACGTCTAACTACGGCGTCAGTGAGTGTGATTTGCTGATTGCGATTGGCGTCCGGTTCAGCGACCGTGTAACCGGGAATGCCAGGAAGTTTGCAAAAAATGCCAAAATCTTACAATTTGACATTGATCCGGCAGAGATTAACAAGAATATTATTACGGATGCCCATATCATTGGGGATATCAGGGAAATTTTAACGCGTCTGAACCAGGAACTGGAGCAGCAGGAACATACGGAATGGATTGAGCAGATTATGGAATATAAGGAGAAATATCCATTAAAATATTCACAATCCGGGCTGAGTGGTCCCTATATTATAGAAGAAATCTATAAGCAGACAAATGGCGATGCCATCATGGTAACAGAGGTCGGTCAGCATCAGATGTGGGCAGCGCAGTTCTATAAATATAAACAGCCACGTACTTTAATCTCTTCCGGAGGTTTGGGAACGATGGGATATGGTCTCGGTGCGGCGATTGGCGCACAGATGGCAAATCCCGATAAGCAGGTTGTAAATATTGCCGGGGACGGCTGTTTCCGTATGAACATGAATGAGATTGCAACGGCAGTGCGCCAGAAACTGCCTTTAATCCAGGTAGTGCTCAACAATCATGTGCTTGGAATGGTGCGCCAGTGGCAGACACTGTTTTATGAACAGCATTATTCCGCTACTGTATTAAATGACAGTGTTGATTTTGTGAAACTGGCAGAGGCGATGGGGGCAGTTGGATGTCGCGTCACGACGCAGGAAGAGTTCCAGGAGGCATTTTCCAGGGCGTTGGAGAGCGATATGCCGGTACTGATTGATTGTATCATTGACAGTGATGATAAAGTATGGCCGATGGTGGCGCCGGGAAATGCCATCAGTGAGGCTTTTGATGAAGATGACATGGCAGGTGTTGCAAAGTAACGCGTGCCGATACCTAAAAAAGGAGGAAATATAGTATGAGTAGAGTTTATAATTTTTCCGCAGGACCAGCCGTCCTGCCAGAAGAGGTTTTACGTGAGGCAGCAGATGAGATGATGGATTATAAGGGAAGCGGTATGTCTGTGATGGAGATGAGTCACCGTTCCAAAACGTATGATGGAATCATCAAAGAGGCGGAGGCAGACTTAAGGGAATTGATGAACATTCCGGATAACTATAAGGTTCTGTTTTTACAGGGTGGGGCATCCCAGCAGTTTGCAGCCATTCCCATGAATCTGATGAAAAACAAAAAAGCAGCTTACATCGTAACCGGACAGTGGGCCAAAAAGGCATTCCAGGAGGCAGGAAATTATGGAGAGGCAGTAAAGGTAGCGTCTTCGGAAGATGAGACATTCTCCTATATTCCCGATTGCTCCGACCTGGCTATTCCGGAAGATGCAGATTATGTATATATCTGTGAGAACAATACGATTTATGGAACAAAGTTTAAGACCCTTCCGAATACGAAGGGGCATACGCTCGTAGCAGATGTATCCTCCTGTTTCCTGTCTGAACCGGTGGATGTATCGAACTATGGTATTATTTATGGCGGCGTGCAGAAGAATATTGGACCTGCAGGCGTGGTAATCGTGATTATCCGCGAGGATTTGATTACAGAAGATACTTTGCCGGGAACGCCCACCATGTTGAAATATAAGACGCACGCGGATGCCGATTCCCTTTACAATACACCGCCCGCATATGGTATTTACATCTGCGGAAAGGTATTCAAATGGATTAAGAAGATGGGCGGTCTTAGTGCAATGAAACAGCACAATGAGGAGAAGGCGAGAATCTTATATGATTTTCTGGACCAGAGCAGTATGTTCAAGGGAACTGTGAGGAAAGAAGACCGTTCTTTGATGAACGTACCGTTTATCACCGGAGATAAGGATCTCGATGCAAAGTTTGTCAAAGAGGCAGAGGCTGCCGGATTTGTAAACCTCAAGGGTCATCGTACGGTAGGCGGTATGCGTGCCAGCATTTACAATGCGATGCCGAAAGAGGGCGTGGAAAAATTAGTTGCATTTATGAAAAAGTTTGAAGAGGAGAATTAATATGTTTCAGTATCATTGCTTAAACCCCATTGCCAATGTAGGGTTAGATTTGTTTGGCGAAAATTATAAGAAGACGGATGAAATGAAAGACGCGCAGGCAGTTTTAGTCAGAAGTGCAGCCATGCATGATCTGGAGCTCCCACAGGGACTTGATGCGATTGCAAGGGCCGGAGCAGGCGTCAACAATATTCCGCTTGATAAATGTGCAGAACAGGGAATTATTGTATTTAATACGCCTGGTGCAAATGCCAATGGCGTGAAGGAGCTGGTATTTGCAGGAATGCTGCTTGCTTCCCGTGATATTATCGGCGGCGTCAACTGGGTACTGGAAAATAAGGACAATGAGAACGTTGGAAAAGATGCAGAAAAAGCAAAGAAAGCGTTTGCGGGCTGTGAAATTTGCGGGAAGAAATTAGGTGTAATTGGTCTTGGCGCAATCGGCGTCAAAGTGGCAAATGCGGCAACCAAACTGGGTATGGATGTATATGGATATGACCCGTTTATTTCTGTCAATGCAGCGTGGAGCTTGTCAAGGTATGTTAAGCATATCAATAATGTGGAAGAAATTTACCGTGAGTGCGACTATATTACCATCCATGTTCCGCTTCTGGATGATACGAAAAAGATGCTGAACAAAGAGGCATTTGCGATGATGAAAGACGGCGTTGTTATCCTGAACTTTGCAAGGGATCTTCTGGTTGATGAAGACGCCATCTTAGATGCTATCGGGGAAGGAAAAGTTAAAAAATACGTATCCGACTTTGCCAACAGCACGACAGCCGGAAAGGATGGCTGCATCGTGATTCCGCACCTTGGCGCTTCTACGGAGGAATCTGAGGACAACTGTGCGCAGATGGCAGTTCGGGAACTGATAGATTATCTGGAGAATGGAAACATCCACAATTCAGTCAATTATCCGAACTGTGATATGGGTGTCTGCTCTGCGGCAGGACGTGTAGCAGTTCTTCACAGAAATGTGAAGGGAATCATAGGAAAGTATACGGCAGTCATGGGGAATAATAATATTAATATTTCTGATATGACGAATAAGAGCCGTGGAGATTATGCATATTCTTTGTTGGATATTGATTCTCCGGTAACGGATGCAGCGGTAGAGCAGTTGAAAGCGATTGACGCGGTATTAAAAGTAAGAGTGATTAAATAAGTGAAATAAGAAAACATAAAAAGGAACTGCCGCGAAACCGGATGTTTTGCGGCAGTTCTTTGATAGAACTTAATATTTACTGTTATAGTGCTTTAAGACAATATTCAGGGAGCGGTATTCGCTCATCATCTGATGGTAGGTATCATAGATGTTGGAACAGGAACGCTGTGTGTTCTCTATAATCTGGTCAAAAGATTTCTCCAATGTCCGAAGGATGGAATCATTCATATCGCAGCTTTTATATTTGTCACGCAGAAATGAAAGCAGCCTTGGATGATGACAGTAGGAGACATTCATTTCGAGGGATAATGTGTTGCTCATCAGATAAGATAACGCTACAATCTCTGCGGATGGGGCAGGAGAGGCGGTAATTTGCTCATCCATTGTCCAGCTTCTCAGCAGAAGGGAGGACTCCTCAATCAGGTTCAAAATTGGTTCCTCTACATTGTCAGAGAGTATGTCCCTTGTAATTGCCAGCGTAGAATCGTTATACAACGCTTTCACATAATGATCATAATCTTCTGTGTTCACTAACGGGTTGTTCAGTGAGACTTTGCCGAGATTATGCAGCAACGCCGCGGTCTCGATGGTCTTTAGGGAACCAACAGGCAGGTGCAGCGTATGAGCAATATTTTTACTGAGCTGAACCGCATAATTGGTATGCAATGCCGTATAGTCGCTGCGAAAATCCACAGAAAAAATAAATGTCATAAGATATTTATATGCCTGGTCTGCCGTCAATTTGGAATGTCTTTCTATGTAATCACCGACTTCTTCCTGATATGCCAATGACGTTATATTTTCCAGCAGATGGTATTTTTCTTCTGTTTTCCAAAACCAGTGAATGTCGGAAGGATAGAACGTGTTCCCATTGTATTGTTCCAGAAAGGCATTCAAATCTCCGTCAGGATTTTGTACACAGAAGATATCAATTCGGTCGGCGAGGTAAATCAGCTTGGCAATATCACGGTGATAGCTGCTGATGGGAACCGAATAGTATTGCGCGTTACAGTGATGATGGTACAATATGACGTCTGCGTATTGCTGTAACGGGGAGAATGTTTTAAACAGGAGATAGCCAAACACAGAGTGTTCCATCGTTTCTTCTGTATCAAAACTTAACATAGCATCAATTTCACTGTCTTTGTATGCACCGATGTCATGAAGAAGCCCCAGCATAAAGATGTCATGCTTTTCCTGTAACGTGTATCGTCTGGTCTCTTCAAGCATTTTCATAAGGATGTAAGAAACGCGTTCACCATGACTGATGAGACGTGGATCCATATGCCGAAAAGAATGGCAGATAATGTCTACAACATTAATAGGCCCTGGTTTGTTCATAGTGCCACCTCCATTTCCCAATAATCAGTAAAATATCATTTGCTTTTGGTGTAACAACTATATTATAATTATAGTATAGTTGGGATGAAGTGTCAATTAAGGATAGAGAATGTAGAGGAGAAAAAATGTGGTGGAAAACAGTTGAAAATATACTGCCTGCAGTCAGTGATTTTGCAGTGCGGGTTATCATTGCACTTGTCATTTATATGATCGGAAAAAAGGTTATAAAATGGCTGCGAAAACTTTTAAAAAGGGCGTTGGAGCGTTCTGGAGCGGATGAGGGCGTCTGTCAGTTTCTTGATTCCGGAGCCAAGATATTACTGTATTTTGTTTTGGTTATGGCAGTCGTGAACCAGCTTGGCGTGGAGACAACTTCTCTGGTGGCAGTGCTCGGCTCGGCAGGGCTTGCCGTGGGTCTTGCTTTGCAGGGAAGCCTTTCTAATTTTGCCGGCGGCGTGCTGATTTTATTGTTTAAACCATTTAAAGTCGGGGACTATATTATTGAGGATACGCATAAGAATGAGGGAACCGTAACGGAAATCCAGATTTTTTATACAAAGCTCCGTACAACGGATAATCGAATCGTGGTAATTCCAAACGGAACGCTTGCCAATTCCAGTCTCACAGACGTGACGCAGCAGGACAAGCGCAGAGTTGACCTTTATGTGGGAATTTCTTACAATGCGGATATCAGGAAGGCAAAAGACGTCCTGCGCGCCATCATTGAGGAAGAGAGCGCCAAACTGGATGGCGAAGAGGTGGCAGTATTTGTGGATGCTTTGGAAGACAGCAGCGTGCGGCTGGGACTGCGGTTCTGGGTGCCGACGCCGGATTACTGGAATGCGAAGTGGAGAGTAACCGAGGAGATTAAAGTAAGGTTTGATGAGAACAGGATTGAAATACCATATAACCAGCTTACAGTATCCCTGAAAAAAGAAGAGAGTTTGTGAGAAGAGTTACAGTCTCATTGATAAAGATATTTGACGATAGAAAGGATTAGAAGGATGGATTTAAGGAATTGTACAGCATATGAGTTGCTGGAAGAAAAGAAACTGGATGACATTAAATCAACGGGCTATTTGCTCAGACATAAGAAGAGCGGTGCAAGAATCAGCCTGATTTCCAATGAGGATGAGAACAAGGTATTTTATATTGGATTTCGTACCCCGTCACTGGACAGCACCGGGGCGGCACATATTCTGGAACATTCCGTGCTCTGTGGGTCTGAGAAATTTCCGGTGAAGGATCCCTTTGTTGAACTGGTAAAAAGTTCACTCAATACATTTTTAAATGCAATGACGTATCCGGATAAGACGATTTATCCGGTTGCAAGCTGCAACGATAAGGACTTTCAAAATTTGATGGAAGTCTATCTGGACGCTGTTCTGTATCCGAATATTTATCAGCATAAAGAGATTTTCTGTCAGGAAGGCTGGCATTATGAGATGGAGGATTTGGATGCTCCGCTTTCTATCAACGGTGTGGTGTACAATGAGATGAAGGGAGCATTTTCTTCGCCGGATGAGGTGTTGAGCCGGGAAATCATGCGCACCCTCTATCCGGACACTTCTTATTCTTTTGAGTCCGGCGGAGATCCGCAGGTAATTCCGGAACTCAGTTATGAGCAGTTTCAGGCTTTCCATCAGAAATATTACCATCCGGCCAATTCCTATATCTATTTGTATGGAAATATGGATATGGAAGACAAACTGAACTGGATGGACCGCGAGTATCTCAGCAAATTTGAGGCGATTTCCGTTGATTCTCAGGTGAAAGAGCAGAAACCTTTTGAGCATATGCGGGAGGTTGAGATTTCGTACAACATTGCCAGCGGAGAAACCCTTAAGGACAATACGTACCTTTCTTACAATGTGAGTACCGGGAATATTCTCGATAAGACATTATATGTAGCATTTGACATTCTTGACTATGCGTTGCTTTCCGCGCCGGGAGCGCCCCTGAAACAGGCTCTGCTGGATGCAAAGATTGGCAAGGATATCATGGCGTCCTTTGATAATTATACGTTGCAGCCCATGCTTTCTGTCGTGGCAAAGAACAGTAACCTGGAGCGCAAGGAAGAATTTTTGGAGATTATCCACAGAGTGCTTAAAGAGCAGGTGGAACATGGAATCAATAAGAAATCTCTGCTGGCAGGGCTCAACAGTTTTGAATTCAGCTATCGCGAGGCGGATTACGGACAGTTCCCCAGGGGGTTGCTGTTTGGGATTAAGTGTCTTGACAGCTGGCTGTATGATGATAATAAACCGTTTTTGCATCTGGAAGAATTGGAGATTATTGAACAGCTGAAAAAGAAAGTTGAGACCGGATACTTTGAAGAGCTTGTACAGAAATATATTTTAGACAATCCGCATGCTGCCGTTGTGATTGCAAAACCGGAATATGGATTGAACGCCAAAAAGGAAGAAGAGCTGGCGAAAAAGCTTGAGGACTATAAGAATTCTCTGACTACGGAAGAGCGGCAGCAGATTGTAGATTTTACACACCATCTTCAGGAGTATCAGGAGGAGCCTTCTGCGCCGGAGGATATGGATAAACTGCCGGCGCTTACGAGGCAGGACATTAAAAAAGAAGGAGAAAAGCTCTACATTCGCGAGAAATACCTGGATGATACACTGATGTTGTGCCATGATATTGACACGAACGGTATCGCATATTTCAGTTTGATGTTTGATGTGAGTGATTTGCCGAAGGAGAAGGTTCCTTATCTTGGTATCTTAAAAGCCGTTTTGGGTTACGTGGATACTAAGTCGTATACTTATCCGGAGCTTGCCAATGAGATTAATCTGCATACCGGAGGAATTTTCAGCAATATCGGGATTTATCCTCATGCCGTGGAGGACAGTTTGACACTCAAATATGAGGTTAAGGTTAAAACGCTATACCATGAAATTCCAAAGACAATGGAAATTATACGGGAAATTTTATCTACGAGTAATTACCGTGGGCAGGAGCGTCTTTATGAAATTGTGGCGCAGTTGAAATCAAGGTTACAGATGAATCTTAGTTCCGCAGGGCATTCCATTTCTGCGGTGCGTGCGATGTCCTATTTTTCACAGAGCGCTGCGGATACGGATATGACGCAGGGAATTGCATTTTATCAATTGGTGAAAGATATAGAAGAGCATTTTGATGAGAAGAAGGATGCGCTCTGCGGAATGCTGGAGGAGATTGCAAAAGATATTTTCTGTAAAGAGAATCTTATGTTCAGCGTTGGTGCGGAACAAAAGGGTATGGAACTTTTGGAGCAGGAAGTGGATGGACTGAAAAAGATTCTGCATGAGAAGAAAGCGCAGACAAAGCAGGAACAGACGGCGTTCACCCAGAGAAATGAAGGTTTTCTGGACGCTTCTCAGGTGCAATATGTGTCGCGTGCCGGCAATTTCTGCAAAGAGGGTTATGCATATACAGGCGTTTTGCGCATTCTGAAAGTGCTTTTGAGTTACGATTATCTGTGGCTGAACATCCGTGTAAAAGGCGGCGCATATGGCTGCATGAGCAGATTTTCCAGAAACGGGGACAGTTACTTTACTTCATACCGCGACCCCAATCTTGGCAGGACGAACGAGGTGTACGAGGGAATACCGGAATATTTAGAGCAGTTTAATGTCAAGGAGAAAGAGATGACGAAATATATTATCGGAACCTTCAGCGCTGTGGACGCGCCTCTGACGCCGGCGGCGAAAACCGGACGAAGCGCTACGGCGTATCTTACCGGAGTGACGGAAGAGATGTTAAAAAAGGAGCGGCAGGAGATTTTAAATGCCACACAGGAGGATATCAGGAACCTTGCCGGTATTGTGCGTGCCGTTTTGAAGGAGGATGCGTTCTGTGTGATTGGAAATGAAGAGAAGATTACGGAAGAGAAAGAGCTGTTCAGGGAACTGAAGAATTTATATTAAAGGAGAATATATGGAAGATAATTTTAAATCCGGATTTGTGACATTGATAGGCAGGCCAAATGTGGGAAAATCAACGCTGATGAACCGTCTGATTGGACAGAAGATTGCGATTACCTCCAAGAAACCACAGACGACGAGGAATCGGATTCAGACGGTGTATACGGATGAGAACCGGGGACAGATCGTATTTTTAGATACGCCGGGGATTCATAAGGCGAAGAATAAGCTTGGAGAATATATGGTAAATGTGGCGGAGCGCACGTTGCAGGAGGTTGACCTTATTCTATGGCTGGTGGAGCCGAGCACTTTTATCGGTAAAGGAGAACGCCATATTTTAGAAAAACTTGGCAGGGTAAATACGCCGGTAATCCTTATCATCAATAAGACGGACACCGTACGCAAAGAGGACGTTCTTACTTATATCGATACTTACCGCAAAGAGTATGATTTTGCGGAGGTTGTTCCGCTCTCTGCGCTGCGCGGGGAGAATACGGAGATTTTGCCGGATTTGATTTTTAAATACCTTCCCTATGGTCCCATGTTTTACGATGAGGACACGGTAACGGACCAGCCGGAGCGGCAGATTGTGGCAGAAATTATCCGGGAGAAATCTCTTCATGCGCTGGAAGAGGAGATTCCTCATGGGATTGCCGTTACAATTGAGCAGATGAAAACACGAAAAAAAGGCGGGATTGTGGATATTGACGCCACAATCGTCTGTGAACGTGAATCCCATAAGGGCATTATTATCGGAAAAGGCGGCAGTATGCTAAAGAAGATTGGCACGAACGCCCGGTTTGAGATTGAGCGTCTTTTAGAGAGCCAGGTCAACCTCAAACTCTGGGTTAAAGTGAAAAAAGACTGGCGGGACAGCGATTATTTGCTGAAAAATTTCGGCTATCGGGAAGAAGAAAAGATTTAAACATTCAGAACTTTATGCCGCAGATATGTTAGCTATGTTGTCATACTTTTGAATGTTACAAACTACCAGATTTTTGTTAGTATAGCCTCATGTGGACAGGACACCCTAATAAGGAGGAACGTAAAGAACAGGGGGACCACACATGATTGAACAGGAATGGAAGAGATTTGCAAGTACAGGGAGTATTCATGATTACTTAAGCTACAAAAGCCATCAGGAGGCGGAGGGACTCTATGGAGATGCCACAGGCGCCATGCTGGCTGGTACAAATTCCACGGGCAGGAGTGTGAAAGAATATGGCGCAGACCATAGCGCTGACGGGCATGGTGTTGTCAGCGGCCCCGATAGGGGAATATGACAGGAGAATAGTGCTTTTGACGAAAGAGAGAGGGAAGATTTCAGCTTTTGCCCGCGGGGCGCGCCGTCCGAACAGTCAGCTTGCCGCCGCCAGCAATCCTTTTTCTTTCGGTCAGTTTGAAGCATACGAGGGACGCAGCTCCTATACGGTAGTGAAAGCCGATATCAGCAACTATTTTCGGGGGCTTGTCCAGGATATGGAGGGAGCCTGTTATGGCTTTTATTTTATGGAGGTGGCGGACTATTATTCCAGAGAAAACGTGGACGAGGTACATATGTTAAAACTTCTCTATCAGTCTTTACGCGCCCTGGAGAGTCAGAGTCTTGATAATCGGCTCGTGCGGCGTATCTTTGAATTAAGGGCAATGGTGGTGAACGGGGAATACCCAAATGTATTTTCCTGCCTGAAATGCGGAAAAGAAAAGGAGATTATGTATTTCCATGTGCCAGGAGGCGGTACGCTTTGTGAAAGCTGCGCGGGTTCTGTGGCGCATACACGCAGATTGGATCAGTCTACGCTTTATACCCTTCAATATATTATCACGGAAAAAATTGAAAAACTGTATACTTTTAAAGTTTCTGAGGAGGTATTAAATAATCTGGAGCAGGTTATGGATGAATATATGGCCTATTATATAGACCGCAAATTTCATGCGCTGCAGGTATTGGAGGAGAATCAGGGGTTTGCATCAGGATTTTTAAATCAACGGTTGCAATAAATGCGGGAAAAGGTTATAATATGTGAGGTTCGCGTTAAGATTTTGAGGAGGTTGGCATATGAAAAAAATAATTTCTATCAGTTTGGTTTGTCTGATGATAGCCGGATTATTCAGTGCATGTGGAGACTCTTTGGTGGCAGACCGTGACACGGTATACGTGCAGAAGAAGGGAAAAGTGATTTGTGCGGCTGTTTCAGACTTTGACAAAGAATATTATGATGAGCAGGAACTTGAGAAATATGTTGAGGAGAGAGTTCAGGCATATCAGCAGGAACATGGCAAGAACAGTGTGGTGATTGACAGTTTTGCAGTTGAAGGTGGAGTGGCAAAACTCTATATGAAATACAAAGACTGTGAGAATTATCAGGATTTTAATGATGTGACGCTGTTTTCCGGTACGGTACCCCAGGCTTTGGCGGCGGGATATACATTTGACGCGGCATTTACGAAAATTGAGGATGGAAAGGCTGCTGGGAACGTTGAGAATACCACAGTGATGGACACCGATTACAAAGTTGTTATTTTAAGTGAAAAAGTAGATGTGAAGGTGGATGGCACGGTTCAGTTTATGTCCACGGATTACACCACGTTAAAATCAAAAGATACGGTATCAATTACGGTTCCCGAGGAGGAAGGGGACGGAGCGGAAATGTCTTTGGTGTATATTGTGTATAAATAGAAAGAGAGAGGTAACGTTATGGAAAAGACAATGGAAAAGATCGTAGCACTGGCAAAGGCGAGAGGATTCGTATATCCGGGTTCCGAGATTTACGGCGGACTTGCCAATACCTGGGACTATGGAAATCTGGGTGTAGAGCTGAAGAATAATGTTAAGAAAGCATGGTGGCAGAAATTTGTGATGGAGAATCCCTACAATGTAGGTGTGGACTGTGCAATTCTCATGAATCCTCAGACCTGGGTAGCATCCGGACATCTGGGTGGGTTTTCCGATCCTCTGATGGATTGCAAGGAGTGCCACGAGCGTTTTCGTGCCGATAAGATTATCGAAGACTTTTCGGAGGAAAAAGGCATTGCACTGGAGTCTACCGTGGATGGCTGGAGCCAGGAAGAGATGATGAAGTTCATTGAGGAACATCAGATTCCCTGCCCGACCTGTGGCAAACATAATTTTACCGATATCCGTCAGTTCAATCTGATGTTTAAGACCTTCCAGGGCGTGACGGAAGATGCTAAGAATACTGTATATCTGAGACCGGAGACGGCGCAGGGTATTTTTGTAAACTTTAAGAATGTACAGCGGACGTCCCGCAAGAAGGTGCCGTTTGGCATCTGCCAGATTGGCAAATCGTTCCGTAATGAGATTACCCCCGGTAACTTTACCTTCCGTACCAGAGAATTTGAACAGATGGAATTGGAATTTTTCTGTGCGCCGGGTACGGATTTAGAGTGGTTCCAGTATTGGAGAGGGTTCTGCCGCGACTGGCTGTTGAGTCTTGGCATGAAAGAGGAAGAACTTCGCCTGCGCGACCATGACCCGGCAGAGCTTGCATTCTACAGCAAGGCGACTACCGATTTCGAATTCTTGTTTCCGTTTGGATGGGGCGAGCTGTGGGGAATTGCAGACCGTACCGATTATGACCTGACCCAGCATCAGAATACCTCTGGACAGGACATGAGCTATTTTGATGATGAGAAAAAAGAAAAATATATTCCCTATGTCATTGAGCCGTCATTGGGTGCAGATCGTGTGGTGCTGGCTTTCCTGTGCGCAGCGTATGACGAGGAGAATATTGGCACGGAGGAAAAACCGGATATGAGGACGGTACTTCATTTCCATCCGGCGCTGGCTCCGGTGAAGATCGGCATATTGCCGCTCTCTAAGAAACTGAACGAGGGTGCAGAGAAGATTTATGCTCAGTTGTCAAAGAAGTACAACTGTGAGTTTGACGACAGGGGAAATATTGGAAAACGTTACCGCAGACAGGATGAAATTGGAACGCCATTCTGCGTTACATACGATTTTGAGTCAGAGAATGACGGTGCGGTAACCGTTCGAGATCGCGACAGTATGGAACAGGAGCGAATTAAAATAGAAGAACTGGATGCGTACTTTGCGGATAAGTTTGAGTTTTAAAACAGTATTCAGCAAAATAGCAGCTCCGGGGAAATTGTGTGAAGTATTTTTCTACACAACTTCTCCCGGAGCTGTTTTGTTATGCCAATCGACTTTTAATTGTGGCTTTTTAACTTTCGTACGGCCAGGTTTATCAAATAATAAATCAGATTCAACAGGGCGGAGAGTAACATGGAGCAAAGAAAACTTAAAGGAACGATGACGAAATAATATTTTGTTTTATCTGGCAAATCCGGAACCTTTTCGTTTAAGGTTTTATAAAATTCCAAATCAAAGATGCAGGATACAAGATAAGCGCCAAGCGTAAAATCAGATAAATATTTTAGCAGGCATTTCACAGCCTTGGGCGCCCTGTTCACACTTTTAAATTGAAGCAGGCAGAAAAAAACCAGACAGGAAAGGATTACGTTTAAGAGACCATTCCAGCCTTGCCAGGTTCCGCTGACGTATACAGTTCCATAGCTGCGATAATAAGCAAAGCTACCGGCTGCTACTGTTATTAATATCAGGAGAGGAAAAGCAATTTTCCAATTAAATTTGGGCGGATGTTCTTTCAGGTAGCTGCCAATGAAATAATAGGTCAGAGGCCAGAGATCGTTCCACCAAAAAGGAAGTATTTTCTGGTAGGTATTCACAGAAACCGGATTCAGCCACCAGTTTACAGTATCAAAATTATAAATATTTATAACCGTAGGAATACTTGTCATAAAAAACAATGTAATAATAAGGATGGTTCTTCCTTTCTGATCCAGATTCTGGAAAATCAGATTCAGGAAAGGAATCAGGAGGAAAAGCCCAATATACATCTCAATATACCAGGAATACGTGGCGCCGGAAAAATCAAAGATGGCAAAGATTGCGTGTTTCAAATCATACGCTGTTTGTCCGGTATAGTTTCTGTATATGATACATGCGATGCTGGCAAGTACATAGATTACAAGCGTTTTTGTGATGCCGGAATAATATTTCCTGCTTAAGGTTTTCCGCCCCATCAAATATCCGGTTAACAGGATAAACAGTGGAACGCAAATTCCAAAAAAATTCCGCATGATACATATCAGATAATATTCCGACCCGTCAATGATTTCCTGATAAAAACCATTATTTAAAAAAAAATGGACAGAAATTACAGTAAAAGTAGCAAAAATCCTTATGATATCCAGTGAATAATCTCTTTCCTTATTCATATTGTACATCCCTTTCCTTATTTGAGTAATAGTATCCGTTTAAAATTCAGTATAAAAGCTGTACATACCTGTTTCACTAGCTTAGTATATTATTAATTTCGACAAATGAAAAGAGTTTTGTCCGGAAAAAAGCATCGACATCCTGAATTTGGAAAAAATAAGGAAGATTTATGAAAAACATATTGCCAAGCCCAAAAAGTATGTTACAATGGATGTGTGTGCTATGGCATACAGGGAACATAAATTATGAAAAGTTGTTATAGGAGGAATTCAAATGGCAAACAAATGGGTTTATCTCTTCAAAGAGGGAAATGCAGATATGCGTGAGCTCCTTGGAGGAAAAGGCGCGAACCTTGCTGAAATGACCAGCTTAGGTCTTCCGGTACCACAGGGTTTCACAATCACGACAGAGGCTTGTACGCAATATTATGAGGATGGACGTCAGATTAACGAAGAAATCCAGGGACAGATCAATGAGTACATTGGCAAAATGGAAGAAATCACAGGTAAGAAGTTTGGAGACAGTGAGAATCCGCTTCTGGTATCTGTTCGTTCCGGAGCAAGAGCTTCCATGCCTGGTATGATGGACACCATCTTGAATCTGGGTCTGAATGAGACCGTTGTAAATGTAATTGCTGAGAAATCAGGTAATCCACGCTGGGCATGGGACTGCTACAGAAGATTCATCCAGATGTATTCGGATGTGGTTATGGAAGTCGGCAAGAAATATTTTGAAGAACTGATTGACAAGATGAAAGCCGAGAGAGGCGTAACGCAGGACGTAGAGCTTACGGCAGAGGACCTGAAAGAACTGGCCTCCCAATTTAAAGCTGAATATAAGGAAAAGATTGGCGAAGACTTCCCGAATGATCCGAAGGAACAGTTGATGGGAGCCGTAAAAGCGGTATTCCGTTCCTGGGACAACCCACGCGCCAATGTATACCGCCGCGACAATGATATCCCATATTCCTGGGGAACAGCAGTTAATGTACAGAGTATGGCGTTTGGTAATATGGGCGATGACTGTGGTACAGGCGTTGCATTTACCAGAGATCCGGCTACCGGCGAGCGGAAACTGATGGGAGAATTCCTTACAAACGCACAGGGTGAGGACGTTGTTGCGGGTGTTCGTACACCAATGCCGATTGCGCAGATGGAAGAGAAATTCCCGGAGGCGTTCGAACAGTTTAAAGAGGTATGTGAGAGACTGGAGAATCACTATAGAGATATGCAGGATATGGAGTTTACGGTTGAGCATGGCAAACTGTATATGCTGCAGACACGTAATGGTAAGAGAACTGCACAGGCAGCGTTGAAGATTGCCTGTGATTTGGTAGACGAAGGTATGAGAACTGAGGAAGAGGCAGTGGCAATGATTGAGCCTCGTAACCTGGATACCTTACTGCATCCGCAGTTTGATGCAGCTGCATTAAAAGCTGCTACTCCGGCTGGAAAAGGACTCGGTGCATCACCGGGAGCTGCCTGTGGTAAAATTGTGTTTACGGCTGACGATGCCGTGGCATGGGCAGAAAGAGGAGAGAAGGTCGTACTGGTGCGTCTTGAGACATCACCGGAAGACATCACCGGTATGAAGGCTGCGCAGGGTATCCTCACTGTACGCGGCGGAATGACAAGCCATGCAGCCGTTGTTGCACGTGGCATGGGAGAATGTTGCGTATCCGGCTGTGGAGACATCAACATGGATGAGGCGAATAAGAAATTTACGCTGGCTGGTAAGGAGTACCATGAAGGAGACCCGATTTCCATTGACGGTACGACTGGTAACATTTACGATGGTTTAATCCCTACGGTGGACGCAACCATTGCCGGTGAATTCGGAAGAATTATGGGATGGGCAGACAAGTATAGAACGTTGAAGGTTCGTACCAATGCAGATACGCCGGCAGACGCCAGAAAAGCCCGCGAGCTTGGCGCAGAAGGAATCGGTCTTTGCCGTACAGAGCATATGTTCTTTGAAGAGGACAGAATTGCAGCATTCCGCGAGATGATTTGTGCAGATACGGTTGAAGAGAGGGAAGAGGCGTTGGCTAAAATCCTTCCGTACCAGCAGAGTGATTTTGAGAAATTATATGAAGCTTTGGAAGGCAATCCGGTTACGATTCGTTTCCTGGATCCGCCATTGCACGAGTTTGTTCCAACTGAGGAAGCAGACATTCAGAAACTGGCAGATGCACAGGGTAAGGCTGTGGAAGATATCAAAGCGTTGATTGATTCCCTGCATGAGTTTAACCCGATGATGGGACATCGTGGATGCCGTCTTGCAGTAACCTATCCGGAAATTGCAAAGATGCAGACAAGCGCAGTTATCCGCGCAGCGATCAATGTAAAGAAAGCACATGCTGACTGGGCGCTTAAGCCGGAAATCATGATTCCGTTGATTGGAGATATCAAAGAGTTAAAATATGTCAAGAAGGTAGTAGTAGAGACTGCAGATGCTGAAATTGCTGCGGCAGGCGCTGACTTAGAATATGAAGTAGGTACGATGATTGAGATTCCGAGAGCTGCATTGACGGCTGACGAGATTGCAAAAGAAGCGGACTTCTTCTGTTTCGGTACCAACGATTTGACACAGATGACATTCGGATTCTCTCGTGACGATGCAGGCAAGTTCTTAGAAGCATATTATGATGCCAAGATTTTCGAGAACGATCCGTTTGCGAAACTGGACCAGACAGGCGTCGGTAAGTTGATGGAGACGGCAATCAAGTTAGGCAAACCGGTAAATCCGAACCTTCACATCGGAATTTGTGGAGAGCATGGCGGAGATCCTTCTTCCGTAGAGTTCTGCCATAAGATTGGACTGGACTATGTATCTTGTTCTCCATTCCGTGTGCCGATTGCAAGACTTGCGGCTGCACAGGCGGCTATTAACAACTAGAGGAATTAGACAACCATATATTTACTTCTGTACCTTAACGGTGTCGAGAGAGGATGTAAGAGCATTTATGGCTGCACGTCCAGAGTACACAAAGGCTAACAGATTTAAGGATATTGTGGTAAAAGTCTATATATAAGTTCTGCAAGGGAAAGCAAATTGCTTTCCCTTGTTTGATGTTTGGGAATAGACCCTATTTCGGGGTTTGTTCCCTTTTTTTATTCAATATCTTTAATGAAGGAGGTTCAGGTATGAACAACACAGCGTTAAGAGCAGGGGCGCAGAGCGCCAACAACACACACATGGTTTTTGCAAACGAGAAACATGAGAAATTCTACTATGAAAAATTGGAACAGGCGAGGTATCAGGACTGCTATCACAAGGCTTTGATCTACATTCTCGGTATTTCTGATGACACGAGGAACCATTTCAGCCAGATTTACGATATGAAGTCCGGGTATGTCAAGCCAGAGTGTCTGCATCAGGGCTGGCAGACAAGCGGAAGTGTAAAAGTAGTCAGACTGGCATTTAACCTTTACACAGACGGGATGCCAAGCGTTGATGATAATGAGAGCAGGGATGAGCAGATGAGAGAGAGCAGGGGGTATTCCGTAAGCGATATTTTCTGCTGCGGCTACGCAATGTACTTCTGGCAGGGCATTCAGCTCCGTTACCCGGATTACTGCCAGAAACAGCGGTCTATTGAAGAAATCCTTGCAGAAATGGAGAGGAAACGTGCTGAAAATTCGACTGATGGGAACGAAGAATGATATTAAGTGGTTCGAGAGGATTCTGCAAAGACAGCCCAAAGTGGCTGTGACGGAAGTTTCCGAACTGTACCGGAACAAGGGTACAAACAGGTATTACCGGGCTTATGTAGAAG
>CAJTSB010000009.1:0-409 GCA_910578825.1 uncultured Lachnospiraceae bacterium | reverse complement strand
TGGAAGTGCAGAAAGCCAATGTAAAAGAAAAATCTGACTAAACGGAGGAATAAAACCATGTGTAAAGTGATAGCGATAGCAAACCAGAAAGGCGGGGTGGGCAAGACCACCACAACAAGCAGCTTAGGGATCGGGCTGGCAAAGCAGGGAAAGAAAGTCCTGGTGATTGATGCGGACGCACAGGGGAGTCTGACCGCAAGTCTTGGCTTCACGGAGCCGGACAAGCTGGATGTTACCCTTGCGAATGTATTGGAAAAGGTTATCAATGATGAAGAAATGGAAGCGGATTACGGTATCTTAAAGCATGAGGAAGGTATTGACCTGATGCCGGGGAACATTGAGCTGTCCGGTCTGGAGGTTTCCCTTGTGAATGTGATGAGCCGGGAGATTATGCTGCGCTCTTATGTGG
>CAJTSB010000008.1:10570-114140 GCA_910578825.1 uncultured Lachnospiraceae bacterium | reverse complement strand
CACTGGTAGTTTTTAGCAATGTCCACGCCAACTACGAGGGTATCTGTTGTGATTGCGATTACTTTTTGTTTCTGGCGGTCTTCGTACTTTACTTTCATTGTTATAAAATCTCCTTTGTTTTCTGATGTATTAAGTCGCGAAACTCATATACATCATACGGGGAGATTTTATTTTGTCAAAGTTCAATTTTCATTCTCTATAGGAATGCTTATCTACGGAAGGCATTCCAGAAATGCTATGCATTTGCCTTCCTACATGCACGAGTTATTATAAAAAGAGGATTTTAAAATGTTTGTCAAATTGGGTACGGGTCCGGGAAAACTTTTAGACAAAAAGCCCCTTAAAATCGCTGCTTATGGCGATTCTAAGGGGCTTAAGCTCTTCAGGATATTCATCTATACCGTAAACAAAACCTTTCTTATGTATCTCAATCCGTTTTCTCTTTCTCCTTGAAAATAATCTCATTGGGATGGACAAGACCCAGCTTGCTCTTGGCTTCCTGCTCTACGTATTCATCTGACTTCACATAGTCCTCGTACTCTTTCAGTTCGGTCTGGCGCTGCTGCTCAGATTCCAGCTGCGTCTTAAGTTCCTGCTCCCTCACCTGATAAGACTGATTCTTGTTATACAGGGACAAAATCTGTACAGACATCACGCCCAACAACATGAATGAGATTAACACGATACACAACACTGCGGATTTATTCTGCTTTTTCTTCCTTCTCATGCGTGTTCTCTGCGCACCTGCTCTTCTTGCCTCACTTCGTTTTTCCATCTACGATTGTTTCCCTTTCATTTTACATCTCCTGCTTATACCACAGATTAAAATTTGCATAGTACCATTCTAACCATTTTGCACAGTTTTTTCAATTGTTTTTTTAGAAACCGGAAGAATTTTTTTATCTTTTTGCCGACAAAACCAAATGGTCGCCGCAAAATACGGGATGTCCATACAAACGGTCTGCCTAGAACAAACAATAGCTTTTCCAGCAAAAATACGCTTACTTTCACAAACCGGGCGCTGAGTAAAAGGTTATACAAAAGCATTCCTGTCAAAACTCCGCCAATCACGAACCCTCGTATGTAACCGCTGTTTTCCCGATACAGCATTGCAAACAGCACGATTGCGCCGCAAATCCAGAAAATCAAATCCTCCACGCCCACCAGCCACATTTTATGGGGTAGAATCTTTCGCACAATCCGCAGCAGATCATATACAAATAACAGGAACACTCCCGTCAGAAAAGCAGCCAAAAATACGTCTGTTTCCCTTAAAATTTCCGCACTGACCTGCATTATTTAAAGAGTCTTCCCAACAAGGATTCATTTTTTTTCGAGGCTGCTTTTACATCCGAATAGGTAAAGCTGTCTATCTTCCCTTCAATATCTATTTCTCCCTTTTCCAATGTAAGACGATTCACATGAAGGTCATTTCCTTTTATCATTAACATGCCCAGCTCTGTCTCAAGCAAAATCTCCCCTACATCAAAGGAGAGTACATCTATGACGCCGTTTAACACTCCGCTTTTCCGGTTGGAAATCACAATCTTGTGGGTACTCCGGGTGTTGCCGGTCCCCGCTCTCTCTTCCATCCAAAAACCTCCTTCCACTTCTTAAGGATTCAGTATGTCCTTTTTAAATATATGAAGAAGGTATATTTTTATTCCTGTTTCTTTACAGGTAGCGGAACAGCTCTTTGGCCTCTTCTTTCTTACTCGTATCCTGCACTGCCAGGACTTCTACCTTTACATTTTTGGTGCCAAATCCTATCTCTATGACGTCTCCGACCTTCACATCGACCGACGCCTTTGCCACTTTGCCGTTGACCGACACTCTGCCCGCATCACAGGCCTCGTTTGCAACCGTCCTGCGTTTAATCAGCCGGGAGACTTTTAAATATTTATCTAACCTCATACGATTTCCTTTCTATCATTGCTTGAACATCTTCCAGTAAAAGAACAAAGCGGATTCTTTTTTATCTGATAGGAAAGACACTTTCATGCTTTAGCATGACAAGGTCTTTCCTATCAGATAAAAAAGAGAGCTTTCTACAGAAAGCCCTCTCTAAAACGCTCTAACTGGAATCGGTTATTAGTTAATCATATCCTTTAAAGCTTTACCTGCTTTAAATTTCGGAGCCTTAGAAGCAGGAATGTTCATTTCCTTACCTGTCTGGGGATTTCTTCCGGTTCTTGCAGCTCTCTCAGAAACTTCAAAAGTACCAAATCCAACCAACTGAATCTTCTCGCCCTTCTTCAATTCTTCAGCTACAACATCTGTGAATGCTTTCAGTGCCTTCTCAGCGTCTTTCTTTGATAAATCTGTCTTCTCAGCCATCGCTGCAACAAGTTCTGCTTTGTTCATGACATAATTCCTCCTCTGGATTCATTCTTTTAAATTTAATATTGCGGTTCAATTTCTATTAAGTAACCGTTCCCATTTTCCGCGTTAATTACTCCTCAAAATTGCCTACACACATATTTATACTTGTTTTTATACGGTTTGTCAAGCGAAAATTCGCGTTCTACAGCATCTTGTCAATCATCCCTAAAACTTCTTTGCCGAGTTTTTCGGATTTATCATCTGCATCCGTAAGAGAAGAACCTTTTACACCATAATAGAATTTTACCTTGGGCTCTGTTCCGGACGGTCTTACACATACCCATGCGGAATCATTCAGGTCGTAATATAGCACATTAGAGCTCGGAAGTCCGGTAGGAGTTACAGAACCCGTCTCCATATCCTTAATCGTGTCCGCCTTATAGTCTCTCGCGGAAACTACCCGATAACCGCCGATTTCCGTAGGCGTATTCTCTCTGAGCGTATTCATAATCTCCTGAATCTTCTCAAGTCCCTCGATTCCCTTTAAGGTAATCGCCTTCACGTCATCTTTATAGTAGCCATAACGCTCATACATCGCAATCATGGCGTCCCATAACGTCATATTCTTTGTCTTATAGTAAGCGGCTGCTTCGCACAATGTCATGGAGGCAACGACTGCATCCTTATCCCTTGCATAAGTGCCGGTCAGGCATCCATAACTCTCTTCCATACCGAAAAGGTAGGTACCCTTACCGCTTGTCTCAAACTCAAGAATCTTCTGACCGATAAACTTGAATCCGGTCAGAACCTCTATCAGTTCAATCCCATAATATTCTGCAATTGCATCTGCCATATTTGTGGAAACGATGGATTTAACGAAAGCTCCGTCCGCCGGAAGTCCTTTCTGTTCTTTCCTCTGGCTGATGACATAATCACCAATCAGACAGCCCGACATGTTTCCGGTAAGGCTGTGATATTCTCCGGTCTTTGCATCTTTGACATATACGCCGAGGCGGTCTGCATCCGGATCTGTGGCAAGAATCAAATCTGCATCTACCTCTTTGCCCAGTTTGAGTCCTAACTGAAATGCCTCTTCAGACTCCGGATTCGGATAGCTGACCGTCGGAAATTCGCCGTCCGGCAATTCCTGTTCCGGTACAACATAGACATTTTCAAATCCAAGCTCTTTCAAGACACGACGTACCGGGATATTTCCGGTTCCATGCAGAGGAGAGTACACAATCTTTAAATCTTTTGCCACCGCGTCAATGCAATCCTGGCGCAGCACCAGGCTCTTGAGCTCCTCGATATACGGATCGTCAATATCCTTTCCAATTGTCACATAAAGCCCGTCTGCGAGCGCTTTTTCTTTCTCTATGGTTTTCACTGTGGCATAATCCGTTACCTTCTTCACCTCATCCATAATGCCTTTGTCGTGGGGCGGGGTAATCTGTGCGCCATCCTCCCAGTAAACCTTATAACCGTTGTATTCCGGCGGATTATGGCTTGCCGTGATATTAATTCCGGCAATGCAGCCTAATTTGCGTACTGCATAAGAGAGCTCCGGCGTCGGTCGCAGAGATTCAAACACGTATGCCTTGATTCCGTTTGCCGCCAGACAGAGCGCAGCCTCATCTGCAAATTCCGGCGACATCCTTCTGGAATCGAAAGCGATTGCCACACCCTTTGCCTGTCCATTGACTGAGGCGATATAATTTGCAAGTCCCTGTGTTGCCTTGCGCACCGTATAGATATTCATGCGGTTCGTTCCTGCGCCGATTACGCCGCGAAGACCTGCCGTCCCGAACTCCAGATCCATATAAAAACGTTCCTCAATCTCTTTCTCATCATTTGCGATGCCCTTAAGCTCGTCTTTCGTTGCCTCATCAAAATAGGGGTTGTCCAACCATTGTTTGTAAAGTTCTTTGTAATCCATGCTATTCCTCCTTACCTTACGTTTCTTCTATCTACTTATCATACTTCATATGTAGATATTTCACAACTGTTTTCCACACAAAAAGATGAATATTCGTAACAGTTTAGCCATAGCACGTAAATGCCGTTTTGCGAATGGTGCGAGCTGAACGGTTATTCAATTCTTGTTGTTGTTCTTATCATGGTCACTGACGTCATGATCGTCATGTTTGTCATCCTCTTTATTGGTATTCGTTTTCTTGTCGGTGTCCAGATTGTCCGTATTGATATTCTTATCAATCAGCAATTTCTTTAGCGCATCCAACAACTTGTCCATATCGCTCGTGGCGCTATTGTTGTTATTACTGTTATTATTATTTTTGTTGCTGTTATTATTGTTATTGTTGTTGCTATTATTGTTGTTGCTGTTGTTGTTATTATTTTTGTTGCTGTTATTATTGTTGTTGTTATTACTGTTGTTACTGTTATTATTGTTATTGTTGTTGTTATTACTGTTGTTACTGTTATTATTGTTATTGTTGTTGCTATTATTGTTGTTGTTACTGTTATTATTGTTATTATTACTGTTATTGCTGTTATTATTATTGTTATTGCTGTTACCGTTCGTACTGGTGCTTTTGTTCCCGGGAGGATTTGCCGTCGAAATCGTGTCTTCCTCCCCCTCCGCCTCCTCAACGGTAGTCATTTCAATCTTCAACTTAGCTGTTGCAGAATTGACAATCAATTTTCTTGTCCAATCCACATAGCCGTCTGCTCTTGCCTCCAGGTGATGCGTACCATAGCGAACCTGAATTGCCTGATGAAAATCCAGCTGTTCTCCGTCTAAAAATACTTCGGCATTTTCCGGGGTTACTGCAAACTCTATCTGGCAAAAACTCGGTCCGTCGCCTTTCAGTTCATCGAGATCCACCTTTGTCTCCTTGTTCGCCTCAACCGTAATTTCCCGGCTGCCGCCATAACCGTCATTGGCAACGGCAAGCAGGTATGTGCCCTCTGCCACCTCAATCCGCATCTGCGGCGTAATTTTCTGGGAGAGCAGATTGCCAATCGTAATATAGCCGCCAAGGAAAAGTTCTGTATTTTCCAGCGCCACCACACCGTGTCCAGTCATCACCTGAAGCGTGTAAATCTCCTGCCCCACACCTTTGATACATACAGTATCCTGTTCATTGATCTCAGACAGCGGAATGGAACTGCCTTCCTGATATGCCAGAAGATCGTCGTCATAATAGTAAATACTGCCTCCGACTGTCAGCGACTGCATCTCCCTGTCCAGTGTAAAATTATAAAGATCATCATAAGAAAACGCATCTTTGGCAATTTGTACCGTGGTGAGTTTTTCTCCCTGCTGCTCAATCGTCACCAGTTCCCCCACGGAGAGCTGGCTGACTGTCAGATCATGCTCATATTTATCCCTGATGTAAGTTCCTCCGGTGTATTCATAGGGAACCTCCACCGCATTTTTGCAGTTGCGCAGTGTAAGAATCTGACGTTTCATATCAATTGCCGTAACCGCGTAGATATCCTGCTGCTCCTGCTTTTTTTGCTCAGGCTCCTCCTGTTCTCCGTCCTCAGGTTCCTCCTGATCCCTGTCCTCTGCCTCCTTGTGTATTTTTGTCTCCTGCCGGCTGACATACACATCACTACCGTCCGTCACCCGCCTTTTCTTTTCTCCGCATCCCGCTGCAAGAACCGCAAGCAGCACAAGCAGCAAGATACCCATACTTCTCTTTCGCAAATCACTACCTCCTAATAATGTATTGGCACGCGGCGTTTTTCGCCACCTGCCAGCTCGGGAGAAAGGCATTCACCTTTGCGGTAACGGCACGCGGCGTTTTTGCCTTTCTCCTATGTTCCCACAGAGGCTTCCATAAGGTGCAGAAAGCTCTCTCTGGCTTCGTTCTGTAAAATAAATTTTTCTAATTTCTCTAAATTTCTTCCGCAAACCCAAGCTTTACTGCTATTAAAATAATGGTTTGCAATCTTCCAGAATTTCTCCGGATAAGCAAGGCGGATATAGAGCTGCGCCATCTCCGGATGACCCAGTTTCCTGATATCATTATATGCTTTTAACATATCCATGCCAAGCCCCATATTCCAATTATGCTTTTCCAGAATTTTACGCATAAAATTCCCTAAATCTGCCACCTGTACGTCATAGGAGGCTTTTTCAAAATTCATCACGGCAATCTGTTGACGCCAGAAAATCACATTATGCTGGTTGTAATCCCCGTGACAGATGCCATAAATGCCTTCCCTGCCCGCAGAATCAAGATTCTGTTCCATAATCTGTTTCTGAAGTCTGATAACATTCACTGCCTCCTGGTAAAATAAATCAAAACTGCGCAGAAATTCCATCTCGAAATCATTCTTCTTTTTACGCGCAGATATATAATTACGCACTTTTTTTAATTCTTTCGCATGTCTCTCATTTTCCAAAAGCAGGCTGTCATCCTGAACCAGAAGATAATCGGGAACTTCATCCGGAAATGTCCGGAGCACACTATGTATCTTTGCAAGATGGCGGATGGCCTTTAAGACATCCTCGCGGCTCTTGGTGTCGCATTCTCTGCCATCGTACCAATCCCGCACCATATACGCAGTTCCATCTATATCCCGGGCAAGCGTTTTATCTTCCTTTGTCCGCACAATGCAGTCCACGCGCCCTTGTCCATGCTCTGCCAAAAATTGCAGCAGCCGGTAAAGAAAATCTGCCCTGCCCTCCGAACCTCTGTATTCCTTTAAAATTTTCAATCCCATACTGGTGTCACAAATTAATACGCCCCTGCCTTTCGACGCCTGCTTTACCTCAAACGGATATTGCTCCAGAATCAGATTTTCTCGATTATACACATAAACCCCTCCACCATGATATTCACAAACCCATTTCTTGTGTCTTTCTATCATATGTGAAGAGGTTACATTCTATTCAGATTTTCGTTTTGTTTTCACCAGATTCTTTAAAATTTCCGGCGTATTGTCCTCAGGGCGTTCCAACACATATCCAAGCAGAAATTGCAACATATCTCCAATTTCCTTTCCCGGTTTCATCCCCAGCGAAATCAGGTCATTGCCACTGACAGCAAGATCTCCCACCGTCAGACACTCATGCCTGTCCATAATTTCCTGATACATCCGTTCATATACACAGATATGATCCAGTTTTTCTTTCCGGCGATACGTGCTCTTTGCCATAGCATCCGCACGCTGTACTTCAAACAACGCCGGGTATTGCTCCAGACCCACACGGTGAATTGCACGGCGAACAGACGCCTCTTGCAGTCTCGGCATATAATCGTGCCACAGAATCAGCGCGCTCACCCGCCCGATCGTATGATTGTCAAATTTCAGCCGTCGCAGAATCTTTTCCGCCATTTTGGCTCCTGCCTCGGCATGTCCGTAAAAATGGCAGATACCCTTCTCATCCACGCATTTACAGGACGGTTTCGCCACATCATGCAGAAACATAGTAAGGCGCAGTATTTTATCCGCCCGGATATTCTGCATCGCGACAATGACGTGCTCTCCTACCGGATAACAGTGATAACGGTTATTCTGCGGCGTCTCCATCATTGCATCAAATTCCGGAAGGAACACGCGGCTCATCCCTGTCTCATAGACTGTACGGATTTCCTCGGGGTGCTCAGAGACCAGAAGTTTCACAAGTTCTGCCTGAATTCGCTCCGCGCTGATTCCGGCAAGATTTGGCGCCAGCTCTGCAATGGCCGCTTTCGTGCCCTCCTCAATGACAAAACCAAGCTGCGCGGCAAACCGCACGGCACGCATCATACGCAGAGCGTCTTCCGTAAAACGCTCCACAGGTTCTCCCACACAGCGGATAATTTGTTCTTCCATATCATGAATTCCGCCGAAAAGGTCGATGAGGCCATCCGTCTCATTGTACGCCATAGCATTGATCGTAAAATCCCTGCGCTTTAAATCTTCCTCCAGACTGGCAGTAAAAGTGACCTCCCTGGGATGCCTGCAATCCTCATATTCCCCGTCAATGCGGTAAGTCGTCACCTCAAATCCCTCTTTGCCCTCCATGACCGTAACGGTTCCATGTTGAATCCCGGTGTCAACCGTTCTGGGGAAAAGCTCTTTGACCTGAATGGGGGACGCCGATGTGGTGATATCCCAGTCTCCCGGCGTTCGTCCCAATATGGAATCCCGCACGCAGCCGCCGACTGCATACGCCTCATAGCCCGCTTGCATTAAGGTATTAATGATAAATTTTACTTTATCCGGCAAAACGATTATCACTGGCACAGCCCTGCAACCACCTGATTGATTACTTTGCCGTCCGCCTTGCCCTTCAATTCTGCCATTACGGCTTTCATAATCTGCCCTTTGTTCCTGGTGGCAACAACTTCTGCAAATTTCTCTGTAATATAAGTTTCCACTTCCTCCGCAGACATCATTGCAGGCGCATATTCCTGAATCACATCATGCCGGAGCTGATATTCCTCTAACAAGTCTGCGCGCTCTTTGGGGCAAGTGTCAAGCTGCTCTTTCGCCGTCTTTAATTCTTTCAGAATCACACGATCCACGAGAGCCTCGGGAATATCTTCTCTGCATCCCTCGTCAATGGCTGCCTTTTTCACCGCGGACACCAGTGCAGAAATTGCATCCTTGCGGCCCTTGTCCTTTGCCTTCATCGCTGTAATCATATCTGCCTGTAACGTCTTAATATCCATTTTTAATTCCTCCTTATAATGCGGTAACGGCACGCGTCGCTTTGCGCCATCTGCCAGGTCGTCGAAAGGCATGCAAGAAATGCTGCGCATTTGCCTTTCTCCTCTACAACACGCGACGGACAGTCACTATATTACGGTAAGTGGCGCTGTCATATGCCACGATTCCATACGCTGTTCCTTTTGCATGAACAATCTGTCCATTTCCCATGTAGATTGCCACATGACCTGCATAACAGATTAAATCTCCCGCTTTTGCATTGGCGTAACTGACCTCTTTGCCCACGGAACGCTGGGAGTAAGAATAGCTGGGGATGCTGATTCCAAAATGCGCATACACATAACTCGTAAATCCACTGCAATCTGCTCCGGTATTGGGGTCTTTGCCTCCCCATACATAAGGATTCCCGACAAATCCCAGCGCATACTGTACAACTGCGTTTCCGCTGACGCCCGTAGAGTAACCCGGATTCTTGTCACCACCGCCTCCGGTACTTCCTCCGCCAGATTCATCACCACCCCCGGTACTTCCTCCGCCGGAACTGCCTCCGGTTCCCGTACTGCTGCCTGCGTTGGCGCGCTGCTCGCGCTCCCTGCGCGCCAGCTCTTCACGCTCCCTTGCCTGACGTTCTCTCTCCTGTCGTTCCTGCTCAATGCGCTCATTCTCCTCGGCAATAATCGCCTCCTGCGCAATTATGGTATTTTGATACTGGGCCGCCAGTTCCTGTGCCTGCGCCAGCATTTCACCAAAGTTAGCCACCTCGCCCTGTTTGCGGTCAATCATAGCACGGTAATTGACTTCTGCCGTCTGAAATTCCGCCTGTTTCTGCTCTAAGGCTGCAATTTCCTGTTTCTGCTGCTCCGTCAGCGCCGCTACCTGTTCCTTGGTAATCTTATACTCTGTCAGCAGGTTCCTGTCGTAATCGTATACCTCATTGACATACTCCACACGATTGAGAAGTTCCGCAATGCTCCTGGATTCCAGAATGCTGGTAAGCATGGCGGTATCGCCTTTCTCATACATAAAACGGATGCGGAGTTTCATCGCCTCATACTGGTTCTTCTCATCTTTCTTCGCCTGCTCCAGCTCTTCCTCCGTCTGTGCCAGCTCATCCTGTTTGATGGCAAGCTCCTCCTCCAACGTGGTGAGCTGTAAAATAACATTTACAAGCTCCGCGTCCAGTGCGTCAATCTCAGACTGTAACTGAGCCTGCTCCTGCTCTATATTATCTATTTCATTCTGTTTTGATTTCAAATTGTCTTCTGCCTGCTGTTTCTTATTCTCCGCATCAGACTTCTTGTCCGCCAGAGCAACCGTAAACTGCGAAATGCCCATAACAAGCACCAACATTACCGCGGTCAGCTTCCTTAATTTCATATGCGTCTCCTCTCCAATAGTTTGTATACATAACGTGATTATAACATCATATTCCATGTATCGCAACCAAGGATTTTTGGAAATCATTCTTTCCTGTTAAGATAAAAACAGCCCCCGGCACAGACGCATCTGCACCGGAAAGCCATCTTTCCTATCTCTCATTATTTAACCGTTATCTTTAGTTTGGCGCTCTTCTTACCACACTTGACAGTAATCGTCGCCGCACCTTTCTTCCTGGCTGTCACAACGCCAAATTTATCCACAGAGGCGGTACCCTTTTTCGAACTCTTATAAGTTACAGCGTCAGTGGTCTTCTTCGTCATGGACTTGATTGCCACGGTGTAGGTCTTACCCTTCTTCAGGGTCTTCTTTGTCGCCTTTAACTTCAGAACCTTGTTCTTCACCTGTTTCTTCGAAACCTTCACGGTAATCGTCGCCTTCTTCGCAGCGTTTACCTTAGACGTTGCCGTAATCTTCGCCGTTCCAACACCCTTTGCCCTGACAACGCCTTTGTTGTCCACCGTTGCGACTTTCGCCTTAGAAGAACTCCACTTCACAGCTTTGTTGAAATTGCCGGTTCCAGTTACTGCGGCAGACAGTGTGACCTTGCCGCCTTTTTTCAGATATACCGTACTGACACCCGGTTTCTGGTTTGCGGCTTTTACCGTCACCTTCTTTACCTCACCGTTTGTCTGGTTTCCACCCGGATTCCCGCCAGGATTGCCACCTGGATTCCCGCCAGGATTGCCACCTGGGTTTCCGCCGATTGAAGAATCCTCACCGGGAACGATAACCTCTTCATCTCCAAACGCCCCTACGTTTACCGGAGCCTTGGGGTCAGGCTGTACCGGAGCCTTCGGTTTCTCAAGTGTTGAGGCAACATATGTCATTACCTGCGCCTCATCCAGCGTACAGTCGTATATCTTCAACTCATCCAGATAACCTTTAAAGTAAGCATCCCATGCATTCGCGCCGAAAAAGACTGCCGCGCCGCTCTTTCCCAAAACATCAGGAGCAATCGAGCCATTTCCTTTCAGTTCACCGTCTACATATAATTTCGCCTTATTGCCTTCAACCGTGAGGATGACAAGCTGCCATTGATTCTGTTTATATGAAAGCGTACCCGCATCGTCGACAAATTTACCGCCGCCTGTGCCTGACCAGATGCTTCTGCCAAACGTAAGGTTCAACCAGTATTCCGGCGTAAACGTACCCGCCGCAAGCGTGGGGTCTACATTCGTTCCCAGAATCTCCGGTTTCATCCAGTAGGAAATCGTATAGTTCTCACCCATTCCTTCTGCATCCCAGAGTTTCAGACCGTGCGTACCGTCAAGGTAAACCGCTTTTCCTCCATTTACACCGTCCCTGTATTGCAAATCTTTCTCGACGGTTTCTACATTCACACTGCTCGTACTTTTCTGAACAGCCACCGCGCCGTTTGCCTCATTCTCAAAACCGAACGACTTCACCGGCTCGCTGATTGGGTCTGCATCAAATTTCTTCTCTACTACCACGGAATAATTTGCCCGCGGACGCCTGTCCTCAGAGTAAACACCAATGGCAATATCTGTATAAATACCGCTCAATGGGACAATAATCTCTCGCGCGCTATCTACCCGCTTTCCGTTGACGGTGATAAAACCTTTCGCATCCTGTGTGGCAATGGACAATGCAACGGACTCCGTCTCAGAAGGAACCGCATGATTATAAACGTATCCCGTCTTTGTCAGTACCTTCCCGTCTGCTTTAAGGGATGTGATATCGTTTTTATTGCCCTTATCGCCTGAAATTACCGGCGCATTGTTCAAATAGAAATCTGCCCGGGCGTCGCATTCTGCCAGCGGCTTAACAATCAGGCTGCCATCATAATTCACGCTGAGATAATGCCCTTCTTTGGCAACGCTCTCAAAAGAGACCGCCTTCTCAGAATCCGTCAGGCCTTTTACCGTACGGAAGGTCTGCGCTTTGCCCATAGCCTCGTCAAACGTCGTAATCTCATTCGGCGTACCTTCCGGTTTCGAATATCCCGGCTTGATAAATCCGTCGCTGTAATTCCAGTCATGCGCCAATGTAACGGAATTATCATTATTCACCGTCATGTACAATCCCGGCTTGTTCTCGGACTGTATGGATACATAAGATTTTTTTGCAGGATCCGCCTTGCCATCGACAATCGCCCAGCTTGCATCCAGTTTCTGCGGCTGGTAATAGGTGCCGACTTTCACGTCCATGTAGGGATAATCTGTATCCGCGCTCGAATTCACATAATTCTCATGGGAGATAACGTCTCCGGTATTGCTGAACAGATAATACGGCTTGTCCCCGGTAATGCCAATCGCTGTCTCCGGAATCTGCTGAATGCTTCCGTCTTCATTGAAATGCATCTCTGTGATACATGCCGTCCGGCGGAATCCGCTTCCACCCCGCACAGAACCATTATGATAAACAAAATACGTCTTGCCCTTAAAATCAAATACCGCCATATGGTTGGTGTTGGAAGTCGCTGTCGGCGGCATCAGAATCTTGCCAGTTTCAAACGTGCCATCCATCAGATTATCAACCGTTGTGTATGCCATCTGCTCTCTCCAGCCATACGCATAAAAGTAATAATATGGTCCCACGGGCTTGCCATCCGCGTCTTTGCGCCGGTAAATCCAGGGCGCCTCCGTAAACACGCCAAGATTGGCAACGTCTTTCTCGATGACGTCCACGTCCTCAGAAGTTTTGCCATCAACCTGCCTGCCAAACGTAATCTTTCTATCACCATTCACGTCCTGAATGGAAATCATATCATCGTTCAATTCGCAGACAAACGCTTTTCCATTTCCCCAGGAAAGATAACGGTGCTCTACGTTATCGACCGTCTCCACCCATACGGTTGGGTCAATATCATTCCAGGCGCTGCTCTCCTGCGTAGTAAACGTACCCTTGACTAACGGCTTTCCAAGATCCACAAAATAAAGGCTCTTCTCGTCATCGTCCGCAATGCTGATGGGTATGTTCTTTGCCTCACAGTATTCCTTCTTCGCCTCCAGGGTTGACCAGCCAGTCGGCGTATCGGCAACTGCTACGCCGATAGATTGTTTGCCCTCAGATGTAGCATCCCAGGTACAATTATAAAAATAGTAATACTTCTTGCCCATTTCCGAATCATAATGAGAAGTAATCTGTCCCGCCCAGGCGTCCGTTCCGCTGCTTGTCCAGGTAATAGATTCCCTGTCAGCGCTCATAATAACGCCCTCGTATGTCCAGTTCTTCAAATCCGTTGTCTTGTAGCACTGCCACTCAAACATATAATATCCGTCTTCCACCTTTGTCGAACCTTTCACCTGCGTAAGGTCAATGGGGATATCGCGTCCCGTATAGAGATATACGGTATCATCTTCCACCATTACAGACGGGTCGCCACCATAGAGGACCGTGCCGCGATATGCTTCCGGAATCTTATCATTATCCGGATAATTTGAAAGAATCGGATTTGATACCTGTGTCCTCTGAATCGTTGTCTCGACCGGCGTTGCCGTCGCTGCCTGTGCTACCGCTGCCGGTATGAATCCGTCCGCAATGGACGTCACCATAACGGCAGCCGTAAGCATTGCCGCCAAAATTTTTCTCTTAAACATATTGTCTCCTTCCCTTCAACCGTTTTGAATAACAGTTCCCTAATAGTAATATTTTATTACATAATGACGGAAAAGGCAAGGCGAACATCATTAAATTTTGGCATTTTACCCAACAGTCTTGATAATCAGGATTTTATCTCCCGCTTTAATCTGCTCGGAGGAAAGCTGGTTTGTCTTTACAATCTCAGCAATTGTTGTGAAATTCTCCCTGGCAATATCCCACAGTTGATCCCCCTCTTTGGCAATATAACCGATAATGCCCGGGCTATCCTGAAGTTCCTCCATATTGAGCGGCTCCTGCTCGACCTCCGTAATCTTGTTAATTTTCTGCTGTTCAAACACAATGCAGTTTAAATTCAGCACAGCTTTTACTTCCACCTGGCTGCTGTCTGTCATGACTGTGGTCAGCTGATCGATTCCTGTCTGCAAATGGTAGCGGCAGCCCTTGTGAATTCCCGGCGCCTCAATCAGATAATGGAATGGCAGAATATCCCTGACCGACGCAACCGGCATACGGTCATCCGCCGTCACATACAGAATGGTTACCTGCAACGTTCCCTCCACCTGGATTCCATCCTCAACAATCTCCACCTGCTCCGCTACGGCATGACCCTCGCTTGCGCAAATCTGTAAGATCGGCTCCTGGTTCTGCTCAAGGCTTATCTTATCAGAAACTTTGCACTTGGAGGCATTGCGGATCAGCAGTTTTTCAAAGATGGCCTCCTGATACAACGGCGTCCATTTCTCGTTGACCACGTAAAGGTCCCCTACCACCTGCGTTTCCTCCTCGCGGAAAACACGTATTTCCAGATCCAGCACCAATTCCAGGTGCAGCATCCGCTCCTCTCCGTCATAATCCGGTTTCACTTCCAGCTCTATTGCCGACACATCGTAAGACACATCAGCAATCATATCCTCGCTGCATCCACTGCAATCAATGACGCCTGTAAACGGCAACGCTGTTTCCATCCACTGCAGATGCTCCTCTTCATCCTCTCCCTCGTAGAGAACAAACACAAGCGCCTCACCCTTGATATTTAACTTCTGCTCCAAAAGGCGCATCTCCACACCGCGAAGCTGCACGCTCTTCCACAGCATCTGACGAATATTCGGCTTATTGGAGGGCAGCAGAATTTCCTCCTTAAAGCGGAAGGTATCTTTTTTCGACAGAAACAACTCCATCGCCGACAACTTCTGCTCTAAAAGCTGTACGCCCTCTTCCTGACCCACACCCGTGATCAATTCTTCATCGTAAACTTCATCAATCACTGCGTGCAGCGTTACCAACGCTTTCACGCTCAATTTTCTGGAATTGATAATTCCGATGGAGAGATCCTCCATCTCCCAGCTTAATTTTGCCGTATCGTACTCATTCGCACCGTCTATCGCGAGGCTCTCCTGAAAAGGAATCTCGCCGTTCATGGTGTTAATCTTACCGTCCTCCTGGTCGCTGCGGTACAAAAGGGAAAATTTCAGCACGCCTTTCAGCCAGACATGATCCTGTGTGATCGTCGTCTCATCCAGTTTCAACTCTCCTCTGTCCTGTATGATTCTTATCAAATCCGGTTTCATGTCCGGCACATTGAAATCGTCATCCAGCGTGACCTGTGTCACAGCTTTTCCTTTTTCCCGATTCATATGTATATATCTCTTCGCTAAATCCAAAATAAAAACACTCCTATCTGAATATTGGTACATTCTATTCAGAATCGGAGTGTTTTATTCCCTGACCTAACATAATTTCATTCTAACGTCTCTCGTCAACACATCTGCATAGCTAAACGAAAGAAGCTGCGATGGCTTTTTTTCATTTTCATCATCCACCAGAATCGTGAATACGGAAGGGTAAGCCCCCTGTATCACACCTTTTTGAACGTCAACCCTGTTACGGCCTCTATCTAATTGTATCATTACCTTATTCCCCAACTGCCCCGACACGGACGCGCGGACTTTATCAATATCTGCCTGTTGTACTGCCACTCATTCCACCTCGTTTCACTTATCGGGAACAACCCAAGGCATTCCCATTTGCAAACATATATCTCTGTTCAGTATATCACAGTGATAAAGTTTTGTCAAAAAGAAATCTTTACGCTCTTACTCTGACCTTTGGATTTCAGCTGTTTTCTGTACGATTCGAGCTTGCGTTTCGGACACTTGATAACCGCCTTTTTATGGATCCCTTTTAAAGTATTCTTTCCAACAGAAGCCATTTTTTTACTCTTAATTGTTATTTTTTTGAGATTCTTACATTGATAAAACGCCTTAGCGCCTATTTTCGTAACATTGCTCCCGATGGTTGCGGCTGAAACCTTCTTACAGCCTGAAAATGCCGAAGTGCCGATTGTCTTAACATTTTTTCCTATTGTAATTTGGGTCGCCTTTGTACACCCCTTGCAGGCCGCATTCCCCACCGACGTCACCTTGAAATTCCTGCCGCCAATCTTAACGGTGGCTGCCACATTGATTTTCTTCAGTTTCTTTTTCACTGCGCTGCTCCTGACTCCGGTAAGTGCAACCGCACCTTTGCCGTCTGTCCTTGCATCGGTAATCTTATACTTGTAATCTCCCACCGTATAGATCCTGTTTTTGGCCACGGTAATGGCAAATTCCCTCTCTGCTTTGCCTTCATAATCGCCCTTTGCGGTAATGAGCGCCACTGCCTGCCCGATATTTATATTATTCCTGTAAACGACCGTATAATCCCTGTCCTTTACAAGCCTTCTGCCGTTACAGGTCACCGTAACCACAGGCTGCAAAGGTTGGCCTGTATAAGTCTGCGCAGCAATCACAGAAACATTTTCCCTCCCAATAGCAATTTTTCTGGGAGGCTTTTTCCTGTCCTCTTCTTCCTGTTTTTTATATTCTGTTTCCGATTGGGTGAGAATGCTTAAAATATCTGCAGGTACCAGAGCTTTCTGCTCCTCTGTCAGGGAGTCATACAGATTCCTTGCCTCTGCAATCTTCTCTTTACAGGATTCCGTCAGCTCTACCTTCCCAATAGCATTGATTTTGTCAATGGCGGCCTGAGTATTGCCGATTGCCTGAACAACTCCCTCAAACGCAGGCTTTCTGCTCAAATCATCGTAAAACAACAGGCAATTCTCGCCGGGACGCCACGACAGCCCATCCGTTAGTCCCCAAAACGTTACGCTGGTGATATTTGCCCCTTCCCTTTTTTCTTTTAACAATGCCTCCATAAATTGCTGGTAATATACTCCCTGGGATGTTTGCGTATCGCCGTCGGCAATCCCGATATCCAGCTCCGTCACATGCAGCTCCAGTCCAAGCTCATCCCGGAACCTGCGCACTGCCGTCATATAACCGTTGTTTCCCTCCAGAGGCTGTCGGGTGTCAAAATGGCTCTGCATTCCCACACCGTCAATATTTCCCTGTTCCTTTACAGGCTTTAACAATGATACAATCCCCTCCCGTTTGGCAGAGAAATATTCATTGTAATCATTGTAAAACAGTTTGATATCTCCTGCGCCATACTGTTTCGTATATTTTCTGGCATACTCAAACGCCTTCTGCACAAAATCCGCACCGATGGTCTGATACCAGGGACTGTCGTCCTGGCGCATGGGCGCAGAACCTTCGCCGAAATAATCCGCTACCGCCTCGTTGACCACATCCCATGCATAAATCACACCGGGATAATTTGTCTCTGTCCAGGAAATAACCTCTTTGATATAATTTTCCATACGTTTCAACATCAAATCCCTGTCCGCGCGTTTCCCTGATACGTCGTAATCTTCATAGAAGAACCACTCCGGCGTCTGGGAATGCCATACCAGCGTATGTCCACGCACGGCAAGTCCATGCTGCTTTGCATAGTCCATGCCCGTTTTATAAGAGTTGAAGTTAAGCGCCACATGCTCTTTGTACTCGCTCAAATTATTCTTACTCGTTTTCTGATCCATGATGTAGGTAGGTTTCATCTCATTTTCCATCGTCATACTGCTGCACTGTCTCTCGAAGAGCTGGCTGTACTCCGGCGTGTTCAATACAAGATCCGGCACGGCAAGTCCGATGCGAAACTGGTCTTTGTACAATTCTTTCAGAGACGGGTAGCTTTCTGTGTCACAGAACGGATATAAGGATGCCTTGATATCATCCACATAGATATCCATCAAATCGTCCTGCGCCGATGGATTTTGTACCCACGGCGTCTCAAAAAATAATATGGCGTCGGACAACCTGACGCCGCGGGGAACGGCCATGCCTCCTGTTATCTCTCCCCATTCACCGCGTGCAAGTTCCCTGCTTCCGAGAGTATAATACCTTCCGTCACAGGACATGGTGAGCTGAATTTTTTTCTTTTCCGGTCCGGATGTATATCTTGCATAAGCTGATACGTGCAGGTAACTGCCAGTCTGCAACCGGTTGCCAATCTCCAGTTTTGCTCCGGAAGACGTCGTCTTCCTTCCTGTAATTTTCATACAATAACTGCCGTTTTGGGGATTATCCGTCTCCACAGAAAGGCTCGCGCCGTCTTTGGCGGACCATCCGCCGACAGAGCCCGATTCGAACCCCTCTTCACACAGCGTCGTCCCCGTCGCCTCACCTGAAAAAGACGCCTCTGCCACGCTCTCCCCAATCCCCTGAAGAAACAGACAGCCAGCCAAAACAACGGCTGTGGTTCCCCTCAAAAAACGATTCCTTTTTCTTTTCATACCGATTCCTTTCTCAAATAACCCTACGCGCTTTCCTTTTCCACTTTCATCATAACAGAACACAGGTGAAAATTACACCATTTCTTTCCGGAAAATACAGGGCTGTCGTTGAAAGCCCATCTTTCACACAACAGCCCCGCCTGTATTTCACGGTTAAATTTTATTTGATTTTCATCGTCTTCTTATAACCGGTGGACGATTTGAACAGCTTTTTATATTTTTTGAGCTGTTTTTTCGGGCATTTCATAACCGCTTTTTTATAGATTCCTTTGATGGCGCTCTTGCCAACAGAATTCAGTTTCGTGCTTTTGATGGTTACCTTCTTTAACTTCTTACAATTATAGAACGCCTTCGTGCCAATCTTGGTGACAGCGTTTCCAACCGTCACACTCGATGCTTTTACACAGCCGGAGAATGCGGAACTTCCAATTGTCTTCACATTCTTCCCGATGACGATGCTTGTAGTCTTTTTGCATCCCTTACATGCCCCATTCGCAATGGAGGTTACTTTAAAGCTCTTTCCGCCAATTTTCACAGTGGCCGGCACATTGATTTTCTTCAACGTTTTGCTCTTAAGCCCGGTCAGTTCAACCGTTCCTTTGCCGTCAATCTTCGCGTTAGTAATTTTATACTTATAATTCCCTGCTGTGTATGACGCATTCTTCATCACAGTGATGGCAAATCCGATCTCCGCTGTTCCAACATAATTTCCTTTTCCGGTAACTACTGCCGCTGCCTGCCCAATATTGGTGTTATTTCTGTATGTTACGGTGTAGTCCGTATTTCTTACCAGTTTCTTGCCGTTACAGATCACCGTAACCGCAGGCTGTAAAGGCGTTCCGGTATATGCCTGTGCAGGGATTACGGAAATATGATTCCTGGTGAGGGTGATTTTCTCTTCCTTCGGCGGATTTTTACTTTCCTCTTCCTGCCTGTCGTACTCTGCCTCCGCGTCTGTGAGAAGTTTTAAAGTCTCTGCAGGAATTAAGGCTTTCTGTGCATCCGTCAATTCATTGTATGCCTTTCTTGCCGCTTCCAGCAATTCCTTGCAGGCGTCTGTCAATTCGATCGTACCGATTGCCTGAATCTTTTTGATTGCAGCATCTGCTGCTTCCCTGTCATCATAATTCCCGCCGCTTTTAACAATATCGTAATAGCTGGCAATTTCCTCTTCGGAGCGCGCATAATTGTATACTTTAAATTCATCCAGATATCCGTTAAAGAATTCTCCGTCCGCCCAGTCTGCCTTACCGATCTGGAATGTACTGTCTCCGCCAAAGACACTGCTGAGTTTCTTATCCGTCTGGGTGGTTACGCACTCTTTGTTGATATATAATTTCGTCTCATTCTCGGTAAATACGGCTGTCACAAGTTTCCACTCATTGTTGGGGATGTCATTTTTGGTCGTTGCCTGAGAGATACAGGAACTGCCCGTTCCATCCTTACATCTTTCAAGAACCACGGAATTTCCACGCTCAATGGTACCAATATATTTTCTTGCACTGACCTTTTCACCCGCTCTGTTAGCGATAAAGCCCCAGTTCGTACTGCTCTTCGTGCCATCTACCTTACTCCAGTAAGAAACGGTAATTTCCTCATAACCTGCAAGCAGACTCCGTCCATCGGCATCCTGCACGGTCAGGAAATTGCTGCCCGTTCCGTCCAGGTGCAGAGATTTACCTGCAACCTTCTCATCAGCAGAAAGCTCGTTCGTTCCTTTTGCCAGCGCCTTTGCCCTGGTCTTTTTATCTACAAATCCCGTACCTTCCTCGTCAAAACTGAATGATGCAATACAGGAATTTGCCTCATCTCTTCTTGCAGAACACTGCCACCAGTTGAAATTGACTCCTCCCTCAAACACAAAATACACATCATGGGTGCCGGTTGCAGATTCCAAATCACAGTTTATTGTCTGATAAGTATCCCAGCTTCCGGTATAAGGCACGGACACAGTTCCTATCAACGTTCCGTCCGGGCTGTCAAGTCTTACCTCGAATCCCGTTGCACTTCCGCAGGCAACCCTGGCGCTCAATATCTTTGCGCCTTCTCCAAAGCCGATATCCGTATACTTAAGCCAGTTGCCGGCCTTAATTTCGCCGACCATATCCGTACCGCCCTCGTCTGCGCAGCTATATTTTTTAACTTCTCCGTTCGTACCGCCATAGGTCTCGGCCTCCACTCTTTCAAATGGATTTACCGGAGGTACCACTACCTTGAGTGTGACGCTCTTTTCTTCTCCCAATGTATGACGGTATTTGATTTCCACATCCGTCTCACCAATCTTCTTGGCAGTAACCTTTCCATTGACAACTTCCGCTATCTCTGTATCCGCAACAGAATAGGTCGCCTTTGTCGTGACGTCCTCCGTATGCCCGTCCGGAAATACTGCTGTAACCGTTATGTTTTCACTAGTTCCGGCCTTCACCTCTACCGTACGTTTCTGTAACGTCAGGCTCTCTACGGAAAGTTCTCTGTTTAAATCCGTTACCAGCAAATCGACGATATCCGTCTTGCCCTGCCAGGTCGCGGCAATCCGAGCCTCTCCATACTTCTTCGCCGTCACCTTACCGGTACCTGCTTCCACTTCAACAACGCCGTTATCCGGGCTGACTGCTATCTGTGCGGTTTCTGTCACGTCCTGGCTGCTGCCGTCCGCATAGATGGCCTTCACGTTTACCTGCGCCGTATTTGACCCCTCTGCCGTGTCAATCTTATGGGTATTGATGGACGCGCTGACGGCTGCCAGCTCCTTCGTCCCTTTCTTCGTAAATTTCCAGTAATCCATGTGGAACAAATCTCCGCCATGTTCTCCCTTAAACACGAGAAACAGGTCATGAACGCCCGATACGTTAGAAACTGCCGTACTCTTTTCCTTCCAGCTATCCCAGCCTCCGGTATAAGACACCGGTAATTCTCCAATTACCGTACCCTTGAGGCTGTCCAGGCGCAGCTCCACACTTCCGCCTTTCATAATTTCCGGCTGGCTGCCACAGGCAACGGACGCCGTAAACATACCAGCTCCATCTTCTCCGAAATCTACATTTTCTACTTTGATGTTGTCTCCATTTTGAATATCACAGATATTGACGCCGCCGGCGCTGCATTTCTCGGTCTCAATGCCATTTCCCCAGGCAATCGTCTCCGCCTCCGTCCGCTGATAGGGATTGAGCGTTTCAATCGCGTCCGGTCCTTCTTCTGTCATATTAATCTCCGGAATTTTGCCGTCTGCCGTGTATTCAAATTCCTCCACCGCAACCGAGCGCATAAATCCCGTGCCTCCCGGAAGCATTGCGTTATGGTATACAAAATAGGAATGTCCTTTAAAATCAGCGATGCCCGGATGGTTGGTAAAACTTCCTCCCTGCGTGGGCATGATAACGCCGCCAAACTTCCATGGGCCAATCGGCGAATCGCTGGTGGAATATGCAATATGTTCCGGCAAATCAGCCGCATACACGAGATAATAGATATCTCCGCGCCGGTAAATCCAGGGAGCTTCCTCATACAGCGTTTCCCGCTTGGGTTGCGCGTCCGGCGCCTGTACACGCTTGCGGAATCCCTCTTCTGTCAGCGGCACAGTTACTACATTTCCTTCGTAGCTCACCATATCCTCATTTAACTTTACATACTTGAGCGCGGGATTGCCCCAGTAGAGATACGCCTGTCCATCATTATCAATAAACACGCTGGGATCGATATCCCCGCCCTCCTTCGTCATAATCAAAGGCTCTCCGATGGCGTCTTCAAAAGGGCCTATCGGGGTGTCTGCCACAGCCACGCCAATTGCCGTCTGTCCGGTCTTGGCTGTAACGGGGACATAGAAATAAAACTTACCGTTGCGTTCGATACACTGTCCAGCCCAGGCGTCAGATTTTACCCAGTCAAAATCATCCAATGTCAGAACCGTGCCGTGATCGGTCCAGTTTACCATATCCTTACTGGAATAACATCTCCAGTCATTCATGGTATACCACGTCGAATTGTCCTCGTCATGTCCCGTGTAGATATACATGGTGTCTTCGTATACCATGGGCGCCGGGTCTGCCGTGTAAATATTCTGTGCAATGGGGTTATCCGCGTGGGAAACCACAGGTAACGCCCCAACAGCCACACAGGCCGCCAGCAGACTTCCCGCCAGCCTCCTTGCCATTTCTTTCCATTTTTTCATGTTTTTCCTCCTTTTATTATACCCTTCCTTACCTGCAATAGCTTAATTGTAACAAGATAGCATGGAAATAAATACCGATTTTTTTATGAAATTCCTGTGGTTTTCTTGCTCCTGGACTTCTGCACGCATCATATTGTTTGTTTTCATGCTTATTTTGTTTAAAATTTTATCAAGCAAAAAAAAGAACGCATTTATAATACGTCCTAATTTTCTTTCTTCCTATATTCCCTCGGCGTGCAGCCGACATTTTTCTTAAACAGTGTATAAAAATACCTGGTATCGCGATAGCCGATCTCCTGAGAAATTTCTGCAATCTTCTTATTCGTACAGCGCAGCATTTCCTTGGCACGCTCCATGCGTACCCCTGTCAGATATTCGATAAATGTGACCCCCGCTTCCCGACTGAAAATCCGGCTGAAATGACTTGCGCTTACCCCCACGTGCGCAGCAACAGCGCTCAGGGAAATCTCCGCGCCAATATGCGCCCCCACATACTCCTTTGCCTTTTCCACCATTACCCTAAACGGATTTCCAGACAGGCTGTCACGCACCGCAATACAGCTTTTCAATATGGACACCATATAATTCCTGCTCGTCTTAGGCGTCTTCATATGCCTGGCAAGTTCCCGTTCCTCACAGATAACGTCCCCTGTATATTCCTCTGCTCCCAGACTGTCTAAAAAACGCACTGCCTCAAGCTGCATATCGATCACCATATATTGCCGAAATATCATGGATTCCAGATTATCGCTCCCCACGCATTCCAGGTACTGCCCTACAAATTTTTCTACCTCGCTTTCCAGTCCCTTTTTCAGAAAAAGCTCTACGGAATCTTTGGCCCAACTTTTGATATCCACCTGTTTCAACGCAATTGCAGCATCCTGACAGCCGAAAAATCCCACTCTGTCCTCACCTGGTTCCCCCTCTTTTTTGCCGCCTTCCCGTTCTTTTGTTATTTCTTCCTCCGCTTTGCGAATAGCTGCAAGCAATGTATCTTCCAAAATAGGTTTCAGCAGATAATCCACAACACCGATATGGATGGCCTTGCTCGCATATGTAAAATCATCGTAACCGCTGATGATTATGACCTTTAAATCTGGCAGATGCCTTTTCACTTCCTCTGCCAGCTCCAGACCACCCATATGCGGCATCCGGATATCGGTGAGCAATACGTCCGGTTTCGTCCGCAGTATTTGAGAATACGCGCGTTCCCCATCGCCCTCTTCCCCCACAACCTCAAATCCGGGGTCTCCCCTCTGGATATACATGATAATGCCTTTGCGGATGAAAGGTTCGTCTTCCACCACAAATATTTTCAACATCCCGCTTTCCTCCCTCTAAAATCCGGATTGCCTATACCGCAAACTGGCTGTTATATAATTCTGAGTAGAGTCCGCCCTGTTTCAGCAATTCCTCATGGTTCCCCTGTTCCAAAATATGTCCATCCTTCATCACGAGAATGATATCAGCCTCCTGAATCGTGGACAGCCTATGCGCCACAATAAAACTGGTGCGCCCCTCCATCATCTTTGCAAATGCATTCTGTATCTTCATTTCTGTTCTCGTATCAATTGAGGAGGTCGCCTCGTCCAAAATCAACATCGGCGGCAGGCAGAGCATCACGCGCGCAATGCACAAAAGCTGTTTCTGCCCGACGGACAGACTGCCCCCCTCCTCTCCAATCACCGTATCATAGCCATCCGGCAGACGTTTGATAAAACTATGGGCATGCGACGCCTTCGCCGCTGCCAGAATTTCTTCGTCTGTCGCATCCGGCTTCCCCATTATAAGATTTTCCCGGATACTCCCGGCCTTCAGCCAGGTTTCCTGCAGTACCATGCCATAGCTCTCCCGAAGGCTCTTTCGCGTCACTGCGCGGATATCCTGACCCTCTACCTGAATGCTGCCATGATCCACATCATAAAAACGCATCAGCAGATTGATAATCGTAGTCTTGCCACATCCGGTCGGTCCCACAATCGCCACCCGCTGTCCCGGTTTTATGTCCAGATTGAAATCCTCAATCAGTTTTTTATCCGGAGAATAAGAAAAATATACGTGCTCCAGATTTACATTTCCCTTTACGTCCGCAAGCGTCTCTGCTGATTCCGGCTCCGGCGTCTGCGGCTCCTCCATAATCAGGTCAAAAATACGTTCCGCACAGGCAAGCGCATTCTGAAGCTCGGTAACCACGCCGGAAATCTCATTAAACGGTTTCGTATACTGATTGGCATAGCTGAGAAAACAGGATAGTTGCCCGACTGTGAGCACGCCGTTTCCCGCCATTGCAAGAAACGCACCCACAAGCGCAACCCCGGTATATACCAGACTGTTGACAAAACGCGTACCCGGATTTGTCAGCGAGGAGAAAAAGGTAGCCCGAAGCGACGCCCGCTCCAGCCTGCCGTTAATCTCATCAAACTTCTCCATCACGTCTTTTTCTTTGGAAAACGCCTGCACGACCTTCTGATTCTCAATCATTTCATTGATGAGCGCCGTCTGTTCTCCGCGCGTCGTCGATTGGAGCATAAACATCGAAAATGTTCTGCGGGCAATAAAACTTGCCACAAACAAGGACACCGGCGTCACCAATACAACAACCAGCGTAATCCGCACATTGATACTGATCATAAAAAGCAGGGTTCCCAAAATCGTAATTACTCCGGTAAACAACTGAGAAAATCCCATCAGGAGTCCGTCCGCGAACTGGTCTACGTCGGCAATCACGCGACTTACGAGTTCTCCGTGAGAATGTGCGTCAATAAATTTCAGAGGCAGAATTTCTATTTTGGCAAACGCCTCCCGCCGGACGTCCTGCACAACCTCATAGGTAATTTTGTTGTTACAGACATTCATCAGCCATTGTGCCAGCGCGGTCACAAGGATGAGCAACCCCATTTTCCACAGCAAATCCATAATAATGGCAAAGTCTACCTGCCCCGGCGCGAGAATATGGTCGATGACCTGTCCGGTCAGAACCGGAAAATACAGGGTGGACGCTACTGCCACAATAGCAAAAATCAACGACAACACCAGAAAAATCCGGTAGGACCGAATGTATGTCAACACTTTTTTCATTGTCTGCAATTGGCTTTTTTTGTTTTTCATACATGACCTCCAACGACGTTTTACTGTTTCTTATACTGGGAATCATAGATTTCCCGGTAAACTTCACAAGACTCCAACAACTGCTCATGGACTCCCACTGCGGCAATCTCCCCATCGTCCAAAACAATGATCTTATCCGCATGCTGAATGGATGAGGTTCTCTGCGACACGATAAATACGGTCGGCGCCTCCTCCATTTCACGAATTGCCTTACGCAGTCTGGCGTCCGTGGCATAATCGAGCGCGGACGCGCTGTCATCCAAAATCAGTATCTCCGGTTTACGCACCAGCGCGCGGGCAATCGTAAGCCGCTGCCGCTGTCCGCCGGAGAAATTCTTACCCCCCTGTTCTACGGGCGCTTCCAGTTTTCCTTCCTTACCGTCCACGACTTCCTTCGCCTGCGCCGTCTCAAGCGCTTTTATAAGTTCTTCCTCTGTCGCGTTTGCCTTGCCCCAGCAAAGGTTTTCACGGATCGTTCCCTGAAACAGTACCGCCTTTTGCATGACAATGCCGACTTTCTGTCTTAATTCTTCTAACGGATAATCTTTGACATTTCTGCCGTCTATCAAAATTTCCCCGCGCGTTGCGTCATAAAAGCGCGGAATCAAATGTACGAGAGAGGTTTTCCCGGAACCCGTGCCGCCGATAATCCCTACCGTCTCACCCCTCCTGACCGAAAAGTCAATATCAGACAGGCTTTCTGCACCTGCACCCTGGTACGTCAGACCCACATGGGAAAAACGCACCATGATATCCTGATCTTCTTTTATACCCCCGCCTTCCTCAGATTGAAGAGACGGCTGCGTGGGCATCGTGCTTTCCACTTCCAGAACAGACGATACGCGTCTTGCACAGGCAACTGCCTTTGTGATTGTGATAATCAGGTTGGCAAGCTTAATAAGCTCCACCAAAATCTGCGACATATAATTTACCAATGCCACGACTTCCCCCTGCGTGAGGTTTCCAAGATTCACCTGAACTGCTCCGGTATAGAGCAGGACAAGCGTGGCAGCATTGATAATCACATATGTGAGCGGATTCAAAAATGCACTGATTTTGCCTACATACGTCTGCATAGATGTGAGGTTTTCCAGCCCTTCTTCAAAGCGGCTTTTTTCCTCCTCCTCTTTATGGAAAGCGCGGATGACACGGGCTCCGGTAAGATTTTCCCGGGTAATGCCCAATACCCTGTCCAGACGTTCCTGTACCTTCCGGTACAACGGAATGCTGACTGCCATCACGCCAAACACCACCAGGGACAGCAGCGGAATTGTCACCACAAAAATCAGCGCCGCTTTCACGTCAATCGTAAACGCCATCACCATAGCGCCCAAAACAATAAACGGAGAGCGCAAAAACAGCCGCAGCACCATATTGACTCCGGACTGTACCTGATTGATATCGCTTGTCAAACGTGTAATCAATGTGGCTGTCCCCATCTTGTCAATCTCAGAAAAGGAAAATCCCTGAATATGGGAAAACAGCGCATGGCGAACTTTAGTGCCAAATCCTGCGGCAGCCCTGGCCGCAAAATACTGCGCCGTCACGGAACTCACCAAACCAAACAATCCCAACATCACCATAATCAGACACATGCGCGCGATATAGTTTCCGTCTCCATTTGTAATCCCCACATCAATAATTGCGGACACCACCAACGGTATAACCAACTCAAAGGACGCCTCAAGCATTTTAAACAATGGCGCCAAAATACATTCTTTCTTGTAATTACTTAAATATACATATAATTTTTTCATAACGTTTCCTTTGCCTTATTTAAGTGTCGAATTAATATAGATGCCAAAACCCCGATTAAAGCTCCTGTAACCGTTCCGGATATAATCAGAACCGGCAGATAATACAGGAGGCTCTTTGTCTCTACCACAAGGATTGCAATTATTATCTGTCCCACGTTATGAGATACGCCGCCCAAAACACTGACGCCGGTAACGGAAAATACATTGCTCCGCTTTGCCAAAATCATTATAACAAGACTTAATATTCCACCTGCAAGGCTATATATCATGCTTGCCAGATTCCCAAACGTCAGTCCCGTGAGCAGGATACGCACAAACGATAACAGACATGCCGCGCGCACATTGATCATATATAATGCCACAATCACCACCAGATTTGCCAGACCCAGTTTGATTCCCGGTACGCCAAAGTTTAAAGGCAGCAGAAATTCAATATAAGAAAAAACAAATGCCAGTGCTGTGAGCACTCCCAGGTAAGCAATTCTCTTTGTCATAACATCGTCCCCCATCCGGCAGAATGCTAATTTGTATCTGCGTCAACTTCTGATTCCATCCCGTTTTCAACTTCCACCACTACCCGGTTCGGCAGACATACCAGACTCTCTCCCTGTCGATTGACCGGACGGTGATTGACACAGATTCTGTCCGGGCAGGAGGCTGCCGTAATATCTGCTTTCCCCTCCTGGATTTGCAGAATATTATAATGATCTCCCTCCTGGCGGATTTCTACCTCAGTGTCTTTTGACAGGGGATATCTCCCCCATTCCTCACCATCTAAATAGACAACGGCCTCCGGCTCGTTTGTCGTAAGCGCAGAACGGATTGACACTCCGCCAAATGCCGCCAAGGCAAACACCAAAAGCACCGCAATCAAAATTACATCATTTTTTTTCATCGGCTTTAAATCCGCTGGAATAGCGAATCTCTCCATCCTTTCCAATCCACATGGCCTCTACGTCCTGCATCTTCTCCACCAACGCCAGCCCTTTCTCGTAGCCCATATTAAACAGGGCGGTCGATAGTGCATCGGCAACCCCGGAATCCTTAGCCTGTACGGTAACAGAAGAAAAAAAGTCCGGCGGCATATTGGTATGCGGATCAATAATATGGCAGTAACGTTGATTGTCTACTTCATAATACCGCTGATAATCCCCGCTGGTAACAACGCAATTATCCGCAAGTTCGACTGTTGCCAGATAGGCTTTCTCACTGTCGGTATCCGGATTCTCCACACCCACTACCCAGGGCGTGCCATCCGCTTTCCCGCCTACGGCGCACACATTCCCGCCCACGGAAATTAATACGTTCTCCATGCCAATCTCTCTGGCATATTCCGCCAGTTTCTGTACGGCATAACCTTTGCCAATACTCCCCACGTCCAGAGACATCCCGGCGTCCGCAAGGTAAACGGTGGACGCCTCCTCATCCAGCATCACCAACTCCATATTAGTGTGCGTCGCACGTCTGGCGAGCTCCTCCTCCGGCGGCAGTTTGGCGTTTTCCGGCTCATTCATCCCTTTCTCCCGATACTCATGCCACAAAGAAAGTACGCTGCCATATGCAATCTGTAGCTTTCCATCGGTCATGACATACATCTGCCTGCCAAGTTTCAGCAAATCCATGATTTCTTCCCCGACCTCCACGGCAGTTTCGCCCGCGGCGTCGTTAATCGTCTTCAAATTATTGATCCCGTCATACGTGTGGTAAATATCGTACAATTGATGGTAGTGGCGCAGCTTTTCCTCCAACAATTCCATTTTCTCCGAAAATGCTTCCTGACTTGTATCATATCCGGTAATGGTTGTCACCGTATCAAAACAGCCGAAAAACTGTCCCTCATACCTCTGCGGTCCCCGGGTCCGGTAATACAGGGCAGATCCTCCTATAAGAACCAGAATAACAGCCGCAAGAATTATCGCCTGGCATATTTTTTTCATTCCGTTTCCTTTCCTGTGACAGGGCAAAGCGGGCAAACCGACAACCGGCTTACCTGAAACAAAAAGGGTATGGAAACGATAGTTCTCCGTCTCTCATACCCTTTCCACTCTACACTTATCTTATTCCTCTTTGTCCGAATCTTCTTCCGCCTGTTCGCCAGCGTCTTCTTCCCCTGCATCATCGGAAGTTCCTTCTGCCTGCGCATCATTTCCAGTGTCTTCTGCCTGTGCATCATCCGCAGACTCTTCCTTCTCCGTCGTCTTGATGGAGAACAGTTCGTCAAATTTAACTTTCGCCCATTCTTCCTCGTTTATCTCGTATTTCACGCCTTCCTTGTATTTATCACAAACTTCTGTGTAATGGTCGTTCTTACGGTCTGTGACGATGGACTTCTTCTTGTTCTCTGTGGCTTCCTTATCAAATGTGCTGTCCAGACGAACTACATAATAATTATCGTCTGTTGCAATTACTTTGCTGATTTGACCTTCCTTTAATTTCTTGGCCGCCTCAATCACAGAATCATCCAGCGTATAACTCTCATCGTTATCGCCAAAGGTAGCAGTCGATGCGGTATAGCCCGCCTCCTCTGCCGCACCCTCGAAATCATCTTTCGCGGACTTCTGGAATGTTTCTATCTTCTGCTTGATTTCTGCCTTTTCCTCATCGGTATAATCCACTTTATTTCCTTCTTCATCCGTGGTGGAGTTAATGGCAGCCTGCACGTAACTTATCTTCTTCTGTGCAGCCTCCTCATCCGATACCTCCGTATCCACCTCGGCATGAATGGCATTACGCATCTTTGACTGAATCGTGGTCAGACGCAGCATTTCCTTGACATAATCCTTTGTCGCTCCCAGCTGATTGATTGCCGATTTGGTATTATCCTCCATAAATTTCTCAGCAGCCGCATCCATAGCGGAGAGCTCTTCGTCCGTGATTTCCACCTTATAGTCGGACATATGTTTCTCCAGCAAATAATATTCTTCCATGGAATCCGCCACACTCTTCTTTACGGAAGTCTCGGAATCCACGTCCTCCTCAAAGAAATTCTGTTCCCAGATGTTCTGATCCTGTCCAAACATGGACGCAAAATTGCCATCGTAAATTGCCTGCTGGTATCTGGCCATGAAATTCATGAATCCAAGAGAAATCTCCTGCCCGTCCAATGTAGCCCCCGTTTTGTCCGCATCAATGCTATTGCCGCATCCACTTAACGCAGATACACCCAATACCGCTGCCATAAGCAACGGCAGTAATCTTCTTGCTCTCATAATATCCTCCTGTGCGTATCTTTTTTCTTCACAAGCTGCCTGCTGTGACAAAATTTCTGCCGGTTTCCCGGCGCATTAACTGTATTATAGTTCTTTTTTTTCCTGCTAGCAACTGTTTTTGCAGGAATTCACACTTTTTTCATAACAGTTCAGCCATCCTCCAGCAAAAGCTCCCTGGTGTCTTCCAGTATCATCTCCACCTGCTCCAACGTCCCCAATGCCTTATGCCGGGAATTATTATTCCTGTCGTATTCAAAATATGGCGCTTTGGCATCACGGACAAATTTTAACGCCCCTTCATATTTCTGCGCCATTTCCATAATATTTGCCGGATTTATTTTGGCAAGATAATAAAATATAAATTTAATTTTATCAGCATTCTCCTTTATTTCTGTATAATAACACGTATGCGCTTTTGCCCGCAGCCTTGCGATCGTCAGAAGATTTTCCACTGATTTCGGCGGCTCCCCGAAACGATCAATCAGCTCCTCCATCATTTCCTCGCTCTCCTCACGGTTCTCAATCACAGCAATCCGTTTGTAAATATCCAGCTTCTGAAATTCATTGGGAATATAGGCAGGCGGTATGAAGGCATCCACATTCAGTTCCAGCGTCGTCTCAAACTGCTCCTGGGCAGATTCCCCTTTGAGGTTTTTGACCGCTTCATTCAGCATCTTGCAGTACAGGTCATATCCAACCGCTTCCATATGACCGTGTTGGCGCGCGCCCAACAGATTCCCGGCTCCCCGGATTTCCAAATCGCGCATGGCAATCTTAAACCCGCTGCCCAGTTCCGTAAATTCACGAATTGCAGACAGTCGTTTCTCCGCTATCTCCTTGAGCATCTTGTTCCTGCGGTACATAAGGAAAGCATAGGCGGTTCGATTGGAACGCCCCACACGTCCGCGGAGCTGGTAAAGCTGCGACAATCCCATATTATCCGCATCGTGAATAATCATGGTATTGACATTTGAAATATCAAGCCCGGTCTCAATAATGGTTGTGCTCACCAAAACGTCGATCTCGCCATTGATAAACTGATACATGATATTTTCCAGTTCGCGCTCCTTCATCTGCCCATGAGCAAATGCAACATTCGCCTCCGGCACCAGCCCGGCAATCTTTGAGGTAATCTCCACAATCTGATTGACACGGTTAAATACATAAAAGACCTGCCCGCCCCGCGCAAGCTCCCGATGAATCGCCTCGCGCACAATCTCTTCATTGTACTCCATCACATAGGTCTGAATGGGAAGTCTGTCCATCGGCGGTTCCTCCAGAACGCTCATATCCCGGATGCCAATCAGACTCATGTGCAGCGTCCTTGGAATAGGAGTCGCCGTCAGGGTCAGAACATCCACATCCTTCTTCATCTGTTTGATTTTCTCTTTGTGCGTTACACCAAACCGCTGCTCCTCATCAACAATCAGAAGTCCCAGATCCTTAAATTCCACATCTTTCGACAAAATCCGATGCGTGCCGATAACAATGTCCACCATGCCGCGTTTTAAATCCGCCACCGTATTTTTCATCTGCGCAGACGTGCAAAAGCGGCACATCAGATCCACGCGTACCGGAAAATCTTTCATCCGCTGTGCAAACGTGTTATAGTGCTGCTGTGCCAGAATGGTGGTGGGAACGAGATACGCCACCTGCTTTCCCTCCTGCACAGCTTTAAAAGCCGCTCGAATTGCAATTTCCGTCTTTCCATAGCCCACGTCGCCGCAGATAAGACGATCCATAATCTTCCTGCTTTCCATATCGCGTTTGGTTGCCTCAATCGCAAGCGCCTGATCTTCCGTCTCTTCAAACGGAAACAATTCCTCGAACTCTTTTTGCCAGACTGTATCCGGCCCATACACAAAGCCCTCGGTCTGCTGCCTTGTCGCATAAAGTTCCACCAATTCCTTTGCAATCTCATTCACTGCGCCCCGCACGCGGCTCTTCGTCTTCTTCCACTCCTGACCGTCCAAACGGTTAATTTTCGGTTTCTTCGCCTCCGCCCCGGCATACTTCTGAATCGCCTCAAGCTGCGTTGCAAGCACATACAGGGTACTGCCCTTGTCATATTCAATCTTCACATAATCTTTGGCCGTCTTCTGAATTTCAATCTTCTCAATGCCCCGGTAAATGCCCACGCCATACTGCTCATGCACGACATAGTCACCCACGCTCAAATCCGTAAAACTCTGTATTTTCTCACCCTCATAGATTTTGCGTTTCTTCTTCCGCTTCTTCTCCTCGCCAAAAATATCGCTTTCCGCAATTACCACGAACTTTAAATCCGGATATTCAAAGCCTCTTTTCAGTTTACCATAGGCAACCATCACCTCTCCCGGCTGTACGGAATGATCATAATCCTCACTGTAAAAACAATTCAATCCTTCCGCCTGCAAATCCTCTGCCAAATGTCTGGCCCTTGTTCCGGAACCCGACAGAAGGATGACCTGGTACTTCTTTTTTCGATAGAGCTGCAAATCTTTTACCAGCAAATCAAAACTGCGGTTATACGGGTTGACCGTCCTTGTTAATATATTATATTTTGTTTTAATTTCTATTTCATTTACTTTGTAATCAAGTGTTGTCAAGGCCACACATTTCTGCATCTGCATTTTTCCAAGAATCTCTTCTGCGGAATACAGCGCTTCCATTTGCCCCGGCAGGATATAGCCCTTTTCCAGACGATGCTGCATACTCTCTGAAAATTCCTGTCCAATGACGCGACCTTTTTCCGCAATCCTTGCCGGCTCATCCAAAAATACGACTGTATTCTCCCTGTCAAAGTAATCCAAGAACGAAACCGTCTCCTCCGCAAAATAAGCCAGAAAGCTGTCCAGCCCCGTTCCCTGTCCAAGCTCCCGCACTTCCTCTGCCAACGCATCCACCATCGTCTTTAACCGATGCGCCTCCTCCGTCTTCATCTCCTTCCGAAAAGAATCATACAGACGTTCCTTTTCCCGCTCCAATTTCTCAAGTCCGCGCTGCACGCTCTCCTTTGACAGGACGACCTCGCTTGCCGGATAAATCCGCACACGCTGCAAATTTTCTATGGAACGCTGGCTCCCAACATCAAAACTACGGATTGAGTCTATCTCATCGCCCCAAAGTTCAATACGGTAAGGATTTTCCTCCGTCAGGGGAAAGATATCGAGAATTCCGCCCCGGACGGCAAATTGCCCGGCGCTCTCCACCTGATAATTCCGCTCATATCCCATATGCACCAGCGCACTCTTCGCCTCTTCGATATCCAGCTCATCCGCCAGCGCATACTCCAAAACGCTTTCTGCAATTGCAGACAAAGGCATCACCTTATCCATCAGGGCGTCAAAGGTCGTAATCACCGTAAGCTCCTCCTGCTCCATCAGCGATTTCACCGCCAAAAGACGCTCTGCTGTCAGAAGATTCCCCCGGATATCCGACTGATAAAACAACACGTCTTTGGGGGGATAATACACCACATTCCTGTCAAAAAACCGGTAATTTTCATATAATTCCCGTGCCTTTTGCTCCTGAAACGTAACCACAATCCCACTCTGCCCCTCGCCCAAAATACTATACATGAAATGAGGCTTCTGAGTGTCTATACACCCGGAAACCTGCACTATCCCTTTTTCATTTATTAATTCTTTTTTTAATTTATTATATTCTTCAAGCTCTAACAGTGGCTCTGTAAAACTCCTCATACTGCCTCCCTTTTCAGTTAAACTCATTCATCGCCAAATCCGTCTTCTCCTGCACCATCATTTCAATGGCGGCACACGCCTTTTCATAGGCCTCCTTCATCAGAGTCCGCTCCTTTTTGGAAGGACGGCTCAACACATAATCCGCAAGATCCCAGTCCTGCGGCTTTTCCCCTACACCAACTTTAATTCGTTGAAATTCCTGCGTTCCCAGATGGCTGATAATATTTTTCATCCCATTATGCCCCCCGGCGCTTCCTTTTTTGCGGATGCGCAGCCTGCCCGGTGCAAGGCTGATATCATCGTAAACAACAATCAGATCTGTCTGCGGCTGTAATTTATAAAAATTGAGAACGGCACCGATACTCTCTCCACTTAGATTCATAAATGTCTGCGGTTTTACCAACAGCACCTTCTGCCCCTCTATCACGCCATTTCCGCACAATGCTTTATGTTTCTTATCCTTTACGCGAATTCGATATTTCTTTGCCAGCATGTCAACCACGTCAAACCCAACATTGTGACGCGTGCCGTCGTACCTCAGGGAAGGGTTTCCCAGTCCTGCAATTACAAACATGATATTCTCTCCTTTATCCTATGTAAGCTACTCCATCATTCCCGACAGCACCCCAAAATACAGGAGCACCAATGCACCGAGAAAAATCCGATACCAGGCAAACACCTTGAAATCATGCTTTTTGATGTATCCCATCAGGAAACGGATTACCACCACCGACACAAGGAAGGAAACCACCATTCCCACCAACAGAATTGCCAGTTCCTGACCGGAAAATGCAAAGCCAAATTTTACAAGTTTCAACAAACTTGCTCCGAACATGACAGGAATCGCCAGATAAAATGTAAACTCTGCCGCCACCGTTCTGGAAACGCCAATCATCAATGCCCCGATAATCGTCGCCCCGGAACGTGAAGTTCCCGGAAATACTGCCGCCACAAGCTGAAACAGTCCGATAATCAATGCAACCTGCCAAGTAAGGTCTTTCGTGCGCCGAATCACAGGTTTCGTGTGTTTGTTTCGATTCTCTACAAAGATAAAAACCATTCCCACAACAATCAACATCACTGCAACCACCCAGAAGTTATAGAGATGTTCGTCCAGCCAGTCTCCAAACACGACGCCTACCACGCCTGCCGGAACACAGGCAACTAAAATCTTACCCCACAATTCCATGATATCCCGGTCAATTTTCTCCCTGCGTGCAAAATGAAATGGAAAAATCTTCTCCCAGAACATCAATACCACCGCAAGAATCGCCCCCAGCTGCACCACTACCAGAAACATGCTCCAAAACTCTTCCGATACCTCCATCGGCATAATTTTCTCCAAGAGTATCATGTGCCCCGTACTGCTGATTGGTAGCCATTCCGTGATTCCCTCTACAATTCCGTATATTATTGCTTTTATTATCTCCAACATAACTTTTTTAATCCTTTCTATGTAACTTTACCTGTTTAGAACTGAGCAGACGCATCTGCATCAACCGGAATAAAATAATTCCACTATAGTATATCACACAATTTCTCGATTTAGAAATAATATTATTCAAAAAATTATTTTGAAAATATAAAGCCTTCCTATTGAGTTTCTTAATAAATAATGAATTTTCCTGTTTACATTGACTTTTTCTGATCTTTGTTTTTTAATTAATGTAAGGCAGATTGCAAAGGAGTGAATGTTATGAAATTAAATGTAAATTTAAAAAGATGCTTTTTCGTTTTGTTGCTATTATTTGTTATTTTCTGTGTTCCGCAGACTGCATCCGCTGCACGCAGACCAGGGAAAATCACAAATGTAAAATGCGGCGCTACCACAAACAACAGCATCAATATTTCTTGGGCGCCTAAAAACAATGTTTCCGGATATCAGGTTTTCCGTTCTTCCTGTTATGATGGTCCCTTCCGGAAAATCAGGGATATTGCACCGGAAAATCATGCATTCTGCAATATAAGGCTGCAAAGCGGGCGGGAATACTATTATCGGGTTCGCGCTTATTCCGGCAAAAAAACCGGCGTATTTTCCAAAATTCTCACCGCACGCACCAAATGCGCCTCACGCGCTGCCAGTATCCGCGCATCTTCCAATATCCGAAAACATGCGGGCACCAACCACCCGGTTCTCGCCACACTGAATTCCGGCACGAAGGTCACGATAATCTGTACTACTGACAATAAATTTGGCACACCCTGGAGTCGCATTTCTTTCAAATTAGATGGAAAGAAGAAATATGGCTATATCCGAAGCGACCTTCTTTCCGTGGGAAAAACACAGAAACCCACAGGCATCATCATTGCAAACAGCGGTTTGCACTTACGCAAATCCGCCAGCATCCAAAGCGAATTGCTCGCCACCCTGCCAAAAGGCACCAGCGTTACAATTTTAAGACAGACAACCGGTGCGGACAAAAGGAAATGGTACCAGGTTCGCGTAAAACAAGGCAAGAAAACGCTTAAGGGCTATGTGTTCGCTGCCTATGTTCGCGTGTCTTAATTCTTCTGAAACCATACATATACGGGCTGTCGTTTTACGTAATATTCGTAAAACAACAGCCCGTATACACAGTATCGTCAGGTCATGGACAACGCCATGCCCTGCATTACTGCCCTATATTTCTCACAGCTTATACCTCTGTCCCAAATTCTGACTGATATTTCTCCAGTATCATCCGTTGTATGTTATCTCGTGTCTGAGAATTGATGGGATGTGCGATATCACGGTATTCACCGTCCGCCGCTTTTCTGCTGGGCATCGCAATAAAAAGACCCTTTTCGCCTTCAATTACTTTGATATCATGCACTACAAATTCGTCATCAATCGTAATGGAGACAACTGCCCGCATTTTTCCTTCTTTATCTACTTTACGGATTCTCACATCTGTAATCTTCATATAATCTCAGCCCCCTTTGCATTTTCCTATTTTTCCTCAGCACCTTTTACCTGTATCGTTTACAAATGCGGATTGCTCCGCACAATGTGCTCCTCGTTCAGCACACGCCATTCGCAAAATCGCACCTTCAGTGCTTTCCGTTGCTACGCAACTTCTTTTGCTTGGCAAGCTTACTTTTTGATACCCACGGATTGCTCCGCACAATGTGCTCCCACAATCCTAAAACATTCGAAATCCGCCCTATTCGGGCTACTTTCTCATGTTTTCGGGTCCCAAAGTCATGAATTTTCATGCAAGCATAAAATCATGACTTTATGTCCCCTTGGTATCAACTTACATCACATATCTTTCGTTGTGTTCATATACAACCTTGATTCCATCACCGCCGCTGAAGTAAGTATTTGCGCGGAGCGTATCACGGCTCTCAACGATACAGTTCTCAATATGCGTATTGTCGCCAATATATACATCATTTAAAATGATGGAATTCTTAATCACACAGTTCTTTCCTACAAATACTTTCTTAAACAGCACGGAATTCTCAACCTTGCTGTTGATGATGCATCCGCTGGACACCAGACTGTTGCGTACATCAGAACCAACGTTATATTTCGCAGGCGGAAGGTCGTCTACCTTGGAATAAACTTTCGGCTCATCCCTGAAATAGTTTCTTACCTCTGGTTTCAGGAAATCCATGTTTGTCTGATAATAAGACTCCACGGTGGAAATGTTGTTCCAATACTCTTCTATCTTATAACCGTAAATCCGTTTCATATTCTTATAACGGATTAAAATGTCATTTACAAAATCATAGCGGTTCTCGTCTGCGCAGCGCTCCAACATCTCGATCAACTGTCTTCTGCGGATGACATAAATGCCTGCTGAAATTGTGTTAGACTGCGCCATCATCGGTTTCTCTTCAAATTCCACAATTCTGGAATCCTCATTCATCCTTACCACACCAAATCGGCTGACATCCTCTTCCACCGGCATATCCTTGCAGACAATGGTAATATCTGCTTTCTTCTCGATGTGGAACTCCAGCACCTTGTTGTAATCCATTTTATAAACACAATCGCCCGCTGCAATAATCACATAGGGCTCATGGCTGCGTTTCAGAAAATCAATGTTGCGGAACATTGCGTCTGCGGTCCCGCGATACCACCATGCGTTATCCGAGGTTACTGTCGGATTAAATACGTACAGACCTCCCTGTTTTCTTCCGAAATCCCACCATTTGGAGGAACTCAAATGTTCATTCAGGCTTCTTGCATTGTACTGGGTAAGAACCGCCACCCTCTGAATATGAGAATTGCTCATGTTGCTGAGTGCAAAATCGATACAGCGGTAGCTCCCGCCCACCGGCATAGCTGCGATCGCTCTCTTATTCGAAAGTTCCTGCATCCTGCTGTTATTTCCGCCTGCTAATATAATTCCTAATGCCTTCATACTCTGTCACCTGCCTTAATGATTGATTCGCCTCCTGCCAAAAGGCCATCCGGATAGTCTTCTTTCTCCGTCTTACCGGCAATCGCGGTATTCTTTCCTACCTTAACGCCTGACGGTATTACAGAATTCTCACCGATTGTCACAAGCCCGAATGAATATACACTCTTGTTCAGCTTGTTCTCTGCCGGCTCACCTACGCCGAGCTCCACGTTATTGCCAATAGACACATTCTCCGCCACAATGGCTTTGTCAACGACAACATTATCTCCAATCACGGTATCCTGCATGATAATAGAATCACGCACTACGGTATTCTTGCCGATTTTAACACCGGCTCCAATGACCGAACCGTATACCTGTCCATATATTTCAGAACCCTCTCCGATAATACAGCGCTCCGTCACGGCGTCCGCTGATATATACTGAGGCTCAATCGTATCACTGTTTGTGTAAATCTTCCAGTATTCCTCATAGAGGTTAAATTCGGGGATCAGGTCGATAAGCTCCATATTAGCTTCCCAATATGAACCAAGTGTTCCAACATCCTTCCAATATCCGTTATACTCATAGGCAAACAATCGTCTGCCATTCTCCCTGCAATAAGGGATAATATGTTTACCAAAGTCGCAGTTACTCTGCTCCGACATGGTCACCAGAGCTTCCCGAAGTACGCTCCAGTTGAAAATGTAAATACCCATGGATGCCAGATTACTCCTTGGATTCGCGGGTTTTTCCTCGAACTCTGTAATCTGCTTATTCTCATCTGTGATAACCAGCCCGAAACGGCTTGCCTCCTCCCATGGCACCGGCATAGCCGCGATAGTCACGTCTGCATTGTTTTCCTTATGGAAATCCAGCATGACCTCATAATTCATCTTGTAGATATGGTCACCGGACAAAATCAACACGTATTCCGGCTGGTAACTGTCAATGTAGTTCAGATTCTGATAAATCGCATTTGCAGTACCACTGTACCATTCACTGTTATCACTCTTCTCATATGGAGGCAATACCGTTACTCCACCGTGATTGCGATCCAGATCCCAGGGGATTCCAATACCGATATGGGTATTCAACCTTAACGGCTGATACTGCGTCAGCACTCCTACCGTATCTATCCCTGAATTCACACAGTTACTCAATGGAAAATCAATAATTCGATACTTTCCACCAAATGCTACTGCCGGTTTCGCAACATCAGAAGTCAAAACTCCAAGTCTGCTACCCTGACCACCCGCCAAAAGCATGGCTATCATTTCTTTACGAATCATGTCTCTCACCTCTCGTCAATAAATTTCATATTATTAAGTGTTCATATTATACCACAAAAGATTTATTTAGTACACATATTTCACAATTTTTTTGTAATTTTTTTCGTAATTTTGTGAATTTGCACAAGAATTCTACTATATTATCATTGTTCACAGATGATATTTTTTCAAAAAGCAACAGATCCTTTTGACCTGCAGATTTAGATTACAAGTGAACAGCAACTATTTTTAGGATTTTCACAAGCATTCTTCCATATTTTCAATTTGCAAAATATTCTACATTGGTATAGAATAAAAAAAAACAATCAGGCAGGTATCATAAATGTATAAAATAAACTTTCGAAAACCAATCCATCTCCATTTTATTGGCATCGGCGGCATCAGTATGAGCGGTCTTGCCGAAATTCTGTTAAAAGAAAACTTCCATATTTCAGGTTCCGACTCCAAAGAATCTGAGCTGACAGACAAACTGACGTCCCTTGGCGCGGAAATCTTTTACGGGCAGCGTGCCTCCAATATCAGAGAAGGCGTTGACGCCGTTGTCTACACAGCAGCCATTCATCCTGATAACCCTGAGTATCAGGCTGCCTTGGAGAAACAGATTCCCACTCTGACTCGTGCACAACTGTTAGGACAGATTATGGCAAACTACGCACAGTCCATCGCCGTATCCGGCACACATGGCAAGACAACCACAACTTCCATGATTACCAACATTCTTCTCGAATCATGCTCTGACCCTACCGTCTCCGTCGGCGGAATTTTAAAATCCATAAACGGAAATATCCGCGTCGGCAGCTCAGACGTTTTTCTGACAGAGGCGTGCGAATATACCAATAGCTTTCTTAATTTTTATCCAAAGTATGCCCTGATACTTAATATAGAAGAAGACCATATGGATTTTTTCAAAGATATAGAAGATATTCGCTGTTCTTTTCACAGATTTGCAGGCAACGTCCCCGCACAGGGCACGCTAATCATCAACGGAGAAATCGAAAACCACCAAAAGATAACCGAAGGTCTGGACTGCAAAATTATCACCTATGGCCTGGACACCTCTGATTCATATTATGCGGATAATATTACTTTTAATACAAACGGCTGCGGAAACTTCACATTAATGCACGAAGGTCAGGAAGTCGGTACAATTTCCATGAATGTCCCTGGCAGGCACAATGTCAGCAATGCCGTAGCCGCATGTGCACTTGCTCTGGAAATGAAACTTTCCTTTGCACATATCCAGTCCGCACTGGCGAAATTTGGCGGCACGGCACGACGTTTTGAGTACAAAGGAACACTCGGCGGCATCACAATCGTGGACGATTACGCACACCATCCCACCGAGATAACTGCCACCTTATCATCTGCAAAGAACTGCATGCACAACCGTCTGATCTGTGTATTCCAGCCGCACACCTATACGCGTACCAAAGCATTTCTTACGGAATTCGCGCAGGCGCTTTCACTTGCAGACGTCGTCGTGCTCGCAGACATTTATGCCGCGCGTGAACAGAACACCATTGGCATCAGCTCTGTGGATCTTCTGAAAGAATTACAAAAACGAAACAAAGAATGTTACTATTTTCCCTCTTTCGACGAGATTGAAAATTTTCTTTTAAAAAACTGTATCAACGATGATTTGTTGATAACTATGGGAGCCGGAGATATTGTACAGGTAGGAGAACATCTATTAGGAAAATAGTTATCCACATTATCCACATTTCAATCGGGAAAACCGCTCTTTTGGAATGTGGATTTTAATGTTTGCAATGTTTATTTTTCAACCGTACTCCTGGCGTCTGATTTTTTCGGATATCTTCCGGCTTTTTCTCTTTTGCCTGCCTGCCGCTGTTTCATTTTATCCACATTATCCACGTTATCCACATTTGTGCAATGCCTTGATTTTACTGGAATTTGAGGAAAAATTTCACTTCTCATTTTGACTTTGATGTGCTATACTGTATTCCACATAACACGATTATACCCGGAGGTCATCATGGAAGAAATTACTCTACATAAAGAACACGGCTATTCCACAACTTCAATTTCCAACCGGTTTATTGATGAATACATGACGAACGCAAACGGCGAGTTTGTAAAAATTTATTTATATCTGCTGCGCTGTATGAATTCCCCGGACTGCAGCTTTTCTGTTTCCAAGGCTGCGGACAAGTTTAACCACACGGAGAATGACATTCAGCGCGCGCTCAAATACTGGGAAAAAATGAGCCTGCTCCAGTTAGAGTACGCACCGGACAAATCTATTTCCGGCATCTGCTTTCTGGAGTCTGAGGCTGTGCCGGATGAGGACGATTCTGTCCCTCTGAAAAAAGTTCTGCCTTCCCACTCTCTGAAAAAGGTCGAGAAAGTTTCACCTGCAATATCCAGAAGAACGGCTTATACTGCGGAAGAACTGCAGAAATTCCATGAAAAAGAAGATATCCGGGAGCTTTTGTTCGTTGCGGAGACTTATTTGAAGAGACCTCTGAACTCCACCGATATCCAGACGTTGCTGTTCTGGTATGACCGACTGGAGCTTTCTGTTGATTTAATCGTATATTTGCTGGAATACTGCATTGCCGGCGGACATTCCAGCCTGCATTATATGGACAAGGTAGCCACGAGCTGGAAAGATAAGCAGATCGAGACTGTGGAACAGGCGAAACACAATACACAATCTCACAGCCGTCTCCATTACGCTGTCATTAAGGCGCTTGGAATTCAGGGCCGCAGCCTGATTCCGGCAGAAGCTTCCTATATAGAGAAGTGGAGTAAGGAATACGGTTTTGGAGAAGAGATGATTGCAGAGGCATGCAGCCGGACCATCCTTGCTATCCATCAACCCAATTTTGAATATGCCGACCGTATTCTTGCCAACTGGAAACGCCAGAATATTCAGAATACGGACGAAATTCAGCGTGCCGATGCGGCATTTCAGGCAGCAAAAACGGCAGGTCGCACCCCATCGGACGCATCAGCCAAAAGCAGCGTTCCGAAACAGACAGCGCCCAATCGGTTTAACAGTTTTCCCCAGCGCACCTATAACATGGACCAGTTGGAGACAGAACTGCTAAACGCAGTACGCTAAGGAGGATACTATGGCTCTCAGCAACACACAGTACGACATCCTGATGCGGCGCTATGAAACACGGCAGTTGGAAAACCAGCGTATAGTCATGGACAGAGTGCAAGCAGTCTATAAGGAAATACCGCGTCTTGTCCAGATTGATGAGGAGATTTCCTCACTCAGTGTAAAACAAGCGAAGAAACTGATGGACGGAGACGATACGGCGCTTACGCATCTGCACAGCCGCCTGCAATCCCTCACTGCGGAGAAACAGCAGCTGCTTGCAGACCACGGATATGCGGACAATTACCTGGAGCCGCCCTATGCCTGTCAGGACTGTAAAGATACCGGTTACATCAACGGCAAAAAATGCCATTGTTTTGAACAGGCTGCCATTGATCTGGTCTATACCCAGTCAAACATCCGTCGAATTCTGGATGTGGAAAATTTTAAAACGCTGTCACTGGACTATTATTCGGATGAGCAGGTGAATCCTGCTACCGGGCAGTCAAGCCTGGCCACAGCCAGACAGGCCGTGCAGACCTGCAAGGATTTTATCGCATCATTCGATACGGAATTTCATAACCTGTTTTTCTACGGCGATACCGGAATCGGCAAGACCTTTCTGTCTAACTGTATTGCCAAAGAACTTCTGGACAGCGGGCATTCTGTCATTTATTTCACAGCATCCTCACTGTTTCAGGTATTTGAAAAAAATACCTTTGAGAAAACAAGAGATCATCAGACAGATTACCAGCGGATTTTTGCCTGTGATTTATTGATTATTGACGATTTGGGCACAGAATTCTCCAATACATTTACCGTTTCACAACTTTTTCTCTGTCTGAATGAGCGGATTTTACGGCAGAAATCGACGATTATTTCTACCAATCTGACGCTTGGACAGTTGAAGGATTTGTACTCAGAACGTACCTTTTCCAGAATTTCCAGCAGCTACAAAATGATAAAATTATTTGGAAATGATATCAGGATTCTGAAAAAACTGGAAGGACAATCTTGTCAAGATGCGTAAGGAATGTTATATTGAGCATAGACGGATTGACCCATTTTCAAACTTACTATATTTATACGATACATGGAGGACAACGTATGCAGCGTAATGAGCAAAATTATGAAACTATTCCTGCCGGCTCTCTCGGCGTCATCCCACTGGAAAGCTGTCGCAAGCTTGGAAAGAAAGTGGACAAGTATCTGGTTCGTTTCCGCCGCGAACGGGAACATGAACATCAGGACGACATCGCCTTCAAAGGATACTACAAAGACACCTATCTGGTAGACTATTCTACCCCGCGTTTCGGTACCGGAGAGGCAAAAGGAATCATCAAGGAATCCGTGCGAGGTTTCGACCTGTATATCATGCTGGATGTTACCAATTACAGTTTAAGTTATACCGTCTGCGGTCACGAGAACCATATGTCCCCGGACGACCACTATCAGGATTTGAAACGAATTATTGCTGCCGCAGGCGGAAAAGCAAGGCGGATTACCGTCATTATGCCCTTCCTCTATGAAGGACGCCAGCACAGGCGCGCTGCCAGGGAATCTCTGGATTGTGCCCTTGCCCTTCAGGAACTGACAAATATGGGCGTAGACAATATCATCACCTTTGACGCCCATGATCCACGTGTACAGAATGCAATTCCCCTGCATGGCTTTGAGACCGTCCAGCCTGCTTACCAGTTTATCAAGGCAATTCTGCGTGAAGTGGACGACCTTCAGATTGACAGCGACCATATGATGGTTATCAGCCCGGATGAAGGCGGAACCAACCGTGCCGTATATCTCGCTAATGTGCTCGGTCTGGATATGGGTATGTTCTACAAACGCCGTGACTACAGTAAAATCGTAGATGGACGCAACCCGATTGTTGCACACGAATTTCTGGGCTCCTCTGTGGAAGGCAAAGACGTACTGATTATCGACGATATGATTTCCTCTGGCGACAGCATGATAGACGTCGCAACAGAATTAAAGAAACGCAAGGCGAACCGTATTTTTGTGATATCAACTTTCGGACTGTTTACAAACGGTTTGGAGAAGTTCGACCGCGCCGTTGAGGATGGCACCATTTTCAAAGTGGTAACGACGAACCTCACCTACCAGACGCCGGAACTGCTGGCAAAACCCTACTATATTAATTGTGATATGAGCAAGTACATTGCCTACATTATCGACACATTAAATCATGATATCTCGATTGGAAGCCTTCTCGACCCCTATGAAAGAATCGAATCTCTGGTGAAAAAATATAAGGCAAAACATAAGAAGTAATGCTGAGTGCGGCTTAACCCCCGCCATATGCATACCTAAATATACCCCGGACATACCTGTATGTCCGGGGTATGTTTATCTCTGGATCATTTAATTTACAATCCTATAATACGTTTTGGCTGTGATACTGTACACGATGAGATAAATCACTGCAAAAACTCCTACCGTTATGGCAGTACAGACGCCGACCAGTTTCACATCCATCATACCAAATAACATCAGCAATCGATTCATCATCGGAAACGCTGCCAGAAGATGAATACATGCCATGACAAGCGGAAGGAAAAAGACCTTGATGATCTGGCTGCGAATCGACGAACGCACCTCTTTTTTACTCATACCCACCTTACGCATGATTGCAAACCGCTCTTTATCCTCATATCCTTCGGACACCTGCTTGTAATAGATAATCATCGTTGTTGCCATCAGGAATACGAATCCCAGGAAAATCCCCAGAAACAGAAATCCGCCATACACCGCCATATCCTCATTGCTTCTCTGACTTCTGCTGTCTATCCGAACTGCTCCCTGCTTTGAATCAGGATTCTTTTCTGCTAATAGCTGATCTATCCTTTCTTTGCAGGCAATCTCCTCCGTTTCACCACCGGAAACATCCAGGGCGACCACCGTCTCAATATCGCTTGCACGTTCCCCATAGACAGAGTTTTGAAATTCATTGAGTTTCTGCATGACAGTTTCATCTTTAACCACGATAAAATAAATATCATACATAACTTCTATCTGCATATCGTCCAAAGCCAGGCTGGGCAAATATTCCTTAATACGAAATGTCTGCCCTCCAACCCGATACTGGCTGTCGTCATGCGCCCCGTTTTTGGTATAGACGAGAATCTCATCTTCCGCCAGACTTGGCACTTCTTCTGCAAACTGCTGGTATTCCTCCAGGGTCAGCCACTCTGTGACGACAAGCTCCCCTTCTGGAACCGCGGCTCCCTCGCGCCATTCCTCCACATGGATATCTTCTCCCTCCTTATATCCGGAAAAAGACAGATTGGTACAGGAGGATATGTTTTCGATGGAGACCCCCGTATCCGCAGCGCCCTGCACAGCACATTCCTGTAACAAGGCCTTACCGGACTCCGTCATCTGATATCCATGTATCATGATTTCCTTGGGATAACGGGCTTGCAGGGACACATCTCTTCCCACATACAAAGAAAGCGTACCAGCAAGCATTATCAGCACCATCGTGCTTAAAATACAAATGTTACTCAGTCCCACTGCATTCTGTTTCATGCGGTAGATCATCCCGGAAACCGATGTAAAATGACTGGTTTTATAATAATAATTTTTATTTCGCCTCAGAAGTTTCAAAACTGCAATACTGCCCGCCGTGAAAAGACAGTAGGTTCCCAGTATCACCAACAGCACCGCCAGAAAAAACATCCCCAGCACTTTTATCGGACTTTCCACAACAATGGCAATCCCATAACCGCATCCCAGCGCCAGCAGACCGATCATCGTCAGTATCCAGCGTGTTTTCGGCTCACGCTCCCCCTGGCTTGTGCTCCTCAAAAGCTCAATTGGGCTTGCTTTCTGCACCTGGAACAAATTGTATACCAGAGTTGCCGCAAAAATACAGGCAAAAAGTATGATCACACTTGTGAGCGACGCCATCGAAATATGAAATCCAAATGGTACGTCAAATTCCAACAGGCGCACCAATGCAAGAAGCACCAGCTTATTTAAGACAATCCCTACAATAAGACCACCGGCAATACTGATAAATGCTACCATGACAGTTTCCCAGAACATCATTTTGCCGATGTGGCGTTTTTCCATACCAAGGATATTAAACAGACCAAACTCTTTTTTCCGCCGTTTCATGAGAAAACTGTTTGTGTAAAACAGAAAAATTACCGTAAAAATAGCAATCACACAGCACCCCAGCGCCAAAATCATGAACAGCTCACTGGCTCCACGCATTTCCATAATTCCTTCATCCCTGGCAATCGCGCCCATGATATAGTACATGGCGCTAATCCCAATTGCCGCCAGTATATAGGGCAGATATAATCCTGCATTCTTCTTCAAATTACCTACCGCAAGCCTTCCATAAAACAATCTATTCATGACGCTCACCACCTGTCGTAATTACTGTGAGCGTATCGGAAATCTTCTGATACATTTCCTCATTGCTGCAGGAGCCTTTGTAAATCTGATGAAATACCTGACCGTCCTTGATAAAGAGCACACGTTTTGCACAGCTTGCCGCTTTGATGGAGTGCGTCACCATGAGGATGGTCTGCCCCTCTTCATTGATGTACTGGAACATGGATAACAGCCCTTCCGCTGCCCTGGAGTCAAGCGCTCCGGTTGGTTCGTCAGCGAGAATCAGCTGCGGATTGGTAATCAGCGCCCGCGCCACCGCTGCACGCTGTTTCTGTCCGCCGGATACCTCATAAGGATATTTCCCCAGAATCTCCTGAATCTCCAGTTTTGCTGCAATAGGCAACAGCCGTTTTGTCATTTCATGATAACCTTTTCCCGCAAGCACCAGCGGCAGAAAAATATTGTCCTGTATATTAAAATTATCCAACAGATTAAAATCTTGAAAGACAAATCCCAGGTTCTGCCTGCGGAATGTAGACAACTCCTTCTCCCGAATGGAAGAGAGATTTTTCCCGTTCAAAAGCACCTGTCCGCTTGTTGCCTTATCCAGAGCCGCCAAAATATTCAAAAGCGTTGTCTTGCCGGAACCAGACTCACCCATAATTGCCACATACTCGCCCTTTTCTACCGAAAAGCTCACATCTGACAATGCCTGCACCTGATTTCCACCGAATCGTGTGGTATATACCTTTTTTACATTGTTTACTTCCAATATCGCCATAATATCCTCCTTCATAAAGTAGCGGCACGCGCCAAACTGCATCGCCTGCCATTTCGGTGGAAGGTTTCTTTTAAATGCTGCGCATTTGCCTTCCTCCTCTGATTTCTAAAGATAGTATAGCGAAACAGAAACGATGATGCCTTAACTTTAGCTTACATTTGGAGCATTTATCTTACGGTTTTGTAAGAATAGAGCAAAATGTTTTTAAAACACCATCATACGAAAGCATTACGCAGATATCAAACGCACCAAAGCTTGTATCTGCTCATAGGCATCCCTTTTTATCATTTCAATTTCTTCTTCATCTATCAGCCCCAAAAACTCTACGATATCCCTGGCCCCGGCATGAGCGGGAGACGCAAATTTACCCGCAAGCTTTTCCTTCATCTCCTGCACAAGTTTATTGCCTGCATTTGATTGAAACTCCTTTGCCAATTCCTTTACACCGCCTCTGTAATGCCGGATCAAAAAATATATATCGTAGGCATCCTTTGCTTTTCCACGCCCCATTGCCACTGTTTTCATAATCAAATACGGAACCACCGCGATAACACTGACATTTGCAACATCAATTGCCCCATCTGGTCTTTTGGCTTCCAAAAGGATTCTCTGCGAGGGATATTCAAATGCAAAATTGCCACCTGTAGCTTTCAATGCTTTCATTCCCTGTACATGCTGGCTCCGTTTCTTTTCCTGTGTCCCGCCATACATTCCAGCAAGAATATCCACATCCACATCATAAAAAACACCCTCAACTTCTACCGTTTTTATAAATGAGAAATATTTTTCAGGATGCTCCTTATATCCATTTTTCCAGAGAATCTTTGACATATTCTGATATCCCTCATCATGAAGCGTCAAATGATTAATCAATACATCCACATCAACACTGCCTATATGGTCTTCTCCCGGAAACATCAAATCCGGAACCCAACCTCCTACAATTCTAATATCTTCTTTATATTCTCCGAAAATATTTACCAACTCTACTAATATTCTATGAGCCGCCTCTTTCTGTCCCTCCGAATAATCCACGCTGCTTTTCAAATTCTCATCCCGTATCATTTCAAAATCTCCTTTAGCAGAACTGCTTCTGCAAGTTCCTCCCCGCGTCCTTTTATCTGTATGCTGTCCAGATACACCTGTACTGGCGATACCACCATATCATTCCCGATTGTCCGGCTATCCTTTTTATAAGAATCATTTTCCAGCATATAGATCATAACATTTGCACCACTGCCTACTTCCTTTAATCCCAGATAAGCAATTGCTTCCAAAACATCTTCTGGTGCAATATATACGTGAACCTTATTATAACGCACAACTGGAGCGTATCGGACTCCACCGGAAAAACCGGTAAGATAATAGCTGATTCCCATATCCCGTTTTAAATCACTCAGTCTTCCTTCCAACACAGACGGCTTATCCAGGCTATAGCATGAATAGGCCGGTACTGTTTTTTTTCCGTATGTTTTGCTCCACTCCTTCAAAAGCAATTCCGGTTCTGAAATACGATATCCCTCTGCTGATTTTTCTGCCCATACATTTTTTATCAAAAAATCCATTACCTTTGAAACCTGTCCAATACTACATTTCACCGTCTCCGAGAGATGCTTTAACCGCCATCGCTTATTGATATCCACAAAAAGCTCCCGCAATATCATAGATGATACCACTGCTGAACGCTCAAATATAGAAACAGATGCCTTGCCGTTTTCCGGTCTCAAATTCTTATTTCCTCGTTCACAAAGATAAACGGAGTGTCCGACAAACCAGCAATTCCCAGCATAATCAAAATATCCAACACCATTTTTCTCACATAAATATGCCGTTCGCTCCGATATATATGGAGATACTAATACACAATCCCCCTTCCCTCTCTTTTCTAATAACTGCATCACTATAGAAGGATATGACTTCTGCATAATATACACATGGATTTTAAACTCAAATCCATCATCCATCTCAACAGCAGCAACAAATCCATATTCTGTCAATGCACTCACTTCATATTTTTGAATGTTGGGAAGTTTCAGAAACTTTTTCGACACACATTCTATTGCAGGTATAGATTTCACTTATTTCACCACTTTCACTATTATAGTGAAACTTATTATATCAGTGAAACTTTCCTGTGTCAACTTTTTCTATCCCTACAAACACTTACGGTTTTGTAAGATTAAAACAATATCTTCATTTTCGTCCCTGTCCCCGGCTCAGACTCCACATAAATCTTATGCCCCAGCCTGCTCAGAATTTCTTTCACGAGATACAGCCCGATTCCGGACGCTTTCTTATCCTTTCTCCCATTATATCCGGTATAGCTCTTATCAAAAATCCTTGGCAAATCTTCCGGCAAAATACCGATTCCACTGTCCTCAATGACAAGACAGCCATTTTCCATATAAATCTGGATACTGCCGGATGAAGTATACTTTATGGCATTTGACAAAAGCTGTTCCACCACAAATACCATCCATTTCTCATCGGTCGCCGTTTTCTCTTTTACCGGCTCATAGGCAAGTGTAAGGTTCTTACGGATAAACATGGGCGTATATTTGCGCAGCGCCTGTCGGATAATACCATCCAATTCATACTCGCGCAACACAAAATCATTGACGCCATCTGTAAGGCGCAGATATTGCAGCACCATATCCACATACTGCTCGATGCGAAACAGCTCATTCTTCACCTGACGTTTCTGCCTGTAATGTTCTTCGTCTCCGCTTACCTCCTGCTGCAATAACAGACCCATGGCGGCAACCGGCGTCTTAATCTGATGCGTCCACAGTGTAAAATAATCGGTAACGTCCCTCTTTTCTTTCATCAGCTGCGCCACCTGATTCATCCACTCATCCCTGGATATTTCCAGCAATTCCTGATACAGCCGTTCCTGCTCATCTTCCGGCTCCGGAAGAGACTCTGTTCCATTTCTGACCGCTTCCATCTGCCATTTCAAAACTATGATTTTCCTGCGATAGTGTAAACTGTCGACCAGGGAGACAATAAGACCCAAAGCCGCACACAGACCTGCAGCGTAGCCAACGGGTTCCAATGGAAACTGATAGAGATACATAACGATTACAAAGATTAAGGCGTAGACTACAAACAATACAAGCCCCATACGATGCCGCCGGATATACGATTTAATCCACCACATAGCCGATTCCCTTTCTCGTCTTAATCATATCGCAGATTCCAATCTCTTCCAGTTTCTTCCTGAGGCGCGCCACATTTACAGTCAGTGTATTATCGTCAATAAAATTGTCCGACTCCCATAATCTCTCCATCAGTTTATCTCTTGTGACAATCCTTCCTTTTTGTTCCAGAAGCGTGCGCAAAATACCCATCTCATTTTTGGTAAGCTCCACCCTGGCATCCTCATATGCCACCAGTCCTTTTCCGCTATCAAAAATCATCCCCCTGTGCTCCATAAGCTGGCTGTCACCGGCAAAATCATACGTACGGCGCAAAAGCGCCTGCACCTTTGCCTGCAATACATTGAGGTCAAAAGGTTTGGCCACAAAATCATCCCCACCCATATTCACCGCCATAACAATACTCATATTGTCTGAGGCAGAGGAAATAAAGATAATGGGAACCTTGGAAATTTTGCGTATCTCATCGCACCAGTGATATCCATTATAATAGGGAAGGGAAATATCCATCAGTACAAGCTGAGGATTTTGCGTGACAAAGGTCTGTAATACCTCTCGAAAATCTTCCACACAGATAGCCTCATACCCCCAACTTTGCATATGCTGTTTTATCGCCCCAGCAATGACTGCATCATCTTCCACAATCAATAGTTTGTACATATTACATTCTCCATTCGCAAAATTAAAAACTGTTGCAAAAGAATATCAAAAATCATTGATATTTTCCTGCAACAGCCACTGTATGATCCTGTCTATTTATTAAAGCTCAATACCACCCGTAATCTTTTCATTGATTACATAATAAGCCATATGCTCATCCGGCTTAATATACAAACGAAGAGATTTGATGGAAGACTCTCTGTGTCCTTCTCCAATATAAATCTGCTTTGCCTTGTCCACAATTTCTTTGGTCGTAATCTCCAGCTCCTGGAACTGTACGTATACTTCTTCTACTTTCTCTACAGTCTTCTTCTTTGCAGATGTCTTTCCGGGTTTTCTGCCTCTTGTCTTCTTTGCCGGCGTATCCTTTGTCTCCGATTTAACGTCTTTCTTCGTGGTCTCTGCTTTGTTTTCAGCCTCAACCTTCGGTGTCTCCGCTTTCTTCTCCGGCTCTACCTTAACCGCTGGCGTTACCTCTTTCACAACAGTCTCAACCTTTGGTGCTGTCTTCACCACAGCCTCTTCCTTCGCGGCTGTTGGTTTTGTTGAAGTCACTTTCTTGTCCTTGTTTTCCATTTTAGTTTTCCTCCCTGATATTCCTATTGACAGACTAAAAATTTCTCCATCGCCAATAAAGCTTCTTCTTCATCGCTTCCATCAGCCACTATATTTACAGTCATTCCTTTCGACGGATTAAATGCCATGATACCCATAATGCTCTTCGCATTAATTCTTGCCTCGTTACTTTCCAGGCGAATCTCGCTGTCAAACTGACAAGCTACCTGAACTAACTCGGCAATAGGATTGTTGTACTCTTTCGCTACATTAGATACAATAATTTTCTTTTCGCTCATCTTATCTCTCTTTCTCATGTAAAGCTATCATACAATCTGTTTCTCATGTATTTTGTACCATATCAAATATACCCCATGTATGAGGCTTTTTCAAGTGTGTTTGTGAAAACTGGGAATTTCCACAAAAGATTAGTATATATTGATGAAAAATCGGACATTTTTTTTACCTTTTTATGACATATCCGGTGAAACTAGGGAAGATTTCTTCCGACTATTTATTTTACATATGCCTTATCAACCTGAATCACCACAAAATAATCATCCCCAAGTTCGTCGTTAATGCGCTCTGCAATCATTTCCTGCAAATCCTCATCATCAATTGCATACTCATAAGGAATGACTACATCAAACAATAATTTTGTGTGGATATGTTTGGGCACAACACGAAAATCATGCATGGTGATAATCGGATCAATGTCCTCTATCAGCTCCTTTATTTTTCCCCGCAATTCCAAAATATATGTGTCTTCCGTAACAACCGGGTCCATGTGAATGACTGCCATACAATTCAGTTGTTTCTGCAACTCGACTTCCGCCTCATCCACCACTTCATGAAGCTGCAATATATTTCCATCTGCCGGAACTTCCACATGCAGAGAAATCATACATCTGCCGGGACCATAGTCATGTACCAGAAGATCATGCAAGCTACAGATTTCTTCATGCGCAAGCACAATCTCTTCAATCTGCGCAACAAATTCCTCTTCCGGCGGCTGTCCCAGGAGCGGGTTCAATGTATCCTTCGCCGCCGAGATGCCTGCATAGAAAATAAATGCTCCCACCAAAATACCGCAGTATCCATCAATGCGAAGTCCGGTCAGTTCTCCTGTCACAATACCAATCAAAACTGCAGTCGTAGCGCAGGTATCGCTCAGACTGTCCGTTGCTGTAGCGCGCATCGCCGCGGAATCCAGTTTCCTTCCAATCCTGTAATTGTAAAATGCCATATACATTTTTACGAGAATGGAGACAAACAGGATTGCCACCGAAAGAATACTGAATTCTACCGGCGCCGGCGTTATAATTTTATCAATGGAACTCTTTATCAGCTCAAATGCCATGACGATAATCGCACCGGACACAATCAACCCGGAAATATATTCGATTCTTCCATGTCCATACGGATGGTCAACATCCGGTTTTGCCCCCGCCATCTTAAAACCTGCCAGCGTCACCACCGAAGCGCCGGCATCCGAAAGATTATTGAATGCATCCGCTGTAATCGAAATGGAATGGCTGATCGTACCTGCCAGAAATTTTCCTGCAAACAGCAGGAGGTTCAGCATAATTCCTACCGTACCGCAGAGCATCCCATACGCCTGGCGTACTCTGGGATTTTCAATATCATCCTTATCTTTGATAAACAGATTTGTCAACAAAAAAACCATCTTTTTACCTCAGTTTTTCAAATTAATAATCATCATTATATTCCTGTTTTTTGTGCTCCCCGACACATAATAACGGTATTGTAGCATAATCTGGAATTTTTTACTATATCTCGCCGAAAATATATGATATAATAAGTTTGTTTGTCTGGTCAGCCGAAAACGGAAATGACCAGAAAACAATCAGACACTATATTATTCTATGAAAAGGAGAGTAAATTTATGTTGGAACGATTTTTCAAGTTGAAAGACAACAACACAACCGTCCGTACGGAAGTGATTGCCGGACTTACCACATTTATGACGATGGCTTATATCCTCGCCGTAAATCCGAACATCTTAGGTGAAGCTGGCATGAACTCCAACGCGGTCATGATTGCAACTGCCCTCGCTTCGTTCGTGGGTACGCTTTTAATGGCATTACTGGCAAATTACCCATTTGCCCTGGCGCCTGGAATGGGCCTGAATGCATACTTTGCCTATTCCGTTGTCATTGGAATGGGTTATTCCTGGGAAATTGCATTGTTTGCCGTATTTGTTGAGGGTATTATCTTTATCGTCTTATCCCTTACCAATGTGCGTGAGGCTATCTTCAATGCCATTCCGACCACGTTGAAAGCAGCTGTCAGCGTAGGAATTGGTCTGTTTATTGCATTTATCGGTTTGCAAGACGCAAAACTGATTGTGGCAAATCCCTCCACGCTGGTAAGCTACCAGACATTCAAAGGTGAGACCTTCTCCTCTGTCGGCGTCGGCGCAATCCTTGCACTGGTCGGAATTTTAATTACTGCTGTTTTACTTGCAAAAAATGTAAAAGGCGGCATTCTGATTGGCATCCTTGCCACATGGGTACTGGGTATCATATGCGAGATCATCGGCATTTATGTGCCGAATCCAGATGCTGGCATGTATTCCACAATCCCCGCCGGCATCGTAAGTTTGGATTTTTCATCCTTCGGTGAGACTTTCGGCGCTGTGTTTACCAAAGTTGATTTTAGCTCTGTCCGGATTGGAGACTTTATTGTTATTATGTTCTCCTTCCTGTTTGTGGATTTATTCGATACGCTGGGAACCTTAATTGGTGTTTCCTCCAAAGCGGACATGCTTGACAAGAACGGCAAGCTGCCGCGCATCAAACCGGCGCTTCTGTCTGATGCAATTGCAACCTGTGTGGGCGCGATCTTCGGAACCTCCACGACAACGACTTATGTCGAAAGCGCTTCCGGCGTTACTGCCGGCGGACGTACCGGACTTACCTCCCTCGTAACGGGCGCCTTGTTCCTTTTGTCCGTAATCTTCTCCCCGTTATTCTTAAGCATTCCGAGTTTCGCAATTGCCCCGGCTCTGGTGATTGTAGGATTCTATATGATGGGATCTGTTGCAAAGATTGACTTTACCGATATGTCAGACGCCATTCCGGCATTTTTGTGCATTCTTGCGATGCCGCTTGCCTACAGCATTTCGGAGGGTATTGCCGTTGGCGTTATCTCCTGGACGCTGATTAACCTGATTACCGGCAAGGCAAAAGAGAAGAAAATCAGTATACTTATGTATATACTTACGGTTCTGTTTATAGCGAAATATATTTTCCTGTAAATGTTGAAACTGTAGTTTGATATTTAATCAAATATGCTCCCTTCCAGACAAACGAAATAGAAAATGTGTTAGAAGGGAGCATATTTTTTCGTTGATTATATGGACAAATTAAGTTCAGCCCTATTTTGTTCAATAAAATCAGAAACGACTGTTTCGATAACGGGAACTGAAACCGAATTTCCAAATTGTTTATACGCAAAGGCATCTGATGGATTTATAATAAAAGTATCTGGAAATCCCTGTAAACGCGCGCATTCCCGCGGTGTAATCCTTCTTGGACGATTATTTTGGATAACGCCAAGACGGTTTGAATCAGATGATGTCAATGTAATGGATATACTTTGAGGATCTAGAAATTTAAACACCTCAAAAGACATATTACCACAGACAGGATTGTATCTTCCATTCTCTTCTTTAAGATAGCCCTTTTGTTTCAAAGAATCAATGACTTCGAATATATCATCAGCCTTATAAAATGTTTTTATTTGATCTATCGTCAACTTTTTTCCATCCTGTTGTGTTCCAAAAACAGGTTTTCTACGATTTTTAATCAATAAATTCATAAACTCAATTTCCGCCTTACTGCATTCCCCTTTCCTGCCAAGCTCCCAGGAATGAAGGGATCTCCCACCGCGGTAGTCTATGAGCCTATAACCATGTAGTTTTGACAAATCATCACCAATTACAGAATGAAGCTGATCTGTAAATTTTTGAGAACAAAAGTATTTTTCCGGAACATTGTTCTCCAGAATTTGTCCAACCGAACATTTGTTTTTTCTTTCTCCACGATCAAATAAACTAATCTGCTCCCAATCTTTCTTATATTGATGTGAGTCTGTTGCACCTAAATTTGTACTCAGCGTCATTTTAGGTGTTGCCCCCTTAATGCCAAGTATGTATAGGCGAACCCTATTTTGAGGTACGCCAAAATCAGAACTGTTCAAAAGCATATCATATGTTCCATATCCCAAATCATGAAGTTTTGAAATAATAGTTTTGAAGGTACGCCCATTATCATGAGTGTATAAGCCTCGAACATTTTCTAACAAAAATGCTTTTGGTTGATATGATTCCAGAATTCTTTCTACCTCGAAAAAAAGCGTTCCACGCGTGTCCCCGAACCCCTTTCTTTTTCCTGCATAAGAAAAAGGCTGACAGGGAAATCCTGCAAGAAGAATGTCAAAAGGCTCGATTTCCGTTATTTCTTTTATATCTCCATCTGGATATTCTTCAAAGTTAAGCTGATAAGTCTCACAGGCTTTTTCATCAATTTCGCTAGATAAAACACATTGAGATTCTATTCCATATCTCGCTAAAGCAGTTACTGTGCCTAACCTAATTCCACCTACTCCGGCAAATAAATCAATGAATTTAATCATCCAATCTTCTCCTTGATAAATTCAGTCAAAAGCCTAAACTCTTCTGGCGTATAAGCGACTGTGCAATGGCTGTTATCACATAATGTACTGATTGCAGAACGGCGAGAAAAATTTCCTGCTCCATCAATAATATATGCTATGTAATTTCGGCTGCTTGTAATCTTTTCAAATCGGTCTCTCGCCTGACCTCCTTTACGCTCAATTGTACTGTTCGAAGTTTCCTGAAAAGTCACTTCCACTGCGACATATTTTTTATGTCTCCCCATATCATCAATCCTATCCACAACAACATCAAAATTCGTGAGTGTATTCCCATCATTTTGAGTTACCCCGGGAATCGTGCCGTTACTTCTTACATAGTAGTTTTCCCCCAAAGCATGTGCTAAATATTCAACTACATATTGTTGAGCCACATTTCCTAAATCAGAAGCTGTTTTTCCACCAATAATCCTACTTACACGAATATAATTTTGTCGCAGGAATTCTTCAATCCTGGCATCGTCGCCAAGATATTCCGAAAACGTACATTTAAATAATACTGATCTTGTTCTCACATTTACAGATGAGGCTCCATATAAAAGCAGCATAATAAGATCCTTGCACAGATTTTTATCTGAGGCCTCAACAGAGAGATTCTCAACAGAATCTATTTTCATGCGCTTATTGTTCAGAACCCCTTTTACAGGAAAAGAAATAAATTTATATTCCACAACACCTCTTCCTATATCAAAAGAAAACGTTTTATCAGGGAATAACTCATCCGCATCTTTATTTACCCTTTGTAAAGGTTCGCTGCCAAAATCAGACAATACCACTAAATGTTTCAAAAATAATGAATATGAAAATTTCGCTGCATCTATTAAATCAAATAAGCCAGTAACATCCTGTTTGTCCGCCAGTTTTAGAATAGAAATAAAGCGTTCCTGTGTATCCAGCAAAACCTGTAAGACACTAATTTTCAACGCCTCATCACGAACTTCTCTTGGCCACCATTTACATGCGTGTATTTCAAGTTCATCTATTGTCCTTTCATATTTATCTTCGTTCATTAGTTATCCTCCAAATCAATTTATCCTCTACAATATACTTTCTGAATTATATCAAAATCACCCTTAAAAATCAATTACTTACGGCGTAGTAAAGAGCTTTGACCTTTCATCAGCAGACACTATCAATTTACCACAATGTTTCTCACAAATATATTTCATATGCCGGATACGCGCGCTCAAAATGATAACCTAGTTTCTCTGCCAGCGAAACCGACCATTTATTCTGCGCATCCCAGCTGGGGTAAAGATTCCTTTCCATACACTCCAGAATCAGCTTTGCCCCGCACACCGATGCAAATCCTTTTCTGCGATAATCCTCCCGCGTGCCAATCTCAATTTCAATTCCTCCGCGGTACACGGTATAGGAGGATGCACCCGCCACAAGTTCCCCCTGACGGGTAATCGCCACTCCCAGTCCGCGCTTGTTATATTCCTCATAATCGCGATACTGCGAAGTAAAATCTCTCGCCCATTCCTGTTCCCTTGTCTGCGCAAAAAGATTTTCGTCTATCAGCTTTACCTCATATTCCGAATCCAGGCTATCCACAATCTTTTGCAGTTTCTCCCTCTCAAAAATACCAGGTTCTTTTTTAATGGCATACCGCTCCACGCGCCTGCAGCGTTCTCCATACGCACGTTCAATTTCCTGCGCCCACGCGTCTCCTGTCTCATCCAAAGGCGGCACCATAATCAGATAATTCCTGCTCTGCGTTTTTATTTCCTCGGTCACCAGTTCCCGGTTCACCTTTCCCACAAAATAACAGAAATCCGCAAGAATAATTCTTGCCGACTGCGGATTTTTCTCAGAATCCGCCCAGGCGTCCCCCATACATCCCTGTAAGCATGACCAAATCAAGGATTCCTCCCAACCCGCAAAAAGCGAGGCAATCCTGTCTATCTCTGAAAATGGCAATTTGTAAATTCCCATCATAACCACTCCTAGCTTTCCCTGAAAAAAGGCGGTTCTGCACGCTAGACAGAACCGCCTGATATTCTCATTTGCCATATATTTCGGACAAATCTAATCCTCTTTCTGCCCGTAATATGCATTCGCGCCATGCTTGCGGTAATAATGCTTATCCTGCAATTCCTGAGGCGCCGGCTGGATGCGCGGATTGATCGTCTCTGCACGGTAAGCCATCTTTGCCACCTCTTCCAGTACAACAGCATTGTGAACTGCCTCGTGTGCATCCTTGCCCCATGCAAAAGGACCATGATTCTTGCAGAGCACTGCCGGAACCGCCATCACATCCTTGTTCATCTCCTTAAAGGAATTTACAATCAGATGTCCGGTATTCTCCTCGTACGCGCCGTCAATCTCTTCTTTTGTCAGGCAACGCACACAGGGGATTTCTCCGTACATATAATCTGCATGTGTTGTTCCATAGCAGGGAATGCTTCTTCCTGCCTGTGCCCAGCTTGTGGCATAGGAGGAATGGGTATGTACCACGCCGCCGATTTCCGGAAACGCTTTGTACAGCTCTAAATGGGTTGCCGTATCAGAGGACGGATTGTACCTTCCCTCTACCTTATTTCCATTCAGATCCATCACTACCATGTCTTCGGGTTTTAATTTCTCATAATCTACGCCGCTCGGCTTGATGACAAACAAACCGCTCTCACGGTCAATCGCACTGACATTGCCCCAGGTAAACGTAACCAGCCCATAACGCGGCAAATCCATATTTGCTTCATACACTGCTTTTTTTAATTCTTCTAACATGATTTTTCCTTTCTCTATCACAGGGTAATTGAATCTACAGCTGCCCGCTCAATCGGCAGTCCTTCACTGTAACGTTTGATAAATTCATCAAATCCTTCTACATCCTTTGCATCCGGACTTAATGTCTCGCTTTCCTGTCCGGCAAATACCTTTTCCTCCAGATATTGAGATAAGGTCTCGCCGTCACCCTTGTTTATCATATAGGATGCCAGAAGCGCAATTCCCCATGCACCGCCTTCTCCAGCCGTTGCCATAACGGAAACAGGCGTATTCACTGCTGCAGCCATTATCTTCTGTCCTACGCCTTTCGTCTTGAACAGACCGCCATGTCCCATCAGAACATCCAGTTTCACATTTTCCTCTTTCATCAGGATATCAAGACCGGTCTTTAACGCACCGAGCGCTGTAAACAAGTGTACGCGCATAAAGTTAGCAAGATTGAACTTGCTGTTCGGCGTACGCACAAACAACGGACGTCCTTCTTCAAATCCTGTTACATGCTCTCCGGAGAAATAGTTGTAAGCCAAAAGACCGCCGCATTCCGCATCGCCTTCCATAGCCTTGTTGTACAATACCGAGAACAGCTTTGTCATATCTACTTCCACGCCGAAACTCTCTGCAAATTCTTTGAAGAGATTGACCCATGCATTCAGATCGGAAGTACAGTTGTTGCAGTGAACCATTGCAACCAGGCTGCCGTCCGGAGTCGTAACAAGGTCGATTTCTGGATGGACTTTCTTAAGGTTATCTTCAAGAACTGCCATTGCAAATACGGATGTTCCAGCAGAAACATTTCCGGTACGCTGCTCCACGCTCTTTGTCGCTGTCATACCGGTTCCAGCATCACCTTCCGGCGGACATACTGCGACTCCGGCTTTGAGGTTCCCACTGACATCCAGTAATTTTGCGCCTTCCTCGGTAAGTGTTCCGGCATTTTCTCCGGCAACCAGTACCTTCGGGATAATGTCTTCCAGTTTCCAGGAAAATCCCTCGCCTGCAATCAGCTCGTTGAACTGTCCCATCATCTTCTTATCAAAATCCTTCGTTGCAATATCAATCGGGAACATACCGGACGCCTCGCCTACGCCGAGCACCTGCTGTCCGGTCAGTTTCCAGTGTATGTAGCCTGCCAGCGTTGTGAAGTATGCAACGGAGCTCACATGCTCTTCTTTATTTAAAATTGCCTGATACAAATGTGCAATGCTCCATCTCTGTGGAATATTGAAATTAAATACACCGGTCAATTTTTCCGCAGCCTTTTCCGTGATGGTATTTCTCCAGGTACGGAACGGAACAAGCAGTTCATCGTTCTTATCAAACGCCATATAACCATGCATCATAGCGCTGAATCCAAGCGCACCGACGGTTGTCAGGGTCACGCCATACTGATTCTTAACATCCTCCGCCATCTTCGTGTAGCAATCCTGCAAACCATTCCAGATTGCATCCAGGCTGTATGTCCAGATATTGTCTACAAGCTGATTCTCCCAGTCGTGAGCGCCAGAGGCAATCGGGGCATTGTCACTTCCCACCAATACCGCCTTAATTCTGGTAGAGCCAAATTCAATACCAAGCGCTGTCTTGCCGTTCTCAATATCCTGAATAATAAGATTCTTATCCATTAGAAAAATCCCTCCAATTCTTTCTTTACTCGAAAAGCAGCCGCCCTCACTAACACAGTGAAAACGGTTGCTTTTCGGTTATCGTTTCTTATTTACCCATAAATCCTTTGACTTTCTCATAGATGCCCTGTGCATCCAGTCCGTATTTCTCTAACAATTTCACTGCCGGACCGGACTCGCCAAATACATCGTTGACGCCAATCTTGCATACCGGAGTCGGCATCTTCTCACTCAGACAGTCACATACGGCGCTGCCGAGTCCACCAATCACAGAATGCTCCTCTGCAACGACTACCTTGCCGGTCTTCTTTGCAGAATTGAGAATAATCTCCTCATCCAAAGGCTTAATCGTATGAATGTTGATGACTTCTGCATTGATTCCGTCCGCTGCAAGTTTCTCCGCTGCTTCCACAGCTCCGCCTACACACAGTCCGGTTGCAACAATCGTCACATCCGTACCCTCTTTCAGAAGTACGCCCTTGCCAATTTCAAATTTGTAATCCGGCTTGTCATTGATAACCGGAACTGCCAGTCTGCCGAATCTCAGATATACCGGACCATCCATCTCATAAGCTGCCTCTACTGCTGCCTTTGCCTCCACGTCATCGGAAGGATTGATGATTGTCATGCCCGGAATCGTGCGCATCAATGCGATATCCTCATTACACTGATGGGTCGCGCCGTCTTCTCCTACAGAGATTCCCGCATGAGTCGCGCCAATCTTAACATTGAGATGAGGATAACCCACCGAGTTTCTCACCTGCTCAAATGCTCTTCCTGCCGCAAACATAGCGAAAGAACTTACAAACGGAACCTTCCCTGTGGTAGCGATTCCTGCTGCAATTCCCATCATATTACACTCTGCGATACCGCAGTCGATATGTCTCTCAGGAAATTCTTTTTTAAATACACCGGTTTGGGTAGCTGCTGCAAGATCCGCATCCAAAACTACCAGATTATCATGCTTTTTTCCAAGCTCTACCAGCGCGTTACCGTAACTGGCTCTGGTTGCAATTTTCTTTACTTCTGACATAATGCTTCACCTGCTTTCTTTAATTCTTCCATTGCCTGTGCATATTCATCATCATTCGGCGCTTTTCCATGCCATCCTGCCTGATTCTCCATATAAGAAATGCCTTTTCCTTTGACAGTCTTCATTACGATTGCCGTAGGCATTCCCTTAGTCTCCTTTGCTTCCTTAAACGCTGCACGAAGCTGATCAAAATCATTTCCATCTTCCACGTTAATTACGTGGAAATTAAATGCCTCAAATTTCTTATCAATCGGATAAGGTGAACATACGTCTTCAATCTTGCCGTCAATCTGCAGACCATTGTTATCTACAATCACTACCAGATTATCCAGTTTGCGGTGTCCGGCAAACATTGCTGCCTCCCACACCTGTCCTTCCTGAATCTCTCCATCTCCCAACAGCGTGTATACACGATAGCTGTCATTACTCAGTTTTGCGGACATAGCCATTCCAACTGCGGTAGAAATTCCCTGTCCCAAAGAACCGCTTGACATGTCAATTCCCGGCGTATGCTGAATACAGGGATGTCCCTGTAAATGAGAGCCGATCTGACGCAATGTCGTCAAATCTTCTACCGGAAAATAACCACGGTTGGCAAGTGTGGAATATAAACCGGGAGCCGTATGTCCCTTGGACAATACGAAACGGTCGCGATCTGCCTTCTTGGGATCCTTCGGGTCAATGTTCATTTCTTCAAAATACAAATATGTATACACGTCTGCTGCGGAAAGAGAGCCACCCGGATGCCCTGCTTTTGCAGCATGTACAGCCGTTACGATTCCTTTGCGAATCTCATTGGCTGTTTTCTGAAGTTCTAAGTTTTCCATGTAAATTCTCCTTTTTATTTATTGTTCGGAACCTGCAAAAGGAACGCCGCTGACGGCAATTTTACGAATACAGGTTCCGCTAATTCCGACTTATTCACCAAAGACAGCTATATAATCTTTCTGGAATTTTGTAATTCCCTGCTCTGTCATCGGATGCTTTGTCATCTGTTCAATAATACCATAGGGAACAGTTGCAATATCAGCTCCGGCAAGCGCACAATCCGTCACATGAACCGTGGTTCGAATGCTGGCTGCTATGATTTCTGTCTGGATATCATAATTACTGAAAATCGCTACAATATCCTCGATCAGGCTGATTCCGGACTGGTTGACATCATCCAGACGCCCCAGGAACGGAGATACATAGGTTGCCCCTGCTCTGGCTGCAAGCAATGCCTGGTTTGCAGAAAAAATCAATGTCACATTCGTCTTAATCCCTTCTGCCGCCAACACCTTAACAGCCTTTAATCCCTCTACCGTCATGGGAATTTTAACAATCATGTTGGGATGGATTTTGGCAATTTCACGTCCCTCTTTAATCATGCCTTCCGCATCCACAGTCGTGGCTTTCACTTCACCGCTGATTGGTCCGTCAACAATTGTCGTAATTTCTTTGATTACCTCGCCAAAGTCTCTTCCTTCTTTTGCAATTAGAGATGGGTTTGTAGTTACGCCGCAGATAACTCCCATATCGTTGGCTTTTCTTATGTCATCTACATTCGCTGTGTCGATAAATAATTTCATATTCTTCCCTCTCTTTCCATCGAAATCAGATATTCAACGTCTGAACTCAAACTATTACTTTCCAAATACAACGTTTCCTAACATCAAATCTTTCTTGAAATCACGGATATTCGTATTGTTGTCAATATATACAGCTTCAATTCCCATAGCTGCTGCCCAGTCGCCCATCTGCTCTGCTGTGATATCATAAGAGAATGCAGTATGGTGAGCTCCGCCAGCAAGAATCCATGCCTCGCATCCTGTTGCAAAGTCAGGCTGCGGTGTCCAGAATGCAGTTGCTACCGGAAGTTTCGGCATTGGCTTTTCAACCTTCTTGCAGTCTACGCTGTTGATAATCAGACGGAAACGATCGCCTAAATCTATCAGGGAAGTTGCAATACCAGGTCCTTCCTTGGAAGTAAATACCAGACGTGCCGGATCTTCTCTGTCGCCCATGGAAAGCGGCTGACATTTAATGCTGATTGGTCCTTCTGCGATGGTCGGGCAGATTTCCAACATATGCGCCTGAAGAATTCCTTCTTTGCCCGGAACCAGATTATAAGTGTAATCCTCTAACATGGAGGTTCCCTTTGCATCCTTCATGCCTGCGGACATCAGTTTCATAATGCGTACCATAGCGGCAACCTTCCAGTCTCCCTCTGCACCGAATCCATATCCTTTTTCCATCAAACGCTGGATTGCAAGTCCCGGAAGCTGTTTCAATGCGCCAAGATCGCCAAAGTGTGTAACGATTGCCTGATAATTCTTCTCCTCTAAGAAACGCTCAAATCCAATCTCAATCTGTGCCTGAACTGCAACGTGTCTCTTAAACTCGTCTGCATCTCTGCCCTCTAAAAGAATCTCATATTTGTCATAATACTCGTCTACCAGTGCGTTCGTATCGGACTCTGATACTGCGCCAACTGCCTCTGCAATCTCATTTACCGGATAAGCATCTACTTCCCAGCCAAACTTCAACTGTGCTTCTACCTTATCACCTTCGGTAACTGCTACGTTTCTCATATTGTCTGCCACACGCATCACGCGTACATGGCTGCTCTCTACAATACCGATTGCTGTGCGCATCCAGGATGCAATCTTCTCACGAACAGCCTGGCTAGTCCAGTGTCCAACAACAACTTTACGCTCAATACCCATACGTGTTACCATATGACCCCACTCGCGGTCGCCGTGTGCGGACTGGTTCTCGTTCATGAAATCCATATCGATGCTATCATACGGAATTTCCTCGTTAAACTGTGTATGTAAGTGCAACAGCGGTTTGCGGTACTCCTGCAAGCCAAGAATCCAGGATTTTGCCGGTGAGAATGTATGACACCATACGATTACTCCTGCACAGTCCTCATCAATGTTTGCCTCATTGAAAGTCTTTCTGATTAACTCATTTGTAATCAGTGTAGGTTTCAACACTACTTCAAAAGGAAGTACGCCGGATTTGTTCAACTCCTCTACAATGATTCTGGAATGCTCTGCCACATTTCTCAGGCACTCATCCCCGTATAAATCCTGTGAACCTGTACAGAACCAAAACTTGTAATTCTTTGATAATTTCATGATAACTGACCCTCCTGTGAAATATTATAATATTTTGTAGCTTTTCAGCCGCAGACTCCTGACAACGCATGAGTCTGTCCTCATACTTTTACTTTATTACTTGTATGGTCGTCAATACAAGATGTTTTTTCTGTAGCAGCAAAATTTCCTCACCTTATTATAGACCATCGGAGGCATATGAGGGCTCCCGTCTCTTGCAGGATTCCCGCACAATCAGCTCCGGCTCAATGAGAATTTTATTCTCCGCAATCTCTGCATTGGGATTCTGAATCAGCTCCAACAACAGCTTGGCCGCCATTTCCCCCAGCTTATCCTGCGGGTGAGCTATGGTCGTAAGCTTAATCCGACTGTTCTCCGCAATGAAAGAATTATCATATCCGGTAACCGACACCTGCTCGGGTACGTTGAGCTGGCACTCTTCCAGCGCTTTAATAATCTCCACGGCAATCTGGTCGTTGTAGCACACCACCGCATCAAACGGATATTCCCTGTGTACCATCTCCTGCAAAGCTGCAAACGGTTTCATCGCCCGGTCTTCCGTATGGAACCAGATAATGTTATTGGGATTGTAGAGAATCCCTGCCTCCTGCAATGCCTGAACGTAACCCCTGTGACGCTCCATCCCCTGGGTATCGTCTGCCTTAAATACTCCAAGGATATTACGGTGTCCCAGAGAAATCAGGTGACTGGTGACAAGATAACCGCCCTTGCAGTCATCCATCTTTACCTGAGGCTTATCCCTGACCTGCTCCAGACATGCCTGAATGAACACATAGGGTATCCCAAACTGTTCCAACCGTTCATACAGTGAGATATGTTTGCAGAAAATCTCGCTCTTGCTGGGCTCAATGATCAATCCCTCAATGTCTTTCTGTAAAAGTTCCTCCAAACATCTTGCCTCCGCTTTCCTGGAGTTGCGCGTGTTCTTAAGTATGATGCTGTAACCCTTCTCTGTCATGACGCTGTCTATCCCCTGAACGACCTTGGGAAAAATGTAATCTGACAGGTAAGTCGTCACGACTGCGATATTACGGGAAGTCTTACTGTGGCGTACAAGTTCTGAGCAGAAAGTCCCCTTGCCGTGTTCTGCATAGATATAACCTTCGTTTTCCAGAATGGCAAGCGCTTTGCGCACCGTATGGCGGCTGATATTATAACGTGATGCAAGTTCATTTTCTGAAGGGAGTCTGTCCCCCGCCTGAATATCGCCGTCCAATATCATGCGCTTTAAATCTACCGACAGCGTATAATATTTTAATTTCTGACCTTCATGCTTCGCCATCTGCCTCATTTCCTTTCCCACATTGACGCTGCTGCTATCTTTTTCTATTTTACAACTTGTATAGATGTAAATACAAGTATTTTTGAAAATCTGTTTAAATATATACAAATCCGATAATTTTGTTCAAAAATTAGCTTTTTTTAGATATCTTTTTGTGCAATATGCTTATTGCAATGACTCTGACACCAATGTAAGGCCCCAAAAGAAATTTCCTTTTTTAAAATTCACGCACAAGCAAATCACTTTTCTCCAGAAATTCTTCCACCGTATGAAATCCCAATCTCTCCAACAATTCCAGCACAAAAGGATTTTCTAATGGCGTCTTATACTCTGCCCTTTTACTATAGGCATTTACATTCTCTCTCCCCTCATCCGTGGGAATAATGCGCTTAGGTCCGCCCACACAGCCGCCGTTACATCCCATTCCCTCATAAAAGTTGGCGTGGATTTCTCCTCTTTGCAGCCGTTCAATCATCTCCCTGCACGCAGGCACGCCATCCGCCTGCTCCGCTTTCACTTCAATCTTACGGTCCGGAGTCAACTGTTTGACGGTCATGCGAACTGCCTCGCTGACGCCCCCGGTTCTGGCGTAAATCCTTCCTGCACGGGAGGAATGCTCCTTCTCATCCTCGCCGAGCTCTTCCGGCCTGATATCTGCCGTTTCAAACATATCCTGTACCTCCTGAAACGTCAGCACATAATCTACCGCATCCGCAATGTCCTTCTCCCGCGCTTCTGCCTTCTTTGCCATACAAGGTCCGATAAACACCGTCATTGCGTCCGGGTGGAGCTGTTTCACTACCCGTCCTGCCGCCACCATAGGAGAAACCGCCCCCGGCACATGCGGCAGCAATTGATGGTAAATTTTTCGTATCATGGCAATCCATACCGGACAACAGCAGCTTGTAAGCTGAAAATCATGTTCCTCCTGAACATTTGCATCGAACTCCAAAGCCTCCTTCAAAGTCAGGATATCCGCAAATACTGCCACCTCGACCATTCCCTTAAATCCCATTGCCTTAAACGCCGCACGCAGCCGTCCCACCGTCACTTTTTCCCCAAACTGTCCGAGAAATGCCGGAGCAATCAGCGCATAGACCTCCCTCTTCTTTTCCCGAATTGCCTGAAGAACCGGAACTACATCCTTATTCGCTGCCAGCCGTTCCAACTTGCAGGCGTCCACACATGCGCCGCAGCCAATACATTTTTCCGGATTAATCACAACTTTGCCGTTTTCGTCCCGCTCAAAGGCATCAAAAATGCAACTGTTTTCGCACGCACGCTCATAGGCGCATTGCTCGCACTCTTCCGCAAAAATAACAGGTGCATATTTTTCGGGGTGAAGGAGGCAGTTCATGTGATAAGGATCATATTCTTCCTCCAGAATACGTCCTTTTCCTGCCTCCTGTTTTAAAATATCAAGATATAATTCATGAAATGTTTTCATTGTAGCTCAGACCTCGTTTCGTTTTTTACAGTATTCCCCAAAATGTAGCCTCTTAAACCATAATTCATTGTGAAGGTTGTCCAAAAAAAACCTCTATACAATCATATTTTTTATGTTAACATAGAGAAGTCAAAAACTTTTAACCAGGCGAATTTAAATTAGGAGAATTTTTATGAAATCATCGAAACACAAACTTCGAAACCGGATTCTTTCCTGTTTCCTGATTGGGGCAATGCTGATTCCTTCCCTGGAACCGATATCTGTCCTGGCAGAAGGTTCCTCGACAATACCAATTTCCAACAAAACTGAATTGAAAAAAATTGGTAAGGATCCCCAATACCCAATGGACGGCGACTCTCAGCTAACGGCGGATATCGACTTGTCCGGTCAGGATTGGGAACCGTTTGGAACAGACGGTAGTTTTATCAGCAACAAGGGAACCTGTAATCCTGAGGATGGGAACGTGTTTTCCGGCACATTCGATGGACAGGGATATGTCATTTCAGGGTTAACCATCGACATGAGTATGGACATCACGCAATCTCAAAACAAATATGCGCAGATCGGATTTTTCAGTGTCATCGCCTCAAACAACCCTTCCGATTATGCGGAAGTAAAGAACCTGATTTTCACAAATGTGGACATCCGAACAGATATCGCCGGCGAATTCACCACCGTCGGAGCACTTGCAGGGGAGGTCAACGGCTATGCCAAGATTTCCAACATCGCCGTAACCGGCGGGAATTTAACGGTAAACCCATCCCGGGAAAGCGATACGGTCGGCGCCGGCAGCATCATCGGAGAATGCCGTACGGAGAACGCGAACATTACCAACAGTCATATCACGATCAGCAACTGCTACAACGGCGCGAACGTCAACGCCGGCGGTTCCAGAGCGGATCTCATCTATGCGAGCGGCATTGTCGGAAGAATCGCCAAGTCTCCACGCCAAAGCGTATCGCAGTGCATCAATACGGGAGATATCATTTACAACGGCTATACGGCAAACGCCATTGCTTATCCTGAATTAAGCAAGACAGAATATCTTGCAGGCGTATCAAACTGTTATTTCCTCAAGAACTCCGGGCAGGCAGGTTATGATGAGATACAGTCCCTCTCCGCAAAAAAAGCCCACCACTGGAAACCTGCCAGATGATACCTTTACAGAGTGGACTGCAAACAAGGGTTGTTACCCGCTTCCCACTTTTTGCTATAATTCCAGCGCGGTAAATGCGATTTATCTCTCCGTGCTCTCCCTTGAATTTGCAGACAAAGAAGATATCTCTTCCGTCAAAAGTGAATTCGCGCTCCCGCAGGAATTTAACGGAACTTCCATTACATGGACCAGCAACAACGAAAATGCGCTTTTCGTATCAAACGGCAAGGCAACGCCGCATACGGATAACATCGGCGTAAATACGGTTGTAACCCTAACTGTAACGATGGGTTCCAGCAGCCGCAATTTCATGGTAACGGTTCTGACGAGCCGTGCAGAAATCGCATCTTTTGACAAGCCATATGCAATAGCAAATGAAAAACTGACTGCCTCCGTATCCAATACGGAAGGCATGGAGCTTTCCTACGAATGGAAAGTGGGCGACGAGGTTGTCTCAACCCCCGACAATTACACCCCCACGGAGGCAGATTTGGAGATATTTATCACCGTGACAATCACCTCGGATGATAATACCATCCAACCGTGGAAACTCAGTATGTACTTCAGCGAACTCCCGGTCGTCTATGTAGACACAGAGGGCCAGGTTCCGGTTACAAGCAATGAAAACGCCATAGAGGCACATATCAGATTACAGGGAAATACCGAATTTAACAATTCCCAATACTGGTACGACGGCGTGACCGACATCAAGGGACGCGGCAACTCCACCTGGAGCGAATCAAAGAACGGCGGAAAGAAACCATACAAACTGAAACTCGATAAGAAAGCAAACCTGCTGGGTCTCGGTACCAAGGGAAAGGGCACAAACAAACACTGGTGCCTGCTCGCCAACATGATTGACCATACGAATATACGAAACGAGCTGGTACATACTTTCTCCAGGGATATCGGCATGGAATACCCCGTCAATTCCACTGGCGTCGTGCTGATTTTTAACGGCGAATACCAGGGGCTTTACGAACTGTCCGAACACATAAGGGTCGGCGGCTCAAGGGTGGACATCTTTGACTGGGAAGACACGGCAGATGAGATTACCGCCGCTATTGGCGCGGACATCTGTGCAAGCAACGCAGCCCTTAACGAGAAGGACGTCGTATCCGATTTGGAAGACATCATGGAACAGGACTACACTTGGACAACGACCAGAAAGGTCGCCTACAAAGGTACGGAATATACGATTGCAGACTCCTCTTACACTGGCACAGTACCGGAATTTACGGGAGGATTCCTTCTGGACATGGATTTCAGGACGGAATACCCGCAATATGCATACAAATTATCTCCACATTTAAGACAGAGCTTAGCGGCATAAACATGTTTTTCCGCAGACCGGAATATGCAAAGACCAGCCAGGTCATGATGGATTACGCAAAGAACTATCTGGACGCTTATGAGGCAGCGCTGGCAAGCCCGGACTTTACAACAACATACAATAACGAAACCGTACACTATACCGATTTATTCGATTTGGATTCCCTGGTGAGGTACTGGCTGATCTGCGAATACACGAACAACTGGGACTCCATGAAGAACAGCACCTATCTCTACAAGGATTTGGAAGGCAGGGCAAAGATGGGGCCCGACTGGGATTACGACTGGGCGTTCGGAAACATTAACATGTATTCGATAACCGGTCCCTTTGTATGGAATGACTGGCACACGAAGCTCACTGGCATACCGGATTATGAAGGCAACTTTGCAGAATTATCGAACGCCCCCTACCAGGATAAGCAATGGAACCGTTTCCTCGTCAAAGACCCTTATTTCGTGACAAAGGCATATGAGTATTGGCAGAAATACTATCCGACAGTCATCCAGGGTATTACCAAAAACGGCGGACTCATTGATGAACTGAAAGCAAAGTACCAGAAAGCAGCCGAGGCAAACGATGCACTGTGGGAGACATTTACATACGATCCCAATAGACCCGATAGATACTATCAGGGCTACAGGGACTATTGGGGATTTGCTTTTGATGCAAATGGAAATCAGATTCGAACCTCAGGCCAGACATACGATGACGCCATGATTTCCTTGCGCAAATTTATTGAAAAACGTGTTGACTGGATGAACGGACAGTTTACGGATGTAAAGACATTATACGCATCACTCGGCAACGAGGTTTCCGAAGACCTGACCGTCTCTGCAGCCAAAGAAGGCGGACAGTTGACGGCAACGGCAGATGTCACCGGTTCCGACATACAGTATGTAACCTTCCTTGTAAATGGAAAGAAAGCGACAACGGCAGACAACGGAGCATGGATTCCGGTCTCAAATGGGAAGGCCACCGTCACTATCAATGCGGATTTACTGGAAATCTCAGAAGATGCACACAACACGGTAGAAATCCTGGGAGCAGATTCCTCAAAGAATTATCTTACCGGCAAAATTAATTTCACAAACTTTACGCGCAGCAGCCTTCAGGTGGAAGGACCGGAACAGGAGCCACTTTCAGGCAGCGTTTCCATCAAGTCGGACAGTGAAGATGAAACAGCAAAACAAACCTCTTATCCTAGAAACATCCTGCGTGTCTCCATCAAAAACGGCAACAACACTGGAACATTATCCTATCAGTAGTTTGCCGATGATACAGCCATCACCGGAGCAAACCTGAATTATTATCGGCTGACCGATGCAGAAATCAGCAAAACGATTACCGTCAAAATATCAAGCAGTGTGCAAAGCGGTGAACTGACCGGAACATATGAAGGCACGGTCGCAGAATAGACGGTTACGCCTCCGCCTACAACTGGCGATAAACTGACCGGCACCGTCACAGTTACATCAAACAGCACGGTTGCAGGCACCTCCTATCCGGATGATGTCCTGACTGCAGAAGTTTCTGACAGTAATAATAGCGGCACGTTGTCCTACCAGTGGTTTGCAAATAACATTGCAATTACCGGAGCTACGAGCAAAACTTACAAGCTCACGACAGACGACATCGGAAAAACCATTTCCGTGAAAGTGACAAGCAGCGTGGAAACAGGCGACATAACCGCGGAATACAAGGGAACCGTAAAGGCAAAACCACAGGCTCCCTCTAAGGCAACCCTTATCCGCCTATCCGCCAAATCCAAAACACTGCAGGTTTATGGAACATTCACCCTTACGGCGACAGTCACACCGTCCAACGTCTCCTAGAATGTGCTCTGGCGCAGCAGCAAACCTTCCGTTGCCGCAGTATCGAACGGAAAGGTAACGGCTAAAGCCGCCGGAAAAACAACCATTACGGCGACGACAACGGACGGCAGCAACCTGACAGCATCCTGCACGATTACCATTGCAAAACCCTCCCTGAAAGTGAGCGGCAAGACCACGGTAAAACAGAAGAAGTCCATAACGCTGACGGCAAAAGCTCAGGGACTGAAAAGCAAGATTACCTGGAAACTGGACAAAAAGGAAAGAAACTCCTGAAACTGAGCAAGAGCACGGGCAGCAAAGTCAAATTGACCGCAAAGAAAAAATCCGGAAAGGCTACGCTGACGATCTCCTGTGACAGCAAGAAGGTAAAAAAGACCATCCGGGTCAAAAAATAATCTTCTATATATATGCGGAACGAATCATAGACCGCTATTCAGAAAGCACTGGAAACTCTGTGCAGATTATGGGAGAGCAAATGTTATAATTGATGTGTGGCAACATTTTGGCAACAGAAAATCAGTAAGCTAGAATAAATGATGTAATTGAAGTAAAAATAGGTGTGTATTTACATAAAACTTAAACAAATATAGTTAAGAACAACAAAGGACACGCCGAGTTCGAATAACGGATATTTGGACTGAAAAGTGCGTAAAATCAGTGCTTTTCAGTCTTTCTTTTTGCTCCGTGAGAATGATGTTGAAACACTTTCCACATATTCCATGAAAAGAGAATCTGATTGAAATTCCTGTCGAACTGTGGTAGTATTCCAATATGGAACCCATGACAGGGGTGGTAGCCTCCCGAGCCAATGACCGGTTTGCCGGAATACATAGGAAGGGAGGTGGCGCCAATGACTGCTGCGGATATCATTTTGATATTTATAGGGATAATCGGCTTGCTGATTGCCTTTGGTAGCTTTGTTATAGCGTTGCTTGCCTTTCTCGACAGAGATAAGGAACACAAGCGAAAAAAATAATGCCCACCCTGTTGAGACCAGGATGGGCGTCTCTCGCTGAGAGGTAACTGCCTTTGCTTGGGATACTCCACCTTTGGAGTGGGGCTCCTGTGGGGCACCTGTTACAGCAGGTGTCCTTCTTTATGTTCAATATACCACAATCTGTGCAGAGTTTCAAGTGCTTTCTTCTGGCGGCGGTGTCCGGCGGAACTGGTCTCGATTGCTTTATGCCTGTTGGCTCTAATTGTTTTTGGAAGCGTTATTCTCCGAGTAATAACGGAACGCTTTTACAATATAATCAGAACCCCCTTTTCCATATTTACTGTCAGTCATGCTTTTAATATAATCGCTTGAATATGTGTCGATAAGAACATTGATATAGGGTTTGTCGAGGGATATGCTGGTGCTGTTTTCCTGTATAAGCTGCAATAGTTCGTGTACAATGGATTAAGAAACATCTTCTGACAAATCGTCTCTTATGGGATTTTGAACAGAAAGTAGGGCGCCTGTTGGCAACAGGCGTCCTATTTCTCTGCCATCACAGATTGCTCTCTGGACAAATCTCGATTCAGCCATTTTTCATTTCATCATAAATAAGAATATCACCATGAGCCGCCGGAATCTATAAGCCTGCTGCCACGTATCATACATTCTCCCCATATCCATCACAAAAGATTAGTCTATATGATACCAATGTTCGCTATCATCCTCACTTGAAATAGCCGGACTAATCTTAAATGAAGTTTTATCGTCATTAAATTCTATAGTAAATGTTTCATATTTATCTTTAAATCTCTTAATTTTAATTTTATTTTTCCCTGATGGTTTCCAATCGTATGTGCCCAGTGACGTATCTATCCAACTATAACCCGTCTCTAGTCGATACTCTATTTTATCATCGCCAATATCTAAAACTTTGATAATTGATCCGTCCATATCATACCATTCTTTAACAAGCGCCTTTTCCAAGTTCGCCCTATTTGCTGCATTTACTCCAAGGAATATTATTACTATGCATACAACAACTGCACCCATAATATAAACTTGTTTTGGTAATTTCTTATAAAAGGGTTCTTGTGTTATCTCCTCTGCATTTTCTATATTTTGAGACGCATATACAACCGTTTGTCCATTATTTGAACTATCAAACTCTTTCTTAATCAATTCTCCACACTTAGGACAGGTAACACTTTCATCTGGAATAGTTTCCCCGCACTTTAAGCAAAACATATCTTCGTACCTCCTTAATTATAATCTGATAGCGAAACCGAACAAGAATAAATATCATTATCCTTTGGAACAGATAACCTAAAAGAAGAAGATTCTCCCGGTTCAAGACCCTCTGATCCACACACATACGTTTCGTCTGTATCTAATACAGTTCCAGACGAATTTTCGAACGCACCTTTCACCTGAACAAATTTATATGTCCTTTCACCACTATTAGTAACTTTTCCTGTGCAGATAGTATAACTTCCATTTGAATAACAAGGATCAACCGTAATTTTCAATGCAGTATATGCACTTTCATTTAAGGAAGAAGAATCTGAATAAAGAGAACTACCAGATCCACCCACTAATTCACTTCCACCTTTTTCAAAAATATCATCTCCATGTTGTAAGTCTCCATCTTTTGTGACAACCAAATCTTCGAATGTATGTATCACCCCTCTACTCGGATAATACGTTACATCCATCCAAATATCATCATCTTCAAGACTTGAATATATATATTTACATTTACCATTTTCTATTACAATCTGCTTACTAGCAATATAACCGTTATATACTGAATCTCTATAATAGGTATATCTTCCCTCTAAAGCACTCCTCATTTCTTCTTCAGAGTCGAATGTCATTCTTTTGCTCATTGTATTTGAATGACTAATTAGTGCAATAATTATTATCGTGGCAACTATACCAACGACAATATATATTTTCTTTTTAAGAGATTTTTTCTCTTTTCTCTTTTTCTCTGCTATCTCATTTTCTCGTTCTTGCTCTACCTGTTTTCTATAATCTTCCACTGTTTTCTTTATGCCATTTTCCGAACAAACACTTATTGTTTTTGATCTAAAATTATCACATAAAGAACACTGGTCTTTATCTAAAGGATTAAATCGTCCACAAGTACATACCCAACCATTCCCAAAATCTTTAGGAACATATTTAACTTTGGAATCATACATTTTTCTCAATGCTCTTAATTCTTCGGACGATTCGATGAATTCTTCTAACTCAAATGTAAAACTATTTTCTCCTTCATAAGTTAATACCGTTCCATCTGCATAACATACCTGACTTTCTATCAAGTCTAATTTTTTAATATCTGCGTTTGGCAGTTTTACTTTTAGGTCAGTTGCTTTTTCATTCTTTCTTACGCTAAAATCTTGAATAATCAAGAAGAACTTATCATTTCCATTTACAGGGACAATATCTCCGAAAGAATTATGTCCACACGCATTAAATTTAATGGCGGTCATGTCTCCATAACCTAAATTGTCAAATGATATTTTTGCAGTAGCAACCCCATTCTCTGTTATTATAGTACAACTTAAATGCTCTATATGAGCATTGATATCTATCACCTTTTCTGCATTTTTCATAACTCCTTCACCTTTCAGTATTGTTTATTTTTCCTTCAACTAATTTATTATAACATACAAATGTCGGTGACACAAATCAGGATTTGCTCACTTGACACGGAATCAATAATATTCCAGCCAGATGGCATGCTGCTCTTTTCCGCCGGTTTTACGGACAAAGCAAGCATCCTCAGTTGGATCATCTCTTTCGGTGAGGACGCAGAACTTTTGGAGCCATCGGAATTTCGCAAAGATATTCTGGAATATGCAGAAAAAATATGTAAAAAATATTTACAACCATGACACACTGATGTCATGGTTGCTTTGTTAGAATAAGAACATCAAATGAAAGGATGGTCTTAACTATGGAATATGAAATCGTAACACTGAAAGAAAAAATTGCCGTTGGCGTATCGGCACGAACAAACAACACTTCTCCCGATGCAGGAGCAGTAATCGGCGGATTGTGGAATCGTTTTTTCAATGAGGGCATCTACGCCTCCATTCCCGATAAGGTAAATGAAAAGGCATTAGGCATTTATACCGACTACGCTGGAAACGAAAAATCAGATTACACCACTGTAGTTGCCTGCGAAACGTCCTCTGAACCGCAGAAAGATACCTATGCCGTTTGTCGGATTCCTGCAGGAAAATACGCAAAATTTGTCATCCACGGGGATATGGTACAGGCAGTCGCAGCGGCGTGGCAGGAAATCTGGAAGATGAAACTGCCAAGGACATTCCAATGTGACTTTGAGGAATATCAGGATGATAAAATGGATGGTAACGCAGAAATCCATATTTACATAGGGTTGAAAGCTTAGCCTGCATTGTTAGTCAAAGCATTTTTGAACAGCGTGATTACAGCCAATTCATGCGCTGTTCGAAAGCTATTTTGTGATCTCCCTTTTCTATTTTCCCAATTTTGTAACAATCATAAAACTGGTTGATATGTTTTATAACAATATCTTTCTTCTCCCAGGGCACAACCAAAATAAAACCAACACCGCAGTTAAATGTCCGCAGCATTTCTTCATCACTGACATTTCCGCTTCTGCGGATATATTTAAAAATGTCCAATACTCTAATTTCAGATAAGTCAATTCTGGCGCTCAATCCATCGGGAATTACCCTGCACAGGTTTCCCTCAATTCCACCACCTGTTATATGAGCCATCCCATGTATAAAATCCCTGCCGAACAATTCCTTAATCGCTTTATAATAAGGTGTATGTGGTTTCATAATCTGTTCTATAAACGTCAACCCATCAATTTTGTCTAACTTGATTTGCGGCATTTTGTCCATCAGCAGGCGAACCAGCGAATATCCATTGGTATGTAATCCGTTGGACGAAATTGCCAGAACAGCATCGCCCTCTTCTATGGAAGATCCATCCATCACTTTTGATTTCTCAACAATACCGACAATGCTTGAAGTGAGAACATACACCCCGGATGCTACAACCAACGGCTGTATCGAAGTTTCACCTCCTACAAGCGAACACTCATTTTCCCTGCAAGCCTCAGAAATCCCTTTAACCAAGGCTTTTATCGTATCTTTTTCCGCATTTCCACATACGATCGTATCCAGGACTGCCAGAGGCCTTGCGCCCATAACGACAATATCATTGACCAAATGATTAATCATGTCATGGCAGATAGATTCTGTATAACCATACTCCATGGCAAGCTTTTGCTTGGAGCCCGGTTCTTCCGATTTAAGTACCAAAACCGGATCCTTAATCTCCGGAAAACTGATTTCATACAGAGAGGCAAACGCCCCCAGGCGGTTCAGCACACGCCTGTCTCCTGTCTCCAAATGTTTAGCCATTTCTTTATCGTATCTGTATAGGCAATATCGACTCCTGCTTTGCTATATGATAGTCCATCCGCATCCTTTTCACTGCCGGCTAAAATTTCATCTGCCGATACATCTAAAAGTATCGCCAGGTCCTTTAAAATCTCAATGTTCGGATATGCCGTTCCGGTTTCCCATTTGGAAATTGCCTGAAAGGAAACGTTTAACTGTTCCGCAAGCTGCTGCTGTGTCAATCCGAGGCTTTTACGTTTGTTCATTATAAAATTTCCAACCTTGATGCTGTTAAGCATGAGAACACCTCCGTTTTCTTTTATAATAACTTACGTTTTAAACCTTTCGCAATAACCACATAGGAGAGTTTCTTGCCTTATTTCAACTATTAGTTGAACTGCGCTAAATCCTATATACGATAAATAAGTCAATCCCCTTTAAATTCTATCTTTGCTTTGCGGTTTGTGTACTCTTCCATCTCATATTCCAACTTATCTGCAAACTCTGTTATCTCTGCAAAGCATAATAATCCATACGTCTCCTCGCCTGTCATATTTACAGAATTTTTTCCTGTAACAGAATAAACGCAAACCGGCTTTATTTGAAATTGGGCAGCTCCTGTTTCCTCCCGCAGTTCCCTTTTTGCTGCCTCCAGAATACGTTCACCCACTTCTCTGTGACCGCCTGGTATCTCATAGGTGTCGCGTTCCCTGTGCTTACAGAATACCCATTTTCCATGACTCCGGGCAATGATAACGGCAAACTTTAACAGAGAATCCTCCACTGTTTACATCTGACTGTAAAAGGCAGCGGAAAACACCGCTGCCTTTTCTCTAACCTATACACTTTCAATGATGTCTGACCCGGAACTATTTTACAGTTATCTTACACCTTGCAGTTTTCCCGCTTGCAGTCTTCACGGTAATCGTTACACGTCCCTTTTTCTTTGCCTTCACTTTTCCATTGTTAACGGTAGCAATCTTTCTGTTAGATGTCTTCCAGGTAAGCTTATCCGTCGAATTGGATGGCGTCATCTTTGCCCTCAGTTTCAAAGATTTGCCCTTCTTCAATGTCGCCTTTGTCTTGGAAAGTTTCACCTTCTTTGCAGGAATTTTGACTGTAATCTTAATCGTAGCTTTCTTTCCGCTCGTTGTTGTTACCGTAATGGTTGCCGTACCTTTGCCAACGGCTTTGACCTTTCCTGTCTGGGTAACAGTCGCTATCTTCTGATTGCTTGTCTTCCAGGTAAGCTTATCCGTTGAATTGAGTGGAGCCATAATAGCATTTAATTTTAAGGTCTTACCTTTATTCAGCTTTGTGGTAGATGGTTTCCTGATGGAAACACCGGTCGCCGGAATGTTCGTCACCAAAACAGTTACCGTAACATTATATGTTGCGGTAATTGCCGCATTGTCTGCGGAAGTTGCCGTAATAACAGCAGAACCTTGTCCTACTGCTGTCACAACTCCATTGTTAACGGTTGCAACCTTATTATTGGAAGTAGACCATATAACCTCTTTATTTGTTGCATTTGCCGGCTCAATCGTTGCCGTCAAGGTAACCGTTGCTCCTTTTCTTAAACTTCCCGCTGTAGCATTCAGTGTAATTCCTGTCACGCCCGCTTTGCTGACCTTTACGGTACATGTCGCAGTTTCCCCATTGTTATCTGCAGTCGCGGTAATCTTTGCCGTTCCAACCGCAATAGCCTTAACCTTACCATTCTCATCAACCGTAGCAATGGTTTCATCACTTGACTTCCATGTTACAGTCTTTGTCGTTATGGAATCCGGTTTTACAGTCGCAACCAACGTTGCATCCTCCCCAACTTTTAAGTTGAGGGTTGTTTTACTCAGAGAGACGCCCGTTACTGTCACTGCACAGGAGGCGGTTTTGCCATTCTTTGTCGTTGCAACTATGTTCACTGTACCTGCCTTAACGCCTGTAACTACGCCATTTTCTACCGTTGCAATGCCCTCATCTTCGCTTGACCAGGTAACAGACTGATCCGACGTATTCGCTGGTAGGAATGTTACCGTAAGCGCTTCCGATACAGCGCCCTTTTTAATCTCAAGGGAATCTTTCGAAAGGGAAATGCTGTCCGCCAAAACTGCCTGCGTCTTTGCACTGACTGCGGAAGATTTTACAACTTCCCTACCGCTGACAACCCCTCCTACATAATAATTATATTCTGTATCTGCCTCTAACTCTGCATCTGTATAAGTATAAGTCCTAACCTCTCCCACTTCGCCGATAGAGGCAAATTTCAGGTTATCGACCGCAATACTTGCCCAGCGCGCGCCCCCGGTTTTTCCAGCCGTAAAACTTAAAGTTGCAGAAGGCTGCGGCTCTTCTGTTTCGCCTTCACCTTCCTGCGTTTCCGGCTCTTGCGGCGCATCCGGAATCGTAACGTTTCCGCTCTTGACATACCCTTCTGTTTCCCGCTCAAATTCGTATGAGATGGTCTTCTGCTCCGGGTTAATGTCAAGCGTAATCGTGTTCCATTTGCTCCTTTCGGCATCTAAGCCCTCGCCAAAATCATACACCTCGGAGTCATTCAAATAAATCCTGTTATTATCTGCATTGTACTCCAGTTTTGCAACATAACCGTTTGCAGCGTCATTTACCGTGATCTCCTTATCTGCAAGGTAAAGGCAGCTGCTGCAGACTCCCCTGTCTCTCTGTCCGTTGTTTGAGAAATTCGGCAGTGCAAAATTCAGTTTCAGGCGCGTCTGCCCGTTTAATGTTGAGGCATCTGCAAGTTTCTTATGAAATGTCGTTGTCGCATCATTATTCATGCCCAAAAACATAAATGCACCATCATAATTACCAAGTTTCGAAAATTTAAGAAATTGTGTGTTAGCTGCGCAGACAGCGTCTGACTTATCAACCACCAGACCCACATAATAAGCATTGGGGTTTGTAACTGTCCAATCACCATTTTCCGGAACAAGCAGATTTCTCATCTTTTCCTCGGTTCCATCACCGAGTTCATAAGAGTTGAAGTTATCCTCCTTATACACTTCCTTCTCCCCAAAAATCTTGCTGGTTGTAAAATTGCCTTCCTCGTTGATATCTGTAAACGTCGCAACCTTTGCAAAATCTTTGTCCGATGATTTCTTACGGTAAATATTATAGCTGTCTGTCTCCACTTCGTTATTATTGATCGAAAGCGTAGCGCTGTCTGTTGTCGTTGTGCTTACAGAAACGGTCGGCGCAGAAACCGGTTGTATATTTCCCGAATTCAAATCTGCTGCCTCTGTCTCGCCTTTGATTGCAACAACTTTATAGGTATACTTTTTGCTCAAATCTATCGTCACATCATGGCAGTAGATGGAACCATCCACATCAATTCCCGTTTGAATTTTTGTTACCTCTTCAATGGTTACAGCGCTTAACGCAGGTGGGAAAACCGTACTGCCGGAAGCGCTGGCACTGGCACAGATTCTAATCTTTCCATCTGTCACTTTGACGGTTCGCTCACTGACTGCAATGGCATTGTTCACAGGATGACGCTCTGCCTGTTGTCCCTGAAACCAGAATACCGAAATATTTCTGCCGCTCACAAATCCGCTGTGCGTAGCCGCTACCTTATATTCGCCATTTGGAACATCCACAATAAACTCCATATAGCTCTGCCCCGCTTCCAGAGTCGCGCCGCCTGCTGTCAAAGTTTTTCCTTCCGGTGGAGCAATTGTCGCAAAATCGCCGTTGAGGACGTCTTCAGACATGTTCTTGCCATCGGTGCGGTTACTAAATATAAGGGTTCCTCCTTCCGCCGTTGGTATCCCGTCCGTGAATCCATAGCCCTGCCCTTCCGAATAGTAGGCATTCTCCTCAGATACAGAAGTATATCCTTGCGCAAGACAGGATATGGGCTCCTCGGCCCCTTCTTCCATCACTTCTGCATTCGCTCCGAAATCAAATTTCCATGTCTTTGCAGAATTCCCATCAGCGTCAAGTGTAACAATCTCCTGCGGAGTTCCGTCACTCTCTGAAACTAACTCTGTACGATACACACGGTAACCCGTCACTTCCTCGTCTTCCAGTTTGTTCCATGTTACTTTCGCGCCTTTCTTGTCCAGAGCAGCCTGTGCCGAAATTGCGGGCGCTGTTCCTTCCGCCTGAACCTCTACCGGCGGCGCCATACTAATATTTCCCAGCGCCATCACGGCTGTCATTGCCACTGCAACAAGCTTTTTCATGTTTCTAAATTTCATGGTCCTTCCTCCTTTTTAATACCCGGAACCTACACCCCCTGATTCTCCGGCTGCGCGATTCCTTTTCTGTTAAAATCATCCACTACGGCATGATAATTATTAATTATATAGTATTTTCCTATACATAGCAACCGCCCGCCTCAAACATCTCTTATTACATATCTCCCGAAATTTTATACCCTAATCTCCTGATTTGTTTTTTTATCCTATAGAAAAGATACTTTCACGCTTTAGAATGACAAGGTCTTTCCTATAAGATAAAAAACTCCGCAGGAAAATCCTGCGGAGTACATATCCTTGAAATTTTGTATTTTGTTTGATTATCTCTTGGAGAACTGCGGTGCTCGACGTGCTGCTTTGAGACCGTATTTCTTTCTCTCTTTCATTCTCGGATCACGTGTCAGATATCCTGCTGCTTTAAGGATTTTTCTGTAATCCTGGTCTACCTGCAATAATGCTCTTGCAATACCGTGGCGGATTGCTCCTGCCTGACCAGTATATCCTCCTCCGCAAACATTTACCTTAACGTCAAATTTATCAACAGTATCCGTTGCCGCAAGCGGCTGACGAACGATAACCTTTAACGTCTCTAATCCTAAATATTCATCAATATCTCTTTTATTGATTGTAATTTTGCCAGTTCCCGGTACCAAATATACTCTGGCAATAGATTTTTTTCTTCTTCCTGTTCCATAATATTTTGTATCAGCCATCTGTATTTACCTCCTGATTAAAATGTTAAGACTTCTGGTTTCTGAGCTTCGTGTTTGTGTTCCGGTCCTGCATAGACAAACAGTTTCTTGTACATCTGTCTTCCCAAAGGTCCTTTCGGGAGCATTCCCTTAACTGCAAGTTCAACGACTCTCTCAGGTTTTTTTGCTAACATCTCTTTTAATGTGGTCTCTTTCATTCCTCCCACATATCCGGAGTGATGGTAATAAATTTTCTGATTCAATTTCTTGCCGGTTACTTTCACTTTAGCAGCATTGATTACAATTATATAATCGCCGGTGTCCATATGAGGAGTAAATATCGGTTTGTGTTTTCCTCTCAGCACTCTTGCAATCTCAGATGACAGGCGACCCAATGTCTTTCCTTCAGCATCAACTACATACCACTTTCTTTCGATTGTCGCCGGGCTGGCCATAAAAGTTTTCATTAAATGTTACCTCCTTGAATTTTACAATGTTACTCTGATATCCAGATGCCGTCCTCCGATTTCCCTGGAAATCCAAATCTCATAAGCGATAACGCTTACACATATTGCCATCGTGACATGGCATCGTTTGATTCCATCTGTTCTATCATTTTCACACCATTTACATTTTTCCTTGTACCTCAAAGCAAAAACGCTTCGCCGGGGTAAGGCTTGCATTTCTCACTCGCCATACTTTTATATTCTATTACATGTTTTAAGGTCTGTCAACATTTTTTCACGGAAATTCTACTACCAATGTAACAATTCAGGCTATTTTGTTACATATGAACTTTATTCCAGAGTAGATATCAAAATTGCTTATAAAAATTCTTATGAGAAATTTGATGTTTTTCACAGCTTTTCCATGCCATATTGCCTGAAGAAAACTCGGATAGAATTTCTAGTACACCTAACTCCGGGGATGGACGGATGTGATTAATTCCGCCCAATTCAAACTCGGCTTTCCTTACTGCGGTAAGGTATTGTGGCAGAAAACGGTTTTTCTGGGGTAGGAAACCCTTCGTATGTTTTCCTTGCCAGCGGCATAAAAGCGCCAGGGGTATGCCGGATGACCTGTTTGAGGGACTGCTACATCTAATTCATAATATCTTGTATTTTGGATATGGCAGTCCCGAGTTTCATCGGCATACCCTGTATTCAGGTGTTTGTTGCCGCTGTTAGGAAAACCAGAAGGGCTGTCCGTGAAGAAAAATCGTTTTCTGCCTATGATGCTTTAGCAGCAGTAAGGAAATCCTCAGACAGTGAAGTTGGGCGGAATACATTACGTCCATTTCCCGGAGGCAAGGTGTACACGAAATTCACCGAATGTTTTCTTTTCAGTCAAAATGAATGGAAAAGCTGTCTTAAAGTTACACTTCCCATAAGAATTTTTATAACAGTATTGTACAGGTTCTATGAAATAAGACTATTTTGTAACAAAATAGCCTGAATTGTTACACTACGGATAAAAAATCCCCATCATCGTCAATCCCTGCGGCGGCGCCGTCGGTCCCGCCTCGCTGCGTTTCCTCTTTTCCAGAATCTGTATCATATCCTCGGGCTCCAGTTCTCCAATTCCCACAGAAATCAACGTCCCTGCAATAATCCGCACCATATTATATAAAAAACCGGTTCCGGTAATACGGATAATCACTACATCTTCCAGCGTACGTTCCACTTTCCCGGAGAGAATGGTGCGTACCGTATCTTCCACGGCAGTTTTTACTGAACAGAAACTTTTAAAATCATGCTCCCCGACCAGGTAATCCAAAGCCTGCTGCATCTTCTCCACCTGCAGCGGCCGGTAATAAAAATACGTGTATCTGCGCAGCGTGGGCATGGGAAGTCTGCGGTTCAGAATCCGGTATTCATATGTCTTCTCACTGTAACACCGCCTTGGATGGAAATCTGACGGTACCTCACAGGAGCTTTGCACTACGATATCTTCCGGCAGCCTTTGATTCAGCGCATAACAGATTTTCTCCGCCGGAATACGAGTGGCGGTGTCAAACACCGCCACATTTCCAAGGGAATGCACGCCCGAATCCGTACGGCTGGCGCCAATCACCCGGATCTCTTCTCCCAGAAGATCTGATAACTCCCGGTTCAGCATTTCCTCTATGGTGATTCCGCTGGGCTGTACCTGCCAGCCACAGTAATCTGTTCCGTCGTATGCCACAACCAGTTTGATTCTCTTTCGTTTCGCTGTATTTTCATCCATACGCTCCACGTTATGCCCTCCACGTTCTAAATTTGGACTCCATATGCTAAAATCATATCCGAACACGCACCATCGTTCGCTGTCTTACATCCAGATACGCAGCGAAATTACCGCTATAAAATAGCCAAATATCACCAGGTACGCAACTCCGTCCACCCCACGATACTTTAAAGGTTTCATCTTTGTTCTGCCCTCTCCGCCGTGATAGCAGCGTGCCTCCATTGCCAGCGCCAAATCATTGGCACGACGGAATGCAGAGATAAACAGCGGTACCAAAAGCGGTACCATGGCTTTCGCCTTTTTCACGATATTTCCGCTTTCAAAGTCCGCTCCCCTGGCCAGCTGTGCCTTCATGATTTTGTCCGTCTCCTCAATCAGGATAGGAATGAACCGCAATGCAATCGACATCATCATGGCAATCTCATGCACCGGCACATGAATTTTATTAAACGGTCTTAACGCTTTCTCCATACCATCGGTGAGCTGATTCGGCGTAGTCGTAAGCGTTAAAATGGAACTGCCCAGAACCAGGTAAATCAGACGAACGGTCATAAAAGCGGTATTTTTCAATCCTTCTCTCGTAATCTTCAGTTTCCAAAACGTCACGAGCGCATCCCCCGGAGTCAGAAACAGGTTAAATAACGCTGTGATAATCAGGATAATTACGATTGCTTTCAGTCCTTTTACCATAAAGCCGAATGGAACTTGAGACAGCACAATGATGAAAACCAAAGCAAATGTCACCGCTGCAAATCCAGCCACATTTCGAAATACAAAAAGTGACAGAATGTAAATAAGCGTCGCCATCAGTTTCGTTCTGGGATCCAGTTTATGTATCACGGAATCCCCCGGATAATATTGTCCAATCGTAATATCTCTCAACATATCGTTCCCTACTTTACTTCCTGTTATTTTTCTCTGCAAAAGCCTGCAAAATGGACTGTTTCGCCTCCTCAAGCGTAGTGGCAACGCCATTTGCGGGGATGCCTCGCTTTCTGAGCTCATGCATAAGGTATGTCACCTGCGGAGCGGCAAGCCCGACTTCTTCCAGTTCCCGGTAATGTGCAAATACTTCCTTCGGCATACCGTCATACAACACGCTGCCGTGATTCATTACAATGAGACGTCCGACATATTTTGCCACATCTTCCATACTGTGTGACACAAGGATAATCGTCATCTTCCGCTCCCTGTGCAGGCTTGCAACCTGATCCAGGATTTCATCCCGTCCCTTCGGGTCAAGCCCCGCCGTAGGTTCGTCCAACACCAGCACTTCCGGTTCCATGGCAAGAACACCGGCAATCGCCGCCCGCCGTTTCTGACCTCCGCTCAGTTCGAATGGAGAACGATACCAATAATCCTCGGGAAGCCCTACACTGCGCAATGCGGTAAATGCCTTTAATTCCGATTCCTTGCGGGAGAGTCCGCAGTTCTTCGGTCCAAAACACACATCCGCAAACACCGTAGTTTCAAACAACTGATGCTCCGGATACTGAAAAACCAACCCTACCTTCCTGCGCAAATCCTTTTTATCATAATCGGCATCATAAATATCCTGCCCATTATAATAAATCCCGCCGGAACTCGCCTTCATCAATCCGTTTAAGTGTTGAATAAGCGTAGATTTCCCAGAACCGGTATGCCCAATCACGCCGATAAATTCTCCATCGTCGATTTTCAGATTGATATCTTTCAGCGCATGGATTTCATATGCTGTTTTCTCACTGTAAATATAATTGACTTTATCTAATATAATCGACATAACGCCTCCACCAATTCCTGCCGGTTCAGTATTCCATCCGGAACCGGCAGACCTGCTTTCTTAAGTTCATATGCCAAAAGCGTAATCTGAGGCACATCCAGACGATAAGATTTCAACGTATCTACCTGTGAAAAAACAGCACGCGGCGTCCCCTGCATAACCACTTTTCCATTGTCCATCACGTAAATCCGATCAGCCCGGGTAACTTCCTCCATGTAATGCGTAATCAGAATCACCGTCACGCCTTTCTCCCGGTTCAACTGCTCCACCGCATCCAGCACTTCTTTTCGTCCATTGGGGTCGAGCATCGCCGTCGGCTCGTCCAACACAATACATTTCGGCTCCATCGCCATCACCCCGGCAATGGCAATCCGCTGTTTCTGACCGCCGCTAAGCCTGTTGGGGGAATGCTCCCGATACTGTATCATACCCACAGATTTCAGGCTCTTCTCTACACGTTTCCAGATTTCCTGCGTGGGCACGCCGATATTTTCCGGTCCGAACGCGACGTCCTCCTCTACCACGCTTGCGATAATCTGGTTATCCGGATTCTGAAATACCATTCCGGTATTCTGGCGGATATCCCAGAGATTATCCGCATCCTGCACATCTTTACCATCTACCCACAAGGTTCCGCTGCCCGGCGTGAGCAACACATTCAGGTGTCTGGCAAGCGTAGATTTTCCAGAACCATTGTGTCCCAGAACCGCCACAAACTCGCCCTGTCTCACATCGAGATCCACTCCATCCAACGCAACCAGAATACTCTCTACGTTATCGTCTTCATCCCGTCTGATAAATTCGTGTACCAGTTTTCTTGCTTCAATAAAATTCATGGATCGTTATTCCTCCCAGCTTAACCGATGCAGCGCACCCTCCAGTTTCATATGCTCAAACTGATTCTGGCGCAATGCCTCATATAACAAGATGGCAACAGAATTTGACAGATTCAAAGAACGCGTCTCCCCTATCATCGGAATCCGCACGCAACAGTCCGGACTTTCCTTTAAAATCTCTTCCGGGATTCCGCCGCTTTCTTTCCCGAACATCAGATAACAGTCCGGTTCATAATTCACCTCTGTATAGACCTGACGCGCCTTCGTCGTCGCCATGTAGACCTTTGCCCCGGGATTTTTCGAAAGAAAATCCCTCCAGTTAATGTAACGCGTCACATCCAGATCGTGCCAGTAATCCATTCCGGCGCGACGAATTGCCTTCTCATTTAACTGAAAACCCAACGGCTCAATCAGATGAAGCTTTGTTCCGGTAGCAACGCAGGTTCGTCCAATATTTCCTGTATTTGCCGGAATTTCCGGCTCAAAAAGCACGATATTTAACTTAGCCATCCGCTTTTTCCTCTCCTGTTCCTGCTAAACAGAAACACCTTTCATCCGTCTCATGAAACTGCCCATTAATTTATCTTGTCAATAAAATGCTCCATCCTGTCTAACGCTTCTTTTAACTTGCTCAGAGAATACGCATAGGAAATCCGCAGAAATCCTTCCCCGCACGCCCCGAACGCCGTCCCTGGCACAACGACTACTTTCTCCTCCTGAAGCATCCTGGTTGCAAACTCATCGGAACTCATGCCAAACTGCCGGACACAGGGAAATGCATAAAAAGCCCCGTAAGGCTCAAAACAGGGCATCCCCATTTCCCGCAGCCGTTTTACAAGATACCGCCGCCTGCCATTGTACTCCTCACGCATCTGGCTCACATCCGCGTCACCATTGCGCACCGCCTCAACCGCCGCATACTGGCTGGTTGTCGGCGCGCACATAATGGCATACTGATGGATTTTCAACATCTGTTCAAGAATCTCCTTAGGCGCGCAGGCATAACCAAGCCGCCATCCAGTCATGGAATAAGCTTTGGAAAAACCATTGATTAACACCGTACGCTCCCGCATTCCAGGCAAGGAGGCAATCGTCACATGCTCATCCAGATATGTGAGCTCCGCATAGATTTCATCGCTAATCACAAACAAATCGTGCTCTATCACAATTCTGGCAATAGCCTCCAAATCCTTCCGTTCCATAATAGCTCCGGTAGGATTGTTGGGAAACGGCAGCACGAGAATTTTTGTTTTGGGCGTAATCGCCTGCTCAAGTTCCTCTGCCGTCAGACGGAAATCATTTTCCTCTTTCAGATTGATGATTACGGGCGTTGCGCCTGCCAGAACCGCACACGGCTCATATGACACATAACTCGGCTGGGGAATCAGGACTTCGTCGCCTGCATCGATCATTGCACGCATCGCTATATCAATGGCCTCGCTGCCTCCCACAGTAATCATCATTTCCTTATCGTAATCATAAGATACATGAAACCTGCGCTCCAGATATCTGGAAATCTCTATTTTTAATTCTTTTAATCCCGCATTGGACGTGTAAGCCGTCCTTCCCTTCTCCAGAGAATAAATTCCCTCATCACGGATATGCCAGGGCGTATCAAAATCCGGTTCGCCCACCCCCAATGAAATCACATCCTTCATCTCAGCCGCGATGTCAAAAAATTTACGAATGCCGGAAAAGGGAATCTCTACAATGCGTTCTGACAGTGGGTTCCTCATAAGCTCACCAACATCCTTTCATCTTCTTGCGGTTTTGCAATGACAGTACCGTGGTCTTTGTATTTTTTGAGAATAAAATTTGTCTTGGTGCTCAGTACAGAATCCAGCGTAGAAAGTTTATCCGATACGAACTGTGCAACCTCGCGCAGGGTCTTGCCTTCCAGCGTCACCAGCAAATCATACCCGCCGGATATCAAATACACGGCATTGACTTCCGGATAGTTATATACCCGCTCTGCCACGCTGTCAAATCCCCTGCCACGCTGCGGGGTAACGCGCACTTCAATCAGGGCATTGACCTTCTCAATGCTTGTTTTTTCCCAGTCAATCAGCGTATGATAACCGCAGATAATCCGCTCTTCTTCCATAGCCGCCATCTCATTTGCCACCGTCGTCTCTTCTACGCCAAGCATAACGGCGAGATCTTTTAAATCCACACGGCTGTTCGTCTCTATGTAGTTCAATATTTTCTCTCTGATTTCCATAATTTATATCCTCCGTTTGCTACTTGATAACTTTGTATAATTCATCCGGTTTTGGTGGTTCGAGAAAACGCCGTTCCTCTTCATTTAGCAGTACGCGGTCATTGCCCGTGGTTGCCTTGCCGATTACAACGGCATGGACGCCCGCCTTTTCCAGCTCACGTACCAGTGTATTTCCATTCGGTGACGCCATCAGCATACATCCGCTGGAAATCAGCTCGTATGGATTGATATGGAAGAACTCGCATACTTCAATCGTCTCCTGCTTTAACGGTATTTTCCTCAAGTCAATTTCGAGTCCAACGCCAGAGCTCTCCGCCATCTCCCAGAGCGCGCCGAAAATCCCGCCCTCCGTCACATCGTGCATCGCGCTCACGCCGGACAACACGGCGACTTCCGCCTCCGGTAAAACGGACAGATAGCGGTCAAATCCCTGCGCTGTGCGAACAAGTTCCATAGAGTACCGCTGCAATAATTCCGCCTCTTTCTCTTTGGCAATAATGGATGTCCCCTCAAGGCCAATCCATTTGCTCGCCAAAATATCGTCTCCGGGGTTCGCCCCCGCGGTACTTACCAGCTTTCCAACTTTTGCTTTTCCAACTCCGCAGACACTGATTAACGGCTGGTTGACTACTTTCGTAACCTCGGTATGACCACCCATAATCTGTACGTTTAACTCATTGCAGACCTGCTCCATCTGCCCCATCATTTTCTTTAAATCTGCTTCCTGCGCACATTCCGGAAGGAGGATTGTCAACATGACTCCGATTGGTTTTGCCCCTGCGCTGGCTAAATCATTCATTGTGACATGGATGGCAAGATGCCCGATATCCGCTGCCGTTCCGGTAATGGGATCTGTGGAAAGGACAAACATTTCATCATCTGCAAGCTTAATCGCAGCGCAGTCCTCCCCCACTCCGGCTCCCAGAAGAACCTCTTCGCGTTTCGTGTGTATTTGTTTAAATACAGAGCGTTTCAACACGCTTTCCGGTATTTTTCCCACCTTCATCTGCCTAATTCTCCTCCTGCACGTGTGTACATAAAAGTTAAGGCTGTTTCATTTATTGAAACAGCCTTACATATATCCGATTGCTATTCATCGCCGTTCTTTTCTGCATCATCATTTTTGTCTTTGTCTTCATTTTCCCCATCATCATCGTCGTCATCATCTTTTTTGGGTTTGTCTTTATCTTTGTCTTTCTTATTCTCATTCTCCTGCTGCTGTTGCTGCTGTTGTTCTGCTGCCTGCTGTGCCGCCTGCTGCGCTGCCAACGCCGCGTCGTTCCACTGCGCCGCTGCCGCCTCAATGGTTCCCTGATCCTGGCTTCCCACTGCTGCATTCATAGCTGCCGAGGCCTCCGGGTTTGCAGAACCGGTTCCTACGATGATAATTTTGGGTGATGCTTTATAGGTACTCTTATTAAATACCTCGCGGCTCTCCTCTACGCCTCCGACCTTGACGATCTTCCACAACTGCGCCGTATATCCCACATGAGAGGACTGTTTCTGACTGATATAACCGATGGGATCTCCAGACGCCTGATATACTACGCCGGGATCTGATGTGCTCAACGTCTCACTCTCAAAGATTACCTCCCGGTCTGCCGGTCTGGTTTCCTGTCCATAGACATTGAAGTAAATCACCATATCCTTTGTATATCCCTCAATGTAAAGCGGCGCATCCGTATTATTCTTAAATTTCAAATCCTTATATGTTCCCGCAATCGCCGCATCTGCCGAAGGATCCACATAACTGACAATCATTGAGTGGTTAAAACGCTCTTCAATCTCAAGCTCTGCACGGATCACCGCATTATACAATGTCGTTGATACCTGACAGATTCCTCCGCCATATGTATCTACGGTAGTTCCATTCTCATACGAGCCGGCAAGCGCATATCCATTTTCCGCGTCAAACGGGCTCACTGCCTCGTATACGGAAAACGTATCGCCCGGATAAATCACAGAACCATTAATTTTAGATGCTCCATTCTGTACATTTTGGGCACGTCCCGCACTGGAAGTTCCATAAGAAGTATGGAAACCGCCCAGCAAATCCTTCACCTTGCCAAGCTCCTCCTCGGAACCTCTGGGCTCAACCACATCGGCTGCAATCTCTATCGATGCCTCCTCGCCCTTCCATTCTCTGGAAAAATACTCTTCCAGAATCTTCGTGGATTCCTCAACATTCACGCTCACGCCCTGGCTGCCGGGAACAACCGCAAAACTTCCGTTTTCCCTGGTAAGACTTCCGTCCTTAGCCTCCGTATTAAGCGTCTGCGCATTCTCCTCCAGCATCTGGCTGATTTTCTGGCTGTCCACTTTATATGCAAGCTCATACACCTTGTCTTCATTTTCCAAATCCTTCATCGCCTTATAACGGACAATCAGATTGCCGCTCTTGCCGAGCCCTGCCGCCTCTTCCGCAATTTCGGGATTTCCCCATGAGACGCCAATTTTCGAAAGAGATACGTCCACGCTGTTCTTCCCTGCTCTGAGCGTCAGGGTCTTACTCTGCAGCCCGTTCAGATATTCTTCCACGGCTGCCGTCGCCTCTTCCTGCGTCATTCCTCCCACGGCAATATCCCCAAAATATACGCGCTGTGGAATCGTTGATTTCTCATCAGTTTCTGCGTTTACCGGAATCATAACAATTGCTGCCACTGCCAGAACCAGAAAGGCTCCTGCTATGGACAGGTATTTTCTCCACTTCTTCATAAAATATTCTCCTGCTATGCTGCTTTGTTTACACTTTACCTTCCATAATTCTAACACAAAAATACAATTTTTCAAGATACACAAAGCACGAATTTCATTGACACAACGCGTCTCTTTCTGTATATTATGAACAGGCGCAGGTGAATCTAATACAGGTATAAGCCCCTGTTTTTGCACGTTGCCTTATACAAATGCAGAGACTAACACAGAGATAACCATAGATGCAACTAAAATCAGCGCAATGACTGCCGCAAAGATTTTCTTTGTTTTAGGATTATTAAAGTTCAACATAGATTTCACCTCCATTTTATAATATTATCCGATGCCCTCCCGGTATCCGGTTCCGATTTAAATATGCCAGAAAGGAATTCTATCATGCGATTTCATACATTTTATTATGTGTTCCTCGGATGGACACTTATTTTTATTGTAGTCGTTTCCTACAAACGTTTCAAGGCTAATCTTAAAAATCAAAAAGCAGGCGAAAGTTTCTGGAAACGGGAAAACGACGCCAATCTGACACGCAAACAGGATATTTCCCAGTTAGATTATGTGGATTTCTCCGGCATATCCCTGCCCTTTGCCCTGTTTGAAGACAACCTCCTGAAAGAATGCGAGGAACAAATTCTCACCCTGAAAGAGAAAAAAATACTCAACCTCACGGGTCTTAGCAACACGGATTTGAAGATAAAATACGGCGCTGCCAACCTGCCTCTTCTGACACAATATGATCAGAACTTCACACTTTTGGTACGCACTTTAAACACCTGGGGAAAACGTCTTCATGAACTTTCCCACACACAGGAAGCCATCTGTGTACTCGCTTTCGCCGTGTCCATCGGCAGCGACATCAAAGCCACCTGGTCCCTGCTGGCAGAACTATATAGTGCGAATGGGGAATCCGTGAAGATTCAGGACTTAAAGAAATCTGCCTCTACGCTCAACTCACTGATGCGTGAACCCATCCTCGCTATGCTTGACGGATACCTGTCCTGACAGCTGCAGAATCCTGTTGGTAATCCGGGACGCCTCGTTTCTTGTGAGGCTCTCGATTTCCAGATCCAGTTCAATTTTATGATATTCCACCAGTTCTTTCAAGCGTCTTTTCTGCCGCCGGCTTGCGGGCTGCTGTTTTTTCACCTTATATTGCAACGCTTTTGGACAAAACGCATCCGGCTCTTTTTCGTAAAACCGCTCCTGAAGAATCCGCAAAAGCTGTGCCGTCGCTTTCGCGTCGTCCAGCGCCCGGTGTTCTTCTTTGCGCGGAATCTGCAAATATCCACAGAGATAACCAAGGGACTTCTTCTCTGCCTCAGGAAGAAATTTGCGCGCCAGTTTTAAAGTGTCAATTCCTTCTTTTTGCAGCGCAATTCCCTGATTGACCGCGCCCTGTTTCAAAAATGCATAATCGAAGATGATATTATGTCCAGCCAGTGCAAGTCCATCCGCAAATTCCAGAAAATCCCGTACTGCCTTTGCACAGTCACACCCCTCAGATACCATTTCTTCTGTAATGCCGGTAAGATCAGTGATATCCTTCGACAACTTCATATGAGGATTGACCATGCGGTCAAAGATATCGGTAATCCTGCCATCCTCCATCCTGACCGCGCCAATCTCAAGAATCCGGTCTTTTTTCGGATTCAGACCCGTCATTTCCAGATCCACGACAATATATGTCTCCACTGCCAGCCTCCTTTTCTTCCCGCTCCTGCACACATTCCACCTTTGCCTGACCGCTCAATGGGTCGCGTTGTCCATAGGAAAACAGATAATACGCACGCCTGTCTTTTTTCGCGGGATATTGATCCAGAAATTCTGCCTGTAAAATACTCTCCATGTCATACCAGAATCCCTCCAGATGTACATGTTTCCCCTTCCCGCAATACTTTCTGGACAACTCCTGAAACTCCGAGAGCGGCGAAGCCCAGACCGGGCGGCTCTTCATGCGCTCCCGGTAATACAGGTCAAATGTCAAAGTCTCCTGATATAATGCAAGGTGCGGCAAATCGTTTTGTTCGATATAGTGCAGGAGAATTTCACAGCGGCGGATTCTTGAATGGCTCATCGAAAGGAGTCCTCTGCTCTCATAAAATTCTCCCAGTTTTAAAAACAAGTCAAATGGATGATCCTCTGTAAGCTCCAACACCTTAATCGTCATCTCAAATTGTCCACTGTTGTAATAAACCTCCAGCATTTCTTCCACGAGCTTTATCTTCAATATCTCTGCATAGGAAAGCCAACGCGTTTCCATAACCTCATACGGTGGATTTTCCTGGTAAACCAAACCATACGTTTCCCTGTGTTCATAGAGATAAGAGCCCTTCAAAACCTTCAGAAACCCAAGCTGGAGCTGATGCGGGCGCATCGCATACACCTGTCGAAATGACTCCGCAAATGTGGCAAAATCCTCGTTTGGCAATCCTGCAATCAAATCCAGATGCTGATGGACATTTCCCATGTGCCGTACCTGCCTTACCACCTGCTCAAGCCGTGACAGGTTCATCGTACGGCGGATTTCCCTTATCGTAGGCTCATTGGTGGACTGAACACCGATTTCAAGCTGAATCAGCCCCCTGCGCATGGACGCGATCAGTGCAAGCTCCTCTTCGGTCAGCAAATCGGCAGAAATCTCAAAATGAAAATTAGTTATGCCGTTGTCATGCTCTTTCAGGTAATTCCAGATAAACAGGGCATGTTCGTGGTTACAGTTAAACGTGCGGTCAACAAACTTTACCTGCGGCACTTTATGCGCTAAGAAAACATCCAGTTCTTTCTGCACCAGACTTGGGGAACGGAACCGCAATCCCTTTTCAATCGAAGACAGGCAATAACTACAGGAAAAAGGACACCCCCGGCTCGTCTCATAATAAATAATCCTGTTCTCAAAATCCTCCAGATTATCATAACAAAAAGGAAGTTCATCCATGCAAAGCGGCTCCCTGGGCTCCGTGCGCACCAACCTGCCCTGCGCATCCCGAAAGACAACGCCGCGAATTTGTTCCAACACGGCCCCCTGCACATAATAACGGCACAGCTCCCGAAACGTCGCCTCTCCTTCTCCCACCATCACGCCTTTTACCATAGGATAATCTGCCAGAAACGTTTCCGTCTCATAAGACACCTCCGGACCTCCCACCCAAATGGGAACCTCGGGCATCAGTTTGTGGAATTCTCCCGCCAGCTCCTGTACATAGCGAAAATTCCAGATATAGCAGGAAAAACAAAGCACATCCGGCTGTTTCTTATAAATCTCCTGCAAAATATAATCCGTGCGGTGATTAATGGTATACTCCAACAGACAGATGTGTTCCTGGTATTCGCGGGCATACGCCTTCAAGCTGTATACCGCAAGATTGGAATGAATGTATTTTGCATTGATTGCTACCAGTAAAATATTCATAATATAGGATTCCTTTTGACAGTTTTTCCTTTCTGTGGTATTTTTAAAAATAATAGTTCAACAACTGCAACCAGACAACTTTAGTTTATTTTATAGAAGGAACTTACATGAATCAGAATGAATTTGAACAATTAGCGGAATTATTTAAAATATTCGGCACTCCGACCCGGCTGCAGATCCTGTACGCCCTGATTGATGAAGAAAAATGTGTCTACGACATCGCCGAAGAACTGGGAATGTCCCAAAGCGCAATTTCCCACCAACTCAGCATCCTCAAACAAAACCGCCTCGTCAAGAACCGCAGGGATGGCAAGACCATCTATTACTCTCTGCTTGACTCCCATGTGCTGACGATTATTGCTCAGGGATTAGACCATATCCGTGAATAAAAGCGTTCCTATGCCATAATAAAACCCTCCGCGCAAAAATGCAATACCGCGGAGGGTTTTCCTTACTTCGTCTTCACTGTCTTTTTGCTGCTCCAACCAGAAACATATTTCGTCTTTCCAATCTTCTTATAGGTACGGATTCTGACATAGTATTTCTTCTTTGCCTTGAGTTTCGGCACCTTCAGCGTCGCCTTAGACTTCTTCACCGTCTTTGTCTTTGTCGCCGATTTCGAGAATTTCTTACTTGTGGAATATTGCAGTTCATATCCGGTAATCTCAGAGCCTTTCTTCCATTTCGCGGTAAATGCTTTTTTCGCCGCTGAAACTTTGGTCAGTTTCACACCCGCCGGATTGATTTTAAAACTCTTTGTAACGGTTCCACTGTAATTGCCCTTAAATGTTACCGTCACCTTATAAGTTCCGACTTTTTTTCGACCGGATGGCTGCGCTACACTATAGTATGCCACCGGAATCTTCGCAGAATTCCTGTCATATACCGTCACTGCTGGCGTCCTGGTCTTTTTGTTATATACGAATGAATCCGCTGAGAGTTTTACCTCCTTGATGCGCGGAATTGCCACTGCAGATTTCACATCTCCACAGGCACATGCAGTTACAATTTTGCCATCCGCATTCATGGTTGCCGGCTGAACGCTCTGCTGATACTTATGCTGGTGCGGCGTCGGCGCCGGCTCATCATCCTTCAGACGAACAGGCTCCTGAATTCCCGTCAGCGTGGGCGTAATTTTCTCAATATAGCCGTCTGCGTCAAAGCTTACCTTATCCAGACAGATTTCCCGGTGGCAGCCCTTAACATTCTTATCTCCCACATATTTGGAAAGCGGCGTGCCAAATCTTGCATATGCAATGTAATACTCCTCGGTGTCCGGCAATTTTACGAAACAGTGATGTCCGGTTCCCAGAATATTATTTTCCGGTACTTTAAAGAGAATCGTTCCCTTGTTTTCCGCTTTGAAACTATCCCAGCTGCCATCCGGTTTCTTTTGCGGATAGAGAGAATCCGCCACAGCATAACTGATACTGTACGTATCTTCTCCAGTATCGTTGCACGACCAGGTGAAATGATACTTTCCATCCTTTTTGAAAACATGAATGGACTCTCTGAAATTCTGAAATGTCCCATTCGGATAATGATACATCGTATCTGCATCATAGCTTACCATATCTTCATTCAGTTTCACGATATTATAGCCGTTTGCGCCATTTCCAAACAACATATAGGAGTCTCCTGACTCCGCATCCGTGTAGATGGCAGGGTCAATAGCCTGTGACAATTGTCCACCCGCTGCCTCGCATAAAGCCTTCGTCATCAGCGGTTTTTTCTCCGCCACAAACGGTCCCGTCGGGCTGTCCGCCACAGCGACTCCGATCGCCTGCTGGTTCGTGGACTTATCACGTCCGCAGAAATAGAAATAGTATTTGCCATTTTTACCCTCAATTGCCGGCGCCCAGGCATAACAATTCTTCGTATCCGCCCATTCCACATCGCCCTTCGACAAATCAAGAATAACGCCCTCGTCCTTCCACTCTACCATATCCTCGGAAGAAAATACATGGAATTTCTGTGTATTCCATCCGGTATAGCCGTCCGTCGTCGGATAGATATAATATTTCCCGTCAAAAATATCAATGTCCGGATCCGCATACAGTCCGGGGATGGCAGGATTGTTACAGGGAACGACCTTTATTGTCCATTCTACGCTATCCGCCGCGTCTGTCTTAGAAGTAATCGTCACCTTCGCGCCTTTAAGCAAATCATACGTTCCTTTCAACCCGCTGATTTTATAGCCAGACAACACTTCAAAATCAATTGCCGTGTGTTTCCAGTCTTTTACCGTACTGTTATTGACGCCCACATACTGCGTAATAGTATGACTGCTCTCATCCACTTCCTCCTTGATTACGGATGCACCCTGCACAGAAACTTTCTGCAAAATGCTGTCATTTCCTTCCTGCGGATATTTCTCCAGGATTTCCGCATCGGTGAGGGCGCGATTGTAAATCTCAATATTATCAAACGAACCATTAAACATCCCATCGTTTACGAAGAATGATTTACCAAAATAAGAGTTCAGGTCATCCCCAAAATCGGAAATTTTCACCGTACTCCTTACCTCTGCCACGAGCACGCCGTTGCGGAATACGCTGATGCGGTCCGGTTTGAGGATATACATAAGATTAATTGTCGTCCCAAAATTCGTCATGGAAACTTTGCTGTCCGCCTTGATCTCTGCGCCGTACCCGGCATTTGTGATATGTCCGAGAATATCACCATTTTTGACCCGACCGTAAAAATATTTTCCCACGCTCACACTGTTTGTAAGCGATTCGTCACCCACTACCCAGGTAAAATAATTTTTATTCTGCGCACTTCCCGCATTGACGTCAAAAGAAATCGTCATCGTATCCATGCCTTTATTGAAAAGAGCCGGGAGTTTCAGGCAGCTTCCATTTCCGCTACCCGAGGTAACGCTTGTACTGTTATTCAGCTTTAACACACCATTGGTTACACTCCACTGGTTGCTCGCGGTTCCCTTTGTACCAACCATCACCGCATCGTTGCCATGACCGGAGCTGTCCTTTACGGTATTACCGTCCATTGTTTCAAAATCATAGACCGCGATAGGATTTCCATCACTGGGGGAAATTGTCTCGTCATCTGCATAGGGGGAATCCGGATATGCACTGGTTACTGTGTGCGGAATCGTTGTCGCGGAATTTCCGGTTCCGTCCGCCTCCGTTACGCCCCATTTCTGCCAGAGCGCCTCATACTGTTCTGTAGTAATCGGAATGACTGCGCCATGCTTGGGATTGCCGTCGCCGTAGGCAAAATTGATGGTACAGTCCTCCTCTGCAATCGTATTCCAGTTTACAAGGTCATCCGACTCTGCCATGCCATAATATTTCGCCCAGTTGTAGTCGGCAACCAGAATCCATTTCTCCTGCCCGTTCAGCTTATAGACGTCGCCGCCCTCTACATATTTCGGACCACACAATGCCCCTGGACTCTGCGGCTCTTTATTTCCCGTTTCCAAATCATAACCAATCGGCAGATACCCTTCCGTCAGCTTATCCGAAACAGCAAGCTGGGTTCCTGCATTGGATTTTCCACTCCACTTATAGTACATATAAAATTTTCCATCATGCTCAACAATATCTGCATCTATACAGTTCGTATCGTCCGAACCCTCAACCGGAGCAAGATTCAACCCAGTCGGACTGGGATTATAGAGCACCTTCGGCTCCTGCGTCAAACTCTTGAAATCTTTCGTATAGGAATACCAGATCATCAGGTTATCGCCATGCTGCGTACCGCCCTCCATAGACCAGTAAATCATATACTCACCCTTCTCCTTGTCCCAGATAGCCTCCGGCGCCCAGACCATGCGCTGGTTATCCGCACTGGTACAATCATACTCCCCACGAATTTTAATCAACGTCTCCTGATCCCAATTCACCAGATCGGTAGAATGCCAGGTTACAATTGAGGTATTGGCGCCCCACACATAATTGCCATTGTTATCCAGCTCATCCGTTTGATTTCCTCCGACCAGATCTGTTGCCATCATATAATAATCGCCGTCCTGCCCTTTGATGATATAGGGATCGCGCACGGCTTTTCTGCCCGTCTTCGGCGTGATGACCGCCTTATTTTCGTTCAGCGGCGTATAATGATATCCGTCCGCACTCACAGCAAAATGGATTGCCAGACTGCTGGCAGTAAAATATGCGAACAGATATCCCGCGTATTCCTCCTGTGCTGTTTTCTGCGTCTGCACACTGCCGGCTGTTTTCTGCGTCTCCATTTTCTGCACATTGCTTTTTGTCTCCGCCGTTTCTGCCTGTACGCGGACAGACGCACCAAAATTCAGGCTCGTCACGGCTACCGCCAACGCAAGAAATACCGCAAATAATCTGTGTTTTCTGTTTCCCATGATTTCCTTCTCCTCCTTAATCACAAATCTATATCAACAGTATCTAACATATCCCCAAAACTCCTCCCACCTTCTACATCATATTTTACAAATTAATTGTGTAAAAAGCAATCTTTTTTATTTATTATTCCGAAAAACCCTTTTACTATATTTAGAATCCATGATATAATGAACAGGACTTAGAACGTTCCTGAAACAAAAATACAAGGAGGGATTCAGATGAAAATGAAAACGTTTCTAACATCTGCCATCGCAGGCTTTACCGCATTTGCAATGGCGTTTACCATGTTACCCACAGGCAGCCTGGATTACGCAACTGCCGCCGAAGGCGACGGCATGGTTCTCCACTGGGACATGACGAAAAATGAAGACGGCACCTTAAAGGATCTGACCGGCAACAACCACAATGGGAAGATTCAGGGCTCCGCCGCCGCTTCTAACATTGGCGGCATCGACGTGCTCAACATGACGGGCGGATACGTGGAGATCCCCAACGGCACGATTGGCACAGACACGACAGCAGTCACCATCAATATGCTGGTGAACATCTCCAAGAACGTCAAATCTTCCTGGATGTTCTGCCTCGGCACGGACAGCACAAAATACTTATACCTTACCGCCTGCTCCAACCAGAATGAGAAAATGCGTGGCGGTATCGGAAACGGCGACCCCGGCTATAGCCATGAGGCGGCGATAGAAGGAACCAACGCCCTGACGCCGGAAGTATGGCAGAACGTCACCGTAACCTACAAGGACAATGGCAAATTCACCTTCTACCAGAACGGAGAAAAAAAGGGCGAGGGTGATGCTGTCACGGAAAAAACCGGAGACTATACACTTCAGGATTTAATGACCGCCACGGACAATAAGGACGGCTATATGTGTTGGTCTCTCTATGAGGCAAAAGACCCCAAATTCGAAGGCAGGGTCGCCGATTTCCGAATTTATGACCGGGAAATGACCGAGGCTGAAGTTGCTGACATGTACGGAGACATCAATGAAACTCTGGAAAATCTTGCAGCAAACGAATTTAAAGTAGAAGACATTACCTTAACCGAAGAGGATTGTCTGGGCACAAACGACTCCAAAGACGCCATCACAGACAACCTTTCTCTTCCGACAACGACCAATATCAGCGGTGACGCTGCCAAACCGGCAACCGTTACCTGGGAAAGCAACAATCCCGCTGCTATTGCAGACGACGGAACGGTTACGCGCACTATGAGAGACCAAACCGTTACCATGACCGCTATCGTAAACCGCAATGGTTTTATTGTAAGGAAACCGCTGACATTTACGGTAGCAAACGATGTCACAGATGAAAACGCCATCAAAGCGGATGCAGAGGCTGTCACCATTCCCAACAAAGACGATATCCGTGGAAATATCCACCTTGCAGCCGAGGGAGAATTCGGCAGCAAGATTACCTGGAAGTCTTCAAACGAAAACATCATCAGCTCGAAAGCCAATGGAGATATTGCAGCCGGCAAGGTAAATCGTCCCGCCACAAAAGATGGCAAAGTCACCATGACCGCCACAATCACTTACGGAACACTCAAAGAGACGCGGACATTTGACTGCACAGTAAAGAAAGCTCCGAAAATGGCAGAAACCACAGATTACCTCTTTGCTTATTTTCCATATACACACGTCAAGGATGAGCGTATCTACTTCGGCACCAGCGAAGACGGGCTGAACTTCTCCGCCTTAAACAACGGCGAATTTGTTATCGAGTCCAGACTTGGTACCCACGGTTTACGCGACCCCTTCATTATCCGTTCTCACGAGGGCGACAGGTTCTATCTGATTGCCACCGACCTTACTGTGGCAGGACTGGATCAGGATGGCACACACTATCCGGGAATGCCTTTTGAGGGTGCTAATGGAAATCAGCAATCCGGCAGCCAATACATTATGGTCTGGGAATCCACAGATCTTGTCAATTGGTCCGAACAGAGGATGTGCCACGTAGCGAAAGACAACGCCGGCTGTACCTGGGCGCCGGAGGCGTACTGGGTGGATGAAATTGAGGCATACGCTGTATTCTGGGCATCCAAGACCGGCGATGACAATTACGGCAACCAGCGGCTGTATTATGCGACCACCAGGGACTTCTACCACTTCTCCGAACCGCAGGTATGGATTTCGGAGAAAGGCTCTGTCATCGACACGACAGTCATTAAAGTGGATGACTACTACTACCGTTATACGAAAAATGAAGCCAGAGGGGCGAACTCCGAGAACAAATACGGTACGCCTTCCACACGCGTTTACTGCGAGCGCAGTACCTCCCTGCTCTCCACGGAATCCAAAGAACCTGGAGATACCACAGATACGGATCCCACGAAATGGGAACTGGTACATTTTAATTCTCTGGCAGTCGGCGGCGGGCAGATTGAGGGACCTTGTATCCTCAAACTGAACAGTGATGATGTGGAAAATGCCAAATACATTGCAGGTCTCAAGGGTTTTGAACTGACAGGCGATGATATCTACTGCCTGATGGCAGATCAGACGGGACAAACCATTTTCCCCGGTCTGTCCGATGATATCACCAAAGGAGATTTCCATGTCCTTGGCACCACCAAAGGCGTAACCGCGGAAGATGAAGACGGCAATACGGTTCCACTCTATTCCATGCCGGAACCGGACGCCAGCCACGGCACAGTTATGCCGATTACCTCTGAAGAATACAACAACCTGAAACTGAAATGGGACACAGCATACAGAGAGAAAGCCGCAGAATATACTGAGATAGCAGAGACTGCCGCAGCGCAGATT
>CAJTSB010000008.1:0-10560 GCA_910578825.1 uncultured Lachnospiraceae bacterium | reverse complement strand
CGACAACGACAGTTTCTTCCAACCTGACGCTGCCGACTTCCGCAGGAGACGGCGTAGCTATCACCTGGGATTCCTCCGACGAAGACATCGTTGCCACCAACGGAATTGTTACCCGCCCGGCTTTTGAACAGGGCGACGCAACCGTGAAATTAACGGCAACCATCACTGCGAAATCAGACGATCCGTCCGTACGCGACCAGATGGTAAAGAAATCCTTCGACGTTACCGTGGAAAAACTGCCGCAGCAATTACCGCCTACCCCCGCCAAATTTACCGTAACCTTCAACAGTGACAAGGGTTCCGCGGTAAGCAGCCAGGTCATTACAAGCGGTCAGAAAGCAACCACACCCAAAAATCCTACCAGGAAGAATTATACGTTTGCAGGCTGGTACAACGGAAATGTCAAATACAATTTCAACACTCCGGTAACCGCAAACCTTACGCTGAAAGCAAAGTGGACCAAAGTTACGGTCAAGGCTCCTTCCAAAGCGCCTACGCTGAAAAACCGAAAAACAAAACAGTTAACCGTTACCATCAAAAAGGTGAGTGGAGCCGCTGGTTATCAGGTTACCTACTCAACAGATAAGAAATTTAAAAAGAAGGCGACAAAAACCGCCAGCAGCACGAAGACAACCGTTACACTTAAAAAACTGAAAAAGGGAAAAACCTATTACGTGAAGGTTAAAGCCTATAAGAAAGATTCCACAGGCAAAAAGATTTACTCCTCCAAGTTCAGTAAAACGGCAAAGATCAAGATTAAGAAATAGTTGTATCATTGATTACTGAAAAGGTTCCGCTTTCATACCGAAACGCCAACGTATGAAAGCGGAACCTTTTTAGCACTGCCTGCACCGGATACTACAGTTAAACCATAAATCGTCATGCCATTCTCACATATATCCAAACACCACGCCAGCGCCTCCGGCTACCAGCAAAAGCCCCCCGAATACATAAGCTCTCATCTTATATTCAAATCCCAGACGGTACCCGGTATACATACCGACAACCGTAACCAGGATTGTCAGGACAAAACCTGCAATCAGAAGCGGCAGGATACTGCTGCCGAGAAATCCCAACGCAATCCCCGCCAGAAATGTGAACAGTATATTGCCAAGATACATGCCAAGAAATCTCTTTATCTCAAATTTCTCCTCACGCCGTTCAAGCAGTCCTTCATTCTTCCATGCTTTATGAAACAGCCGAATCCCCAGAGAAAGGAGAATTACCGCGGCAATTGCCTGCCCAAGAAAATTATCCCCTGTCTGCACCCGATACCGGGAGAGGAACCGGGACAGGAAATGCCCGATTCCCAGAGTCACAGTCTGACCGGCAGCCAGTATGGAACAAAACATTATCAATTGTTTTTTTTCTATTTTCGCCATCAGTGAGCCCTGGCACTCCATCACACCAAAAACCTCCAGTGAAATTCCCAGAACAACAATGATCTGTTCTATCATGTTCATCAACTTCTCTCCGTGACTGCGATTTTTACTCGCCTTCTTCCTTTATGGCATCTGTGCGGAAAATGAACTTCACAGAACCCTTTGTGCTATCGGCAACTTTTGTAAAAGTCTGATAGTTTTTCCCTGCGTTCACAACCGCTTTCAGTCTGTTTAACATGGATTTCACATCTCCGTCATAGGCTTCGGTCAGTTTGCGTATACCTTCCTCATCAAACTGCAGCATACCATCCATTAAATCTCTGGAACCGCTGTCTAACTTCTGCACACCCTCTTCCACCTGTGAAGTCGCGCTGGAAAGTTTCGACGCTCCGTCCACCAGCGCACCATTGTTGGACACAAGTGTGGCTGCTCCGTTCTTAAGCTGATTAATTCCATTCGTCAGGGTCGGCATACTGTCGTTCATGGTCTGCGTTCCCTGGCTGAGTGCCTGCATACCGCTTACGAGACTGTAGCCACTTTCTGCATCCTTTGCATTGATAGCGTCTGAAATCTGAGCCTTCGTTGCGTCAACCGCCGTTATGGTTGCTGTTTCTGCCGCCGTCTTTGCCGCTGTCTTTGCTGTATCTGCGACTGCTGCGCCTACGGTATCCTTTGCACCGGCTGCAAGCCCCGTGACAATCTGTGACGCCGCACTGTCCATCCCCGCCTTCAACGTCTGATCCGCCAACGCTGCATTGACGGTCTGATTTACCAGGGCGTCCACAGTCTTCTGAATTTCCGCTTTCCCTGCCTCTGATGAGAGTGCAGCGTCAATCTGCTGCTCAATGGCTCCCATCTGACTGTTGACATTTGACGCTACCATCCCCGCAATATCCTGTTGAGCAACGAGCGACTGTATCTGCTGCTGCACCTCTGAACCTTCTGCATTGGCTGCATCATTGACTGCCGTACAGATTCCTGCCACCTGCTCTACACTCAGCGTACCGCCTGTCTGCTGTGCCATAGCTGCCGCCTGCTGTTGTACCGCCCCTGCCATCACGCCGGATGTCACCTGCCGTGTTACCTGCTGTACAACGGCCTCTGTCACCGCCTGCACAACCTGCGGCTTTGCCTCAGCCATCTTCGTTGTCTTTGCCGTATCTGTTGCAACACCGCTATAAGCAGTACGCAGCACAGAATTCAACACTGTCTTCGTGTAAGCGCCCAGTCCTGACGACACCTGGCTCTTTGCCCCCGCGTCATTGGCAAGGCTGTTGTAGAACGTCGAGGACGCTTGTTTCCTAATCGCCTCCGTGCCTTTCTGCTTATCGCTAAATGTACGGTCAATCGCCGCATCCGCCTGTTTGATCAGTGAAGATTTCTCCTTATCCGTCATCTTTGCCTTCAGCGTCTGATCCAACTGCGCAACACCCTGATTCAGCGTAGCCGCGCTGCCATTTAACGTCGTTACCCCGCTAATCAATGTTCCAGAGGAAGCGGAAAGTGTGCTGATTCCGCTATTCAACTGAGACGCTCCGTTTGTATAATTTTCGATACCGCTCTTTAACGTTCCCACGCCGGATGCAAATTCTTTCATGCTGCCTGCCAGCGTATCCAGCCCTTTTGACAGTTCCGTCGTTCCGTCTACAAGCTGACCGGACGCGTCCGACAACGTATTTATATCTTCTTCCAGAGCGCTCAAATCAAAGGAGCTGCCGAGATCGCTGCCACCAATAAGATCATTCATGGCGATTGTCATTGTCATCTCCAGTGAGAAATTCTCCACATTTGCGGTAACTTCCACATATTCCGGAATTTCCACATCCTCATCCAGATCCCCGTCCTCAATATCAAGGCTTTCTTTCAACCCCGGCATTGCCATGCCGACGGCAATTTTACGGTTTCCATCTGAGATTACCTTTCCGTTTGTAATCTCAACATTGCTGTAATCCTCCGGCAGAATCATGCCCGTCATAACAGTGAATGGCACATAAACCTCGTACTCCTCCCCATCCACAATCTCTGTCGTCTTCACGTTGTTCGTATAATCAAAGCGAACCGTTACCTTACCGCTTTTTCCGGCAATTTCCTCCGGGGACATTTCCTTTCCATCCAGAAAATAAGTGATTTTCTGTGTAATCGGAAGTTCTTTGTCTGTCGTTCCCTGATAATAGATATCGTTTCCATCCGCCTGCCAGGTAACCTTATCTCCATTCTGGGTGAACGTCTCATTCCCCTTGACATTTTCAATGTCCTTCAAATCCGATACATCTTCCAGTGTTGCTTTCTTGTCTCTATTCTTCAGCCATTCGCTGACAATCACATTATCCGCAGAACCGTCCGCATTCGCAACGACATAAACAGTCTCCTCTTTGTCGGCGTCCTCGCTTTCCTTTGTCGCTGAAATCACGCTTTCCAGCGCGCTTTTGATATCCTTTTCGCCCGCACTGTCTTTCTTTTCCGATTCCTTAACCGTCTCATCCTCTTTCTCTGCATGAACGGTATAAGCCATTCCCGCGCTGCCGCCCAGCATGGCAACCGTAACTGCTCCGGCCACGACCTGGATCATATATTTATTTTTGAATAATTTTTTCAATTCCACATTTTTCATAGCAATAACCTCCTGTACGCATGATTCTGTTTTTTGTATCCTTTTTTGTTTCTCGTTTCTGCAATACTGTATTTAATATCTTGTGCTGCCGGTTTACCTTTATACCGCGTTTACTTTCTCTGCTTTCGCTTTCTTATTCCTGCCAGGTCCAAAACCTATGCTCGTAGCACAGATTAGCCGATCAAATACCATAAACATTGCCGGTAAAATAAAGATTGCCACAAACATACTGATGATTGCTCCCCTTGACATCAATGTACACAGCGATCCAATCATATCAATTCTTGAATAGAACGCCACACCGACGGTTGCTGCAAAAAAGCTCAATGCACTTCCTACAATGGAGGAGATGGATGTCGATAATGCGATTGTCACCGCTTCTTGCTTATCCGCCCCGCGGTTTCGCTCTTTTTTGTAGCGCGTTGTCATCAAAATTGCATAATCTACGGTTGCCCCCAACTGAATCGTTCCAATCACGACGGATGCGATAAACGGAAGTACCGTTTTGGTATAAGCCGGAAGACCCATGTTGATGAAGATTGCAAATTCGATGACCGATACGAGGATAATCGGAATGGAAATGGATTTAAAAGTAAGCAGGATAATCAGAAATACTGCCACAATTGAAACCACGCTTACCACCTTGAAGTCCGTATCTGTAATCGTAATCAAATCTTTCGTACAGGGCGCCTCGCCAATCAACATTCCTGTGGAATCATAGTCCTTTAAGATTGCATTCAGTTCCGTAATCTGGTTATTGACCTCGTCAGATGCAATTTTATATTCCGAGCTTATCATCATCATCTGATAATTGTCGCTCATGAATTTTTCCTTTGCCTCCTCAGGTATCATTTCAAGCGGAACGGAAGGCCCTACCACAGATTCCAGACCGAGCACTTTGGACACGCCGTCCACTTGCTCCATTTCATCCATCATATTACCCACATCTTTTTGCGACATCTTACTGTCAAACAACAGAATATGGGTCGTATTCATCTTAAAATTTTCATCCAGTTTATGATTCGCCTGTATACTGAGCAAATCTTCAGGAAGTGTTCCCGCCAGATCATAGTACACCTGCGTATGGGTATATCCATACAATGCCGGTCCCAGTATTACCAAAAATACAATCACGAAAATCTTATAATGCTTCACCACAAACGGCGCTATCTTTCCCAGATCAGGAATAATGGGCCTGTGTCTTGTCTTTGATATCGCTTTATCAAACACCAGAATCATCGAAGGCAATACCGTTACGCAGCATACCACTCCAATCAGCACCCCTTTTGCCATGACCACACCAAGATCTAATCCCAGGGTAAAGGTCATGAAACAAAGTGCAACGAACCCTGCCACGGTAGTGGTGGAACTACTGAGCACCGAGCCAAGCGTATTGGAAATCGCATGGGACATGGCGCGTTTCTTATCCTCCGGAAACCTCTCCTGATTCTCCTCGTAACTATGCCACAGGAAAATGGAATAATCCATCGTAACGCCGAGCTGCAATACTGCCGCCAATGCCTGGGTAATGTAACAGATTTCACCGGAAATCATGTTGCTTCCCAGATTATACAAAATTGCCATTCCAATACTCAGAAGGAAGAACACCGGCGCCAGAAACGAATCCATCGTCAATGCCAGCACGATACAGGATAATACTGCGGCAATCGCAACATATGCAAACATTTCCTGCTGGCAGATATCTTTGATATCTGTGACAACTGCCGACATGCCGCTGACAAAACACTGTTTATCGGCAAGCGTGCGGATCTGTTTTACCGCATCCATTGTCTCATCCGATGACATGGAAGTGTCATACATAACCATCATCACCGTATCTTCCCCATTTACAAATGTCTCTTGTATATTGTCCGGAAGAATCTGCATGGGCACCGATAAATCTGCAATGGAATCATACCAGATGACCGTTTTCACATGAGGAACTGCTTCAATCTGTTCCCGCAGGGCGGACACCCCTTTGTTATCCATGCCTTCTACCACGCAGATGGAAAACGCTCCGGTATGAAACTCATCCATCAAAATGTCCTGTCCCTTCATGGTCTCAATATCTTTTGGCAGATAGGACAAAATATCATAGTTGATTCTGGTTCCCAGAATCCCGAATACCGCCGGAACTAAAAGCAACAGGCTTATAATCAAAATCGGTATCCTCAGCTTTACAACTCCTTTTCCAAATTTCTTCATCTTACTCGCTCCTTTGTCTTTCACTTTAAAAACAGTATAAAAAAAAGAATTGAAAAAATAAATATTCAATCCTTTTTCCCTGTATATCCAAAATATACATTATATTCCGTTTGTAATTTTGCGGCAACAGTTCTGAAAATCTGTTGAAACCACTATACATTTCGACCTTTTTGTAGCCCTTAAAGCTCTTCCATCACGTCCATCATCGAGCGTGTAATAATATAATTATAAATATCCGTAATCTCCTGCGGCTCCACACTCATACCGCTTTTAATCCAGCTTACAACCACAAAACACATAGACTGCGCATAATACTCGGCAATATGTTCCGGCGTCAGCCACGGATGTCGTTTCCTGCCTACATGCTCCTTTCCATGAATGACCTCCAAAAGCGCATCCATAATACACTTTTTCGTGATTTGCTCAAATGAATTCTGCCCTTCGAGCCGCACTGCTTTCTGATAAAATTCACCATCCGCCTTGACAGAGGTAAAAATCAATATCAGAGCCTGATCCACCATCCCCGCATGGATGAGCGGCTTTGTCGGCTCTAAAATCTGTGTACGGATAATCCATTCCAACAACTCATATTTGTCCTGAAAATGATTATAAAACGTAGGACGAATCACGCCTGCTCGGTCTGTTATAGCTTTAATTGTAATCTTTTCTATCGGCTGCTGACAGGCAAGCTCTTTGAAACTTTCCGCCAGCAGTACGTCCGTCGTTTCTTTTTGTCCTGTCACTTTTTTATACCTAACCCTATATTATTGGCTACGATAGGTGACCTCAGGTCTCTCCCCAACTTCGTTGGGTCCCCCTCAGGTCATTCCACCTCATTGGCTACGATAGGTGACCTCAGGTCTCTCCCCAACTTCGTTGGGTCCCCCCTCAGGTCATTTACACATTCAACTCCAAAATCGTCAGATTACGAACTGCATCATCGGATCGCAAGTCAATGATTTCCCCTGTCGGGATTACCTTCACCTTCGGCCTCAATACAAATTCTTTGTAGTTCTCCATTACCACAGCCGTTCTTCCATCCGACAGGCTCACCTCACAACCGACCGGATAGACTGCAATCCTGCGCAGGAAGATATCGACAAGCTCCGGATCAAACTCTGCGCCTGCATTTGCCATTATGTATTCCACCGCCTCAGAAGGAGAAACCGCCTCGTGGTATGGCAGCTTGGAAGTCAAAGCATCATACACATCCGCCAGCTTGATAATCCGGGCATAAATGGGAATTTCTGAACCGGATTTACGCATAGGATAGCCGCAGCCATTATACCATTCATGATGTTCCAGCACACTGTTGTAAATTTCCGGCAGAAAATCAAAGTTTTCTTTCAGAAATTCATATCCCAGTTTGGGATGCTGTACAATCATGATTCGTTCTTCTTCGGTCAACGCCCGCCTGACATTTAGCACATCTTCCTCTACGAATCGTTTTCCTACATCATGCAGCAAAGCTGCGGTCGTCAGGATATGCAATTCATCCTTATTCATATTACATGACGCGCCCATCATCGTAGAGAGAACCGCCACATTTACCGAATGGAAATAGACATAATCATCATATGTCTTAATATCCAGCATATTACACATTACATTCTGGTTATTCAGAACATCCTCCATCACATTCATGACGACTTCCTGAAGATTATGCTGCTCCATAGGGATATTCTTATTATCCAAAAACAAATCATGCACCATTTTTAATGCTTCGCGCTTTAGCTGCGGACGAATTACCTGCTCGATTCTCAAATCTTCCGTAAATTCATCATCAATATAAATTCCCGGAAATCCGAGTTGAAGAAGCTGCTGCAGGGAATCATTGTTCAAGACCAGATGCCTCCCCAGAATCAGCTTTCCCTCTCCATCGTATATATCCTGTCCCAAAGCCATTCCTGCCTCTACCCTCGCTATCGGCATATAACGCATAATCAGCCACCTCCTATTTATGCTGTTTCGCTTCTATTCATGATTGATTTCTGTGTCCGCTTGCACTGGTACATACGCTCATCCGCACGTCCAATGGTGTCATGTAAATTCATATCCACACTGCGGCTGTATTTTGCAAAACCGGAAGCAATCTGCATCGCATCTTTTATATACGCGCCCTGCAGACTATCCAGCCGGTCACACATCGTTTTTCTCTTCTGTTCAAATATTTCCTCTGTCATAGTATCGGAAATAAGACAAAATTCGTCTCCGCCAATCCGGTAAATCTCCCCCATATCGCCAAACACATCTCGAATAATTTCACTTCCATTAATAATATAGCAATCCCCGACCCCATGTCCATACTGGTCATTCATCATCTTCAGATTATTCAGGTCAAATATTGCCACGCTGTATCTGGGAAATTCCCCCTTGGGAATCTTATGCATATCTGATTCAAAACGTCTACGGTTTTTCAGACAGGTCAATGCATCCATCTCCGCTTCCTCAAGAAGCGCCTCTGCATTCTTGCCCGCCTGAATCAGCTTTACGGATTCATCCAAGAGCTGTTTACTCAATACAAATATGTAAATCAGACAGCCAAGCCTGGAAAAAAATGCCGCATCATTGTAAAAACGCAGATAATAATTCGCGGCATCCATCAGAGCGCCAACGCTAATCACACCGACACATACCACATTCAGCCAAAACTTCCCATCGCGTTTCACTTTCACAATTTCCTTTTTAAACAGCATCCAAAGACTGGCTACCAACACGGATATAATGGCGCAAACCCCTATAGCGTGAGCCATCCAGATGGTCTCTTTAAAGTCAAACCATCCCATGAGCTGTGCGAGAAAAGAAAATGCAAATGCAGCCATACAAATGATGGCAAATATTTTCAGTACCCCGCCAAGTTTCCTGTTACATATTGTCCGTATAAAATTAATAAATGGCAGCAACATCAGATTCACGCTCATAAAAACAATCTGACTGAATAAAAGGTCATGTCCAAATATGAGCAGGGGAATCTTGGTCTCAAACGCGGACCATACTGCAAAATGCATGGCAAATAGCCCCAACCACGGAACTCCTTTATGAAAATACAGTTTCTTGCCGATGGCAAACCAGGCGCCTACCAACACCAGCCCCATAGTAAACATGACAAAACTTATCATCAGGGACAAATAATTATTTCGTATCTGACTAAGCACAATGCCAGACCAGGTGCCATAATAAAACGCAGGCATTTTTACCTGAGAGGAACCATAACAATTTCTGATATGCACTTCCATCGTCATGCCGGAATACTTCTCCGACAAATCTATAAAATTCCAACAATTCCCTGGCGTTTTACTTCCTGCTCCCTCAGGAATTTTCCGCTCAAAAATTTTTCTGCCATCGAGGTTCACTTCCGACAACTGATGCGATGTATAATACCCGATGGAATCCGCAGAACTGATATCCTGCGGAAGTTCTTTCCTTATTATAATCTCCTCTTCACCTTCCGACAGGTTGACTGATTCAGGAAGCATTTCATAATTCCTGCTCTCCTCGCCAGCTGCCAATGTCCAGTTCCTGTTCCAGGACATACTCTCAAGGCTCTCCCCTTCGTCTCTGTGCGTGAAAACACACACGATTACAATAAACAAAAATGCTACTGCAACCTCTGTCAGGTGCATTTTGAGAATCTTCACTGACTGTCTCCTTTCGCCCTGTCTTTCGTTTGGTACTACGTTTTCTATTTTAACATATTTTTTTTAAAAATAAAACATTTTTCTCTGATATGCAAAAATATCCCGCCAGCATCACCACCGGCAGGATATACTTTCATTCTATTTAAACATTCTCGTTGATATCATCATACTTTTCCAGCGTGTCTATCATATCTTTTAAAACAGAAACGTTTTTGGGAGACAACCTGTTTATTCTCTGAAGAAGTTCCTCACCCACCTGGTATGATTCGTACACCAATTCATCTTGCAGCAGATAATCAGGCGACACTCTCAAAGCATTACAAATGCGAATCAACATGTCAACCTGCGGCAGACGCCTTGATTTCTCATAGTTTCTGATAACATTTTCGGAAGAATCACATAACTCGGCTAATTTGACAATCGTCATGTTCCTTTCTCTCCTGATTTTGCGCACCCTTGTTCCAAAATTATTCATATTACACCTCTTTCTCATTTGTAGACATTTACCAAAAATTGTTAAGTCTAAGCAAAGTATATGGTTTTCCGCGTCAAAGAAAAAGATAACATATGAAATGGTTGCGCTATATTTTTGTAACGTTTCCTTTATTATGTGCATATATAAATATTTTGAATGAAAAAAAGAGCAGGATTTCCATCTGCTCCTTTTCCCTGTATAATTGGAAAGCGATAGACGGGGCTCGAACCCGCGGTCTCGACCTTGGCA
>CAJTSB010000007.1 GCA_910578825.1 uncultured Lachnospiraceae bacterium | reverse complement strand
GACTAAATACCAAAAAAAAGAACCCATCGTGAGAGCGCATCGTCACAACAAGTTCTATAGTGCGCCTCCAGGGGTTCGAACCCTGGACACCCTGATTAAGAGTCAGGTGCTCTGCCAGCTGAGCTAGAGGCGCTTACATGTTCTTTTCAAGACAATGATTATTATATAATAAAATTTTAAGGATTGCAAGAACTTTTTTAAAATTTTTTAGAAAAATGTCATATTTATACATTCTTGACAATATGAGAAGAAAAGGGTAGAATTGTACTAACCTTATAATACAGATAAAACAAAAGGAGAACATAATGAAAAAAGCAGTAAGAAATGCAATTATTATAGTGATTGCACTGGTTGTGGCTTTCGTGTACTATTATGTCACGATCCCGGCATTTAATATTCACTCGATCGGAACATGGTGGTTTGTAATTGGTGCGGTGATTGTAGTCGGGCTTTTAACAATGGCGCGGAAAGCGTTTAAGGAGTATCAAAGCATTGGAGAAGTGGTGAAAAATAAGAGCCTGACTTTATCCGTGACAGCCTCCATCGGAACTAAAATATGTCTGGGTGTACTCGCGGTGCTTTTAATTATCCTGGCAATCGGCGCAATTCTCTCTTCACCGATAATAAATGCGAAGAAGTACCAGCAGCTGATGAATGTGGAAGACCGTGATTTTACGAGAGATATTTCTGAGGTAGATTACAATACGATTCCGATTTTGGACAAAGATTCGGCGGCTCTTTTAGGAAATCGAAAGATGGGAAGCATGGTGGACATGGTATCTCAGTTTGAGGTTTCCGGAGATTACAGCCAGATCAATGTCAACAACCGACCGGTGCGTGTAACGCCTTTGGAATATGCAAGCCCGATCAAATGGCTGACCAACCAGGGCAACGGAATTCCGGCTTATATCAAGATTGACATGGCAACGCAGGATACGGAGTGTGTCAAACTGGAGCAGGGAATCAAATACTCCAAGGCAGAATATTTGAATAGGAATATCTATCGGCATCTGCGTTTCCGTTATCCTACTTATATTTTTACAGAGCAGATTTTCTTTGAGATAGATGAAGAAGGAACCCCGTATTGGATTTGTCCGGTCAAGAAATTTAATATAGGATTGTTTGGCGGCGTTACGATTGGAAATGTGGTAATCTGTAATGCGGTGACAGGTGAATGTACAGATTATAAAATAGATGAGGTGCCTCAATGGGTGGATAAAGTCTATCAGGCGGAACTTCTGATGGAGCTTTACGATTATAACGGCACATTAAAACATGGATTCTTCAACAGCGTATTGGGACAGAAGGATTGTCTGCAGACAACCAATGGATACAATTACATTGCATTGGACGATGACGTCTGGGTCTATTCAGGTGTTACCAGTGTCAGTGGTGACCAGTCCAATGTAGGATTTGTCCTGATGAATCAGCGTACGATGGAGACGCGTTTCTATAAAATTGAGGGCGCTACGGAGGAATCGGCAATGTCATCTGCAGAAGGTCAGGTACAGAACTTAGGTTACCATGCGACCTTCCCCCTGCTTTTGAATATTTCCGGAGAACCTACGTATTTTATGGCACTGAAAGATGACGCAGGTCTGGTGAAAATGTACGGTATGGTAAATATCCAGAAATACCAGTGGGTAGCAACCGGAAATACCATTAAGGAATGTGAGAAGGCTTACAGCAAGCTGTTAAAAAATAATGGAATTACCTCGACACTGGAGGAACAGAGTAAGAATGTCACAGGCAGAATTAAAAATCTGATTCCAGTAAATGTCGAAGGTAATACGCATATTTATTTTTCCCTGGAAGGGAAGGATGAGGTCTTCGATGTTGATTTGACGAATTCGGACCTTCTGGATATCGTAAAATACCAACAGGGAGATACGATAAAAGTTCTCTATACAGATGATGAAGATCCGGTGAAGGTTATAAAAATAGAATGACGATTACGTTGACTGCGATGCAATCAATTTGTGAATGGGATTTCCCTTTGCAGAAAATCTTTGCTCGTATTCCGTCATAATATTTCCCTGATTCATAGTCTCGTCGTGATGGAGGTCTCTGGTAAATGCCACGAGTCTCCATCCGGCTTCTGTTACCTCCTCGAGAGAAAAATCAAAAAGATCAACATTATCTGTTTTGAATTCTATCATGCCGTCACTTTTTAAAATCTTTTGATAAAGCGCCAAAAACTGGCGGGATGTCAGGCGGCGTTTGGCATGACGGTCTTTTGGCCAGGGATCGGAGAAATTCAGATAAATGCGCGCCACTTCACTGCAATCAAACATTTCACATATATTTTCTGCATCCATACGGATAAAACGAATATTTTCGAGCGGTTCTTCTTCTATCTTCTGAAGTCCTCGCAATAATACACTGGAATACTTTTCTATTCCAACATAGTTAATGTGGGGATTTTGCCTGGCAAGCGTTAGGATAAACTGTCCTTTTCCCATGCCAATTTCTATGTGAATGGGATGATCGTTTCCAAAAATAGAATTCCATTTCCCCTTTGTCTGTTCTGTCTCTGGAATACACCAGCGGTTTTCGGCAATGACTTCCCGAGAACCGGGAATATTTCGTAATCTCATAGATGTCTCCTTTTAGATTTTTTTATTTTTATCTTACTATATATTTTCCAGAAAAAAAAGGACATTTTAGAAAGTTGATTTGCGTTTTTGGATATGCTATACTATAGGCGATGTAACAATTTTGTAAAATTCAAGTAATTTTTACGATGTCCGATATTTATCGGTGACAAGGAGAAAATTTCATGAAGAACAAAAAGAGATGGCGGGCTTTACTGCTCGGTGTAATCTGTCTGCTGCCGATACATGGTTTTTCGGTTCATGCAGAGGAATATTGGCCAGAGGGACCTCAGATTCAGGGGGAGTCAGCGATTGTAATGGAAGCATCTACCGGAACGGTACTGTATGAGAAAAATTCGCATGAACAATGTTACCCGGCAAGTATCACCAAGATTATGACAATTTTGCTTGCAGTAGAAAACGCGGGATTAGACGAAGAGGTGACTTTTTCGCAGGATGCAGTGTACAAGACAGAGGGTTCCGGAATTTCACGTGACATTGATGAAGTGATGTCGATGAGGGAATGTCTCTATGGAATGATGTTGGAATCGGCAAATGAATGCGCCTATGCGATTGCCGAACATGTTGGCAAAGATTATCAGGATTTTATTAACATGATGAATGATAAAGCCAGGGAACTGGGTTGTAAAGATACACATTTTAATAACCCGCATGGTCTGCCGGATGAAGACCACTGGACCTGTGCAAATGATATAGCGACAATTTCCAGGGCAGCCTTACAGAATGATATTTTCCGGATGATTGTGAATACCAGGCGGTATACAATCCCTCCGACAAACAAGCACAGTGAAGAGACTTATCTGAGTAATCACCATAAGATGCTCAATAACTATAAGGGAGATGAACAGTATCTATATGATTACTGTATAGGGGGAAAGACCGGTTATACGAGTGTGGCGGGAAGTACATTGGCAACCTTCGCAGAAAAAGATGGAATGACGTTGATATGCGTTGTCATGAAAGAGCAGGGACCGGCGCATTATACAGATACGCGAACTTTGTTTGATTATTGTTTCGAAAACTTTCAGCTATGGAATGTGGCGGAGAATGAAAAGAATTATGTAGAGGACATACCGGAGATTAAGATTTTTGAAAATGAAGAATCTTTTATTGGATTAAACCGTGACGGCTGTATTGTTCTTCCGGTCGCTGCAGATTTTGAGGATGCGGTGCCCAAAGTGGAAGAAACACATGATGAAAGCCAGGTAATCGGAAAGATTGAATATACGTATGCGAATCGAAGAGTCGGCGGAGCAAATATCGAAATGACGGGAACAAAAGTGCCGGAATTTAAGTTTCAAAAGAAAATGGAAAATGTAAAAATGCCGGAGAAAAAGGTTATTCGCATCAATGTAAAATATGTTGTTATCGGAGTTTTGCTAGTGATCCTTCTGGCGGGTCTTGGATTTGGAATTTATCATCTGGCAGATAATTTCTATCTGATACGGTACAAAATTGAAAGTAAAAAACAGTATAGACAGAGATTTAAGGAAATGAAAGAGAGAAAATGGCGGCGCAGATTCCGAAGGTAAGTCTCAGCGTTAAGAGGTTCGAACCTTGCAGGCAGGTTGAAAGAATATCGTCTGGATAAATAAGGAAATTATGTAATTTATTATTTAAACGACATTTTTATAGGGAAGATAAAATATTAAAGGACAATATATTTAACGATATATTGTCCTTTAAGTTATTCCAGGACATTAGAAAAAACGAGCATAATTATCAGAAAATAAATTAAATTGTATTTAAAAATAGAAAAATTAAGTTCAGGTTAATTGTCATTCGGTTCCAGTTGTTTCAATAATCCCAGGAGGGAAAGTTTGTCTCTGGTGTAAAAAATGATGCCATTACAGGTGCGATGCATTGTAACATACAAACCCGTAAATGATTCGGATTCTGCAATCAGATGCAAGAGATAGTCCACATAGGAAGGCTGGACTTCCAGAAAAACTGTCTCGCAGTCAATGAGGCCGCAGGAGGCAGCGTCTGACATTTCAAATATCCGTTTGAGCTCTCGTTCCTGTTCTACCTGAAGAGGAGATTTGTTGATGATAAAATATCCGTTTTCGTCTCTGGGCAGATTCAATGTTTTGACGGCGCGCTGCACCTGTTTTGTCAGGCTATCGGATGCCGGATAAAGGGATTCAAAATAAGGCATGAAATCTCTTGCCTGGCGAAAGTGTTTGTTTCTTCCCCGTTCTCGAATTTCGGATGTAAGAATTCTGCGAATGATAGATTCGCAGGTCTCTCTGGATGGATTTTTCTTTAATCTGTTTTGTGACATAATGCCTCCCTGATTTTTCAAAATCTTGTACTATTAATAATCTAAATGAGAATATGATATTTGTAAAGAGATAATGCATTTTATTACGCTACTGTATATGGATTTAATAATTCTTTGCCAAAAGCACCTGTCACAAAGCGTGACAGGTGACAATTGCATAAAGATTGCACTCGGAAAACATGTTTTCCAGATGCAATCTTATGCAATGTGACTCTGCTGCAATAGCAGCAGGTCCTTTTGGCATACAGATTCCAATTACAAGCAGACTATAACAAAATTATACAACATAAGAAAACACAAAACATTGCATAATTGACAGCATATTAGAATAAGATTATAATAAAAACACCACCATAAAGAAACAGGAGCGGAAAATATATGGGAAAAGTACAGGAAAAGAAGAATGCATTGATTGAAAAACTGTATCAGGAAATGGAATCACACGGTGGAATCATGAAGACTTCTGAATTATATGAGCTACCCATGGATTACCGGAAGATTCAACAGTTAGTGGATGAGGGCGTGATTGAGAGGGTAAAAAACGGATATTACAGCATAGGATTTGCTGAAAAATCCGAGGAAACGATGATTAGCGGTCTGTTCCCGGACGGAGTATTATGTTTGGAGACGGCATTGTATTACCATGGCTATCTGGAGACCAGGCCGGCCTGCTGGCAGATAGCAATTGATAAAAATACCTCAAAATCCAGGTTTAAGATGAATTATCCTCCCGTACAGCCTTATTATCTCGAGCCGGACATTTTAATGACAGGCGCAGAGGAATTTTCTATGGGCGAAGGAAAGATGTTTCTCTATAATAAGGAACGGCTCATCTGTGACTGTCTGAAGTTTGAGGACAAACTGGAACGTGAGGTATTGCAGCAGTCGTTACGTAACTATATTGACGAGCCACAGAAAGATGTTCAGAAACTTCTGGAATACGCAAAGCTCCGAAAGGTTACGCAAAAAGTGCAAAATCGGATAGGAGTGTGGTTGTAAAATGGATGCAAAGATAAACAAAGAGAAAAAATTATCAATATACAATACTGCAATAATTGCAGCAGAGAAGATATTAAAAGCCATAGGCGAAACGCCATGGAGCGCCAGAATGCTGTTAAAAAGCGATGCCTTTCTCGAAGATGAGAAATATCAGCGCGTGCTATTGGATAAAATGGAATTTTTTACGCCTAAGGAGGAGCTCTCAGATACTATTGAGAAATTGGAATCATTATTTTCATCATTCAGCGAGTCTGAGACAGCGGAAACGGAAGAGGGAACCGTAGAAGAGCAAGAGTTAAAGATTCAGTTTCTCAGAAAAGGACGCAAAGGAGATTTTACGAAACTGTTTCTGGAAATCAACAGAACGCCTTATCGGATTCCATTTGAGCTGCATTTGATACCTTTTCCGGCTCATGAGGTATTGTTACAGACAAAGAGCGGCATTGCGAAGCAGACGCAGGAAAACTATACATATCGTATGTTTCCGCCGGAGGAGTATCTAACGCTGGCTTTTTATGAGATTATCAAGGAGCTTGAGTTGATTAAGGATATGTCATGGTATCATGGGGTGTATGATATGCTTTGTATGGAGTCGGTGAATGGGAGAAAATTCTGGGAAAGCCTGAATCATCTGATCAAGGAATATCCCATTCCATCACTGGAAAAACGTATGGATACACTCAAAGGTTATCGGGATTATGGATATATGCAAAAACGTTGGAAAAGCCATTGTAAACGAAAAAAGGAGACATACCCTCAGTGGGAGGACGTCATTGGGGTATCAGTGAAATTTTTGGAGCCGGTATTTGAGGGCGTATTAAAAGACGAGGTATTTTTGGGGGACTGGATGCCGCAGCTGGCAAGGTATCTTGATTAAAAAGGAAGGCGCAGTCAGGAATATATCCGGATTGGCGTTACAGGAGGGGGGATATCATTGATTGGTAACAATGGAACGTATTTTGCAGAAGATTGACGATGCGGTATGGGGAATTCCGCTGATTGTGTTGATACTTACGGTTGGAATTTTTATGACCATCCGTCTGCGGGGAATTCAGGTACGGCAGTTTGGACTTGCCGTACGCAATCTTGTTACCAATGAGAAAACAGGGGAAGAGGGAGAAGTAACAGCGTTTGCCGCTCTTTGTACCGCCTTGTCGGCAACGATTGGAACCGGAAATATTGTGGGCGTTGCCACCGCATTGGTGGCAGGCGGACCAGGGGCATTGTTCTGGATGATTGCGGCGGCAATTGTGGGAACGGCAACAAAATATTCTGAATGTTTTCTGGCGATAAAATATCGCGTTGTCTCAAGAGACGGCCATATCATAGGCGGACCGTTCTATTATATCGAACGGGGAATGGGTAAAAACTGGAAGTGGCTCGGGAAGTGCTTTGCATGTTTCGGACTGGGCGCCGGACTTCTGGGAATTGGAACGTTTACCCAGATTAATGGAATTACCGGAGCAGTGAATTATTTTTTTGACCCGCAGAATCAATGGACCGTTGCTTTATTTGGAAGGGAATATTCCTGGAGCGTTGTCATTTCCGGTATCATTCTGACGGTATGCGTGGGACTTGTCCTGATTGGCGGTCTGAAACGAATTTCCAATGTGGCGCAGGTGCTGGTGCCGTTTATGGCTGCCATATACGTTACCGCCACCGTTTTAATTCTGGTCTTTCATGCCAGGGAAATTCCAGCGGCTCTTGCGCTTATTGTGCAAAGCGCATTTGGAGGCAGGGCGGCAGCCGGGGGTGCAATTGGCGCGATGCTGCTATCTATGCAGAAAGGCGTAGCGCGAGGCATTTTTTCCAATGAAGCCGGGTTGGGGAGCGCACCGATTGCCGCAGCCGCGGTGCAGACAAATGAGCCTGCCGCGCAGGGGCTGGTTTCCATGCTGGGCACGGTGATTGACACAGTGATTCTCTGTACCATGACGGGACTTGCGATTGTCGTCACCGGCACATGGGATAGCGGACTCGACGGTGTGGCAGTGACAACTAAGGCATTTCAGATGGGACTGCCGTTTGAGTCTTGCGTATCGTCTTTTCTTCTTATGGTATGCCTGGTATGCTTTGCATTCACGACAATTCTGGGTTGGAATTATTACAGTGAGAAATGTCTGGAATACCTCACCGGGGGACGCAGACAGGCGGTGAAAACATATCGTCGTATCTATATTGCCTGTATTTTTCTTGGTCCGTTTATGACAGTTTCCACCGTATGGACGATTGCAGATATTTTAAACGGGCTGATGGCAATTCCCAACCTGATCGCGATTGTGGCATTGAGCGGCGTTGTCGCTGCCGATACCAGGCAGTATCTTAAAAAACAGAGATGATACTTGCCGGATGATACATACCGTAAAATATAGTTGCTGACAGAGGATTTGTCATACGGCGAGAATCACACTGGCGATGGTGCCGACTAATGTGGTGATAAGCGCTCCGGCAAGCGTATAGCGCGTTTTCTGAACTTTCGCCGTCATGAAATAAATACTCATCGTATAGAAGATGGTTTCCGTGCAGCTCATCATGATAGAGGTTATCGTTCCATAGAGCGAGTCGGGACCGAACTCCTTGAAAATGTCCAGAACCAGTCCGGTTGCCGCGGAGGAGGAAAACATTTTTACAATGGAGACAGGAACTAATTCTGCGGGAAAATGCAGCGGTTCCGTGATAAAGCCGAGCATGGATGATAAGAGGTCCAAAAAGCCGGATGCACGCAGGACGCCGACTCCTACCATCAATCCGATTAGCGTCGGCATGATGCCGATGACTGTGTGAAATCCGTCTTTTGCGCCCTTGATAAAATCATCGTATACCGGAAAATGGTTGAGCAGGCCGTAGCCGACAATGGAAAAAATTAAAACAGGTATCGTAGCGTCAGATAAAAAAAGGAGGAGATTCATAAGTTACCTCCTTTTTTATTTGGAAAATGTGATTGCTTCTCCGACAGAGATGCCATGATTTTAGCAAAAATAATACCGGCAAGCGTGGAAAAGAAAGTGGCAATCATTGCCGGTCCCAAAATAGCCGTAGGATTTGTGGAACCGTACTGACTGCGATAAGCAATCATATTAACCGGGATAAGCTGGAAAGAAGAGATATTCAAAATGAGAAACGTACACATTTCCGGGCTTGCCACCTTACTGTGGTGATTCAATTCTCCCATAGATTCCATTGCCTTAAGTCCGGCAGGAGTCGCCGCCCAGCCCAGACCGAAGACATTGGCGATGATGTTCGTGGAAATATATTCGTTTGCCTTATGACCTTTGGGTATATTTGGAAACATAAAACGCAGCAGTGGATTCAGCATCCGTGCCGCCGCCCGTATAATTCCGCAATTTTCCGCAATGCGCATCAGGCCTACCCAGAGGGACATCACGCCCAGCATGGTAATGCATAGAGAAACAGCCTCTTTGGAAGAATCCAGGGCGGCATTTGTGACCGCAGAAAGATTTCCGGTAAATGCAGCGTAGATAATTCCAATCACAATCATAAAGCCCCATAAATAATTTAGCATTCTATCACTTCCCAGATAGATATCGTTGCTTTATCATATGAGCCCTGAAGCGGAAATATGAGATGCGGACATGGTAATTCTAACAGAGCAATCGTTGCTTTTCCTGAAATCTCAGGTTGAAATCTGCAGTACAATCGTTGCTATTTTAAAGTATAAAAGCGTGGAACAGATGTCCACAATCGTGGAAATCAGGGGCGCCGCCATAAGCGCAGGGTCGAGGTGGATGTGCTCTGCGATCAGTGGCAGGGTACAGCCGATAAACTTGGAAATAACGACAACCGCGACAAGCGAAAAAGCAATAATCACGGACATCTTATAGTCTCCGTACTGGATGAAGATACGCAGGCCGTTTACAATGGCAAGTACAATACTTACCAGAATTGCCACACGAAATTCCTTAAAAACAACGCGCGCAAGGTCCTTGAATTTGATTTCGTCCAGGGACAATCCGCGAATCATCAGTGTAGAGCTCTGGGAACCGCAGTTTCCGCCCGTTCCACTGAGCATTGGAATAAAGGATACCAAAAGCGGATACAGTTTGAACGATTCCTGATAATGGTTGATGATGGATCCGCTGACTGTGGCGGAAAGCATCAACACCAGCAGCCATCCGATTCGGCTTTTGGCATGGGAAAATACGGAGGTATTAAAGTAACTGTCCTCCGTAGGCGTCATAGCAGCCATCTTCGTGATATCTTCCGTATTCTCTTCCTGCATAACGTCCATAGCGTCGTCAAAGGTGACGATACCCACCAGGCGTTCTTCCCGGTCTACAACCGGAATCGCAAGGAAATCGTATTTATTAAAAATTTTAACTACTTCTTCTTTGTCTTCGTGTGTATCGGTATAGATGACGTTCGTCTCCATGATTTCCTCGATCTGCATGGAGTCGTCCGCCATCAGGAGATCTTTGACGGATACCATACCGATGAGTTTGCGGTGCTCCGTCACATAACAGGTGTAGATGGTCTCTTTATCTACCGCTGTCTGACGAATACGGCTGATGGCCTCTCCAACGGTCATGTCTTTTTTGATGTTGACATACTCGATGGTCATCAGGCTTCCGGCGCTGTCCTTTGGATATTTCAGCACCTGATTGATCATCTTGCGCGTCTCCTCGTCTGTGTTGCGCAAGATACGGGCAACAACATTAGCCGGCATTTCCTCGATAATATCTACGGTATCATCCAGGTAAATATCATCCATTACGGCACGCAGCTCCCGGTCCGTTAGCGTATTGATAAGGGTCTTTTGCATATCCCTGCTCATATAGGTAAAAGTTTCCGCAGCCTCTTCTTTCGGAAGCAGCCGATAGAGCAGTGGAATTTCTTTCTTGTCGATTTCGTCAAACAAAAGAGCGATATCTGCCGCGTTCAGGTTGTCAAGCATCTGTCTTAACATGGAATATTTTCGCTCGGCAAGCATACCTTCCGCCAGTTCCTGAATTTCTTCTAATTCCATGTCCATGAAGTCCAGCTCGTCCAGGTTAAGGTTATCAAAATTTGTCATGGCAGGTTCCCTCCTTTCCTTTCTATTCTATCAAATATCCAGAAGAAAGGCAATTCATGGTTCTTATGAAAAAGGTGCGCACATACATATAAAAGGAGTATACCCTGGAGCATGAAGTTATAAATATGAAGAAAAGATTTATCAGATGGTTATCCCTGTTACTGTCCCTGTTTCTGGCTTTTCAGATAGGATGTGCAAATATTCCGGGAAACCTGGGACAGAGTAAGGAGCAGACACAACAGGAATTTTCTGATTACACGAATCAGATTTTTTGTTCAGAAGTAACGGCAAGTACGCTGAATATGCACTATAGTCTTGCACATCCCGAGAATTATGGCATTTCCGATTACAAAGTTACATATGGAAATGTTTCAGCAGATACCAGCGGGGAAGTGTCCCTCCTGCTGGAGAACTGGATGGGAAAGTTAAGGAGTTTCCGAAAAAAGGACCTTACGTCTGATCAGCAGATGACATACGATATTATGATGGATTATGCCAACAAAGAATTATCTGCGACAGGATTTGGACTCTATGATGAAATTCTGCGGCCAAGCACAGGAATTCAATCTCAGCTTCCCGTGTTATTAGCAGAGTATACGTTTTATGACGCAAGGGATATCGAGGATTATCTCAAACTGATTTCGATTACGCCTGATTTATTTCATCAAATTATGGAGATTGAGCGACAGAAAGCAAAGCAGGGATTGTTTATGGCGGATTTTGCCGTAGATGACATTGTACAGCAATGTCAAAATTTTATACAGGATCCGGAAAATAATTATCTCCTCTCCACATTTGACAGCCGGATTGCAGAGATGACAAATCTTCTGACGCCGGAGCAGGCAAATTCATACATAGCACAAAATCGAAAACTCGTGTTGGAGCAGTTGATTCCGGCATATCAGACATTGGCAGGCGAGATGGAAACCTTAAAAGGCATGGGTAAGAATAGCGGAGGGCTCTGTGGTCTGCCCGAGGGCAGGGAATATTACCGCTATCTCGTTACGGATGTTACAGGTTCTGAGCTTTCGGTGGAAGAGATGCAAAAGCAGACGGAAATGCAGCGTACGCAGGACATGGAAGACATGAGGGCGCTGGCCGCAAAAAATCCGGATATTGGTCAGAAATGCGCAAATTACCAGCTTCCTACGGAGGATCCAGAATTAATTTTAGAAGATTTACGGACAAAAATGCGAAATGATTTTCCAGATCCCCCAAAAGTGGAGTACACGGTAAAGTCCGTTCATCCATCACTGGAAGAGTATACCGCGCCGGCTTTTTACCTGACGCCGCCGATAGACGATATTTCCCAGAACTGCATTTATATCAACCAGTCAAAAGGAGATGAGAAGCTCAAACTTTATACAACGCTTGCCCACGAAGGTTTTCCGGGACATCTCTATCAGAACGTAATGGAGCGCAGCAGCGGACTTGCACCAATCCGCAGCCTTTTTGGCAGCAGCGGTTACGCGGAAGGATGGGCGACCTATGTAGAAATGCAGTCCTTCTATTACTCTGATGTGGATAAAGAAGTCGCCGCCTATCTGCAAAAGAACCAGTCGGCGCTCTTAAGCCTCTATGCTACGGCGGATATGGGGATTCACTGTGATGGCTGGACGTTGCGGGATACGGTGGATTTCTTTCAGAAATACCATATCACAGATAAGCAGGTTATCCAGGAAATCTATCAGTTGATTGTGGAGGAGCCGGCACATTATTTAAAGTATTATATTGGATATCTGGAATTTTTGAATTTAAAGGCATATGCCATGAAAGAATATGGCGAAGATTACAGCAACTACCGTTTTCACCAGTCACTGATGAAGATGGGACCGGCGCCGTTTTCCATATTAAAGAAATATCTTCCAAAATACTGGGAAGAGACGTAAACGGTCACAAATGCAGGTTTTAGATTTGAAAATAAAAAAGGATAGCGTTCTCAAATTAAGGAATGCTATCCTTTTCGCTTAGAATCCACCCAGCCCCTTCATTACCCGGTCAACAGATACGGGGTCACAACCGAGCAGTTTTAATATCTCACCGGCAATCCAGACACAGGTACGGTGGAAATATACAAAGAGGCAGATAAGCGCCACTCCAAACAGGATGCCGGTAATCAGCCTGCGGATATTTCCGCTCTCGTAAGGAGTCAGTTTCTGTATCGTGCCGTCAAGAATCAGGGGAACCATCAGGAGCAAAACAATCCCAAAAGAAGGGCAGCCCCAAAAAATAAGAGTGGGTATGCATAAAATCATACCCACCAGTTCCCCGGTACACCGCGCACAGATGGGAAACTGTTTCCCCCTGAAATAGAAGGAACGATCCGGCCGTGCATGGCATCCGAAAAAAATTCTTAAAAATTTTCCCAATTTACATTGCTCCAGCAGCCAGGAATGCGCCACCCATGACTACGAACATAAGTACATAGCATACAACACCAATAATTACGCTGACTAATGCACCAATTCCAGCAGCTTTTGCTGTGTTAGGTTTCTGGTCTTTCCAGATTAAGAAAAGAATTAAACCTACAACCGGGATACAAAATCCCAAGAGACCCCATAAAAATCCACCATTGTCCTGAACATTGTTATTATCCATTTGTAAATCCTCCTATCATATAAAAAATTTTTAAAGATTATAAAAAAAATATAAACTCCTGTCCTATTATGACGAAAATAATTGATTTTGTCAATATAGAATCTAAAATTTTATCATTCAGCTATGCGAACGACATATCTGAATGGTATATTCAAGACGTTTCTTCCAGTAGCATGGCATATACGTCTCTTTTGGAAATGCCGCGGTCTTTTGCCACGAGTTTCATGGCCTCCTTGTGGGAAATGCCCTGTATTTCATAATGTTCCATATGTTCTTTGAGCGGAATGCTGTTCCATTCCTGCTGTTCGGCTTCCTTTATTTCCTGTATGCTTTTACCTTGGATAATGAGGACAAACTCTCCTTTTGGCTCCTGGTTGTTATAGTTGGAAACGGCGTCGGAGATGGTTGTGGAGCATATGGTTTCATATCGCTTGGTAAGTTCCCGGCAGAGTGTCAGTTTTCGCTCTCCGAGAGCGTCATACAGTTCTTCTAATGTTTTCAGGAGATGATGCGGCGCCTCATATAAAATGATGGTACGTGTCTCATCTTTCAGACCTGAGAGTATGGCGGCGCGTTCTTTTTTGTCTTTTGGCAGAAAGGCTTCGAAAGCAAAACGCCTTGTGGACAGACCTGAGAGCGTAAGCGCTGTAATACAGGCACAGGCGCCCGGCAGGGAAGTCACTTCGATTCCAGATTCATAACAGATGCGCACGAGTTCTTCGCCCGGGTCGGAAATGCCAGGCGTTCCGGCATCGGTAATCAGCGCTATGTTCTGCCCGTTTTTCATTTTCTCTACGAGCTGGTATGCCTTATCGAATTTGTTGAACTCGTGGTAACTTGTCATAGGGGTTTTGATTTCAAAATGATTCAGCAATTTAATGGAATTACGTGTGTCTTCCGCGGCAATCAGATCAACTTCCTCCAATGTGCGCAGAACGCGCAGCGTAATGTCTTCCAGATTTCCGATAGGGGTTGCGCATAAGTATAGTTTTCCCTGCATAAGGATTCCTTTCCATAACCATTGATATGATAAATTCCGTCAAAATATGTATGTCTGCCTTTAATACCCATAGATATCATAGATTTCATCTGTGTATACACCCGGCTTTTTGTATACAATCAGGGGCTTTTCCACCGTAACGCGCGGATTGCCGCCGCGCAGTCCTTCCAGCAGTACCATGTTTGGCTCTTTGTCCACAAAAGGATAGACAAGCTGCATCCGTTTTGGCTCCAGTCCATACTTGTGCATAAGCGCCATAATTTCCGCCAGTCGAAAAGGACGATGTACCATATAGAAACGTCCCTGGGGTTTCAGCAGTTTGGCGCTTTCCCGGATAATATCTTCCAGGGTACAGAGGATTTCATGTCTGGCAATTGCTTTGGCCTCATTTGGATTTGTCAGTCCATGCTGTCCGGTCATATAGGGTGGATTGGTTGTTATGACATGAAAAGAAGATGCTCCAAACTGGCTGGATGCATCCCTGATATTGCCGATTTCAATGCTGATTTTGTCTTCCAGATGATTGTAAAGGACGCTGCGTCTTGCCATATCCGCACTTTCCGGCTGAATTTCCAGTCCGGTAAAGTGTTCCCCCTGTGTCTTTGCTTCCAGAAGGATGGGAATAATACCGTTGCCACATCCCAAATCAAGCACCGTCTCCTTTGGTTTCACCCGGGCAAAGCCGGAGAGCAGAACCGCATCCATGCCAAAACAGAAAGTTTGCGGATTCTGGATGATAAAATATCCGTTACGGTGCAGCTCGTCCAGCCGTTCATTTTCCAGTAATTCTACAGACATACATAATCTCCGTTGGATGCTTGTGCTTAATTGGCGTCTTCTATTTTGGATTTGCCCTTATCTTCCAGAGCTGCCAGTTCCTTCAATTCTTCCGGGGAAAGTCTGGAATGGTCTTTTCTGCGTTTGGGGCGGAAACGCAGTTCATCTACCTTATATTCCCGGATTTCTTTTTCATCGTCTAATTCTACGATAATTTTTACCGTCTGCCGCAGGATATTGACGCTCTGAACTTCTCCCCGGAGGCGGTCGTTTGTCGTCACACGGTCGCCGACGCTCGGAAGGCGGCTGTTCAGATATTCGTAGGTTTCCGCCTCATTTTTCAGACAGCACATCAGTCTGCCGCAAACGCCGGAAATCTTGGAAGGGTTTAAGGACATATTCTGTTCTTTTGCCATCTTGATAGATACCGGAGCAAATTCTGATAAAAATGTGTTACAGCATAAAGGTCTGCCGCAAATGCCGATACCACCCAGAATTTTCGTCTCATCGCGCACGCCGATCTGGCGCAATTCGATACGCGTACGAAAAACGGCGGCCAGGTCTTTTACCAGTTCCCGGAAATCAATACGCCCATCCGCTGTAAAATAAAACAACAGTTTATTGTTGTCAAAGGTGTACTCTGCGTCTACAAGTTTCATTTCCATATTACGCTTTTGTATTTTTTCCAGACAGATACGGAATGCTTCTTTTTCTTTCTGGCGGTTTTTCTCTTCCGTCTTCTCGTCTTCCGGCGTGGCAAGGCGGATGACCGGTTTCAAAGGCTGGATGACTTTATCATCCGGCATATCGGTCGGGGCAATCATGACGGTACCGTATTCAATACCCCTTGCTGTTTCCACAATCACATGGTCATTTAATGCAATGGAAAGCGTTTTGGGGTCAAAATAATAAATTTTTCCGGCGGTGCGGAATCTGACACCGACTACTTTTATCATAATCAATTCTCCTTTATTTTCGTCAGCAGCAAATCCATGACCATATCAAAATTGACATTGGCGTCCAAACGGCGTTTCGCCTTGTGCAATGCCTTGATGATGGTTTCAATTCCCTCATATGAACTTTTGCTTGCCTGTCGTTTTATGTCGTAAACCTCGTCTTTGAAAATGAGGCTGTTTACATCTGAGGTTGCTTTATATAGTAAGACGTCCCGATACCAGATGGTCATGATATCGAAAAAGTCACTGATTTCAATTTTATAGGCGCTGATTTCCCGCACAGCGTCAACCAATTCGTACAGTTCCATATCTTTTACATGTTTTAAGAGCTGTACGGCGGAATTCTTAATCTCACTAAAGTCTTCGGAGCGGGCAAGCTGGATGGCCTTTCCCACATTCCCCTGAGCAAATGCAATGCAGACGTCCGCCTGATAATCCGGTATCTGATAGTTTTTAATCAGGAAATCCCGGATTTCCTGATCCGGCACGACCTTGATATTCAGGGTCACACATCTGGAAAGAATGGTTGGAAGGAACGAGTCTGCATTTGTAGTTAAAAGCAGAATAATTGCATAAGCCGGAGGTTCTTCTATTGTTTTCAGCAGGGCATTCTGTGCCTGCTGGTTCATTTTTTCCGCCTCATTAATAATATAGATTTTGTAAGGCGATGCGTAAGGTTTGATGTCAATATCATGGTTGATCTGCGTTCGGATGTCATCTACAGAAATCGTGTTTGGTTTTTCATGATGCAGGTAGATGATGTCCGGCTGGTTCCCGGAAAGAGCCTGTTTACAGGAATGGCATTCCATGCAGGCCTCGGTCGTATGCTGTTCGCACTGCAGCGCCATGGCAAAACTGTTTGCCAGCAGCATTTTCCCGGACTTATCCGGTCCATTAAATATGTAAGCGTGGCTTACTTTATTCATGGAAATGGCATTCTGCAAGTGTTCTATAATCTGTTGATGTCCAATAATATTTGAAAAGCCTGTCATAATTTTCTCCATTTCTGTAATCATGCAAAACATCAGAATTTGTAGTCCTTTACATGATATTATGTTTTGATGCCATTTATGTGAATCAGGTGGAAACATCAAGCAAAAGACCGCGGATTTCGCCTACCCTGCTTAAAATGGCGAGATGGTCTTTTTCGTCTTTCACCAGTTCTCCGGCAAGGTCGTCTAAGTTCTTGTTCACCAGTTTCACAATGCCGTACACTCTGTGGCGTCCTCTTCTGTCCAGAAAGTTCTCTCTGGAAAATTTATGAGAGCGGTTGACGACTTCATTTAAGAAATCTTTGACCAGTTCCCGATATTTTTTCATGTCCCGGATATCCATGTGTTCCGCAAGTTTATCACCCTGTTTCGTGATATCTTCCATTAATCCGTTCAGTTTATCCTGTAGTTCGGACTCTTCGATGTGGCTTGCCAGGGCAAATTTAAAGCTGCCGTCGGATTTTTCTACCTGCTGGGGAGTTTCCACGGGCTGCGTGGGGGTAACCTGTTCGACTTTCAGTGCCATGAAATCACCTGCCTTTCAGTAATAGTATCGGTTTTTTTGTTTCAGTTGTAAAGTAGTAAAAACTGGTGCAAAAGAAACGGTCTTATTTATTTTATATACGTTCCTTTATATAAGAAAGAATCTCTTTTACACACTGTGTAATGTCATTGTTGATAAAAGCTGTGGAAATACCGACATGTTCCAGCTTTTCTGTGGAAAAATCCGCCTCGTCTGCCAGAAACCTGCGGCATAGCTCTGTGTATTTCGGTTCTGTCTGTAAGCGTTCCCGGTTCAGCGCGCGCTGCAGCCGTTCCCCGGATTCCAGTTCGATATATAGCGGAACCAGATAATCATTACCAAAATATTCCTGCAGTCTGACGTAAGATTCCAGAGTACCAATAATCAGATAGTGATTGTCTGCCAGGTTGAGCTGGTGGTCATTGACAGTAAAATATTTCCACAGACCATGCATCGTCTGGTAAGCGCGCAGTTCAATAATTTTGCCCTCGCGCTCTAATAACTGCTGTTCTTCATCCGTCAGAAAATAATATTCCACGCCGTTTGTCTCACCGTCCCGAATGGGGCGGGTGGTATAGGGGATGAGTGTTTTCAGGGGAAGGCAGCCATCTGACAGAATATGTTTATAGATGGTGTCCTTCCCACAGGCGCTTTTCCCCATTAAACAAAATATTTTTCCCATATACAGTATCCTTGTTTCGTATGGTTTTCTTTTATAAGTATAGTATAGGCTGAGGGAAAATGCAAACAAAACAGTATTTAGATGAGACCGTACTTTAAAAGATAATTTTTGTGCAGAATGACGAAAAAAATCCAAATTTTGTTGCCAAAAAGCTAATATAGGAGTACCATTTTTTGTAGGTATTGCACATATTATACCAGTGTAATGCCAATACTGGGTGTGCATTATGCCTATAATGTATGCCTGCGCAAGAAATTGCAATGAGCAGTTTCTTCTTTCCATAAGGGGGACTCGTTCGCGAGTCCCCATCCTTAGTTTATAAGGAAATATGAGTAATGACAGGAAGGGAGGGAGACGGGTACGGGGCAACATGTACCGTATATGGAAAAGGGGCGGTAATTATATATTGCTGCAAAAAAGAAAAAGAAAGGATGGTATGGGAATGAGAAAAAGAACAACAAAAATTGCCTCACTCTTGCTCAGCCTGGCGATGACGGTAACGATGCTGCCAACACAGTACGTATATGCCGGAAATAACAATGCGGGGGCAGGAGAGCCTGCGGCTGTGTCGGATGATGATGCAAAGCTGCCGGAACCGATCGTTCAGTTTACGTTTGATGATGATGTGGCGACGGACGCTAAGGGTCTGGCGAAAGCCACCATAGGCGGAGGAACGGCGGAGGCCATCGAGGATGATGGCAGAGGCGACAAGGTATTAAACCTCAAGGACAAGGGATACCTGAAAATCACAAATAAGAACGATGATAAGAGTCCCCTGGCAGGAAAGAAAGCGATTACACTTTCTTTCTGGAGCAAAGGTTCGACGGCTACCTTTCAGGCTGGATGGGTATATTTTATAAGGAGCAGTTCTGCAACAACATCGTATGGAAAACAGTTTTATATGGCATGTCAGGATGGCGGCGGAAGTGTAAATACCGAACGTTATTGGGGTAATGCGGAAGCCGGTCGTGTAAATGGAAAGACAAACGCAGGTGGTTTTGATGTAAATAGTTGGAAACAGGTAACGGTTGTTCTGGATGCCGAATCAACCACTGTTTATGTCAACGGTGTTAAGAAAAGCGAGCAGAAAGAGCAGAATAAAACCGGAAACGCCGAAGGCGCCCACGTATTAGCAGACTATCTGACCAACGACAATGTGTTTGAAATTGGAAAGGGAGACTGGGGAGAAGAGTATTATACTGGTAAACTGGATGATTTCACAATCTATGACACGGCATTGACATCTGATCAGGTAAATGCATCATACCTGAATGAGGTGACATTGCAGGCAATGGGCGTATTTGCCGAGGGCGAGAGCGACGCGTTTGCAAAGACGAAACTGACACTGCCGGAGACGGTCAATGAGAGTGCGTTTACCTGGGCGTCCAGCAATGCAGAGAAAATTGCCAATGACGGAACGGTTAAGGCATGGGACGGCAGTGAAGTGACGATGACGGCAACTGCCAATATTCCCGGCTATGGTTCCTGGAGCCGGGCATTTCCGGTGAAACTGGCAAGAAAGGTAAAGGTCAGCTATACGCTGAAAGGTACAGAAACCGCGCTGAAAGAAGAGGCGGAGGAATATCATAAATCCAGCCTTGTTTCCTATCCGTTAAAGGATGGAGATAAAGTCTGGAGCGATGCGGCAACCAAGAAAACGTACGTTTTGTCACAGGCAGATTCTGCTCTGCAGATGGGCGATGGTAAGACAGAGGTTAAACTGGTCTATACGGAAGATGAGGTAGAGAGCGTTTCTACACAGATTGCGCCCATTACCGTGAGGGTAGGTATGGTACCAGAGCTTCCGGAAACAGTCAAAGCCGTATTTACCAGCGGAGAAGAACGGGACGTTGCGGTGGCATGGGATATGGAAGCCATCAAAACCGCATGTGCAACAGCGGGCAAAAAAACGATTACCGGCGGAGTTGGCGCAAAGTCAGTCACCGTAGAATTGACGGTGAAAGATAAGGAAGAATACCTTCTGGCAGGCTATTCATTTGATGAGGAAGATATCGAAAATGGCTGGGCGGACAGCAAGGGCGGCGCCAATGCTGTTCTGGACGGAACAGGGAAAGTGACAACTGTGCCCGGTTTGAAAGGCAATGCCGTAGAGCTTCCGGGAGGAGCGAAAGGAACGGCTGCCATCAAACTTTCGGATGACCTGTTCAAAACAGGGGAAGAGGAATATGCGGACGATTTCACGATTTCCATGTTCATCAAGAATCCTGGAAACGGTAATTCCTTTGCCATGTCCCTGCTTGGCGATACCTCCGACAATTACATTGGTTTTATCAACCGGACAGGAGGAAACGGAAATGCCGTACAGCTGGAGTGTAAGAAAAAGGATAGCGTATCAAGTGGATGTGCAGCAAATGGAAAAGCACTGACCGACGTATGGGAACATTTTGCGATTGTCGTAAACGGTTCTAAGGAAATTACCAAGATATACAAAAATGGTAAAGAGCTGGCAAGCGGAACCATGAGTTTCATGCCTTCTACGTTAAAGCAGCAGAGAAATTACCTGGGACGTGCGGAGTGGCCGGATAATGATTATAAGGGAATTTATGATGAATTTAAAGTTTACGGCGTAGCGCTTACGGATGAGGAAATTAAGTCCCTCTGTGACGAGGTATTATATACCGAGCAGATGAACAAGGCGCTGAAAGGGTTAGAGACCTTAAAGACGTGGGATGGCAAAGATGCAGACCCTGCAAATCTGACAGACGACCTGAAACTTCCGGAAACAGGAGACGGGGATTCGGTAGCAATTACCTGGGAATCCTCAAACAATGATGTTATCAATGTAGTAACGCCGGGAGACGGTATTGTCACACAGCCATACGGAGAGGACGCTACAGATGCAGAAGTCACTCTGACGGCAACCATAAAAATCAGAGACTATGAAAAAACCGGGACAAAGACGTTTACGTTTAAAGTACCAAAACGTGAAGGGGCAGATTTGAAACCTTTGCGCCGTGCAATCGCTGCAGCGCAGCAGACCTATGAGGACGCAAAGCATCAGAGCCATATTTATGTCACAAGTTCGCTGAACGCAAAGAAAAAAGCAATTGATGATGCAAATGCCCTCTTAGAATCGGCAACGGCAACAGACGAAGAGATTGCAGAGATCATCAGCGAGCTGAAAAAACCGCTTATACTCAAAAATCTGGATGAGTTGAGCAGTCTGTTGACAGCATGGTATCCGCTGGATAAGGACGCCAAAGATGCATCTGGGAATGGGGCGGACGCTACGGCAGCATCATCCATTAACTTTACAAAGGAAAATGGTGCAGAACTGCCTGGATGTACGAATAAAGATGATATCTTAAAAAATATCATTACGCTTCCGACCGATAAATTAACGGTTACAGACCAGATGACCTTCTCCTTCCGGTTAAATTCGGCAGGAGGAAAGAACTTCTTTGGATTTGGTTCCATGTTGGCTGAAAATGGAAGCAATGCGCACCATCTTATTATGAGAAGTGAGCTGCAGGCATCCATGTCAAATGACGGATGGAATGCACATAAGGGCGTTAATGCAACGATTACTCCCAATAAAGATCATGATGTTACCGTAGTGCTGAACGGAAAGTCTCTCACGCTTTACGTTGATGGCAAGAAGGAAGGAACAGCAGCTACGGATTTAACGATGACAGAGGCATGGAACACAGAAGGCGGCAAGAAGTACGCATACCTTGGCAACTGTTCTTATGCGCATAATAATAACGAAAATGATATGGATTTCAAGGGTTCTGTCCGGGACGTCCGTATCTACAATGCAGCTCTTGAAGATGCGCAGGTAGCAGAGATTGAGCGTTACAGAGATACGCTTCCTATGTCGTATGCGAAGGCAGATGTTATTGCGGCAATGGGAGAGCTGGGTGCAAAAGCCAATGCAGACGGCACCTTTGCATTAGACATCATACAGACAACGATTGATGAAGATGGCAAACTTGCCCTTCCGGCAAAGGGATACGGTGAAAAGGCAACCGTTACCTGGACAGCAGAAGGCGAAGGTAAGGACGCCATTGACATGGCAACAAATGTGGTAACCATTCCTGCGCAGGGCGCAGCAGCTAAAAAATTTACGCTGAAAGCAACCATTGACATAGGTGGACAGACAGAAACACTGACATATGTATGTCGCGCATACTATAAGAACCTTTCACTTGATACCAGTGAACTGGATGCGCTGATTACAGAGATGAAAGCGTATAAGGAAACTGATTATACAAAGGCAAGTTTTGCAGCATTTACTGTCATTCTCAATGAAGTGTATGATGATGTACCGATGCTCAACAGCCAGGACGAGGTTACGGCAGAGATTAACAAGCTGAAAAATGCAAAGAAGGATGTGCTGGTAAATATATCAGAACTTCGCGCGAAAATTGAGACACTGGAAGAGGAATTTATCAGTCTGGATGAAAACCTGTATACAAGCGCAAGCTGTAAAGCATTTGAGGAAAAACTGACAGCTGCAAAAGCCGTACTGGAAAAAGAGGATGCATCAAAGAGCGAGGTGGAAGAGCAGATTTCCAAACTTCCGGCAAGTGCAGTTGATGCTCTGACCGTATGCGGCAGCAAGGAGGTTCTGGAGGAGGCCATTGCACAGGCAGAGGATCTGGCAGTATACAAAGACGCCTATAGCAACTGGGCAACCGTGGAGGCAGCCCTTCAGACGGCAAAGGAAGAATTAGATAAGAGACTGGAAAGCTACGCCGAGGCAGCTACAGCATTGAATAATGTAGTGGACGCCCTTGTGATCAAGGACGACCATAAACTGACAGAAACCATGAAGGAAGACCTGGATAAGAAACTGGCACAGGCAAAGGCAGAAAACCTCAAGAGCAGCAATTATACAACGGCAAGCTGGAAGACTTACAAAGACGCGCTGGATAAATTAGAGGCAGTGCTTGGCAAGCAGAAGGTAACCAAGGACGAGGCCGAGGCAGCTGCAGCAGCCCTGGAAGCAGCAAGGGCGGCACTTATCCCGGTAACGGCACAGGTTCCCACCGCTGAGAAAAAACAGGAGTTCAATACTGCTTACGAGCAGGCAACTCAGGCAGCGTCGGGCATGAAACCGGAGTCATACACGGCGGAAAGCTGGACCAGATACCAGGATGCTCTGGCAGCAATGAAAGCTATATCAGATCGTCTGGCAGAGGAAAAGAACAATGTCACCAAGGACGAGATTGATGCGGTAATCGCTGAAATGAAAACAGCCACAGAGGCGCTTGTATTGGTAAACAATGTAAACAAGACAGCATTGGATAAAGCGATCAGGGATTGTGCAAGCCTGAAGGCTTCTGCGTATACACCAGCCAGCTGGAGCGCTTTTAAGACAGCATTGGATGCGGCAAAGGCGGTTCTTGCAAAAGAATCTGCTACGCAGGATGAGGTAAATAAGGCGCTGGCAAACCTGAATGCAAAGAAAGCAGCCCTTAAGTTGATTGTCAAGGCAACAAAAATTAAACTGTCTGCGGAAAGCAAAAACATTGCCGCTGGCAAGAAAGTAACCGTAAAAGCATCCGTTCAGCCAAGCGGTACAACGAACAAGAGCGTTACCTGGACGTCTTCAAATAAAAAGTGGGCAACCGTCAAGAACGGCGTAGTAACGACCAAGAAAGCCGGTGCGGGAAAGACGGTGACGATTACGGCTACAGCCAACGATGGCAGCAAAGTAAAAGGAACCATCAAAATCAAAATCATGAAGAATGCCGTTAAAAAGGTTACCTTAAAGGCAAAATCCAAAAAGGTAAAAGCCGGTAAGAAACTAACCATCAAGGCGACGGTTAAGACAAACGGTAAGAAAGCTAACAAAAAGCTGGCATGGAAGACATCCAACAAGAAGTGGGCAACCGTCAAAAACGGCGTAGTAACCACCAAAAAAGCCGGCAAGGGCAAGACGGTGACGATTACGGCAACATCCACGGATGGCACAAAGAAATCAGCAAAAATTAAGATTAAGATTACAAAATAAGACCAGCCGTGAAATCGAGAACAACGTATTTCATGCAGAAATGAAGACTGCCGCACGGAATTTTCCGTGCGGCAGTTCTTTCTGAACAGGGTAAAAATTATATTTAGAAAAGATGGTTATACCTTCACAGCTTTGATACTCTGATTGCTCCGGTCGCTCAGTCCTTCTACCGTAAGCCCCAGCCTCTTGCACTGGTCTATGATACCGATAATTTTACCAGTGAGGATTTCTCCGGGGGCGACCAGGGGAATTCCCGGTGGATAGAGATAGATGAATTCCTGACTGATATGCCCGGTGGAGGCTTTCAGGGAAAGCGATTCCGCAGGCTGTTCCATTGCAAGCGCAATCGGCATCTGTGGTCTGGGCGGCTGGTAAATGTCATTGCTCGTCAAATGTGCCGGATGTTTTGGCGTCTTTGCACCAAAGATCACAGGAGAAGACGCGGGGCGCGGAGAAGACAGAGAAATCTGGTCGTCAATCTCCTTCAATCCATGCAGCAGCCGCTGAAAGCCTTCCTGGGTGTCCATCAGGCTCGTCAGAGCCGTGACATAATGTCCGGAACACATTTCCAGCTGCAAATAATAATTATGCAGCAGTTTGCGATATAATTTCTGGCCGGTTAAATCCGAATCTCCCACAGAAATCAATATTTTGGAGAGGTCATGGTCAAAACAGCTCTCCGGCTCACAGGAATCTTTGTGAAACACTTGCAGGTGTTTCAGAGATTTTGCCTGACGGTAAAATGATTTTAGCTGTGGCATATATTTTGCAAGCTGCTCTTCCTTTTCCTCATTCAAAAAGCGGATACATTGCTCAATGGATGACATCAGCAGGTAAGAGGGTGAGCTTGTCTGGTAAATGGACAGAAAATTCTCCAAAGCGTCTCGGTCAATGCGGTCGGAATTGACATGTAACAATGCCGTCTGCGTCAGACAGGGCAGCGTTTTGTGAAGGCTATGAATCACAAGGTCTGCGCCACAGTCCAAGGCTGATTCCGGAAACTCTTCGGAAAGCGTAAAATGTGCGCCGTGTGCCTCATCCACAATCAAAGGCAGATTGTAAGCGTGGACAATGTCTGCAATCGTACGGATATCAGAGGTAATGCCGTCGTAAGTGGGCGAGGTGATGAATACCGCGCCGATTTGCGGCAGGTCTTCCAGAGCCTGTGCGACGTGCGCAGGGGAAATGGAACCAGAGATACCGAATTCTGTTGCAGAGGGGAGAAGATATACGGTCTCCAGACCTCTCAGATTTACGGCATTGTAGGCGGATTTATGGCTGTTGCGCGCCATAAGCAAGGTGCCAAGCCGGGGAAGAGCGACACTGATAGCGCTCAGAATACCGGCAGTGCTGCCGTTTACCAGGAAAAATGTTTCTTTCGTCTTATAGAGTTCAGCCGCGCGTTGCTGTGCTTCTTTTAGAATGCCATTCGCGTGATAGAGGTTATCAAAGCGGTCGATTTCCGTAATGTCTATGGTATAGGGATTGGGAAATTCAATGGGGGTGCGTTTGTGACCCGGCATATGGAAAGGATAACAACCGCTTTTGGAGTAGCTTTGCAGCCGCTCATCCAGAAATGGGGAATCATCCTGCCAGGTGTATTTAATCTCAGACATGGTGGTCTCCTTCTTCGTAATTTTGCCCTTCCGGAGCATAAAATATGTGGAAGGGTTTTTGTTTTTAGTATAACGGAAAATGGCTGGAAACTCAAGTTTAAGGGGATTGAATTTCGAAATATTTTGTAGTAAAATATTTTCAAATTTAGTATAAAGCAGCAGAGAAAAACAGGAGGTATGAAAGTGAAAGCGAAAAGAAGCATCAGCGGTAAAATTTTGATTACTACTATTTTTATTGTAATGCTTTTGGCATTGGTATTAGTCTCTCTGATGTCACGCTCAATGACATCGTTGACGGGCACTATCTTATCAAATGTATTGCCATCCATGACAAAAACAGCCGCCCAAAGCGTGGAGGGAAATATCCATGTACTGGCAGATCGTATTATTATGATTAGCGAAAACGGGGATATAGCGAATGCAGAAAGTCCCATGGAACAGAAACGTGCGGCGATAGAGAACGCTACATCCGGGATTGAATTTATCTGGCTGGGATTATATGATGCGGAAGGCAAATTTATCGTAGGGGCAGAGACATGTCCCCAGTCCGTGCAGGAGCGGAAGATATTTTCTCTTATGCAGGAGACCCAGAATGTAGTAATAGATGATGTTGATGTTAGCGATGGGCAGCCTGAACTTGCGGTAGGAAAGCCTGTTACCGACAAAGAAGGGCAATTGCTGTATTACCTGGTGGGATGTTATAGATATGAAGTTTTAAATGATGTACTCAACAGTATCAATATCAGCGCCAATGGAGAAGCCTTTATTGTAAATGCTGATGGAAGAGTGATGGGTAACCGGGATACGCAGCTCATTCAGGATCAGGTAGATTTGGCGGAGTATACCGGTTCCGATAATTTGGAAACGAAAGTCGTGTCTGGTGAAACCGGTGTAATGGAGTTAAAAAATGGCGAGGGTACAAAACAGGTAAGTTATGTTCCCATCAACGGTACCAACTGGTATCTGGCAATCATTGTTCCCAGCAGCGACTTTATGGGACCGGCACAGGACAGTATCACGGTGGGAATAATCATGACAGCAGTAATGCTGGTGCTTGCAGTTTTAATTATTGTAGGTTTTTCTTCAAAAATACGCAAATCTTTAAAGACGGTTACAAGCCGAATTGAACTTTTAGAGAAAGGTGACTTAAAGACGCCTACGGATATTGTACAGACAAAGGATGAGACGCAGGTATTATCGGTGGCGCTGAATAATACGATTTCCGGAATCAACGGTTATATTTCACAGCTTTCAAAAGTATTGTCCAGTATTTCGGAAGGGAATTTTGACGTTTTTATAGAGGAAGAATTTGAGGGAGACTTTATTGAGATTAGAGACGCCCTGGATAAGATAATTGTTTCTTTGAATGATATGCTGCGTTCCGTGCAGGAATCTTCGGCGGAAGTTCTGACTACGGCAAAGACAGTATCAGAAAGCGCTGCTATGGTACATAATGGTTCTACGGAGCAGTCGAGTTCCCTGATGGTGCTGACGGAGGAGACCAAGGCCATCGGAGAAAATATCCGGGATGTCAGTGATAATACGGTACGTGCCGGAGAATTGATGCAGAAAGCGAAGGATAGCCTGAGTGTAGGCGATGAAAATATGAAAAACCTCCAGAAAGCTATGGAGAATATTCATGAGAATTCCGTTGAATTAAATAAAATCAATAAGCTGTTGGAGGATATCGCACAGCAGACCAATATTCTGGCTCTCAACGCTTCGGTGGAAGCCAGCCGGGCAGGGGAGATGGGCAAAGGATTTGCAGTAGTTGCATCAGAAGTGCGCAGCCTTGCGGCACAGAGTACGGAATTTGCACATAATGCCTCTGAGGTAATCAATAATTCCCAGTCTGCAATTCAGTACGGCGTACAGTATGCGAAACAGGCGGCAGAATCCTTTGAGGATATTGAAACGATCTCCAATGAGATTTCAGAAATTACGAAGTGTTTAGGCGAGGCGGTATCGGTTCAGAAGGATTCGCTGGAGACCATGACGGAGCAGATCGGACAGATTAATAATTTTGCGCAGAAAAATCTGGATGCAAGTTTTGAGAGCACTACAGCCAGCCAGAGGCTCAACCAGCAGGCACAGGAGCTGCAAGGCGTCTCCGGGCGTTTCCAGTTAAGGAGGTCTAAATAATATGAAGAAATTTAAAATTATCGGATTGTTTCTTAGCTTTGTTTTCTGTCTGTCAGTTTCCGGATGCGGCGCCAGCAAGCAGGAAAGCGGATTTGTGGATGGATACTATACAGCCACGATGTCGGATTATAGTCATGGGTGGAAAGAATATGTTACGATCTGTGTGATGAACCACAGGATTGTCAACGTAGAATACAATGCCAGAAATAAGGCTGGATTTATCAAATCATGGGACAGTGCCTATATGCGTAATATGAATTCTGTTATGGGAATATACCCAAACCGTTATACGCGCGATTACGCGGCGCAGTTTTTGGAGAAGCAAGGACAGGAGGAGATAGATATGCTGACGGGAGCTACCTCTTCGGGAGGTAATTTCCAGAAACTTACGGCGGCATTGCTGGAGAGTGTACGGACCGGGGACACCGAAATACAGATTGTAGAGTCGCCGGAACCTGAGGAATAGAATGGCGTGTTCCTGCATAAAATAAAGTATGCAGATATTATTATGGAAGAAATTCTCAAAAAAATTTGACATTTACAACGATATATCATATAATAGGATTCGTTGACGCGGGGTGGAGCAGTCTGGAAGCTCGTCGGGCTCATAACCCGAAGGTCGTAGGTTCAAATCCTGCCCCCGCAATGCAAATAGCAGTAACCGCATGGTTGCTGCTGTTTTTGAATATTTGAATCAAGGAGAAAATAAAAAGATTATGGTTTATCAGAATATTTTAGAGGCGATGGGTAATACCCCCTTAATCCGGCTCAACCACATGACAGAACCAGATAGCGCGCAGATTCTGGTGAAGTTTGAAGGGCTGAACGTGGGCGGCTCCATTAAGACAAGGACTGCATATAATATGATTCGTGCAGCGCAGGCACAGGGTCTGATTAAGGATGATACAATAATTGTAGAGCCGACAAGTGGGAATCAGGGTATTGGCCTGGCTCTGGTGGGAGCCGTATACGGCTATGAGACAAAAATTATCATGCCGGATTCTGTCAGTGAAGAGCGGCGTAAATTAGTCGAACATTACGGCGCAGAAGTTATCCTGATTCATGATGCGGGAAATATCGGAGCCTGTATCGAAGAGTGTTTACAGACGGCTCTTCGTATGGCAGAGGAAGATGCCAGGGTTTTCGTTCCCCAGCAGTTTGAGAACCCCGCAAATCCTGCGGTACATAAGATCCAGACCGGACTGGAAATTTTAGATCAGGTAGATGGAGAAATTCATGGTTTCTGTTCCGGTATTGGCACAGGTGGGACAATTACCGGCGTGGGAGAGACTTTGAAAGCGAAAAATCCCGATATGAAAATCTGGGCGGTAGAACCGGAACATGCGGCAATTCTGTCGGGAGGCTCGATAGGCACGCATTTGCAGATGGGAATCGGCGACGGCCTGATTCCGGAGATTTTGAATCAGCAGATTTACGATGACGTCTGCATTATTACAGATGATGAGGCGCTTAATACGTCCAAACAACTTGCCTCGCGGGAGGGCATTATGTGCGGTATCTCCAGCGGGACAAATGTTGCGGCGGCAATCAAGCTGGCAAAACAGCTTGGCAAAGGCAAGACGGTGGTTACCATCTTGCCGGATACGGCGGAACGGTATTTTTCCACGCCTTTGTTTGAAGAATAGAAATATCAGCAGAACGCGCTGCCTACAGCATAGAGGCTTTCTGCTAAATCAGCACGATAATCCATGTCCCGGGAATCCAGACTGTTAATGACGCAGCCGTAACTGTTCAGATTCCCGGTGGCATGGATATATTTGTTATTGCCAAGGTAGAGTGCAATATGCCCCGGAAAATACAAAAGGTCTGCAGGTTTTATCTGGGAGCGGGGAATTTCCCGCACCGGATAACCGGTTTTGATAGCGGCGTCTCGGTAAATGAGGATTCCACACATAAAATAACTCATAAACGTAAGTCCGGAACAGTCAATACCCTCGTGGGTTTTTCCGCCCCAGCGGTATTGTGTGCCCAGGTAAGACAGGGCATAGTTGATGATGCAGGAACGCAATTCTGTCTGGGAGGCCGCTGTGGATGGGGAGGCCGTTAAGGCAATCGCCGGCACGTATCCCGTTGTATTATCTGCCAGCTGGACTTTCTGCCAGCCGTTTTTTCTGCCGCCCAGAGGGATTACGGTACTGCCCATAAAGAGCGTGGCGTTGACGGGGGCTTGTACTTTTGGAAAAGCCAGAACATCGGTAAGCCGCTGGGTGAGCAGAAGCAGAGAACCGGAACGGATATTCCACAGACCGTATTCTTCTTCTGAGATTCTATGTACGTCTTTCGCGCAAATCCATCCACTATAACCGTAATGCGTAATGATTTTCAGAAATTGATCCTGACACTCGGTGACAGTGACCAGCCATCCGGATAATAGCTCATCTGAGACGTCTTGAGCGATAAGGCAATGATTCTTCATAATAACGGATTCATAAAGGGTTGCTTTCGGAACAATAACAATGGCTTGCTGCATGATAACTCCTCTCAGTATTACAATTTCAGAGCACGCCATTTGCCCGGACATGGATGGCGTTATAATAACTCCTGATAGAAATCCAGTACATTTTTGTAGAAAATCCGCTCTATCTCACTGGTATGAAATCCACAGTTTTTCAATTCCTGTTCTAATATTTCCATCTTACTGCAATTATTTAGCTCCAGGTTATCGTCGATTCCATCAAAATCAGAACCGAGTCCTATACAGTATATGCCGCCAATATCTGAAATATGACAAATATGACGGGCAATATCTTTTGCCTGACTAAAAAAGATGTTTTGCTCGTTTGGGACGTCAGAGAGAAAGGGTCCATAGTAGTTTGCCCCGATAACGCCGCCTTTTTCGGCAATCTTTCGTATCAGCTCATCCGGCAGGTTTCTTCCGCGGTTACAGAGGGAGCGGGCGTTGGAATGGCTGGCACAGAATGGTTTTGCGGCAAACCGGCAGACGTCGCGGATACCTTTATCGGACAGATGGGATACGTCTGCAATGATGCCAAGACGCTCCATTTCAGCCAGGTATTCTATGCCGAGGCTGGTGAGTCCCCGTTCCGGTTGTGGACAGACGGGTTCTGCCGGAAATCCCAGGCTGTTGGGATAATTCCAGGTAAAAGTCATCATCCGAACGCCCATCTCATAGATTTCTGATAAATGAACAGGGTCGCCGCCGCAGACTTCTCCCTCTTCCAGACTCAGTAGAGCGGACATTTTCTGCTGTTTCTCATTTGAAAGGATTTCAGAATAAGAAGTGATGGGTGCAATCAGATCTGCATTTCGTTTCATCTCTTCCCGAAATACGGCAAATTGTTCCTCAAAAGTCTGATAGGCGTTTTCGGTTTCGGTCAAATCAATGAACAGGGCAAAGTTCTGAACGAGATAGCCGGCGGATTTCATTTTTGTAAGGTCTACCTGGAAGGAATTCTTCCGAAGGTTTGCCATTTTATGCTGTTTTCGCTCCTGATAAATGCGGGAAATGGTGTCGCAGTGCATGTCGATAATTTTCATAGGACGCCTCCATAAGATAAAGTTGTGTCAATAATTATGACATAACTTATAGAAATAGTCCATTTTGAAAAATACTTCCCAAAATACATCTAAGGAAGTATAGATGCCATACCAATTACCTGCTATAAATGATAGAAAGAAAAAGTTTTTTGAAGAAAATAGCGTGTTCTATTCGTTATATAGATTGTAAGAAAGTAGTAAGGTAATCTTATATTTTCTTTAAGAAATATAGCGTAAGATAAAATAAACATTATGATAGAACAGAAAATTGACAGAAAGGCAGGTAAGGATTTGGAAAAGTTAATCAGTGTCCGGGACATGTGCAAGATATACAATCCCGGAGAAAATGAAGTCCGCGCATTAGACCATGTGGATCTGGAAATGGAAAAGGGAGAGTTTGTGGCAATCATCGGACATTCCGGTTCCGGGAAGTCCACCCTTATGAATATGCTTGGTTGTTTGGATGTGCCAACCTCCGGTTCTTATTTTCTAAACGGCAAGGATGTATCCGTCATGAAGGACAATCAGTTGTCAGAGATACGGAATCAGGAAATTGGTTTTATTTTTCAGGGATTTAACCTGATTTCAAATCTCACCGCATTGGAGAATGTAGAGCTGCCCCTGATTTACCGGGGAATTGGCAGGGCTAAACGGCATAAACTGGCAAAGGAAGCGTTGATTCGGGTAGGCCTGGAGAAACGTATGGAGCACAAGCCGTCGGAGATGTCAGGAGGACAACAGCAGAGGGTCGCCATTGCCCGGGCGATTGCCGCACAGCCACCGGTGATTCTGGCGGATGAGCCGACCGGAAATTTGGATTCCGCGTCTACACGAGAGATCATGGATATTTTAAAAGGGCTGCACAAGGCGGGGCGCAGCATCATCCTGATTACCCATGACAATGAGATTGCGGAACAGGCAAAGCGGGTAGTGCGGATTTTGGACGGTAAGATTGTGGAAGATTATTATAATAAGGAAGAACAGCAGGAGGCATAAGCTATGAAAAAAAAGAAAATTTTGAAAATTGTAATCCCGGCAGCAGTTGTAGTAATAATCATCGGCGCAGTGACTGTGAATAATGCGGCAAATGCCGGAAAACAGATGGCGGAGGCTATGCAGGTAGAGGGCGTTACCGTGGAGACCGGAGATGTGGCGGAGATTGTAGAGACGAATGGAACGGTGATAAGCGGCGAGCAGAAGATGATATTTTCTCCGGTAAATGCAAGTGTAGAAACTGCGGATTTTGAGGTTGGAAGCCTGGTAAAGGCGGGAACGCAGCTTGTGACGTTTAACCTGAAGGATTTGGAAGAGCAGAACCAGAAGGCAGAATTGAACGTGAGGTCAAGTGAACTGGGTTACCAGGACAGTGTAAGTCAGGCTAATAAAGCGGCGAGCCGTCAAGCAGACGCCAAAAACAAGGCGGTGCAGTTACAGGCGCAGGTAAGTGCAAAGGAGCAGGAGGTACAGAACCTTACCAATGCTATTGCCGGTGCAGTCAGCGCACAGGAGGCGTCGCGCAAACAGGAAGAGAAAGAGATGCAGGAGCAGGTTTCGTCACTTCAAAAACAGATAAAGAACGCCAGTAAAGAGGCGGACACAGCAAAAAAGGCATACGATAAGGCGGGAACGGAACAGCAGACGGCACAGGTAAATTTTGATGCCGCAGCCGCGGCGGCAGAAAGCAATCCCCAGGCTTTGGAAACGGCAAGGGAAAAACTCAATAAGGCAAATAAGAGCCTTACAGATGCGAAAAGCGCCTATGACGCAAATCAACAGGCGGTAGATGCGTTACAGCAGCAGTTAAATGCATTGCAGGGAAATTCTCAGGGAGTGATGACAGAGTCTGTTGGGGAATCTGACTTGCAGCAGAAACTGCAGACGGCACAGTCGGAGCTTGCAGAATTAAAAGCAAATCTGGAGAGCCAGAAGGCAGTTGCAGAGGCGGACAGCGGGGCAATGAGCAGCGCGGCCAGGGAACAGATGCGGACAAATACCAACCTGGCGGAATTGGAGAGCAAATCATTAGAAGAACTGATTGCGGAAGGAAAAAAAGGAATTACCGCAGAATTTGACGGTGTAATTTCGGATAAGCAGATTATGGAAGGTGCAACCGTGACGCAGGGGATGCAGCTCTTTACCTTGCAAAGCATTGAGGATGTAAATGTTGAAGTCACACTTTCCAAAAATGTCTTTGCCAAAGTGAAAGAAGGGCAGAAAGCAGAGATTACGCTGGCAGGAGAGACGTATCAGGGAACGGTGCAGAGTATTAGCAGGATTGCCACAAGCGGGGCGTCCGGAACAAATCAGGCGGCAGTATCTTCAGCCTCTATCATGGCGACGATACATATTGATAATCCGGATGAAAATATTTTTCTGGGTGTGGATGCTAAGGTGACAATCCAGGCGGCAGAGGCGAATGATGTCATTATCCTTCCTACAGAGGCAGTCAACATTGGAAAAGACGGCACATTCTGCTGGGTGAACAAAGATGGTATTCTTACAAAACGCAGTATTACTACGGGGGTATCTTCGAACGAGTATGCGGAAATCACCCAGGGAATTGACGAGGGTGAGGTGGTAATTCCGGATCCCGGCAATCACGAAGAAGGAGATGCTATTACGGTGATGAACGCCGTAGACGGGGGTGAAATGCCGGAAGGTACGGCAGAAACAGATGAAACATTGGGAATGGATGATGCAGCAGGAGCAGATGAAACAGACAGCGCATCGGATGACACGGCAGAGAACGAGTAAAGAGGTGTGCAGATGGGTAATTTTGTTGAATATGTCAAAATGGCATTAAAAAATATCAAAGCAAATAAGGGGCGTTCCTTTCTCACAATGCTTGGTATTATTATCGGAATTAGTTCTGTGATCATGGTAATGGCTGTGGGAGATGGCACAGCAAATGCCATGAATGCGGAAGTGGAAGATTTGGGAAGCGGTCAAATTAGCGTCTATTGCAGTGAAGGGGCGTCTAATGCCGGGGAATGGATTACGCCGGAAGACATTATGGCGATTAAGGAGAATGTCGTGGGCGTGGACGGCGCAACACCAAGTGATGGCGCATCCGGAAGTACGATTACCGGGAAGGGCGAGTTTACCCTCACATTGGGCGCGGGAACCGAAGATTTGCAAAAATCCATGAATTTTAATATGAAAAGAGGTTCTTACTTTACGGCGGCAGACGTGGAAGAGGGAAATCGCGTCTGTGTAATCTCAGACAGTGATGCGAAACGTCTTTTTGGTTCTGATGATGTAGTAGGCATGGACATCGACGTGGAGATTAACGGAATCAGCGGAAATTACCGGATTGTCGGGGTGACCCAACAGAAGGAAAATACCAGTTTTGTCAGCTATACTTACGAGGGGATGCCTGTCTCTCTGGAGGTTCCCTATACGTCTTTTTCATATTTCGGGTGGGAAAGCGACTCCTTTTATTCTGCACTGGTGTTTGCCAATAACGAGGTAAGCGGTGAGGAAGTGGTGCGCAATATCATTCATACCCTGGAGAGCAGGCATCAGTGCGCCGGGGAGGATTATTACCAGGTTCAGAGTTTTCAGGATATGCTTACAGAGATGAATGATATACTGGGAATCGTGACGGCATTTATCTCCTGCGTGGCAGCCATTTCCCTGATTGTAGGCGGAATCGGCGTTATGAATATAATGCTGGTGTCTGTGACAGAGCGCACAAGGGAAATTGGAATTCGAAAATCATTGGGCGCAAAAACCTCCTCTATCCTACTGCAGTTCCTCGCCGAGGCGGCAATCCTCACGATTCTGGGAGGAATCATTGGGATTATTCTGGGACTTTTGGGCGCTTTGGGAGCCTGTTCTCTGATGAGCGCTTCCATGGGCAGTGCCATCCAGCCGGGCATTAAGGCGAGCACGATACTTGGAGCAACCTTATTTTCCTGTGGAATTGGCGTGTTCTTCGGGATTTATCCCGCAAGAAAGGCAGCGAAACTGAGTCCGATTGAGGCGCTCAGGAGGGATTAGGAATAAAGTAATAAACTGAAATAGAATGAAAAAGCAGCTGCTTACGAAAAATGTAGGCAGCTGTTTCGGGTATTAATTATAGGAATTGACGATCTCTTCTTCTTGTGGCAAGATGTAAGAAGGAAATGTTTTGCAGATGATACGGGAATATAATGTAAGAAGGAGAGCTCAAAGGAGGGGTGCAGGATGGGAATTTATCTGAATCCGGGAAATGAATTGTTTGCAGAGGCATTGCGCTCGGAAATATATGTGGATAAAACGGGTTTGATTGCCTGTACAAATAAGGTGCTGGGAACAATGCAGAAATATATCTGCGTAAGCCGCCCAAGGCGATTTGGGAAATCCCTGGCGGCACAGATGTTGGCGGCATATTATGGATATGGCATTGATTCCGGAGAATTGTTTCAGGGATTGGAGATTGCAGGTCATCCGTCTTTTGAGAAACATCGAAATCAATATCAGGTATTGTTTTTGAATATTCAGGATTTTCTAAGTCGTGTGGAAAATGCAAAGGATACAGTTTCCTGCCTTCAGGAAATGGTAGTAAGAGAATTAAGGGAACGGTTTCCGGGGCTGATCAGTGAAACCGAGCATTATCTGGCAACGGCCCTGGAGCAGATTTATGGAGAGACAAAGCGAGGATTTGTCGTTATCATTGACGAGTGGGACTGTATTTTTCGGGTCAGCAAGAGTGATAAGGAAGCGCAGGCTGTTTATCTTGATTTTTTGCGTGCTTTGTTAAAAGACCGGGCATATGTCCGGCTGGCATATATGACGGGAATTTTGCCGGTTAAGAAATATGGGACGCATTCGGCGTTGAATATGTTTGATGAATATTCCATGATGAATCCCGGTATGTTGGCACAGTATGTGGGTTTCACAGAGGAGGAGGTAGAGCAGCTGTGTGAAAAATATCATATGGACTTTCTGGAGAGCAGGAGATGGTATGATGGTTATCAATTTCGTAAGATAGGTCACGTATATAGTCCGAAATCTGTGGTAGATGCTATGTTAAGGGAAGAATTCGATAATTATTGGTCGCAGACGGAAACATATGAGGCGTTAAAAATCTACATTGATATGAATTTTGATGGGTTGAAGGATGCTATTATCACAATGCTGGGAGGAATTCGGTGCAGGGTGAATCCCCGGACGTTCCAGAATGATATGACGACGTTTCAGGGGAAGGATGATGTTTTAACCCTGCTGGTGCATTTGGGCTATCTTGGTTATGATATTGAGCGCAAAGAGGTTTTTATTCCCAACCGGGAAGTGGAATATGAATTTGCAAGCGCCATACAGGGAGCAGGATGGAAAGAGGTGGTAAAGGCGATTACATCTTCGGAAGAGTTGTTGGATGCTACTTTGAGAAAAGATGGACAGATGGTAGCAAATGGCTTGAATGAATTTCATCGTGAGGCAGCGTCCGTGCTGGCATATAACAATGAGAATTCCCTGAGTTGCGCGGTTTCGCTGGCATATTTCAGTGCAAGGGAATATTATACGGTAGTGCGGGAGATGCCGGCAGGAAAGGGATTTGCAGACCTCGTGTTTCTGCCCCGAAGGGATCATCCAGATAAGCCTGCGCTGGTTGTGGAATTAAAGTGGGATCATTCCGCACAAGGCGCAATCAGTCAGATCAGGAACAGAGAGTATGTGAAGTCGTTAGAGGATTACGCTGGACAATTGCTTTTGGTGGGGATTAATTATGATAAGGAAAATAAAGAACATCAATGCCTGATAGAGGAAAAAGATATCTGAGGTATCAATGTGATTATCTGAGGTATTAATATGGTGATTTGAGAAAACTGACAGGAGGAAATCGACAATGGATCGTGAAGTTAAAAAAATAACGGATTCTATGATAGAGCATATCTACCAGGTGCGCCCGGAGCACTTAAATGCAGCAGGGCGGCTGTTCGGCGGCAAGTTGATGGAGTGGATTGATGAGATTGCCGGACTGGTGGGCATGAGGCATTCCGGCGGCAATATTACAACGGCGTCTGTGGATAACCTTCGTTTTATCAGAGGGGCGTTTCAAAATGATCTGGTTGTATTGCTCGCGCGTGTAACTTACGTGGGAAATACGTCTATGGAGGTTCGCGTTGACACGTATATCGAAGATTTCGGGGGAACGCGCAAGCCGATTAATCGCGCCTATCTGACGTTGGTTGCGGTAGATGACGAGGGAAGACCCAGAAAAGTGCCGTCCATTTTGCTGGAAACAGAGAGTGAGAAAGCGGAATGGAGCGCTGCTGAGAAACGGAAAGAATTGCGGATTCAGCGCAAAAAAGAAGGATTTTAAGCGGGGGCGCAAAATCCCAGGTAAGGGATGAGGAAGAAGGAGGAAAGAGGATGGCAGAGTTAAGTCGGGAAGAGAAAGTAGAATTATTTTTGGACATGGTGGAAAAATCGGATAATATAGTCTTTTTCGGTGGGGCGGGTGTTTCTACGGAAAGTGGAATTCCTGATTTTCGCAGCGTGGACGGCTTGTATAATCAGGAGTACGATTATCCGCCGGAGACGATTTTAAGCCATACATTTTATAGAAGAAATACGGAAGAATTCTATCGGTTTTACCGAAATAAAATGCTGTGCCTGACTGCGCAGCCGAATATGGCGCATAAAAAACTGGCGGAGTTGGAAGCGGCAGGAAAGGTACGTGCGGTTGTAACGCAGAATATTGATGGATTGCATCAGCTTGCAGGGAGCAAAAAAGTGTTGGAACTGCATGGCAGCGTGCATCGTAATTATTGCGAGTCCTGTCATGAAATGTATGATGCCAGGTTTATGCTGCATAGCACAGGGGTTCCGCACTGTGAGAAATGCGGCGGAGAAATCAAGCCCGATGTGGTGCTCTATGAGGAGGGGCTTGATAATCGGACCATACAGGAAGCGGTTTATTATATCAGCCATGCAGATATGTTGATTATTGGCGGAACTTCTCTTGCAGTATATCCGGCGGCAGGGTTGATTGACTATTATCAGGGAAATAAGCTGGTGCTCGTAAATAAGTCTGCGACGCCGAAGGATGATATCGCAAATCTGGTATTACAGGAGAGCATTGGAGCGTTGTTCGGGAGGATTCGTCATGCCGATAGCATATGAGATAGGGGATATTATCCGACTTAAAAAGCAGCACCCCTGCGGCAGCAGTGAATGGGAAGTTCTTCGGACAGGGGCTGATTTTCGCCTGAAATGCCTGGGTTGTGGGCATCAGATTATGATTGCCCGCAAAGTGGTGGAAAAGAATACCAAAGAAATACGAAAGAAGACAGAATCATAACATAACGCTCATGCTGGAAAGTTTTTCCTGATGTATTTCTTCTGCTGAGATGGTACTATAGATAGCAGGGGAAAGGTCATGGAGAGGTAAAAATGGGTGGACGGAAGATAAACCGCAAAATGGCGGTGGCAGTGATTTTCTCTTTGATGGCAATGTTTCTGGTTTGTTATGTGTTTCTGGTAAATTTTCTTGTCAGTGCGGCATTGGTTCCTTCTTTTATGGAGCGTTTAAAAGCATTTGAGACGATTACAGAGGAGAGTTATGCTGCGCAGGTGCAGACTTCTGATATCGAAGAGAATCGGCAGAAGGCTTTACGAGAAACAGCAGCGTGGCTGGAGACGGCATCCAGGCAAAAAGTTTCGGTTCAGAGTGAGGATGGTTACAAACTGGTTGCGGAGACATTTCCGCTGGATGGAGATGATTTACAGGAACCGGAATATACCAGGCAAAGAGAATGTTGTGAAGCGGGAGAACGACCAGTGGGCGAGCAGAATCATAAATGGGTAATCCTGTTGCATGGCTATACCGGGTGGAAGGAAGAACTGTACCCGTTTGCTTACTGGTATCACCGGGAAGGATACCGTGTGCTTGCGCCGGATTTGAGGTGTCAGGGAGAGAGCGAAGGAGATTTTATTGGAATGGGGTGGACGGACCATTTCGATGGTATGCTTTGGATTCAGTATATTCTATCTCAGGACGAGAATGCCGAGATTGTCCTTCATGGACAGTCAATGGGTGCGGCGACAGCATTGATGATGACAGGGGAAGAATCCCTGCCCGAAAATGTAAAAGCCGTAATTTCAGACTGTGCGTATACAGATGCATATTCGATGTTTGCTGAGAAGATAGATGAATGGTTTGGGTTGCCATCGTTCCCATTTGTAAATTCTGCATGTCTGGCGCTCCGGCTGCGCGGTGGCTACAATCTCAAAGATGCATCGGCGTTGGAAGCCGTAAGAAAAAGTAAAACGCCGACACTTTTTATTCATGGAGAAGAGGACGCCATGATCTCTTTTCGAATGACGGTGGAGCTGTACGAGGCGGCAACAGCCAGTAAGGAACTACTGATTGTGAAAAATGCCGGACACGCGCAATCTCAGGATAAGGAACCCGATACATATTACGAGAAGATACACATATTTCTGGAGAAAACACTGTAGAACACGGATAACCAAAATGGGACTGATGCACTTACTTATGCAACAGTCCCATTTTGGTTACCATATAAATTGTATTTCAGATGTTACGTTTCCGTTTTGTTCTGCTTAAATGATAAATCCGCTTACGCTCTTTTCGATTTCATTTGAAACGTCTGATAACTGATCAGAAACGTTCGATATATCATGCACCATCTCTTTTACTAATTCAGTAGACGCCAGAGTTTGCTCTGTGCCAGCAGCATTTCCTTCTGCGATTGCAGAGAGATTGCGAATGGCATCCACAACGGTAAGCCTTTCTTCATCGACCTTTCTGACAGTATCATAAATTGCCGTCACGGCCTGTTTTATGGTTTCGATATCACCATAGATTGCTGAGAACTGCTCTTCTGTACAGGAGAGCTGCCTGCTCTGCTCAAGAATAACGTCTTTTGTCTCGTGCATAAACGTTACAGTCTTTTCAGATTCACGCATCAGGTTGTTGACAATCGTATCGATATATTTTGTGGACTCGTTTGACTGTTCGGATAATTTCTGAATCTGGTCAGCAACCACGGCAAATCCCCGTCCCTGTTCTCCGGCACGCGCAGCTTCGATAGAGGCGTTGAGGGATAGAAGGTTTGTCTCTTCGGCAATGGAAGTTATCAGTTGTGCAGCGTCCTTAATCTTTACAACGGATTCATTTGTGGAAAGAATCTGTGCGCTAATCTCGTCCATCGCCTGCTCGGTATTGTCGTTTACCTTTGATAATGTTCGAATGGTGGTGCGCATTGCCTCGCTGGTTTCCTGAATCTTGTCAGCATGTTTGCTCAACGCTTCCGTCTCATCCATGGTTTTTACAATATTTTCTCCAATGTGAAGGATGCTCTGTGCCGTCTGCTGAGTATCCGTTGCCTGCTGGGTTGCGCTTCCGGCAATATCATTCATTGCTTTTTCTACGTCATCCACAGAGTTATTCGTGGTGGAGACCCCGCTGCGCAAAATACCGGAAGTGTCTATCAGTTTCCCGTTCTTTTCCTTAATAACTTTTACAGCGTCGCTGACTGTATCTGCCAGATTCTGTGTAGCGGTTGCTATCATGCCCACTTCATCCCGGCGTGAGGTAAATTTCACGAGTTTATGTTTCAAGGTTAAGTCCAGACTTCCAATTTCATTGATAATGCGCGATACTCTGTTAATATCTCGGGCGATCACCTGTCCAGAAAGCCATACAAGCAGAGAAATCAGGATCAGAATAACAGCGCAGATAATCATTAACATTGTAGACATCTGCGTGACAGGGGCAAAGGCAGTTTCCTTATCCATCAGCATAACCAGCACCCAGTCGCGCTCCGGCATATAGTGGAAAACAGAAAGTTTATTTTTGCCATTTTCCTTGTATTCGTAGAAACTATTGCCTGCCTTGTCGTTTTTGGACTGCTCTATCATCTGCAATACATGTTTTTCTTCAATAGCAGCCCCTATTTGTTCTTCTATCGGGCTGAAGATATAGGCGTTTGCCGTTGCATCCAGCAGCATATAGTCTTTGTTCTTGCTGCCGTCTTCCTGCAGTTCATCCAGCGTATTTTTCAGTTCATCGGCATAGATTGCGCCGCCGACATATCCCAATGGCTTATCTCCGTCATATATAGGATAATACATGGAGACAACCTGTTTGCCTGTCGAGGGAGATGCCATAACACCAGTGTTCCAGATATCATTGTCATCAAATACCTGATCCTGAAGCTGTTTTAATGCATCCCCTTCCCGGAGGGTTTTTCCGATGGGGCCTTCCACGAACGATACCAGAACGGTGGAAGAGTAATCAGCCAGATAAACATTTTCCAGGTTTTTGTTGACGGCGCCATAACTTTTGGTATAATTTTGTGCTCTTGCGACAATATCTGCGTCATCCGGATGCAGTAAAGCATCTCTAAGCTCCAGCGATTGTGCATAGCCGGTAAGATAGGATTCTGCAGCCTGTACATATTCGGCGGCGATTTCGCTTCGTGTTTCCGCAGCTTCATTCATATTTTCCAGAATCTGTCGTTCCATAAGCGAAGAAACATTTCCATTTGTAGTTGACCATAATATCACAAGACCGACAGTTAAAATACATATTACGATAACACTTATTTTTGTAGCTAATTTCATGTTTTTCATAATTGCCTCCTTTTCGCTGCTCTTGGCTAGCTGTGTCAACAATATATAATAGAAGTATTGCCCCCTTATTAAAATCCCACTACTGTTCCTTCATGAAGGAAAGGGCGCTCTCCCGGAATATGGGATCGCCTGAATAATGATGTCCACCCTCAATAGTGATTAATTTTGCATTGTCACCATATTTATCCATTGCCGTGTCAATATAACGTTTTGGAACCAGCTCATCCTCGGTACCCCAGATAATTAGGATCGGATTGGGATAGTCCCCGATTTCTCTGTCATAATAAAAATTACGAATGGAAGTATGGAATACCTTTCCCAATTTTAGACCCATAAATTCGTCAATTTCGGGTATATCAGACTCATTGGGGAATCTGTTTCGCTGGTCATCTGCGACGCACAGAGCCGGGAAATATAAGACCATTGCTTTTATCTGCGTTGTCAATTCCTCTGCAGTAAGCGCTGTCACAAGTCCGCCCATGCTTCTGCCAAGCAGGAAGATTTGTTCCGAGTCAACGCTGTCCATGGACTTCACGTAATTAAAAACAGACAGAAGGTTTTGTTTCTCAGTAAATATCGTCATTTCCGTAGATAATCCGCTGCTTTTAGAAGTCGTAGAACCGCCGCAGAAATCATAGGCATATACCATGTAGCCGTTTTTCGCGAAAAGCCTGGAGTCCTGCTCAAAAATGGTATAATTATCGTTATATCCGTGGCTCAGTATTACTGTTGGCCATGTTCCTTCCTTATCCGGAGCGTACAGCTTTCCATAAATGCGGTCGTTTCCGTCGGTGATGGTAAGGTCCTTTTCTGTTATATTGTATTCTTCGACAACCGTAATGGAAATTTCCGTATCTTTTCCATTAGAAATAGCCTTAATGGTGGCGGTTCCTGTCGCTTTAGCAGTAACTTTTCCAGTGTTGTCTACCGTTGCCACTGTTTCATCGGAAGATGTATATGTCAGGCTTTTATCCGTGGCGTTTTCTGGAAATACCTGTGCGGTAATCTGAGCCGTGCCTCCTTTGAGGATAGTTGTGGAGGGCAGGATTTCTGCTGTGATACGTTCTACAGCAATAATTTTATCTTTTACGGTAACGGATACCCTGGCATATTTGCCGCCCGCTGCGGTCACAGTAATATTTGCCGTTCCTGCTTTCTTTGCCGTTATCTTTCCGGACTGCTCTACCGTAGCCACACCCGTATTGGAGGATGCATATGTAAGGCGCTTATCCGTAGCGTTTGCAGGAAGGACATTTGCGGTAATCTGCGCGGTCTCTCCCACTGTCAGTTGGCTGTTTGATACAGTTGCGGTTACCGATGTCACGGCAACGACGGTCGGCGTTGGTTTTGCCTTCGCCTTTACTTTTACTTTCATATAGGTTGTTTTCTTCTTTCCGTTTTTCCCTCGTACGGTCACGGTAATCTTTGCTGTGCCAGCCTTTTTGGCAGTAATTTTTCCCTTGGAAGTTACTTTTGCAACTGTCGGGCGGCTGGATTTAAAGGCGATGCTTTTCTTGGCCTTTGCAGGTTTGACCGTTACTTTCAGGGAAGCCTTTTTCCCAACGGTCAGTGTGATAGTCTTTTTGGTAACCGTCTTACGTCCATTTTTAATGGAAATGGATTTGATGGCAGGCTGTTTTTTGGCTGCCTGCGCGTGTGGAACGGGCAAAAGGCATACTAACATAGCAGTAACGATCAGGCTTGTCAGGACGCGCTTTGCCAGGCAAGTGGTTCTTTTCATGATCTTTCCCTCCTAATGGATTTGTGTTTGTTGTATCATCTGTATCCGGAATGGCAGGAAATGCCTGTTATCAAAAAATACAGCCATTTTATCCTGATATTGGGGATTGTGCAGAGATACAAGAATGTTATTGCGCATAATAACTTTATTTTCTCATAAATATTACTTTAATTCAATCCTTTACTTACAAAAATATAAACAGATATTTATCTTTTTTTACCTTTCTGTGCTGTTGTAATAAAAAACACTTGCAAAATAAAGGAAATTATGGTAACATACGAGTTCGTGATATATTAAATTAATTTATCCTTGCTCCCGGGAGAAATCGGGGGCCAAAAGACCAAAAGGAGGTACAAGGCATGAACAAATATGAATTAGCTCTTGTCGTTAATGCAAAGCTTGAAGATGAAGCAAGAGCTGAAGTTGTGGAGAAGACAAAAGGATATGTGACACGTTTTGGCGGAACCATAACAGAGGTAGAAGAGTGGGGCAAGAAAAGACTGGCCTACGAAATTCAGAAAATGAGAGAAGGTTTCTATTACTTCATCAAATTCGATGCAGAGCCAGATTGTCCGGCAGAGATTGAAAGACATGTTCGGATTCAGGACAATGTGCTCCGTTTCTTATGCGTTAGACAGGACGAGGCATAATAGAAAGAGGAGATCAGATGAATAAAGTCATACTTATGGGCAGACTGACCAGAGACCCTGAAGTGCGTTATTCTCAGGGAGAGCAGGCAATGGCAGTTGCGAGATATACTCTGGCAGTAGATAGAAGATTCAGACGTGACGGCGATCAGCAGACGGCGGATTTTATCAATTGCGTTGCATTTGGAAGAAGCGGAGAATTTGCGGAGAAATATTTCCATAAAGGAATTAAGATTGCTGTGACCGGAAGAATCCAGACCGGAAGTTATACAAATAAGGACGGTCAGAAAGTATATACCACGGACGTTGTAGTGGAGGATCAGGAATTTGCAGAGAGCAAGGCTGCCGGAGAGCAGTCTGGCGGCGGTTTCCAGCCGTCAGCAAGGCCTGAGCCGAGCGCAGCGGGAGATGGTTTTATGAATATTCCTGATGGTATTGACGAAGAATTACCGTTTAATTAGAACAGGAGGCAAAGAAAATGGCTTATAATAAGACAGAAAAGGGCGATGCTCCCATGAAGAGAAGAGGCGGCGTCCGCAGAAGAAAAAAAGTTTGCGTATTTTGTGGCAAAGATAATGTAATTGATTTTAAAGATACGAACAAGCTTAAGAGATATATCTCTGAGAGAGGTAAAATTCTTCCCAGAAGAATTACCGGTAACTGTGCAAAGCATCAGAGAGCTTTGACGGTTGCAATCAAGAGAGCAAGACATATTGCTTTGATGCCGTACGTTACGGACTAAATAGTAAGAAACGTGAGAGGGTTGTCGTTTTCAGAAACGGCAACCCTTTTTTGACGATAAATCCTTCGTCTGGGTATATGTGTCAATTGCCTGTTTCATTAGTGTGGCGGCGGATGTTTCCTTTGTGCAATGCAGATGGAAAAACGAAACGGCATCCTTTATTTTTTCTGTAAAAGATAAGTTAGAGAGCAGCATATCCTTTGTCCAGGATGGAGAAATAAGGCGCTGCATGGTGCGTAGGGAGATCTCCTCTGCGGTCAGGGGCATCAGGGCGTTTGCGGAAGCCTGTTTTAAAAAGGTGATGCCGCCAAGGGGTACGGTCTGCGTGGTATAGGAACCGGAGGTTCCGCACCATGGGATGCCGTATACAACGGGCATGTCATCCGCAAAGCCGAGCAAATTCAGGTCGCCGTTTAAATAAGGGGTATGGTATTGGCGCATCCAGAGTGCCGTATGGGTGGATTTGCCGGAACCGGAAGAGCCGGAAAACAGCCATGCCCGGTCTTGGTAGAGGATGGAAGCCGAGTGAAGAGCAAACGCGCCCATTTGTTGTACGCGGATAAGGTATGCAAAACGAAAAGCGTGAAAAATTTTCTCCGGCAAATCATTTTTGTACGGCTGTGGACAAAAAAGGGTTGCCTGACTGCCGTCCAGGGAAATATGCATTTCTGCAATACCATAGTCGGCGGGGTATAAAAAGAGATAAGAAATTTCGTTTTTGCAGACGATGAGTTCGTCTGTGCGGACTAAAAGTTCGCCGTTTTCATGAATGCCCGGAAGGTATGGAAGAATGCGGATGGACAGGTCTGGCGTGGCCTGTTCGCAGGAAAAATCAAAAAGTGATGGTACGAGCAGTTCTTCCGGCCCGTGGTAAGCGATGGCGGCGGGGCCGATGTGAAAGAAAAAATCAGCATGTTCCGGAGTAGGAATATTGGAGCGGGTAAGGATGTTAGCTGCCTCTAATTGAAGCAGAAAATGAGCCACGTCTTCTTTCAGAGCGGGAAGATCGGCATCACTGGCGTGATAATGAGATTTTAACATGTCAGGAAGCGATGATTCCTTTGCGCCTTGCAATAATGCGCGGTAAAGGAGCAGTCCGGATTCGTTGAGGCGGATACTGCACTGAAAATCGGCAATATTCTGTCCGTAGGGAAGAAGATAGGGGACGCCTGCTATTTCGTGAAGCAGGTAGCCCTTTTTGATTTTTATCATAAGAAATCCTTTCTGTGGCTGAATAGATATATAAAGCATAAATTTATTTATTTCAATGGAACCGATTGGAGGCAGAAATATTTCCCTTTTTTGTGGAACTCGCCTCATGCCATATAATAATTATAGCATTTCCCTGTAAAAAGTGCTATAATGATATATTATATAGGAAATTTACGAAAATCAGGTTATAATTACCAGCCCGGATTAAAATATGGGCATGGTTTATAACCGTATGGCGGGAATGAAACATGGAGTCGAAAGCAGATATTGAGCAGTTGTTGCGGGATGGAAAAACAGTTCAGACAATGGTAAATGGCTACAGTATGTATCCAATGCTCATGCCTGGCAGAGACAGTGTGATTCTTGTGCCGTTTGAGGGGGAGCAGCCGAAACGAGGCGATGTCGTTCTCTATCGGAGAGATGGCAGTATCCTGGTGCTACACCGTATTTGGCGGGTGAGGCAGGAGGGGTTATATCTGGTCGGGGATAATCAGACAGAGATAGAAGGACCGCTGCGCATAGAGCAAATGCGCGGCAGGCTGGTTGGATTTGTGCGAAAGGACAAGTATATTTCTGTTCGACATTTTCCCTATCGTCTATATGCTGCTGTCTGGCTGTGGATGCGGCCGTTCCGCCATAAGATTGCGGTAGCGGTACATTTCATAAAATGCTGCTGCAAACGGTTCAGTCGCAGATAACGATAAATTAATTTCGAGGTAATATGGGTGAGTGCCAGATATAGAATCAGGAAAGCGGCGGGGAGTTATTGGCTGCTGGATATGGAACAATCAGGGAAATATTATATAGAACCAATCGAACTTAACGAAAGCGGTGCGAAGATTTGGGAGCTTGCCAGCCAGGGATGGGATATTTCGAAGATAGCGGAATACCTGGCAGAGCAGTACGAAATGGATGTGGAGACGGTGAAAGAGGACGTCCGGCATTTCTTCGCAGGGCTGGAAACCGCAGGGGTCAAAGTCCCCACGGCAAGCGGACAGACATAGGAGCTAAGTGAGGTAGATATGGAAGTATTATTGGTCGGCAGTGACAATGAATTGATGCGGACGATGATTAACAAGATGAATAAGGAAGGTCATCGTTGCTATGTGTTGACGGGAAATAAGAATCAGGTTGGAAGTTATAAGAATGCCTATGAGAAATATCGGTTTCCTTATGATAGCGATTGCCTGAAAGAGATTTTTGACAGTATCCGTCCCGACGTCACGATATTTTTAGGTGTGTATGACTATAATTTTGACTGGAGTGACCCGCGCAAGGAGTCTGTGCGGTATCAGACTGCGCTGCAGAACGTCTTGACTTCTTTTTCCATGCTCAAAGGCGGGCGTTTCATTTACCTTTCCTCTTCAGAGGTGTATTCACAATCTTTTGCCAATAACATTGATGAGAGAGAGGAGACTTCCGCATATAGTTTCCGCAGCGTCGCAATCTCACAGGGAGAGGACGTCTGCCGCAATTACAGGCAGACAATGGGCGTAGATACTGTAATTTTGCGTATGGATCATCTTTATATGATGCCGGAAAGGGAATTCGGCAGCAGGCAGACAATCATAGAATCGAATATATGTGCAAAAATGTGTATTGAGGCTGTTGAGACAGGATATATTCAGGCCAATGCCAATAAGATATTTTCATTATTATATGTAAACGATGCTGTGGAAGCGGTTTATAAGGTTGCGGCAGCACCGGAACCCAAACGTGATTTATACCATATTTCTTCCGGAGAAGAAACCAATGAGATGGATCTGGCGAACAAGATTCAGCCGGAGATGGGGCAGGATGTGTCCATCATAGATAATACGGTTGGCAGTCCGGTTCGCCTGGTTCTGGATAACGGCGCGTTTGCCAGTGAATTCGGGCTGACGATTTTTCATCATATTGATGAGGTTGCCGTCAAAATGGCAAAATATATCAAACGATACAGTTCCAGTTTTATTAATCTCGAGGACGTCAGGGGCAAACGAAATCGAAACTGGCGTCAGACCATGCGCGTCATTTTTGAAGCGCTGATTCCATTTATTGAAAATATGATCTGTTTTATTCCGTTCTTTATGTTGAATAACCGGGCGGTTGGGAGCCGCTATTTTGCAAATCTGGATTTCTATCTTCTGTACGTTCTGTTGTTTGCGATTGTATACGGGCAGCAGCAGGCGACATTTTCCGCCGTATTGGCAGTGGGTGGATACTGTTTCCGGCAAATGTATAACCGTAGTAGTTTAGATGTTTTGCTTGACTACAATACCTATGTGTGGATTGCGCAGTTGTTTATCCTTGGTCTTGCCGTTGGTTATATGAAAGACCGTCTGCGTACTATCCGTAATGAAAATAAACATGAAGTGCAGTATATGGTAACCCAGTTGGACGACATTCAGGATATCAATACCAGTAATATCCGCATTAAGAATATGTTGGAAGTGCAGCTCGTCAATCAGAACGACAGCTTTGGCAAAATCTATGAGATAACGTCCAGCCTGGATCAATATGAGCCGTCGGAAGTCTTGTTTTACGCGGCGGAAATCCTTGCGCGGCTGGTGGACAGCAAGGATGTGGCAATCTATACGATCGCGAACCGGTCTTATGCCCGTCTTTTTTCTGCGACATCGCCAAAAGCAAGGGAGTTGGGAAACTCCATAGAATATACAAAGATGGAGGATATGTACAATCTGTTGAAAGAGAAGAGAGTATATATCAATCGCAATATGGATCCGCAGTACCCTCTGATGGCGGACGCCATCTTTGCAGAGGATGAAATGCAGTTAATTCTCATGGTCTGGGGCATTCCCTGGGAGCGCATGACGCTGAGTCAGGCAAATATGCTGATTATCATCGGCTATCTGATTCAGAATGCGGTACTGCGCGCCAACCGTTACCTGGACGCGTTGGAGCAGCAGCGTTATCTGGAAGGCACAAAAGTATTGGAGACGGATGCGTTTGAATCCCTGGCAAAAGCATATGTGACAGCAAAGAATAAGGGGCTTACGGAGTGTACGATTCTGGAAATCGATTTAGGCGGCAAAAATTTGGAAAAGTGTGGCGATGAATTAGCCAAATTGATGCGACAGAGTGATTACATAGGCAAATTATCAGACGGAAAGCTTTATGCTTTGTTGTCGAATACAGACAGTAAAGATGCGGATTATGTCATTCGGCGTTTTGCGAACACTGGATATAAAAGTGTCATTCGGGAGGATATAGGGTTATGACGATGAAGGAAATTTTTTTCTGCTGTATCCTTCTGGTCAATGCAGCGATATCTTTTCTGTATCTGTTGTTTGGTCTTATGTATGTCAGGCGCTGCGAGGCAAAGGAGGCAGAAAAAGATACGATACCAGAAAAGACCAAAGAAGAGGATGACGCGGGAGAGGAAGGCGCAGGAGAAAAAGAGCAGGAAGAAAGGCGACTGCTGAAAGACGGCAGGATCGTATATATCATGAAGTTTGTTATTATGCTGCTCTGTCCGGTGGCAGGTCTGATTTTCTTTGGCGTGGGACATCTTCTGTTTCGATTTGTATTTCGACAGGATGTGCAACTGGAAGACGTTATTTTCAGTAAGGAGCGCGTGCGCACGAACGAGCGTGCCGACGAGGAGCGGGAGAGGAATATCGCGCCTCTGGAAGAAGCCCTTGCAGTCAGCGATAAAGAGAGTTTGCGCGGACTGATGCTCAATGTCATCCGCGGTGACGTCCACAATTCGCTGGCAGCGATTTCCCTGGCGTTAAACAGCCAGGATTCGGAAACCTCGCATTATGCAGCCTCGGTTCTTCAGGATGAGTTAAATGACTTCCGTGGCAATGTGCAGAAAATGTGGCGGGAGATTGAGGATGAGGAAGAGGATGAGACGGACTGTGAATATTATCTGATTCCTTATATGAATGGAATGCTGGAGCAAAAAGTCTTTACCGATATGGAACAGCAGAACATGGTCAGGAAGTTTGTCGATGTGGCTGAAAGTCTGTTTCGAAAGGGTCCGCATCGGTTTACAAGCCAGTATTATGAATGGATCTGCCTGCGCCTGCTGGATGTGAGAGATTTTGAAACTATGGAAACATGGTGTATGCGGGCAGCGCAGCAGTATCCGGAAGAACTTTCCAGTTATACGTGTAAGCTCAAACTATATTTTACAGCCGAGAATAAGGAGAAATTCTTTGAGACGTTAGAGGCATTGAAACAATCCAGTATTGTAATTGACAAAGAGACGTTAGCGTTGATTCGTACTTTTGGTTAGGAGGTGATGGCAGTGTCAATGGAGGTTTTGACAATTATACAGGTGGCTGGCATCCTGACGGCATATCTTACGATGACGTTTGTCCTTCCGGCGATACTGCTGTATCGGAAAATACAGAACCTAAGATTCTGTGAACGGTTTATGGTGTATCAGATGGTCGGAAATTTTTATATGATGAATCTGGTATCTGTTCTGGAGCTTTTGCATATTTCGAATCGTGTGACATTGATTCTTTTTACCATTTTTCCGTGGGCAGCAATTTATATAGTCCTTCATAAAAAGAAACCGGTGGACATGCTGCATGGCGGTTTTGATTATCTGGAGCGGCTTGCAGGCGGGCAGTTTGGAGTTCGGCTGTTTCTGCGGCGTGTCCGGGGAGAAATCTGGAGATTACTCAAAAAAGCTGTGTGCGCCCTGTTTCGGCATATTCGCGCAAATATCATTGATATACTTCTGGTTGCGGCGTTGACGGCAGGGTTGTGTTATGTATACGGCACAAATCTTTTGGCGTATTTTGGCTATTGCGAGTCCGATTTGCCGGTACACAACTATTGGGTCAATTATCTTGGTAAGAACCGGATGTTTGTTGCGGGCGTCTATCCCTTTGGCTTTCACTGTGTTATCTACTATCTGCATGAGGTATTTGCCATACCCACGTATGTCCTGTTTCGGGTATTCTGTTTCGTGCAGAACCTGATGATCCATTATGTCCTGCTGGCATTTATCAAATATTGTTGCAAATCAAAGTATGCGCCGTACGCAGGCGTGTTTGCCTATGTATTTCTGGGAATATTCGGAGAAAACACATATATTCGTTATTTCAGTTCGCTGCCACAGGAGTTTGGCATGATATTTATTTTGCCATCCATTTATTTCCTGTTTGTCTTTTTTGAGAAGAAAAAGAAAAGGGAAATGGACAAAAGAAACGCGAAGGCAGAGTTGGAGACGGCGGTGGAAGACGAAGAAATGATGCCTTTGAGCGAAGAGAGCCTGATCCGAATTGAGGAAGACGGGATAGTTAAGACAGAACTAAAGGCAGAAGGTGAAGAGTCCGTGAAAACAGATGTGGAGGCTCGGAAGGAAGAGTTCTGGATTCTGGCAGGTTTTGCCATCAGTTTTGGCATGACGTTATCTGCCCATTTTTACGATACCATGATTGCGGGGTTGCTGTGTATCGGCGTTGCCTGCGGTTATTGTTTCCGCCTGTTTCGACCAAAATATCTTGGAAAAGTCATGCTTGCAGGGATTCTTTCCATTGTAATAGCAATACTTCCGATGGTGATTGCGTTTTTGATGGGTACGCCGCTGCAAGGTTCTCTGGGATGGGGAATGAAGGTAATTTCCGGAGAAAATAATAAAGAGGTGATACAGACGGTACCGGCGCAGGATGATTCTGAGGGGACACAAGAAGATGCGACGGGACAGAATGGGACGGATCAGACTGCAGGCGGTACGGATGGCGCAACAATGGATGGGACGGATGCATCAACCGGACAGGGCGTTGCCAGCCATCAGAAATCATTCCCTGAAAAAATCGTATCCAAAATTCAGTCGGCAGTGGCGGCTTTTTGGGGCGCCATGAAAATTTATATCATTTTGGACAGTTATCCGTTTTTTCAGATGTTGCTGATAGGCTCGATCGTGTTCCTTGCGGTGATATCACTGTTGTTTTTTGTCGTACGGCAGACAGATTATGCGGCGAGATGCCTTTCACTTTCTGCTGGAATGGTAGCGCTCTCCGTATTGCAGGCGTCTTCCCGGCTGGGACTCCCGACGCTTATGGATGCCATTCGAACATGTATTTTCTATGCATATGTCCTTGCGGCGGTGTGGAGCCTGTGCGTGGACAGTGTATTGCAGCTCTTCCTTGGCAGGTTTAAGAAAAAATGGATTTTGCATACAGCATCGCTGGCCGTTTTGGCGACAATAGTCATATCCTGCTATTTTCAGGGATGGTTTCGTACCCCGCCTGTGCGGCAGGCATTGCAGACGAATGAGGCGATTCTCTGTCTGACGAATATCATACATGACAACAAGGATTTTACCTGGACAATCTGTTCCGCCAACGATGAACTGCGTATGGGGGAAGATTACGGGTATCATCATGAAGTACATACATTTTTGAAGGATCTGGAGCGCAAGGGAAGAACACATTCCATTACGATTCCTACATCAAAGGTTTATTTTTTCATTGAAAAGATTCCGATTATGTATGGCAGGGCATACCGAGGCGATGAGCCGGAGATAGATAAAATATATGCGCAGGAGCCGTTGCCGGCAAGTTCCGGGATATTTATGTATCAGGGCGTGAACCGTCTGATTGAGATGTCAAAACTTTATGAGTGGGCGCAGGAGTTTGCAAAACTGTATCCTACGGATGTAAAAGTATATTACGAGTCTGACAATTTTGTGTGTTATTGTGTAGAGCAGGATTTATACCGGCCATTTAATTTTGCGATAGACGTAGGAGAGTAATGGCGCAGTGGTGGAGGTTTTCGTATGGTTTCCCGAAGAAACTTTTTTGCCATCACGCTGATTATGCTGGTGGTAGTATTTATGTTCCTGATCCCGGAGGTTGTCAAAACCCGGGTGAACAATTATGGGCAAAATGAATATGAGGATTCAGCGGCTACCAGGTTTACGAGTGCGTCTGTTCGCATCGTATCGGAGGACGACGCGATTGACAGCAGCAGGTTTGTGGTCTATATCGGGGACGAAGAGGACGATGCTACCGGAAATGTGGTAAAACAATGGGCTGTTTACAGCAAACGCCGCCTGCAAAGTGTTCATTCTGTTAAGGAATTTCAGCCGAATCCCCGAAATCTGCCGGAGGCGGTTTTGATTGACAGCGCATTTCTGAATATGAGAGAGGATATTTCCGTACTGGCAGGGTATGCGGATTTGGGCATTAACTTAATCTTCTGTAATCTTCCGGATGTCACGGAGGTCTCCAAAAATCCGAAACTGAGGCAGATTCTGGGAATCAATGCAATTATTCGTGACAGTATCCGGGTGGAAGGCATCCGGCTGATGGATGGATTTTTGCTTGGGGGGATCAAAGAATATATCCTCGACGAGACGATGGAAAAAACGCAGCAGGATATGGATCTGGTGATGCCCTGGTACCGTATCTCCGGCGGTGCGAAAATGTATATGCATGGGATGATGGAAGACGAGGAGATGGAAAAGTATTACATGATGCCCAAGGGGGATCTGATTACGAAGAATCAGAATCTTCCGGCGGTAGTTTGGCGTAACAAGTACCGAAATGCCATGACGTTTGCGGTGAATGCAGATTATTTATCCGGCAATGGCGGTATTGGAATTTTGAGCGCCATGATGTTGGAGATGAAAGATTATGATATCTATCCGGTAATCAATGCGCAGAATATGGTGGTTCTTAACTTTCCGGATCTGGCAAACGAGAACCAGGCGGAGATGATGAAACGATACAGCCAGCCGCTGGAGGCTGTCTTCCGTGATGTTGTATGGCCGGGACTTGTATCGGTTGCCCAGCAGAATGATTACAAAATGACATGTATGCTTACACCGCAAATGGATTATGAGGATGGTGTGGAACCGGAAGCAAATGTACTGGTTTATTATATGAAACTTTTTCAGGAGCAGAATATTGAGGGGGGATTTTCGGGGACGCATACAGAGGAAGTGAACCTTTCGAAAAAGCTGAACCGGGATATGAGTTTCTTAAAAAAGGTCATGCCTGACTATGCGATTTTATCACTTTATCAGGGAAATATGAAGGATGAAGAGGTAGAAGGCGCGTTAAAACAAGGTCGGTTTGATCAGGTGCGTACGGTCTTTTCCGATTATAAGGACTCGGAACCGCTTGTATCTTATGAGTGGAATTCGGTTTTAAGGCAGACCGGTATCAGTGATGGCTACAGTCACACATTCAGCGAAAATCTGCGCATGTTGAGTATTCAGACGGCATTGGGATATTCCAATATTCAGATTGATGTGAATCCGATTGCACATCCTGTTGATGATGAGGATTCCTGGGAAAAGCTGTCGCGGAAATTTGCCGGAAACACAAGCACCTATTGGAGAAGATTTCGTAAATTTGCAAAGACGACGCTTGCGGAAAGCAATGCGCGTATCCGCAGATTTCTGGCGTTGGACTATAAACAGAAACGTGAAGGAAATGTCATCTCGGTGAAGATTTCTGATTTCGAAAAGGAAGCGTTTTTTATTCTCAGGACGCACGGGGAGGATATCAGACAGGCAACCGGCGCGGAGTTTGAGAAGATAGAGGATGGTGCGTTTCTGATTACAGCGACAGAGGCTAATGTGAAACTGGAACTGGAAGAGGCGCAGGACAGATATTATTATTTTGCGGAAGATGAATTCTAAAAGCTACGCAGGATTTTGTTTTCTGGATTAACGAATGGATTAGGAGAATGGTGTAAATGGCAGGATATTTAAAGGTCTGCATAGTGGCAGAGGGATGTTATCCATATGTGGTAGGCGGTGTGTCCAGTTGGATACACAGTCTGATCAATTCCTTTCCGGAGACAGAGTTCATATTACTGACGATTGTGGCGAACCGTTCCTTTCGGGGGAAATTTGTGTACGATTTGCCGGAAAATTTAATCGAAGTACATGAATTGTATCTGGAGGATGAGGACTGGTGTGATAACAGAAAAAAGAAATCTTTGAAATTGAAAGAAAAAGAATATAATGCCATCCGTAGTCTGGTATTGAATCAAAAAATCGACTGGGAAACCTTGTTTGAGTTTTTCCGCAGGCCCAACCTGTCTTTGAATGAGCTTTTGATGGGACCGGATTTTTTTCACATTGTCATGGATTGTTATAACCTGAAATATAACCAGGTGGTGTTTTCGGATTTCCTGTGGACAATGCGTTCCATCTATCTGCCATTGTTCCATACGCTTTTGATGGATGTGCCAAAGGCGGATTTATATCATTGTGTGGCGACCGGATATGCGGGAGTGCTTGGCAGTATGGCGCATTATTTCCACGGAAGCCGTCTGTTAATCTCGGAACATGGAATTTACACTAGAGAGCGGGAAGAGGAATTAATCAAGGCCAAATGGGTCAAGGGTATCTATAAGAATATCTGGATTGAGCAGTTTCGTAAGATGTCCAGACTTGCCTATGATACGGCGGATTTAGTGACGAGTCTGTACGAACATGCCAGAGAGCTGCAAATTGAGCTGGGATGTCCGCAGAACAAGACGATTGTAACTCCAAATGGAATCAATATCGAAGGATTTGACCGCCTGGCGCCCAAACAGGCGGAGGATGAGGAGTTTATCAATATCGGCGCCGTGCTCAGGGTGACGCCCATCAAAGACGTAAAAACCATGATACAGGCGTTTGCCTATGCAAAATCAAGGCAGCCGAGATTGAAACTGTGGGTGATGGGTCCGTATGACGAGGATAAGGAATATGCGCAGGAGTGTTTTGATCTGGTAGAGGCTATGCAGGTGAAGGATATTGTCTTTACCGGTAGAATCAATGTCAAGGATTATCTGGGGCGTATGGATATGACGATTCTCACCAGCATCAGCGAGGGACAGCCGCTTACGATTCTGGAGAGCTATGCCGCGCATAAGCCGGTGATTGCCACGGATGTGGGAAATTGCCGGGGTCTGATATACGGAGAAGAAGACGATTTCGGTGAAGCCGGAATTCTGACCCATATTATGAATATAGAGGAGATTTCCTATGCGATTCTGGAGCTGGCAAATAATTCGGAGCGACGGATGCGGATGGGTGAAAACGGTTACCGACGGCTGATGCAAAGATACAAACTTTCAGATATGAAGAAAACATACAACCGGATTTATACGGATTTTGAGGACCGTATGATGGGAGGCTGGGAAGAATATGAGTAAAAGCCGCCTGCGGAAAATCTGGCCGGATGACCGGATTTGTAAAAGAAGATAAGAAATTGAGAAAGGCATGGTTATTGCTATGGCAGGAATTGGAGTAAGGCTGAATCAGATTTTTGATAAAAATACGCTGGTAGCAGATTTGATAGGTTTCGGATATAGTGCAGTCGTAACAGTGGCGCCGATGTTTTTGGTAATCGGCAATATTGTTTTGATGGGCCAATCTCTGGAACTTGCAAAGGTATCTTATGCGCCGCGGCAGCTGATGTCCTGTACGATTTTATATATGTTTATCTTTTCGCTGCTTACCACGGCTCCTTTTGGTTCCGTGCTTTCAAGATATATGTCGGATGTGATCTTTGAAGAGCGGTACGAGGACGTTCTGCCCTGTTTTTATATCGGACTGTTTCTGAATGTTATATTAAGCAGCCTGGTTGGGATTCCGTTTTGTATTTATGAGGTTTTGGTAGGAAAAGTTGGCATATTATATGTATTTACCGGATTTTGCGGCTATATGGCGTGTGTCCTGGTGTTTTATTCGCTCAAATATCTGCAGATTTGTAAAGATTATAAAAAGATAACCATTTTTTTCTTTGTAGGGATGTCAGCGTCTTATGTAATGTCATTGCTTTTGGTACATGTATTTTCTGTTCCGGTGACAGACGCCATGCTGGCGTCTGTTAGCGGGGGATTTCTGCTGATTGCCTGTGAAGAGATTGCCATGATCAAACGGTATTTTAAGGAGAACAGCGGGCGTTACCGGCCGGTTCTGAGATATTTTAAAAAATTCTGGATGCTTGTCATGACAGATATCTTTTATACGGTGGGATTGTTTTCCCATAACTTTGTATTCTGGACAACCGGTATTCAGATGATCGTGGCAGACAGCTTTATTTGCGCGCCATCCTATGATATGGCAAGCTGTCTGGCGATGTTTACGAATATTTCTTCTACGGTAATTTTGATTTCCCGGCTGGAAATGCATTTCCGCGAAAAGTACAAAGCATATTCGGAGGCGGTAATCGGAGGACGGGCCGTGGATATCCGCAATGCACAGAAACGGATGTTTCGGCAACTCGCGGTGGAATTGATGAATCTCGTGCGCATACAATTTATTATATCTATCTGTATTTTCCTGATTTGCGTTGTCATGCTGCCGCAGTATGGATTTTCCGGGCTTGTGATGCAGATTTATCCATGCCTTGCCGCGGGATATTTTATCTTGTTTTTGATGTATTCTGCAATCATCTTTTTACATTATTACAATGACCTGGCAGGGGCGTTGATTACGTCAATCGTTTTTGTGGTGGTCACGCTGGGCGTAAGTCTTTATGCTGCCAGTCTTTCGGAAACCTGGTATGGAATAGGCGTTGTTGCCGGTTCGCTGCTTGCCTGGGGAGTTGCATATTTCAGGCTCCGTTGGGTGGAGAGGCATCTGGATGAACATATTTTCTGCAGAGGAACGCTGATCGAATATGCAAGCGGGGACAAACTATCCTCGAAAGTATACGATGCGCGTGAAAAAAAGAAAGAAGAAAGGACCGTGGGGGAATGATGGCAAATATCTTGTGTATATTAGTTATTATAGAAGGAATTGTACTTCTGATCGTAGATTTTATTTCGTTTGTCTACCAGAAAATTACGGTGGGGATTGAGCTTTGCTGGAGCGCGTTTGCAGTTGTGCTCATCCTGCTTGGGATAGTGCCGGGATTATCAGACTGGAGCAAAGTCGTTCCCATAGAGGCGGTTCCGGCGTTCGTCCTTATCAATCTTGCCGTTATATTCAGTTTTTTTTACCTGAGCTGCGCAATTTCACAGTTGCTGCGCAAGAATCAGGAACTTGCCATGCATGTATCGCTGATCAATCAGGAAAATGAGATTATTTTGCAGAAATTAAAAGAAAGCCTGTCGGACAAAGAGGAAAAGAAATAGGATGAAGAAGAAACTTTTATTTGTCATTAATACTTTAGGGCGTGCAGGCGCGGAAATGGCAATGCTTGAGTTGATGCGCCGGCTTCCGGAAGAGAAATACGAGATCTCTCTATATGTAATTTTGGGGCAGGGGGAACTGGTACGCGAGCTGCCCGGACATGTGAAGGTCTTAAACCGTAGCTATCGAGATACATCCGTATTGTCGGAACGCGGACGCCGCCATATTCAAAAGACGGTTATCCGCAGTTTTTTCCGCAATGGAAGATGGATTCGTAAGCTTTATTACCTGCTGGCAGTTGCTTTGGAAATGAGAAAACGAAAGAAAGTACAGCTTGATAAATTGCTGTGGCGTATGCTATCCGACGGCGGGGAATTTCCCAAAGAGGAATATGACCTTGCAATTGCCTATTTGGAAGGCGGTGCGACATATTTTACCGCGGATCATGTCAAGGCAAAGAAAAAGGCTGCATTTGTACATATTGATTATGAAAATGCCGGTTACACCCGGAGAATGGACAGGGGTTGTTACGCATCGTTTGATCGGATTTTTGCCGTGTCGGAGGAGGTGCGGACCTCATTTTTGCAGGTATATCCGGAGTGGGAAACTAAGACAGGTGTGTTTCACAATATTATCAATCGGGAGAGAATTTCCAGGCTTGCCGGTCTGCCGGGCGGATTTTCCGATTCTTTTGCCGGCGTACGGCTGCTCACAGTAGGGCGGTTGACATATCAGAAAGCATATGATGTGGCGATTGAGGCCATGAAACTTATCAAAGATGCGGGATATCAGGCGCGTTGGTATGTGTTGGGAGAAGGCAATCAGCGGGAAACTCTGGAAAAACAGATTAAGAGCCTGGGTCTGGAACGAGAGTTTAAATTGTTGGGAGCAGTGGAAAACCCTTATCCGTATTATCGGCAATGTGATATTTATGTACACGCTACCCGTTTTGAGGGCAAGAGCATTGCAGTTCAGGAAGCGCAGGTTCTGGGATGTTCCATTGTGGCATCCGACTGTAATGGGAACAGAGAACAGATAGAGGATGGGATTGACGGCATACTCTGCGGGTTTTCTGCAAAAGGCATTTCCAACAGTATCATAACCCTGATGGAAGATGGGGCAAAGAGAGAACGCCTTGGGCGTGCGGCTGCCGAAAAATTGACGGACAACGCACAGGAGTTTCAAATGTTGCTGGATTTGTTGAAATAGAGAAATGGTTCAGGGAACCATGGAGACGGCAATGTGATATGGAGGAGGAAAGCGGCATAATGGATGGGAGAGAACAGAAAGAGGTTTTGATTATCATTCCTGCATACAATGAGGAAAAGAATATTATAAAGGTGCTCGACAGACTGGAAGAGCCGGCGGTTCAGGAATTTGCGGACATATTGGTTATGAACGACGCTTCGAAGGATGCGACCAACTGGATTGTAAAGGATCGGAAACACGCATTGGTGACACATGTTTTCAATCTGGGATATGGCAGCGCTTTACAGCTTGGGTATAAATATGCCATCCGCCGCGATTATAAATATGTGATTCAGATGGATGCGGACGGACAGCATGACGTCTGCAATGTCTCGGAGATTTACCGGCAGTTGAAGACAAAGGATGAGGATGGGAAGGAGCCGGATATTGTGCTTGCCTCCCGCTTTATGCCGGGAAGTTCCGATTATGAGACGACGGCTGTAAAAAAATTTGCTTACCGGTTGTTTCGTGTTATGATACGGATGGCAACCGGGCGCAGGATTGCAGATCCGACAACCGGATTGCAGGGATTGAACCGCAGGACGGTGCTGTATTATTCTCAGTACGGACATTTCGATGATAAGTACCCGGATGCCAATATGGTAATGCAGATGCTTTTGCTGGGTTTTCGGATACGCGAGATTCCGGCAGTTATGCATCCGAGAACCAGAGGTTTCAGTATGCATTCCGGGTGGAAACCCGCCCTGTATATGTTTCGCATGTTTTTCTCCATTTTGGCGGTAATCTTCCGCGTGAAAGTATTTAAAATAGAAACTGAGGAAAAGTTGTCAAATGAGCTTTATAAGAAAAAGGAAGCACGTTCAATTTAAGCCGGAAATTCTGGAAGAAAGTACCAGGTATTTGCAGAATCCTTCCTGTGGCTGGTATCACATTTATCCATTTGTAATAGAAGAAAAGCCAAATTTTGAAGAGTTATACTGGTGTCTGCACGCAGAAGAGAGTATAGCGTTGGCGCTGATTGATATTGGTGCGTTTCGTGAAGGGGAGATTTCCGGGGAGGCGCTTTGCAATCTCGCGGATATCCTGGATTTCTTCGGAAAGCACAACAAGGAAATCATTCTGCGCATTACCTATGACAGGGATGGGCGGGGGATGGAGCATGAACCGGATTTCTTACAGACGGTCACAGAGCATATGCAGCAGTTAGGCGCTGTAATTCGCACCCATCAGGAGCAGATTTTTGTTGTCCAGGGTATGCTGGTGGGGAGCTGGGGGGAGATGCATGATTCGAAATTTCTGTCGGAGGAACGCCTGAAACAGCTGATGCAGGTATGGCGGGAAATGCTGGGAAATATTCCCATTGCCGTTCGCACGCCGCAGCAATGGCGTTTGCTGCATTCAGAGAAAAGAGCGGCATTTGAGGATAAAACAGGGTTGTTTAATGACGGGATGTTTGGTTCTTTGGATGATCTGGGAACGTATGGCTGTCAGAGCAAAGCGGAAAGCGGATGGGGCGGCAAATGGTGCAGGGAGGAAGAGATGGAATTCACTGGAAGTATTGCATCCCATGTCCCTTATGGCGGAGAGGCAGTAGGAGGTTCGCTTAAATTATCATTTCAGGAACTGGTTGGAGAGATGCGATGTACAAAAGTCTGTTATCTGAACCGTGCGCATGATGAAAGACGCCTGCAGCAATGGAAGGAGACGCGGTGTGATGAACGGGGAATCTGGGAGCAGAAAAGTGTCTTTGATTATATCGGATGCCATCTTGGATACCGTCTTGTTGTTAGAAATGTCAGATTGGACAAGAAAAAGGAATTATCCCTGAAAATCTGTATAGAGAATATTGGATTTTCTGCGTTGAGGGACGACGTGGAATTTGGGGTCATCATAGAGGATCGGCAATGTTCTGTTCTGCCGATGCAAACCTGCGACATACAGCCGCAGGAAAGCATAGAAATTACGGCAATTCTGCCGGAAGATACGCTTGTTTCAACCGGTAATGTATTCCTTGAAATGCGCAGAAAGCGCGACAGACGACAGATGTTTTTTGCCAATACGCCGTCTGAAGATGGAAAGGTAAGGCTGGGGACGTATATTGTATCATAGGAAATCAGTTTACGTTCGTTTCTAAAGTGGACTCTTTTGGAAGAGCTTTTTGGCTCTCCACCGTGAAGGAGCCGATATAATAGCCATGATTAGAGGCAGGAATGTCGTTGGCCAGTCGGATACTTTTGTGAGTCTTTGGATCGTAGAGCCGGTAATAAATGCGGTAAGTTCCGTTTTGATAAGAGCGGATGTCGAGTGGAACGCTCCATGTGGTGTCTTCGCCGCTTTTCCAGAAACGCGCGTCTGTGCGAACTGGTATGGTATCGCAGACACGGCCGTCTTCGCCAAGTATGGTCAGCATGGAGAGAAAGGGGCGGTAGGTTACAGAGAAACCATTGTTTTCCATCGTCACGGATAATGTGGCTTTTGCATCGCGGAATGTATCGAAAGAGCATGATGAGGAGCGGATGGCGTAGCGGTATCCGAGATGTTCCCCGATATAGGAATAGCCGTCGGCGCCGTCGAAACAGTCCTGTCCGTTATAGAAGGAGTTGCGCCATTTGTCCAATACGGCAAGGTCGTAGCCGCAATCAAGGTAAGAGACGTGCATATCCCTCAAATCCGTTACTGCGTTGGAAAAGTCATTGTATTCGTTGTCCAGTACAACCTCACCGCCATTTGGCACGTAATTGCAAAGCGCGTTCTGAAAGGCAATTTCTTCCGCGCGGGTGCCCTTGCCTGTGAAATCTTCTGCGATGGCAAAAGGTTGTTCTCCGTAGGTGCCGAGGTCGCTTTCGGAGCCTAACATACCATCGTTGAACAGACCGGTTCTGGCTGAGATTTTGCCGGAAAAAGCGTCTGCAGCAGAAAGCGGTTCGCTGGAATTGCTTACGATGCGGTAATGTTCCGGAGTCCTCACAGACAGATAGATGGCGGGGTCAATGACAGAATCAAGGTGTGCGGCAAGTTCACGCATGTTTTCCAGAGACATATAATTAGAATTATTCATCTCTCCGCAATTGCCCACGTAGATTCCTTGCATCAGAAATACGCAGTTTGCGAATCTGTTGACAATTTCACCAGTTTGCTCCATATGGCGTTTGATGATAGAGATGTCCTGCGGTTCTGTTTCCTTTGCCTTGCCGTTCCAGTCATACAGAAAACGCAGAATGAGCTGTCTGCCGGCATCTTCCCAGGCAAGGAGAATGGATTCTAACTGGGACAGTCCTCCGGAACTGATTTCCGAAGCCGCGTAATTGCGCAGGTTAATTTCCAGAAGGACAAGCTGGTTGGAATCTTTGGCGATCGTTTCCTGTATCTGCGTCAGTTTGAGCGGTTCAGAATCAGAGAGCGCGTAGCCATAAATATGATACCAGCCCCGGTAAGGATTGTTCAGCGGCTGGTTGGATGAAATATATTCTTCTGGCTGATAGGTTATCGTATAACATTCCCGGGATGTAAACAGGTAAGTGCCGATGCCTGTATCAGGAAAAAGGGATAATATCATGCAGGGAATGACAAGCAGGATAAAATTTTTCATTGTATACCTCACGTTTTTAATCTATTATAACATAGTAGAGGAAGGATTGGAATTATGCCGAAAAATAAAATTGATTTTGTCATAACATGGGTAGACGGCGGCGACGCGGCATGGCAGCGGGAAAAGTGCAAATACGATGCGGCTTTTAGCAGTGATGATACCGATGAGCGTTACCGCGACTGGGACAATTTAAAATACTGGTTCCGAGGTGTGGAAAAATTTGCGCCGTGGGTTCGTAAGATTCATTTTATTACCTGGGGACATTTGCCGCAGTGGCTTGAGCTTACGCATCCCAAATTAAATATTGTGCGCCATGAGGATTATATCCCCAAAGAATATCTGCCAACGTTCAATTCACACACAATTGAATGGAATATGCACCGGATTCAGGGACTGGCGGAGCAGTTTGTCTATTTCAACGACGATATTTTTCTGACAGGTGAAATGAAACCGGAGGATTTTTTCAGAGATGGCAAACCATGTGATATGCTGGCTTTTCAGCCGGTAATTGCGAATCCGGAAAATCCGGTAATGTCCCATATTTATATGAATAATTCGCTGGTGCTCTCCAAATATTTCAAAAAAAGGGAGAACGTAAGAAAACAGCCGCGCGCATATTTTAAAATCGGTTATCCGTTTCTGTATTTTGGCTATAACCTGTTGGAGTTGATGTTTCCGCAGTATACGGGTTTCTATACCGTACACGGGGCGTCTCCGTTTTTGAAAGAGACCTATCGGACGCTCTGGAAGAAAGAAACCATGGTATTGGATCAGACATGCCGCCATCGCTTTCGAAACCAGTCGGACGTCAGTCAGTATCTTGCAAGGGAGTGGCAGAAACTGAGCGGCAATTTTCATCCGCAGAATATTACGAAATATTTTCGCTATTTTAATTTGAAGAGTGATAATTCTCTGCTTGTGGAAACGATTGTAAAGAGGAAAGCGCGGATAATCTGTGCAAACGATGCAAATAAGCCGATTGACTTTCTGCGGGCCAGACAACAGATTATCGAGGCGTTTGAAAAGATATTGCCGGAGAAATCAGAATTTGAGAAAAGTTAGGAATGCTTTTTTATGGAAACAAAGACCAGAACGGAATATTCCGCACGAAATACCACAGTAGCGCTTTTGTCGCGCATGACGGCCATCCTCATGGGATATGTTTTGAGGGTCGTGTTCACACATACACTGAGTGAGAGCTATGTAGGAGTAAACGGGCTTTTTGCCGATATTATACAGGTATTGTCGCTGTCTGAAATGGGCGTGGGAACAGCGATTACGTTTGCGCTCTACCGTCCGGTTGCCGAGGGAGATAAAGAAAAGCAGAAATCTCTGATGCGATTGTTTCAGAACTTTTACCGCGGGGTGGCATTTGCGGTTGCAGCGGCGGGAGCTTTGTTGATTCCCTTTATGGATGTGATAATCAAGGACTACGGGAATGTCGAACATCTGACGTTCATTTACATTCTGTATCTTGTAAATACGGTTTGCTCGTATCTGCTGATTTATAAGAAAACGCTGATGGATGCGCACCAGCTCTTATATATTGGTACATTTTATCAGACAATGTCATGGGTATTGCAAGATATTCTGCAAATATTTGTGCTTATTGTCCTGCACGATTTTATCCTGTTTTTGCTGATTAACATTGCAACAACCGTTTTGTGCAATGTGTGCATTTCCGTTCGCGCAGGCAGATTGTACCCCTGGTTAAAAGAGAAAAATGTACTTCCCCTTTCCAATAAGGAAAAAAAAGGAATTTTTTCCAATATTAGGGCTATGTTGATGCACAAGGTTGGTACTGTAATTGTCAATAATACAGATAACCTGCTTTTGTCTGCATTTGTGGGACTTGCCAGTGTGGGAGGATATTCAAACTACTACCTGGTGATTGGCTCTGTGAGGCAGATGTTGAATCAGGTATACCAGGGCATTACGGCAAGTGTTGGAAACCTGGGTGTAACAGAAGAGGAGGGGCATATCCGGCAGGTGTTTGAGGCGGTATTCTTTCTTGGACAATGGATGTACGGATTTGCCTTTATTTGTCTGTATGAGTTGTTGAATCCCTTCGTTGAAATCAGTTTTGGCAGACAGTATGTATTTCCTGAGGTGACGGTCTTTGTGCTCTGTGTGAATTTTTTTGTCAATGGAATGCGCAATGCAACCCTGACGTTCCGTGATTCTATGGGATTGTTCTGGTATGACAGGCACAAAGCAATTGCGGAGGCGCTGTTAAATCTGGGCTTATCGCTTCTTCTGGTAAACGGGATGGGTATGACAGGCGTTTTTTTGGGAACCTTCTTTAGTATGATGCTGACGTCTGTCTGGGTGGAGCCTTACGTATTGTACAAACATGGATTTCATAAATCCTGCACAGGCTATTTTATCCGCTATCTTATCTATACAGCGGTAATTGGCGTTGGCTGGTATGTGACGGATTTGTTGTGCAGGAGCTTGCCGGCGCTTTCTATTTGTACTCCCTGGCAGACACTGGCAGGAAGGCTTATCCTGTGTGTTTTGGTGCCGAATATCTGGTTTCTTCTGGTTTATGCAAGGACGAAAGAGTTTCGTTTTCTGTGGGAGAAAGCAGTTTCATTGATAAAGAAAAGGAGGAATTTCATTGAGCGGTAAAACAGAAGTAATTTTGCTGAAACGGTTGAGAAAGTCGTTAAATCCAATAGAAAGAAAGGAAGAGGTGATGGAGCCGGCCGGGAAGTGTGATTTGCGCAGTTTGTTGGAAATTGCAAAAAAACATGCGGTTCTTCCATTGCTTTTTGATGCGTACGAAGGTGAGAAAGGAATTCCTGCAGAATTCGGACAGGTGTTGAGTCGTTCTGCAACCACAACGGTTCGTTCTAATTACCGCCTGTTATTTCTTACCAAATATGTGACGCATGTCCTGCAGGAGGAGGGGATTCGTGCAGTTCTTCTCAAAGGCGCCGCCACAGCTTCTTATTACCCATCTCCGGAACTGCGAAAATCCGGGGACGTGGATATTTTGATTCCCCGGCAGGAAACATTTCTGCGAGCTGTGGAAATTCTCAAAAAAGAAGGATTTGCCGAGCGCAAAGAGCAGGATGCGCTTCATCATATAGAACTGATCAATGATGAGGGGATTTGTGTGGAAGTACACAGCATACTGGCGGAACCTTTTGAGAGCAAGAAGATGAACCGTTTTCTGGAAACGCTGCTCCCGGATTATGAGCAGCACGTGACAGAAAATGATTCCTGGGGGATTTCTTTTTACCAGCCGGAGGATGCGTACCATGCGTTTTATCTGGTGATTCATATGTTACAGCATTTTCTGCGGGCAGGTTTTGGGTTGAAGTATCTATGCGACTGGGTGGTATTCTGGAACCGTGAGGTCGATGAGAAAGAAAAACAAACCTTCCTGCGCCTGATCAGGGAAAGCGGGACGGAAGGGTTCGTCAGTGTTTTGACAGAAACCTGTGTGAAATATCTGGGACTCAAACGAAAGAACGTTGCGTTTCTGTTGAAAGAATTTGATGGCAGAGAGCTGACAGAAGATTTCATAAAAGATATTTTTGCCTCTGGAGAATTCGGGCATGACAAGAGGCAGCGCATGGTTGCCATGCGGGGGACGGGTATCAGCGCTTATATTCGGGAGTTCCATCATCAGATGCATCTCAATTATCCGAAAGCGGGCAGCGTATTCCTGCTTTGGCCCGTTTTATGGGGAATGACGCTCTTTCGTTTTCTTCATAATAACCATGTCGTCCGGGGAATAAGTGGACGGGATATTATAAAAGAAGCAGGAAAACGCAGCAGACTGACAGACAAAATGAAATTGTTTTCGTAGAAACAATGAAATAGAGCGGTTTTCAGGAACCGCTTACCATTTCATTTATCTCTTTTTCACTTAAGATAATGCATTTCTTATCGCGGATGGCATAGACGCGCTCGCAGATATTCAGCACAGATGGCCGGTGTGTCGTCACGATGCAGGTGCGTGGGTATTCATCCGACATAATATTCTTCAAAACTTCGCGTTCTGTCGCCACATCCAGAGCAGAAGTAGCCTCATCAAGCAGCAGGATTGGAGAACGACGCAACAAGGCTCTTGCAATAGAAAGCCTTTGTGCCTGCCCTTCTGAAAATCCACCGCCACGCTCTTTGATTTTGCTGTGAATGCCATCGGGCAGTTTACAGATAAAATCCCAGGCGCATGACAGTTTCAATGCGTCTATGATTTCTTCGTCCGTAGCGTCTGGTTTGACATTGCGCATATTTTCCGCGATGGTACCGGAAAACATGGTATTGCCCTGCGGCACATAGGAAAAGAGTTTTCGCGTGGAGGGCGTAAGGGGAATCGTGTCTGTATGCGAACCGCTGAGTGTGGCGGAGCCGTTCTGTGAGCGCATCAGCGACAGCATCAGGCGTATCATGGTGGTCTTGCCTTCGCCCGACGGACCAACCAATGCGACTACTTCGTGCGGGTGCGCGTCTATAGATGCGCCCTGAAAGACCTGCGTGCCGTTTTTGTAGGCATATTCCAGATCTCTGATGTGAAGACTGATGCCTTCGTTTTGGTTAGATTTTAAAAACTCTTCGACTTCTTCATCATGGCTGTAGTCCTCTCTTGGCATTTCGATGATGTCCATAAGCCGCCCGGCGGAAGTGGTGAGACCGATGGTTGTGGGAACGAGTGAGGTCAGGTTATGCAGTGTTCCCGTTAATGTACCGGAAAGGCTTAAAAACATCGTCATAGTTCCGTAACTGATGGCATTGCTAAAAACGCGGTAAATGCCCCAGCCATAGGAAGCATAGGAAACGAGCAGCGCGACCGTGGACAGAAGCAGGGAGGTACCCATCGACATTTTCTGGAAATCCAGTTTCATGGTGATATATTCTTTCTGAAGCTGTTTCAGCCGTGCAACGTACAGGCGGATTAAATCAAATGCCTTAATCGTCTGGATATTCGAAAAGGTCTCCTGGTTAAATCCGGACATTTTTGCCCCCATAGCCGCGCTCCGTTTATTATTGTTTACCATGCGGTTTAAAAGCGTTTTGGAGAGCAGCAGGCTGACCGGCATACCCAGGAATGCAAATATCGCAAAGGAAGCATCGTAATAGATCACCATCGCAAATGCACTGATAAAACGAAAGACATAGATGATAGCGTTGGGTATGAAATTGAGAATGCCGTTGGAGATTGCGGAGGCATCGGATCCCCAGCGCGTCAGAAGATCTCCGGTATGGTAGGTCGTCAAAGACTCCCAGTCTGTCACAAGGATTTTGGAGAAGATATCCGCTTTGATTTCGGAATCCACTTTCAGGCTCAGATAGGTGGAGGCATACTCGGAAATCTGGTTCAGGAAGGTGGTTCCGACGTTGAGCCCGATCATAATGGAAAATGTTTTGACAATTTCTCCGGTCTGATGACCGGTAATAATATCCACTAGATCCTTGGAGACCAGGCTGGTCAGCAAGGCGACAACGGTTCCGACCATACCAAGCAGGGTATAGAAGACCATCGTCATCCAGTAATGTCTGGCATACTGATAAATCCAGAGCGTTTGTCTGCGCATTTCTCCAAGCCGTCCGGCTTTGATGCGTCCGATAAAAAACCTGATTTTCTCTTTCATGGAATAATCCTTTCGTGACAAAAAACAGCGCCACTTGCAATAAGTGACGCTGCCCCCAATACGTAGTTAGCTAAACATGATGTCGTTGCGGCTTAGTTGCCATCGCCGCCATTGCCCTGTACATTGACTGTCTTCGTACATGAAATTGTAGAACCAATGCAGGCGATAGATTTGGTGCTTGCTTCGTCGGCAGCTTTCACCCATACCTTGTATGTCATGGTGTCGCCAGACTTGTAAGCATTCGCGTGCAATTCACGCGTTACGGTAACGGAGGTGCCACTGAAAGAACTGGGAAACTCTGAATATGCATCCGTCAAAGCATTGCTAAAGGTGAGAGTTACTGTAGATGCAGATGAAATATGCTGTACACCAGTTGAGTGTACGCAGCGAATCTCGAATACATGGTGTGAACCATTCCAATCCTGTACGGATACGGGATCAACTGTCCAACAATCAGCAGCTTCTGTAGCGCCGCTTGCTGCATAAACACCTTCGCTTAAACCGTCATTTACGATTACCATAGGTTTTTCATAACCTTTCATGAAAGAGGCCTCCCTTCAAAAAAATACATTAAAAAATGGTCTATTATTAAAATAACATATTATATAAGATTAGTAAAGAAAATCTTAAAAATTATGTGAAATTTGTGAAATAGTAACGAAAACATACTGTATCTTGTGATTGAAAATGATAATTAAAATATGATATAATGCAAAATAGCAAAAAAGACAGGCATTGGGGAAATGGGCGATGAAGGAGAGGGGTTTATCCGACTGAGGTAAAAATAAATGAAAAGAAAAAAATCAATCAAAGGACCATTGAGTAACTATATGTACTGGCCGTTGTTATTGACGGTGCTGATTATAGTGTTGAACATACCGTTATATTATATCAGCAAACAGGCAGGAGTGTACGTATCTGTATTTGCCGTCGTATATTTTGTGATTACGCTGGGGCTTTATTTGCTATACCGCTCCTCTGTTCGCAAAGAAGCCATTAATTTTGCTACACAGTATGGAACGGTGCAGAAGAAACTTTTGGACGAGTTTGAGATTCCCTATGCCCTTTTGGAATTTAACAGCAAAATTCTATGGATGAACGAGGCATTTTCCCGGGCTACGGAGAAGGATAAAAGATATCATAAATCGATTACCAGTATTTTTCCATCCATTACCAGGGAACTTCTGGAAAAGGAGGAGCAGTCAAAGAGCATTCAGATTGAGTGGAAAGATCGAATATACCGGGCAAATATCAGCAGAATCTATTTTCATACCGAAGATGAGAAGGAACAGATTACGGAGCAGGATCTGCCGGATGAAGGGGTTCTTGAGGCGGAGGTGAAGGATCAGTATCTGACAGCCCTTTACCTCTTTGATGAGACAGAACTGCATCGCCATATCCGCGAGAACAGAGAGCAGCAGCTTGTATCAGCGCAGGTCTGCATTGATAATTATGAGGAAGCGCTGGAGAGTATCGAGGAGGTCAAGCGTTCGCTGCTGGTAGCGTTGGTTGACCGGAAGGTAAGCAAATATTTTTCCGAGCGCGACGGTATCATCAAAAAAATTGAAAAAGATAAGTATTATGTAGTATTTAAGAAAAAATATCTGGAAGAGCTGATCAAAGATAAATTCAGTATTCTGGAGGGCGTTAAGACGATTAAAGTCGGCAATGAGATGGCGGTGACGCTGAGTATGGGTATCGGGGTCACGGATACCAATTACAACCAGAAACATGAATTTTCCCGGATGGCGATGGATCTTGCGCTTGGCAGGGGCGGCGATCAGGTCGTTGTCAAGGACGGAGAAAAGATTTCTTATTTTGGTGGAAAATCCAGACAGATGGAAAAGATGACGCGGGTCAAGGCGCGGGTCAAGGCTCATGCGTTGCGGGAGCTCTTTGCAAGCCGGGAGCAGGTATTTATCATGGGACACAGCATCAGCGACATGGACGCGTTTGGGGCAGCCGTCGGCATTTACTGTGCCGCGCAGGTCATGGGAAAGAAGGCGCATATCGTATTGAACGAGGTAACTTCTTCCCTGCGTCCGATGAAGGAGTGTTTCAGTGAGGACAAGGGATATCCGGAAGATATGTTTGTGCGCAGCGAAAGAGCGATAGAGATGGTAAACGGCGGAAGCGTGATTGTGGTGGTAGATACGAACCGCCCCAATTATACGGAGTGCCCGGAGCTCTTGCGTATGTCCAAGAATATCGTCGTGTTTGACCATCACAGGCAGGGCAGTGAAGTCATTGAAAATGCGGTTCTTTCTTATATTGAGGCATATGCCTCCTCTACCTGTGAAATGGTGGCGGAAATGTTACAGTATTTTGATGAGAATATACATTTGAAATCAAATGAGGCGGACAGTATTTATGCCGGCATTCTGATTGACACCAACAATTTCATGACCAAAACGGGCGTTCGCACTTTTGAGGCGGCAGCATATCTGAGGCGTTGCGGCGCGGAGGTTACCAGAGTGCGTAAACTGTTGAGAGACGATATGGCAGCGTATAAGGCGCGTGCGGAGGCCGTACGACATGCCGAGGTTTACAAGGGCGCGTTTGCTATTTCCATCTGCCCGGCAGACCCGCGCGTGGAGAGTCCCACGATTGCCGGTGCGCAGGCGGCAAATGAATTGTTGAATATTGTAGGAATTAAAGCGTCATTTGTGCTCACCGAGTATAATGACAAAATATATATCAGTTCGCGTTCCATTGATGAAATCAACGTACAGATCATTATGGAGCGCATGGGCGGCGGCGGCCATCTGAATGTTGCCGGCGCGCAGCTGGAAGGCTGTACCGTATATGAAGCAAAAGGGAAGATTCAGAAAACATTGGATCAGATGCTTGAGGAAGGAGACCTGGAAGTATGAAAGTAATTTTACAGGAAGACGTAAAATCGCTGGGAAAGAAAGGCGATATTGTAAATGTCAGCGACGGTTATGCAAGGAATATGATTTTGCCCAAGAAATTAGGCGTGGAGGCAAATGCAAAGAACCTGAATGATTTGAAACTGAGAAACCAGCACGAGGAAAAAGTGGCGCAGGAAAACCTCGCAAAGGCAAAGGAGCTGGCGGAAGAGATTAGCAGCAAAGAGGTAATGGTGACCTTGAAGACAGGAGAGGGCGGCAAAACGTTTGGCTCTGTTTCCACAAAGGAGATCGCCGCGGCAGCAAAAGAGCAGATTGGTATGGAGTTGGATAAAAAGAAAATGCAGCTTCCGGATGGCGGTTTGAAAACGCTGGGAGTACACGAGATTAAGATCAAATTTCATCCTAAGGTTACGGGTACCCTGAAGGTAAAAGTGACAGAGGAATAGGAGGAAGGCATATATGGAAGAAGCCCTGATTAAGCGGATTATGCCGAACAATCTGGAAGCAGAGCAGTCGGTGATTGGATCCATGATTATGGACAGGGAGGCAATCATTGTGGCTTCGGAAATTTTAATCCGCGAGGATTTTTATCATCAGCAGTACGGCGTGCTGTTTGAATCCATGGTGGAGCTTTTCAATGAGGAGAAACCGGTGGACGTCGTTATGCTCCAGAACCGTCTGAGGGAGAAAGATGTTCCGGCGGAACTCAGCAGCATGGAATTTGTGGGCGAGCTGGTGACGTCTGTGCCGACTTCTGCAAATATTAAGTATTATGCCAATATTGTAAAAGAAAAGGCGATGCTGCGCAGGTTGATTAAGGTCAATGAAGAGATTGCCAATCAGTGTTATCTGGATCGCGATAACGTGGAAGATATTATGGCGGAGACGGAGAAACAGATATTCAATCTCCTCCAGAATCGTAACGGAGAGGATTTCGTTCCCATTAAGCAGATTGTCATAAATACGCTTGAGAAGATTGAGCTGGCCTCGAAACAGAAGGGGAATGTGACCGGAATTGCCACAGGATTTATGGATTTAGATTACCGCATGTCCGGGATGCAGCCGTCGGATCTGATTCTGGTAGCCGCGCGTCCTTCTATGGGAAAGACGGCGTTTGTGTTGAATATTGCACAGTATGTAGCGTTTCACAGTAACCTTGCCACGGCAATCTTCAGTCTGGAGATGTCAAAGGAACAGCTGATGAATCGTCTGTTTGCCTTAGAGGCAAGAGTGGATGCACAACTTCTTCGTTCCGGAAATCTGGCGGATTCCGACTGGGAGAAATTGATTGAGGGAGCGGGAACGATTGGCAAATCCAAATTGATCATTGACGACACGCCGGGTATTTCCATATCGGAGCTGCGTTCCAAATGCCGGAAATATAAACTGGAACATGATTTAAAACTTATTATCATTGACTACCTTCAGTTGATGTCCGGTTCGGGGAGGTCGGATTCCAGACAGCAGGAGATATCGGATATTTCCCGTTCTTTAAAAGGACTGGCCAGAGAACTGAATGTTCCGGTGATAGCATTGTCACAGTTAAGCCGTCAGGTGGAGCAGAGACCGGATCACAGGCCCATGCTCTCAGACTTGCGTGAATCAGGTGCGATTGAGCAGGACGCAGATGTGGTGATGTTCATTTACCGGGATGATTACTATAACAAAGATACAGAGGACAAGAATATAGCGGAGATTATCATTGCCAAGCAGAGAAACGGTCCGATAGGAACTGTCAATCTTGTGTGGCTGCCGCAGTATACAAAGTTCGTAAACATGGAAAAATAACGATTGTATTAAAAATTATGTCGTTATTTCACGATGAAAAAAGATTGTAAGCGCAGGCATAAATCGTTAAAATAGAGATAGTAAAAGGGACAGGCTGTCACGTTCCTATAAAAGGAGGTTGAGAATGTGGAAAATGAACGCTATATGATTTCAGACGCGGCAAACATTGTAAATGTCGAGTCGCACGTCCTGCGGTACTGGGAAGAAGAATTAGAGCTTGCCATCCCACGTAATGAGATGGGACACCGCTATTACACGGAAGAAAATATAGCGCAATTCCAAAAGATAAAAGAGTGGAAAGAACAGGGCTATCAATTGAAAGCCATTCGAATGATGATACATAACAGTTCCGGAGGGAATCAGGTTGCCAGGGCAAACCATGAATATCCTGAGGCAGAGCCATCTTATCCTGTAAAACATCATAATAGTTCCGCTGCAAACACTGTAAAGCTGGAACAATTTCAAATGATGATGACAAATATTGTCAGGCAGGCGATGGAGGAGAACAATACCGCCCTTGGAAAAGAGGTTGGTGTTCAGGTTGGCGAAAGAGTGCTGAAGGAAATGAATTATCTCATGCGGGAACAGGATGAAGCGGAGGAAGAGCGGTTCCGAAAACTGGATGCTGCCATTCGCGCGCAGCATAAGGGAAGGAGGTTTGGCAGAAAAAAGAAGGAAAAAGAGAAGAATGCGGCGAAGATACTAAAAGAAGAGAAGAAGTTAAATCCAAACTTAACTACATGATTCTTACAGAATATTAAAAAAGAGGTGCTGTTTAGCATCTCTTTTTTGAAGAATATTGTTTTCGCTTATACCAGAGCTGGAACAGGATGAGCCAAAGGAGTAATCCCAGGATGCCTCCCAGGGTGTCGATACAAACATCGGAAAACCTTCCGGCACGCCCTGGTACAAAGAGCTGGTGAAATTCGTCCGTGGCGGCATAGCCGGCAGTGATTCCTGTTGCCAGCAATGCCTGTCGCCTTCTGCTTATTGCATAGCAATTCAAGTGCAGACACAGAAACAATGCCAGCAAGGCATATTCGCCCATATGTGCGCCCTTGCGTATTATCAGCTGCATGGACTCTGCCTGCCTGTATAATTCCGCTTTACTTTTGTTTGAGCGGAAAAAATGATTTTGCCATTCTGCAATCCGGTATGCAACGCTGCCGCTGATTTCGGAAGATTGTACTGCCGGCTGGGCAGAAAAGGCAAAAATAATTATCATCCAGAGGATGATGAAAATACCGGTAATCTTTTTTCTCATATGTTTGACCTCATTTATGGTAGAAAAAGAGCTTCCACCTCACTGTGAGATAGAAGCTCTTTTGTTTTCATGTACGAATCAGAGATTAACCCTGCTCAATAGCGCCTGTAGGGCATGCACCTGCGCATGTTCCGCAATCGATACAAGTATCAGCAGCGATTTCATATTTTCCATCACCAGCGGAGATTGCGCCAACAGGACATTCACCTTCACAGGTTCCACAGCTTACACAAGCGTCGGTAATAACGTATGCCATAATAAGTTCCTCCTTATAAAATGAATATTCATTAAGCTTACACAATGGTAGCTTTAAACTATATTTTAATACAAACACTCTTCGATTACAAGTAAAAGATTGCATTATTAAAAATTTGGTATTATAATAGGAGGCAGGCGAAATACTATAGTCATTTGAGTTTTCCTATTTTTATAATAACCGATATCATAGTACAAAAAGGTCTTGCTGCCATAGGCAGCAGAGACATCTTGCACAAAAAGCGTCTGGAAAATGGGTTTTCCATAGCGCTTTTATGTGCAAAGTGTTTACATCACAATGTGATGTAAACCTTTTTGTACTATGAAATTGCAAAATGGGCAAACTCAAATATGAACAGTATCGCGAATTATACGTTCAAACGTAAGGAGGAATATAAAATGGCACAGGTAACCAAGGAGACGATGATTGGAGAATTGCTCCAGATTGATGAAAACGTTGCGCCGCTCCTGCTGGAGATAGGGATGCACTGCCTCGGCTGTCCATCTTCCCAGATGGAGACGATTGCGGAGGCGGCCATGGTACATGGAATTGAGCCGGATGCACTGGTGACGAAAATCAATGATTTTCTGGCAAAATAATGAAACGGGGGCTGTTTAAACAGTCCCCGCTCTGTTCTTCTGATAAAATGTAATCCTTTGATTCGTGAATAAGAATTCTCACCCTATTTCATTATAATAAAAGCAATCGAATGAATGATTTCCTCCTTTCTTCTTCGTGTAACATGAAGTTATTTTGTGATATATTATTTTTAGAAGTACAAGATGTTGCAAAATGCCGGATTTTTAAACGACAGAACCTATGAGTGATTCCGAGCTCTTTTTTCTTTTCCCAATACGGAAGATAAGTTCCGCAACTGCCAGCACAGTGTAATAATATGGAATCTGACTGGGACGGTCGCTTGGATAAAATCTCCTGAGAGGTGCGTTGTCCTGCATACTGGGCAGGATGGTATGGAACAGGCGGTGGTAAATTCTTTTGGGTTAAAATGCATTAGATATTCATATACTAGTTGCTGTCAGAATGCCCTTGCGGGCATAAAAAATGCATGGAAATATAGATGTTTGAAAAAATTAGAAGATTACTGGAAAATCTGACGTTCTTCGGCGCCGACTGTGCGATTTTTGAAGTACGGTTCCTGAAGTGAAATAAGTATCCGGCGAAACTTGTCATATTTTCCGATTCTGCAACGTATATTCTCCCAAAGTTTCTTTTTCATCCGGCGTCTTCTGTTAATTATAAAATCTGGCAGACCGATGATAAGGAAACAGGTTACTTTTTGGGAATAAAATGATATAATATAAATAGAAGAATTGCAGAACGTTGCTTGATATGGTTTGGCTCCTTTCTGCCTGAACCAGACCGGCATCTCTGGGACATTTATAACATACAAATAATACCAGTGCAATAGTTTTTGCGAATTATTTAGATTTTTCACAGATTTTTTAGAAAATCCGGCAGACTTCGACTTGACGTGAGATAAGAATATGTAATATACTTTGAGTACCTAATCGGGAAGGCTCCCGAGAGTGAATTCAAACATATTAATTCCTGATGCAGATGTGTAATGAAGAAGGAAGGGATCATATGAAGATTGAGAAAGTAAGTGAGAACCAGATTCGCTGCACGCTAACCAGGGAGGACCTGGCGGATCGGCAGCTCAAACTGAGTGAGCTGGCATATGGCACTGAGAAGGCAAAGATGCTTTTTCGGGATATGATGCAGCAGGCAGCATATGAGTGTGGATTTGAAGCAGAGGACATACCGCTGATGATAGAGGCAATTCCATTATCTGCGGATACGATTATATTGATTATAACGAAAGTGGAATATCCGGAAGAGCTTGATACCCGGTTTTCACAGTTTGCCCCGGGTGATCCGGAGGACGAGACCTCGAACAATTTGACAAATGGGGACAATGAACATGCCTTTGAAACGACGGGCGCAGATGATATTCTGGATTTGTTCCGCAAGATTCAGGAAGAGGCGAAGAAGATTGCCGACGCTGCCCAGAAAGAGAATGATTTTATTCCCCTTGAGCAGACGGTGAAACAAGAGAAGGAAGATCCTGTGCTGGTGGATATCACCAAACTCTTTGTTTTTGACGAGCTTGACGAGGTTAACCGTCTGGCACGGGTGTTGAAGGGATTTTATAACGGATGCAACGTATTGTATAAGAACAATGTAAACCGCAAGTATTATCTGGTAATCAGCAAGAGCCAGCATACACCGGAAGAATTTAATAAAGTATGTAACATTTTAGCAGAGTACGCACATCAGGAAAAATATTCATCTGCAATACGGGCATATTTTGAGGAGCACTATGATGTCATTTTAAAGAAAGACGCATTGCAGGTTTTGAGCAGAATTTAACAGGGAGGGCTGTTGCAAATATAGTCAGGGTATGTTGCAATAGTCCCTTTTTGTATTACAGGAGATTTTTGCGATGAGATCTGATACATAGTCTTTGGAGGGAGCTGCGTGTTGGAGATTACATAGGAGGAGATTATGCCGGAATCAGGGAGAGTAAACAGACAGAGAATGAAACGACCGAGGAAACCAAAAGTGAATGTAATGCCTGTACTGGTTGGCATTGCATTTATTGTGATAGTGCTTTTCATAGCATTAATCAGTATGGTGGTTAAGAAGTATACGCCTACGAAAGAGCGGGTGGATTTGCAGGAATACTACCATGTTCAGGGTACAGAGGATATGGCGTTGATTTTGGACCGGCAGCTTTTGGAGGAAAAGGCGAAATTCTGGGACAGCCATGTATATCTGGATTATACGGCGGTAAGGCAGTATCTAAACGAGCGCTTTTACTGGGATTTTAATGAGAATATTCTGCGCTATACCACAGATTCTGATGTGATTTCGGTAAATGCAGGCGAAAATAAATATATGATTGGCAAGAAGATTAACAATACGGACTATACGATTGCGAAGGTAGATGGCGAGACGGTTTATCTTGCGCTGGAGTTTGTGCAAAACTATACCAATCTTGATTTTTCTGTGCATACAGAACCGAGCCGCGTGCAGATTACCTCAGTCTGGGGAGAGATTTCCAAAGCGGAGGTTAAGAAAAATACGGCCATCCGCGTGCTGGGGGGCATCAAGAGCCCGATTGTGGCGGATGTGGAAAAAGGCAGCAGCGTGACGGTCATAGAAAGCGGCGACGAGTGGTGCAGGGTATGTACCGAAGACGGCATGATTGGCTATCTGAAAAAGAAAAAGCTGTCAGAGGTGACGAGTGAGACGATTTCACGGCCCTTTGAGGAACCGCAGTTTACGCACCTGCTGAAGGAAGAAACGATTAGCCTGGGCTGGCATCAGGTGACAAGTCAGGAGGCGAATGAGCGTGTTGCCAATGTTTTACAGGCTACGAAGGGAATCAATGTGATATCCCCTACCTGGTTTTACTTAAATGACAATGAAGGAAATATTTTTTCCCTGGCAAGCCGGGACTATGTCACGTATTGCCATCAGCAGGGGGTAGAGGTCTGGGGACTGATCAGTAATCTGGAAAATCCGGAGGTTGATACGACGTATGTGATGACCCATACGTCGACCAGAGATTATCTTACCAATCAGATTATTGCGGCGGCAATTGAATATGATCTGGATGGAATCAATCTCGATTTTGAGGCATTGAGCGCGGAGGCAGGGGATTCCTATGTACAGTTTATCCGCGAGTTGTCCATTAAGTGCGATAACAACGATCTGGTTTTGTCTGTAGACAACTATGTGCCATCTTCTTATACGGAATTCTACAACAGGGCGGAGCAGGCCGTATTTGCGGATTATGTGATTATCATGGCGTATGATGAGCATTACAGCGGATCGGAAGATATCGGTTCCGTGTCCTCCATCGGGTTTGTGAAAAACGGTGTTGCAGACACCCTGAAGGAAGTTCCGCCCGAGCAGACGATTGTGGCATTGCCTTTCTACAGCAGAATCTGGGAAATGACGCCCAAGGATGGCTCCGGGGAAGATGTGGAATCCGCATCTGAGGATTATGTGCCTTATACTTTTACCTGTACGGAAGAGGGAATGCAGACGACAGAGGACATCTGCACAGCAAATGGAGCCGAGCCGGTCTGGTCGGACGAAGATGGACAGTATGTTGCGGAATATGCGAGCGAGGATAAGACGTTTAAGGTCTGGATAGAGAATGAAGCGTCTCTGGAAGAGAAGTTAAAAGTCTTCAAAGAGCATGAGCTTGCAGGGGTGGCATATTGGAAACTGGGACTGGAACGCCCGTCTGTCTGGGACACGATTATCAGGTATGTGAATTAGTGATTTTTGCAGGTTGCCGCATGGATTTTGCATCTTACCCATGCGGCGCTTGTTTTTTTTGCCGGATTTGTTAAATTAAAAATATCATTCGTGAGGTTGCCGTAAATAGCAGTGCTATGAATGGCAGCCTCATATTATTTCAGGGAGGAAATCATATGGAAGAATCCATCAAAGTAAAACATTTGAAGAAATATTATCAGGACGTCAAGGCAGTTGATGATATCAGCTTTTCTGTGGCAAAGGGGGAGCTTTTCGGATTCCTGGGCGTCAACGGCGCAGGGAAGTCAACGACCATCAATATGTTATGCACCTTGCAGGAGCCGACTGCCGGGGAGGCGTGGGTAAATGGACGGAAAATCGGAAAAGAGAATGAAGAGATTAAACGCCATATCGGTGCGGTATATCAGAATAATTGTCTGGATAAGCTGCTTACGGTAAAAGAAAATCTGATGCTGCGGGGGGCAATGTATGAGCCGGATAATCGCAAATTAAAGCAAAATCTTACCCGTGTGACAGAAATTCTTGGATTATCGGATGTACTGAAACGACCGTTTGGCAAATTGTCCGGCGGACAGAAACGAAGGTGTGAGATTGCAAGGGCGTTGATGCACACGCCGGATATCTTGTTTCTGGATGAGCCTACCACGGGTCTTGACCCGGCGACGAGGAAAAATGTGTGGGAAACCGTACGCTTGTTACAGAAAGAAATGGGCATGACCGTTTTTTTAACCACTCATTATATGGAGGAAGCAGCGAAAGCGGATCATATCGGTATCATAAGCAAAGGACATTTTGTGGAGTACGGCACGCCTTTTTCTTTGAAAGAAAGGTATGCGGGAGATAAACTCTACTTGGTTCCGAAGCCGGATCGGTGGCAGGAGGTCAGAGAGCGCCTGGAAAAACAAGGACTGGAATACACGATGTCGGAAGAGCGAATCTTTGTCCGGATAGGTGATACGATGTCTTCCCTGCCCCTGATTAATAAGATGGAGGGAATGCTGCAGGGGTTTGAGGTGATACAGGGAACAATGGATGATGTATTTTTGAATGTTACAAAGGAGGATGGAAATGAAGAAATTTGTTAGTCTGACCAAACGAAATTGCCTTGTATTTTTGCGGGACAGAGCGGCGGTGTTCTTTTCTCTGCTTGCCATGTTTATTGTGCTGATGCTGATGGGGGTATTTTTGGGAAATATGAATGAAGAAAATGTAATATTTCTGCTTAAGGAGTATGGCGGCGTGCGGGATGCGAACCTGGATGCGGAACATGCAAGGCAGCTTGTTTTGTATTGGACGCTGGCGGGAATTCTTGTCGTTAATGCGCTTACCGTTACCATATCCGTAATTGGAAACCGGGTGACAGACATTTCAGAGGGTAAACTGGCGAGTTTCTATTCTGCGCCGGTGAGCCGTAACATCATTGCACTTTCGTATGTGGCGTCCGCTGTGCTGATTGGCATTTTTCTGTGCATGTTGACGCTGGCGATTGTCCTGTGTTACATTGCGGCGACGGGAGGCGCAATGCTGGGAATTGGGGCATTGGGAAAGATTTTTGTCTTAACCTTGCTGAACGTTTGCATTTTTTCTGTTATCATGTACCTTCTTGCGCTGTTTATAAAAAGCAGCAATGCGTGGTCGGGAATTGCAACAGTGGCGGGTACGCTGGTGGGATTTGTGGGAGCAATTTACCTTCCAATGGGCTTTCTTCCCGAGGGAGTGGCAACGGTGCTTAAATGTACGCCGATTCTCCATGGTGCGTCCCTGCTGCGTGAAATTTGCTGTGAGGAAATTTTGCAGACAACGTTTGAGGGTTTGCCTGCGCAGGTACTTACGGAGTATAAGGAATATATGGGAATTCAGATTAAAATGGGGGATGAACCGGCGTCCGCAGTATTTCAGATACTATTTCTGGCAGGATGTGGTATAATAGCATTTATCATGGCTGTAATTGTGCAGAGGCGAAAAAGCATCAGTGATCGATAGAGGTGATGATGTGAAAGAGCGGAATCTGCCTGGAGGAGATAGGGATGAAAGTTACAATTATGGATGTGGGACCGGATGAAGAGGAGGAGCTGATTCTCAAATGCAGGTCTCTGGATGAGTCCCTGGTTGAGATAATCAATCGATTTAAACGAGGGGGAGGAAAGCTAACGGCTTATCAGGATGGAAAAATGTTTTTCATTGAGCCAGAAGATGTATTTTATTTTGAGTCCGTGGAGCAGAAAGTGTTTGCTTATTGCAAATCTGAGGTTTACCAGGTGAAAAGCAAGCTTTATGAATTGCTGGACGAACTTCCGGGTTGGAAGTTCGTCCGGGTGTCCAAATCGGTTATTTTGAATTTGAATATGATCAAAAGCTTGACGCCGGCGTTTAGCGGGCGTTATGAGGCGTTATTGAAAAATGGGGAGAAGGTAATCGTTTCCAGGCAATACGTGGGTTTGTTGAAGGAAAGCCTTGGTGTTTAGCAATCGGGATAGTATCGGGAAAGGAGCATGTGCAATGAAACGATTGGTATTTATGGTGGATTTATTTGAGAAGATTGTTGTCGGAGTCACGGTTGTGACGGCAATCTATATTCCGGTATTTTATGGTTGGAAGGCACAAATCGAAGTCAACATTCTGTGGCAAATTGTGGGGCTTTCCGTCGTCTGTGCATTGGGTAGCGTCATCCTGCCGCTGGAGGATGGGAAGGAAGTGTCCAGGAGGGGCATGCTTGTGCGGAACATTCTGTATTATCTTTATATTAATATAGTGGTGCTAGGGCTTGGATTTTTGTTTGACTGGTTTACATTTCGTAACATACCCCAGTTGCTTGGCATGGCAATTAGTATTGGGGTGGTATTTATCGCCGTATATTTTTTCTCCTATTGCGCACAGTGCGAGGAGGCCAAACGCATGAACAAGAAACTCAGGGAGCGGGAGAGACAGTTATAAAGCGACTTATTATTGACGGGATTGGCAGCATATGGTATTATAACAAAGATTTTCTGGTTTTTGCGGCGAAGATATGAGGAAAAAGCGGAGGACAGACATATGGATCATTTAAGGGAATTTTATCAACAGAACGGAAAGGGTGATTCGGTCGTTAAGGCTCGTGAGCAGGACAATGGTATACGAAATATGCAAAATCTGGAGACCGTCATTAATGAGGGTCTTCGTGCCGCTTTACTGGAGGAAGCTCCAGATCAGTCGTTGCAGGTGTTTCTGGAGCACCTGGGAAAAGCGCTGAATGGGGAACGAACCTATATATTTGAACAGAACGAGTCCGGCTGCGATGACAACACCTATGAGTGGACGGCCGATGGTGTGGAACCGGAAAAGGAGAACCTTCAAAATGTCCCTCCGGAGGTGTGCGCCAGCTGGTATCAAAATTTCAGTATCGGAAAGCATATTGTTATTGAGAGCCTGGAAAATATCCGGGAGACGGATCCTCTTCAATATGAGAACCTGAAACGGCAGGGGATTCATTCGCTTGTGGTGGTTCCTCTGTATGACAACAAAAAGATAATTGGATTTTATGGTGTGGATAATCCCCCTGTGAAGTCGCTGGAATATGCATCAAATATGCTTCAGACAGCGGCGTATTTTATTGTGTCTTCCCTGAAACGGCGCAACCTGTTTCGTGAACTTCAAAAGAGAAGCTATAATGTTCTCCATGCCCTTAGCGTGGATTACCTGGATATCTGTCAGGTGAATTTTGACACAGGCGAATGCGACGTCTACCGGAACAGTGATAGAATGGGGATGGATTGGTCGGCTTGCTTTAAGGATGGCTATCAGGCGGCTATGGAGCAGTATATTTCAGAGTATGTGGTTCCCGAGGATCAGGAGAGAATTCGTACGGTAACGAGAAAAGATTATGTGCTCACGCAGCTGAGAACGAAGAAAAAGTTTTTTGTCCGATACCAGGTAAAAGACAGTTCCTTCGGACTGAAACATCTGGAGCTCCATTTTTCCGCTACGGATAAGACGAAAGAGGAGAATTGCGCGATTTTTGCGCTGCGGGACGTCAATGCCGTAGTGGAGCAGGAAGAGAAGTACAGGCTGGAGGCAAGGCGGAGCCTGGAGAATATTCTGGAGGGAGCCAGGACGGGAATCTGGACGATTGAGATTGAGAATGGATGTTTGCCGAGGATGTATGCAGACCGGACCATGCGGATTCTATTGGGCGTGCCGGATGAAATCGGACCGGAGGAGTGCTACCAACACTGGTTTGACTGTATTGAGCCGGACTATGTTGAGATCGTACAGGAAGCGGTGCAGGAAATACTGGAAACCGGGCGTTCCGAGGTGATTTATCCCTGGAATCATCCAACATTAGGGAAAATATATGTCCGCTGCGGCGGTGTGCCGGACAAAACATTTGAAAAACCGGGTTTCTGTCTGAACGGATATCATCAGGATATCACAGAGACCATGATGACGAGAAAGAAACAGGAGCAGTCCATTCTGGAACTGCTGGAGCGGGTGAGGCAGGCAAATTCAGCAAAAAGTGAATTTCTCTCTCATATGTCTCATGACCTGCGCACACCAATTAACGGGATTTTGGGAATGTTGTCCATCCTGGAGAAAAGTCCGGATGACCGAAAACGGCAGAAAGAGTGTTGGAAGAAGATACGTTTGTCTACGGAACATCTGTTGTCCCTGGTGAACGACGTTCTTTTGGTAAGCAAACTGGAGAGCGGAAGACCGGTGTCGGTGGAGGAACCGTTTGACCTTTGCGCTGCGTTGGAAGACAGCGTTACGCTTTTGTCTCCTTTGGCGGAGGAGCGTGGGATTCGTCTGGAACTGGATTCATCCGAACTACGGCATAACAGGGTGATTGGAAACCCGCTGCACCTGAAACAAATTCTGATGAATGTCATTGACAACGCGCTCAAATATAACCGATCTCATGGTTCCGTGTTTGTCCGGGCAGAGGAGACTGCTTTTGGGGATGGAATCGTAAACTGCCGTTTTATAGTAGAAGATACCGGAATTGGCATTGGGGAGGAGTTCAAGGAGCATATTTTTGAACCCTTCACCCAGGAACATCAGGACGCGAGAACAAACTACAACGGCGTTGGACTGGGTATGTCCATCGTGAAGAAACTGGTAGACCAGATGACGGGAACGGTTGAGATTGACAGCCAGATTGGCAAAGGAAGCGTTATTAAAATTACGCTGCCCATTCATGTTGATGAAGACTGGAATCAACAGCCAGTGAATGAGGAGCAGGATGATCTGGGCGATGTTGCCGGGATGCGTGTTCTGCTGGTGGAGGACAATGAGATTAACTGCGAAATTGCAGAATACATTCTCAGAGAGGCGGGCGCAGAGGTTGTGACTGTCAACAACGGAAGAGCTGCCGTGGATGCGTTCGCGGCATCTGCTGTAGAAACGTTTGACTGCATACTCATGGATCTGATGATGCCTGTTATGAGCGGGTATGAAGCGGCGCGGGTGATTCGCGGACTGGACCGTGCAGATGCTCAGACGGTACCTATCATAGCGCTGTCGGCAAATGCCTTTGAAGAGGATATCGCACTTGCAAAGGATGCCGGGATGAATGAGCATCTGGCAAAACCGGTGGATATGCATAAAATGCTTCAGACGATGAGTCGGCTGCGGCGCTGTTAGGAGCCTGAAACGGATGGTATCCTGCAATCGGACAATATAAATTTTATAAATTGTGGAAAGGGAAAAAGTATGAAAAGCAAGACTTTGCCGCGTTCCTTAAAAATCAGCATAGCGGTAATTATTTGTTTAACGGTTTTCGTGTTTTTCTTCCTTGGAAGATCCATTCATAATATGAGTGGAAACACGATTGAGGATATAGGCACTGTTTATATGGATGGAATGAATGAGCAGGTGTCTTTACACTTTGAGACGATTATTGAACTTCGCCTGACAATGGCGGAATCCATAGCGCATATTGCGGAAGGAGACGTAACTTACGGTTATGGATCAAAGGAGGAGATAGAATACGGTGCAAAGGCAAGACATTTTTTGTGTGCCGCCCTGTATTCCTCCGATGGAGAGAGTGAAATGATTTTTGGCGATTCTGTGGAGCTCAACCACCCGGAGCCGTTTTTGGAGAGCTTGAGAAATGGGGAAAACAAAGTAGCGTCCGCCACCGACAGCAATGGGGACGGCGTCATTTTGTTCGGTGTTCCCTGTAAATATCCCATGTCCGACGGAAACGACAGCTTTGCCATTGTCGTTGGACTCTCTACCAGATATATGAGCGAGGTTCTCTTCCTCGAGACAGATAGTTCATTGATGTATTCTTTTGTCATACGAAAGGACGGCAGCTTTGTCATTGGCAACGAGGGTGATGTTTATAAGAATTATTTTGACAGGCTAAACGGTATCTTTGGTGGTCAGGATAAGGAAACAGCGTTCCATATTGGACAGCTGACGGAAGCTATGAATACGGGCAAAGATTATTCTGCTATCTTGAAAAACGGTGAATCGCGTCATCATCTGTATTGTACCAATCTCCCTTACTGTGAGTGGTATCTGGTGACGGTTCTTCCTTTTGAAGGGTTAGATTATGCGATTTCAGACATGGGCAGGCAATGGTTAATTATTGTTTATGCCGCTTCGTTTGCGGTAATCGCCATGCTGCTTGGCATATTTTTTCAGTATTTAAATTATTTCAGAGTACAGGTGTCTGAATTGAAACGCGTAAACCAAGAAATGGACGCGGCGCGAAAAGATGCCGAAAGGGCGCGAAGGGAAGCAGAACACGCCAATGCGGCAAAACAGGATTTCCTCTCCAGCATGAGCCACGACATACGCACTCCTATGAACGCCATTATCGGCATGACTTCATTGGCCATGGACAATACGCATAATCCGGAGCAGGTTCAGGATTATCTGGGTAAGATTGCGTTGTCCAGCAAGCATTTGCTGGGGCTGATTAATGATGTATTGGATATATCCAAGATTGAAAGCGGTAAAATGACATTAAATATTGAGCCGGTATCGTTAAGGGATGTGATGGATAGCATTGTCAATATCATACAGCCCCAGGTCAAGGCAAAAAATCAGCAGTTTCATGCAGTCGCATACGAGATACTTTCGGAAGATGTGTGCTGTGACAGTGTGCGGCTGAATCAGGTATTGATTAACCTGTTGGGGAATGCTGTCAAATTTACGCCGGAGCAGGGTTCTGTTCAGGTGGCGATATACCAGGAGGCGCTGCCGGAGGATGTATCCTGTGTGCGCACCCATTTCCAGGTGAACGATACGGGAATTGGAATGTCAAAAGAATACCAGGAGAAAATATTTGAGTCTTTCAGCAGGGAAGACAGCACCCATGTACAGAAAACAGAAGGATCCGGGTTGGGAATGACAATTACCAGGTATATTGTGGATGTGATGGGCGGAACAATTTCCGTTAGCAGCGAACAGGGGAAAGGCAGTGAGTTTCATGTTGTCCTTGACCTGAAAAAGGCAGCGGAGCCGGAAAGAGATATGATACTTCCCGACTGGAATATGTTGGTAGTGGATGGCGATGAGCGGTTATGTATCAATACGGTTCATTCCTTAAAGTCAATGGGTGTCTGCGCTGAATGGTGTCTGAGCGCTGAACAGGCAATGGAACAGATTGCTGAACGTTATCATCGGGATGATGGTTATCAGGTGATTCTTTTAGGCGGGAATCTGCCAGGCATGAATGAGATAGAAGCTGCCTGGGCGATTCGTTCGGATTATGGAGAAGACAGTCCGGCGTTGTTGCTCTCAACCTGTGATTGGAGCGAAGTTGAGGTAGAGGCAAGAGAAGCAGGAATATCGAGATTTATTTCCAAACCGTTGTTCAAGTCTGCTTTGTTTGACGTCCTGAATGTATTCGCCGGCACTGATGTTGAAGAAACTGTTGGCACCGAAAAAGCAGTTGATCTGGTGCTTCGCGGAAAACACATTTTACTGGCGGAGGATAATGAACTCAACTGGGAAGTTGCAAGAGAAATGCTTTCTGTCTTTGAAATGGAATTGGACTGGGCAGAAAATGGGCAAATTTGTGTTACGAAATTTGAGGAATCCCCTGTTGGGTATTATGACGCAATTATTATGGACGTGCGGATGCCTGTTATGGACGGCTACGAAGCGACCATGACCATTCGGGAACTGAAACGTGCGGATGCGAATATTCCTGTGATTGCTATGACTGCCGATGCATTTTCAGAAGATATTCAAAGATGTTTGGAGTGCGGTATGAATGACCATTTGGCAAAACCAATTGACATTGAGATTGTTGCCAGCAAGTTAAAAAAGTATTTGAAATAAAATTCCAGAAAATACTCCTTTATGATAAGAATCTATAGTAGAGATTCCTGTCATAAAGGAGTTCTTTTTTTACTCTATTATCGGATTTTGACTTTTCTGGAGCGGAAACTGCTGGTGTAAGTCTTTCCCTTGTAGGTTTTAAATGCTTTTACGGTAAATGTATATGTGTTGCCGGATTTCAGCTTTGTTTTGGTGTAGCGAGTTCCTTTGGTGCTCTTAAGTTTCTTCCATGACTTCTGTTTGTTGGTCTTGTAATATACGGTATAACCTGTAGCGCCTTTCACTTTACTCCATTTCAGCGTTGCCTTTTTCTTGCCTGGCGTAACCTTAAAGTTAACGGCGTTGGGTGCAGTTGCCGTATATACAGAAACGAAAGACTTGCTTAGTACCTGTTTGCCATCCTTGGATCGAGTATAAGCTCTGACGGCAAAACGGTAATTTGTGCCCGGGGTTAGTCCTTTTAGCGAATAGGAGGCAGTGTTTTTATCAAGCGTTGCCTTTGTATCCCATTTCTTCCTGGAATTGTTATACTGATAAATGATATAACCCTTGGCCTGAGGAATTTTTTTCCAGGACAGTTTTATGCTCTTAGCAGTGGAAACGGAAGTTTTCAGCCCGGTGACATTGGAGATGGTTACAGGTGTTTCGGGTATCTCGGGCGTCACATTCATGATTTTCTCTATTTCCTTGTAAATATCGGCTGCCGACTGATAACCTAAGGAAAGATAACGTATTTTATCATTTTTATCAATCAGCACGATATATGGGAAGTTGCCGCCATTATGTCCATAGAGGCGGAGATAAGATAATGAAAAATTAAAATTAAGTGCCGATTCATCATGACAGAATGTAATACCTTTTCCGGCAAATTTCTGTGCAAATGTTTTGGTATCATTCAGGGAATTGCCCTTTACATCTGCAAAGATGATACGGATATCCTGACGGGTGACCCAGTTGCTTTCATAAATCTCCTGCAAGGTACCATTTGTAAAGTTACAGAAAACATTGCCGAACAGAAGAACGGTAGTTTTAGTGGGGACGGCTTTGGTGGAGACAATCGTATTATCTATGGTTTTCAATGCATAGGCAAAATTTTCAAAGCCGACATCTGAGAAAGAGGGCGGCGGTGTAATTCCGCCACTGCTGTCACCGTTGAGTTTATTGATTTCCACAAGAAGTTCACTGGCAGTCTTTTTGCCAGTCAGCAAATTTTGAACTTTGTTGTTTTTGTCAATCAGAACCGTCATTGGCAAATCCACGCCGTCTCTGAGATTAATACCAAAAAGTTGAGCATATTTGTACATGGCATCATTAATGCCAACAATAGAATCGTCATAACAGAATGTCATATCCGGGCATTGATATCCTTGCTCGTATGCCTGTACATCTTCCAGGATCTGGCCACTGATCTCTGCGAAAATCACCCGGATATCAGAGCGTTTCACCCAGTCACAGGAAGAAATGCTGCTCAGGGTGCCTCTTGTATCACCGCATCTTGTGTGCCCGAAAATGATAATCGTGGTCTCATTAGGATTGGATTTTGTAGAGATGGAAGAGCCGCTGGTTGATGTGAATGTGTAGGTCGGGTTATCATAGCCGGCTGCCTGTGCTGTTGTCCCTCGCGCGAAACTTAACAAAGGGACGAGAAGCAATGTAAAAATTGCCAGTAAAGGCAGCATATGTTTTTGGTAAAAATTTTCTTCTTTCATTTAATAAGATCTCCTTTCCGTTAATGCATATTTTCAGTCTCTGGCAGAAGGTTTCCAGAAACAAAAAATATGGAATTTTAAATTATAATAACATACTGGTAATTGATAGACAATATGATTCTGATTTGATCAATAAAAGGAAAAGGCTGTTGCTATTTTCATATAGACTATTGACAATCAATGAATTATTCCTTATAATTACCAATATAAACAAGATGGGGAATAATAAGGAATGGAAAAATATTATACAGTAGAGCAGGTGGCGAAATTGCTATCCATGCATCCAAAAACCATACAACGTTATATTCGAGAGGGAAAATTACAAGCCAACAAAATAGGAAAGAGCTGGTGTATTACCGGTCATGACCTGAGTATATTTGTAGAAAAAACCGGTCACGACAATCCAGAGGATGCGATATGTTCCCAAAACAAAACGGTCGTGTCTTCCGTAGTTGATATCAGGGTTAATGATTCTGAGGAATGCAATCGTATTGTGAATATGATTACGGCGGCATTAAACAGCAAACCGCAGGAGTTTGGCATGTCTTCCATGCATACACAGTATTTAGGATATGAAAATAAACTCAGGGTTACTCTGTGGGGAAATGTTGATTTTATGAAGGTTGCTTTTGAGATACTGTCTACCGTAACACAATAAACGTAAAAAGGAGAAATTATGGATATCAAAATAATAAACGAAAATAATGTTAAAATTGCAGAACTTATAAGCGATGGCAAGTTGATTACAGAAATACAGTCTGCGCTTGATTTGGTTATGACAGTCATATATGAAACTGACACATATAGAATACTTTTGAACAAAAAGAATGTTGCTGAAGAGTTTTTCGTTTTAAGCAATGGTCTGGCAGGTGAAATTCTCCAGAAATTTATGAATTACAATGTGAAGGTTGCGTTTTATGGAGACTATACGCATTATACGAGCAAACCGTTAAAAGATTTTATATATGAATCTAATAAGGGTAACGATTTTTTCTTTGTTGGAAGTAGAGAAGACGCAATAAAGAAGTTGGAAAATGCACGTTGACGTGAAAATTTGCAAGTTACAGTACCCTGCCGGATGTATCAGAGGAGGCCGTGAAACTTTTCGTATTTTTCTTTCAGTACATTTGCATTCTTCACAGTTTGTAAATGATATTTTACTCGTTCTTCCTCAGATATAATTCCGGCATCTGCCATTTGTATCAGGGCAATAATTTTTTTGGATTATAATTTGATTAGCCTAAGTTTAATAAACTATATAGACGGGTTTTAGTCCTTGTAATTTATGTATTATTATTTGTTGAGCCTATACAATTCAACTAACATTAAATTATATGGGCGGTGAGGCTTTATGGATTATTATAGGATTGGACAGCGCATACGTAAATTCAGAAAAGCATATAAACTGTCACAAGAGCAGTTAGCGGAAAAAGTGGGTATTTCCACAACTCATATGAGCCATATAGAAACAGGGAACACCAAGTTGAGTTTGTCTGTTTTGGTTGGTATTGCAGATGCTTTATGTGTACAGACAGATGAACTTCTCTATGATGTTCCCAGAAACAGTAAGACTGTTTTAAAGGGAGAACTGGCAGAACTTCTCGATTCCTGTTCTGTACGTGATATGTATATATTGATGGACATAGTGAGGGCGGTTAAGGTGTCTTTGGACAAACACCATGAAACGAAAGTAAACGAGTGAGTGTCTGAGACGCTCCTTTCTCAAACTTAATATTTGAAGTCTAGTTCCCATGGTTTCATCATAGATATTTATAAAGATATCCAGGTGAAAAGTATGAAAAAGAGATTAGAAGTATTTATGGCAGTAATGCTGCTCTTAGGCGCCTGCCTTTTTGCAAGGCGGGGAGCGTACATGGTAGACAGTCTGAAAACTCAGACGGGGGATGTCTGCATTGTCGTGGACGCCGGTCACGGTGGGGACGACCCAGGCAAAATAGGAATTACAGATGTTAAGGAGAAAGATATTAACCTGAAAATTGCCAAAGAGTTGGAAAAACTGCTGAAAAAAGAAGGTATCAAAGTCGTTATGACACGTACGGACGACGGCGGACTGTACGAGCAGTCGTCAAATAATAAGAAAGTGGAAGACATGCGCAAACGCTGCGAGATTATTACGAAGGCTGACCCGGTCTTTACGGTGAGCATTCATCAGAACAGCTATCCAGATGAGTCGATAAAAGGAGCGCAGGTCTTTTATTATGGGCAGTCGCAGGAAGGAAAAAAACTGGCGGAGACGTTGCAGAATGTTCTGGTGCAGCAGTTAGACCCACAGAATCATCGTCAGGCAAAAGCGAATGAAAGCTATTTTCTTTTAAAGAAAACGCCATCTCCTACTGTAATCGTGGAATGTGGATTTCTCAGTAATTATCAAGAGGCAAAACTTCTGGAATCAGAGGAATATCAGAAGAAGGTTGCCGAGGCGGTAAAAACTGGAATTTTACAATGCCTGAATATGGATAAAAAGGAGAACACATCAAAAAATACGGTTGGAACGCAGCAGTAGCTACCATATGTAGTAGTTGTCAACAATTGCCAACATGGTATATAATGTCCATATAGCTACGAGCAGTGCCAATTGCGATAAAAAACATCTGCGCTGTGCTTGCACAAGTGCAGATGCTTTTTTAGAGGAATTGATAGGGCGACAGCCCGAGAGCGAAAGAGCGACAGCTCTTGAGCGTACACTGCGAGTAAGAGAATAGAAGGGCGACAGCCCGTGAGCTGCAAATTTCAATGAAAAGGCAACTACCATGGAAACAATTATCGAAACAATCATAGAGGGTCAGGACATTCAGAACCGACAAAAAATTGAGGCGGCGGCAAAGATACTGCGAGAAGGCGGATTGGTGGCGTTTCCCACGGAGACGGTATACGGATTGGGGGCAGACGCCTTAAATCCTATGGCATCTAAAAAAATTTATGAGGCAAAAGGACGTCCCAGTGACAATCCATTGATTGTACATATTTCCTGTATGGAAGATTTGGAAAAAATTGCCGTTGGGATATCTGCTCAGGCAAGAAAGCTGGCGGAACGGTTCTGGCCGGGACCACTGACGATGATTTTTGAGAAACGGGAGATTGTTCCGGATGAGACGACAGGGGGACTGTCCACAGTGGCAGTGCGTATGCCAGGCCATAAGGTAGCGCGTGACCTGATTCAGGCAGCGGGCGGTTATATTGCTGCACCGAGCGCAAATACATCAGGAAAACCCAGTCCGACGCTGGCGGAACACGTTGCGCTGGATATGGACGGGCGTATTCCCATGATTTTAGATGGAGGGGCGGTTGGAATTGGTCTTGAATCTACGATTGTAGATTTTTCGGAAGAGACGCCAATGGTGTTAAGACCGGGTTATATTACACCTGATATGATACGTGAAGTAATCGGAGAAGTACGGATGGATCCGGGGCTTGTGGAGGAAGACTCTGGCATACATCCCAAAGCTCCGGGAATGAAATATAAGCATTACGCGCCCAAAGCAGAATTGATTCTGGTCAATGGAGCGCACGAGAAGGTACAACAGGCAATCAATCATCTGACAAGAGAAGCAATTGAATCCGGGAAGAATGCGGGGGTAATCGGAACGGATGAAAGCTGCGGCGGTTATCGCTATGGAAACATCAAAAGTATAGGAACAAGGAACGATGAGGACACGATAGCCAGACATCTTTATGGAATATTAAGGGAGTTTGACCGGGAAAATGTGGACATCATATATTCAGAGAGTTTCTCTACGCCCAGAATTGGACAGGCAATCATGAATCGCATGTTGAAGGCGGCCGGGCATCAGGTGATTGAGGTGTGAAAGAAGATGGAGGCAGCAAATGAAACAGTACAGCAAAATTATTTTTGTGTGTGAAAGTGGAACGAGCAGGGCTCCTATGGCAGAGGCAATCATGAAGGAGTATACCATGAAATACCCGGTTCAGATTGAGAGTCGGGGGCTGGTGGTATTATTTCCGGAGCCTATGAACCAAAAGGTGGAGGCAGTTCTGATTAGCAACGGCGTCAATATGCCGGAGAAGATGTCTCGTCAGTTGGAGGAGGGGGACTTGTCTGCGGAGAATTTGATTCTCACCATGGAGGCGGAGCAGAAAGAGAAGATTTTTGAAGAGTATGAGCAGGCAAAGTATGCAAATGTGGAAGTTCTGACAGAGCTGGTAGGAGACGAACTGGAAATACTCAATCCTTACGGCGGTGCATTACAATCTTACGGGTTATGCTATGAGACGTTGAATAAAACGATTCAAAAACTGGTGAGTATGTTAAACGAGACAGAATGACGGGCAGAGATACGAAAGGAAAGCAGAGAGGAGACAGGATGGCAAAAGTTATCATTATGGAACATCCGCTGATTCAGCATAAAATAGGATGGATACGCAGGACAACGACAGGATCGAAAGATTTCAGGAAAATCATCGGGGAAATCGCCATGCTCATGTGTTATGAAGCAACACGGGCACTGGAGCTGGTGGATATAGAAATTGAGACGCCGATTTGTACCACAACCGTGAAGGAACTTAAAGGGAAAAAGCTTGCCGTTATCCCCATTCTCAGGGCGGGGCTTGGCATGGTAGACGGTGTGTTGGCAATTATCCCTGCAGCAAAGATCGGTCATATCGGATTATACCGGGAGCCGGAGACGTTAGAGCCGGTGGAGTATTATTGTAAACTGCCGGAAGATTGTGCAGAGCGGGAGGTATTTGTGGTAGACCCGATGCTGGCAACCGGAGGTTCTGCGGTAGAGGCCATTCAAATGTTGAAAAACAAGGGCGTGAAACATATTCATTTTATGTGCATCATAGCTGCGCCGGAAGGCGTGGAAGCCATGAAACAGGCGCATCCGGATGTCGATATGTTTATCGGCGTCCTGGATGAGAGATTGAATGAGCACGGCTATATTGTGCCAGGTCTAGGGGATGCTGGTGACCGGATTTTCGGCACAAAATAGAAAAGAGGTAAGAATGAGTAATAAAAGAGAAGATTACATTACATGGGATGAATATTTTATGGGGGTTGCCATGTTATCTGCAATGCGCTCCAAAGACCCCAATACCCAGGTGGGGGCTTGTATCGTCAGCCAGGATAACAAAATTTTGTCCATGGGATATAACGGATTTCCCAATGGCTGTTCGGATGATGAGTTTCCATGGAATGGTGGAGGAGATAATATAGATAACAAGTACCTCTATACGACGCACAGTGAGCTAAACGCGATTTTAAATTATCGCGGTGGCAGCCTGGAGGGCGCGAAACTCTATGTTTCTTTGTTCCCCTGTAATGAATGCGCCAAGGCGATTATTCAGGCGGGCATCCGGACAGTAATTTATGAGAGTGATAAGTACGATGGCACGCCATCGGTCATGGCTTCCAAGCGGATGATGGACGCAGCCGGGGTGCGCTATTACCAATACAGCCATACGGAGCGTGAAGTTCGGATCGTGTTGTAAGAAATGTAAAAAATTAATGCGGAATGAATGGACATTTGTAGTAAAAATAGATATAATATCCCTTATAGGGAAATAATAGAAAAACAACTGGGAGGTGCCTCATGTGAAATATGACAAAAGCGTATACCGTTCATTGGCCTTGATTACGCAGTTTGGAATTAACATGTTGGTGCCTGTTTTTTTATGCACAATCGCAGGTGTTTTTCTTGGAAAAAGATTTTCCATAGACTGGATTGTGATTCCATTGTTTGTGATAGGTGCATTGGCGGGATTTCGCAACATCTTTATCATGGCTAAGAAAATTTATTCCCGGGAGAGCCCGTCCAGGGGCAGAGGCATACGCAGGAAACAACCCGGTTATGGGGAAATGCCAACCGGGGACTATGGTCGGGAGGAAAAGGAGAATCACCATGTTAAAGAGGATTAATCCGGTGCTGCCGGAGCTGATTGCCGGGATTGTAATTTATGGAATGCTTGTTCAGCTTACCGGCATGTGGTTTGTAAACGATAAGCAGCAGTATACAATGGGATTGTGGATTGGTATTCTTCTGGCAATTGGTATGGCGATCAATATGGCGATAGTCATTTTGGATGCCGTGGATGGAATGGCATCTACCGGAAACCCGGTTCGGACAGGATTCTGGTCGGTATTGCGTTACGTGGTTGTGATAGGGACTTTTGTCGCTGCATGGTATTTCGAGGTGGGAAATCCGCTCGTTATGTTTTTAGGAGTCATGGGATTGAAAGTTTCTGCATATTTACAGCCCCTGTTCCATAAATATATTTTGCGCAGACATAAGGATGTGCCGTTAGATTCTGAAAAGTCATCTGTAAATTCAGATTGATGAATATAAATAAAACATAATATTAAGGAGGTGAGAGAGTGCAGGATGCGATTTTATTGTCTTCCAGTTCGGACATAGATATTATGGTGCACGGACTGTTTTCCTATGAATTGTTTGGACATACCTTTTGGATTACGACGACTCATGTGTGCACGTTGATTATCATATTGGTATTGCTGGCATTTTCGATTGCGGCAAACCGGGTGATGAAACGCGCCTCGGATGTGCCGGGAGGTTTTCAGAACATAGTGGAACTGATTGTGGAAATGTTAGACAAGATGGTTCACGGTGTAATGGGAAAAAGTGGAGACAAGTTTGTTAATTATATTGGAACCATATTTATTTTTATTTTGATTTCCAATATTTCCGGGTTGTTTGGACTGCGTCCGCCCACTGCGGACTACGGCGTGACATTTCCGTTGGCGTTGCTGAGTTTTATACTGATTCATTTTAACCAGTTTAAACATCAGACGCCGAAAGAAATCTGGGTGGATATGTGTTCACCGCTGCCGCCATGGCTGCCCATCTGGTTCCCTATTAACGTAATCAGCGAGCTTGCTGTGCCGGTTTCCCTGTCATTGCGTCTTTTCGCTAATATTTTATCAGGAACAATCATCATGGCATTGATTTATGCGCTGCTGTCCAAGATCGCATACTTCTGGCCGGGTGCATTACATGCATATTTTGATATCTTTTCCGGCTGCATCCAGACCTATGTGTTCTGTATGCTGACCATGACCTATATCAGCAACGCGATTGGCGAGGAAGAATAGGATGTTCAGGAATTTCCTGACATGTGCTGACACGTTCCCCGGTCAGGATAAAATATGGGGAAACCGACCGGACGGGATTCCGGAATCAAATTATGAGTGTAGAAGGAAGGCAAATGCCAGGCATTTCTATCATGCCTTCCGACGAAATGGCAGGTAACGCAGAGCGTTGCGTGCCGCTACCGTATAAAAAAGGAGGACATATTTATGGATAACATTACAGGAGCAGAATTAATTAGAGCTTGTTCAGCAATCGGTGCAGGTCTTGCGGTTATCGCAGGTATCGGACCTGGTATTGGACAGGGTATTGCAGCAGGACATGCAGCAGCAGCAGTAGGAAGAAACCCGGGTGCAAAATCTGATATCACCTCTACCATGCTTTTGGGACAGGCGGTAGCAGAGACGACTGGTCTGTATGGTTTGCTGGTAGCAATCCTGTTACTGTTCGTTCAGCCGTTGAAATAAGGAGCGAAACGCAGCACAATGATAAGGAACGCCTTATCAGGCATACCTTTATGCGCAATATATAATGAAAGGAGGCACGGCCTTGGAACAATTATTTGGCTTAAACCCCCAGCTATTGCATGATACCCTGCTTTCTCTGCTTGCAATCCTTTTTCTGTTCACGATGATGTCTTATTTGCTGTTTAACCCGGCAAAGAAGATGTTGAAAGACAGACAGGAGCGTATCAAAAACGATATTGATACGGCGCGCAAGGACAAAGAGGAGGCCGCCGCTGTAAAAGAGGAATACGACCAGAAACTTAAGGGTATTGAGAAAGAAGCGGAGGAAATATTAAGTGAGGCCCGCCAGAAAGCTTTAAAGAATGAAGCAAAGATTGTGGATGAGGCAAAGGAAGAGGCTGCAAGAATCATCAAGCGCGCCAACGAGGAAGCCATGTTGGAGAAGAAACGCGTGATGGACGAGGCAAAGCAGGAGATGATTGCGATTGCCTCTATGATGGCAGGAAAAGTTGTTACAGCCTCTATTGATACATCCATTCAGGATGCTTTGGTGGATGAGACATTAAAGGAAATAGGTGAGAGCACATGGCAAAGCTAGTATCCAAAACATATGGGGATGCACTGTTTGAGCTTGCTGTGGAATCTGGTCAGATGGATGAGATGTTGGAAGAAGCAAGGCTGATTAAGCAGATTCTTCAAGAGAACAACGAGCTTTCCAAACTGATGAATCACCCGAAAATCGTAAAAGAAGACAAAATTCAGATTTTGGAACAGGTATTTAAAAGCAAAGTTCGGGACGAAATCACAGGACTGATGCGTATGCTTGTCTCCAAGGATCATTACGGTGAAATGGAATCTGTGTTTGCATATTTCATTGACCAGGTAAAGGAATATAAAAATATCGGAACCGCTTATGTGACTGCGCCTATGCCGCTTTCGGACAGTCAGAAGGAGCAGGTGAAGAAGAGATTGTTAGAGACCACGAAATATGTGGAATTTGAAATGCATTATGATGTGGATGAAAGTTTGATAGGCGGCATGGTAATTCGGATTGGCGACAGAGTAATTGACAGCAGTGTGAAGAGCAGGCTGATGACTTTGACCCGGGAATTATCGAAAATACAGTTGAAAGTAGGTGAATGCGCTCCATGAATTTAAGACCAGAGGAAATAAGTTCCGTCATTAAAGAACAGGTGAAACGGTATGCTGCCCAGCTTGAAGTGTCCGATGTTGGTACAGTTATCCAGGTGGCAGACGGCATTGCACGTATTCACGGTCTGGAAAATGCCATGCAGGGCGAATTGTTAGAGTTTCCCGGTGAAGTCTATGGAATGGTGTTGAACCTGGAGGAAGATAACGTTGGTGCCGTATTGTTAGGAGACCATAAGAATATCAACGAAGGTGATACCGTTAAGACGACGGGAAGAGTAGTAGAGGTTCCGGTAGGCGATGCCATGACCGGACGTGTGGTAAATGCTCTGGGACAGCCCATTGATGGAAAAGGCCCCATTGAGACCACGAAATTCAGACAGATTGAGAGAGTTGCATCCGGTGTTATCTCCAGAAAATCCGTAGATACGCCGCTGCAGACCGGTATCAAGGCGATTGACTCCATGATTCCGATCGGAAGAGGTCAGCGTGAGTTGATTATCGGCGACCGCCAGACTGGTAAGACGGCAATTGCCGTTGATACGATTATCAACCAGAAAGGTCAGGGCGTAAAATGTATTTATGTTGCAATTGGACAGAAAGCATCTACCGTTGCAACGATTGTAAAGACATTTGAAGAGTTCGGTGCGATGGATTACACTACGGTTGTGGCGTCTACCGCCAGCGAGCTTGCACCGTTACAGTATATCGCGCCGTATGCAGGATGTGCGATTGGAGAGGAATGGATGGAAAACGGCGAGGATGTGCTGGTGGTTTATGACGACCTGAGCAAACATGCGACGGCATACCGTACCCTTTCTCTGTTGCTTCGCCGTCCGCCAGGACGTGAGGCATATCCCGGAGACGTATTCTACCTGCACTCCAGATTGTTGGAGCGTGCAGCGAGATTATCCGAGAAATTAGGCGGCGGTTCCCTGACGGCTCTGCCGATCATTGAGACACAGGCAGGAGATGTTTCTGCATATATTCCCACGAACGTAATTTCCATTACGGACGGGCAGATTTATCTGGAGACAGAAATGTTCAATTCAGGATTCCGTCCGGCAATTAACGCAGGTCTGTCTGTATCGCGTGTAGGTGGCGCGGCGCAGATTAAGGCGATGAAGAAGATTGCGGCGCCGATTCGTGTGGAGCTTGCGCAGTTCCGCGAGCTGGCAGCGTTTGCGCAGTTCGGTTCCGAGCTGGATGCAGATACTACAGAAAAGCTGGCACAGGGTGAGAGAATCCGTGAGATGCTCAAGCAGCCGCAGTATAAGCCGATGGCAGTAGAGTATCAGGTAATGATTATCTATGCGGCAACGAAGAAATACCTGTTGGATATCCCGGTTGCAGACATTCCTCGTTTTGAAGAAGAACTGTTTGACTTTGTGGACACGAAGTATCCGGAGATTCCTGAGTCCATCCGTACCGATAAGGAAATCAAAGAGGAGACGGAGAAGAAACTTGTTAAGGCAATTGAGGAATGCAAGGCACAGTTTAAGTAGAGACAGCAGAAATTTGAGAAGTTCCTGTTATATGCAGGAAATAATCAGTTAGGTGGTGAATCATTATGGCGTCCATGAGGGACATAAAAAGAAGAAAAGGCAGCATACAGAGTACGCAGCAAATCACAAAAGCCATGAAGCTTGTTTCTACTGTTAAATTGCAGAAAGCGAGGAACCGTGCAGAGCAGTCCAATCCATATTTCAACCATATGTATCAGACCGTGACTTCCATGCTTGCAAGGAGCGGAAATCTGAATCATCCTTATTTAAAAGCAGGTGATTCAAATAAGAAAGCAATTATAACGATTGCGTCAAACCGAGGACTTGCGGGCGGATACAATTCCAATATTGTAAAACTTGTCACAAGCAGCGGTATTGCCGTAGATGACGCCTGGATTTATATGATTGGGCGTAAGGCAAAGGAGCAGTTGGTGCGCAGGGGTTATGAGATTAAGGCGGATTATTCTGACGTAATAGAAGGTCCTACTTATGAGGATGCGATTACAATCTGTAAGGAAGTCTTGGAGGCATTCAGTAAGGGTGAGATTGGAGAAATTTATCTGGCGTACACGCATTTTAAGAATACGGTAAGCCATGAGCCCACATTGATAAAATTGCTTCCGGTAGAATTTGATGATGCCGAGTTACAGGAGGCAGACAGCAATCTGCTGATGAACTATGAGCCGAATGAGGAAGAAGCGCTGGATTTGATCATTCCCAAGTATCTTACCAGCCTCTTTTATGGGGCATTGGTGGAGGCAGTAGCCAGTGAAAACGGCGCCAGGATGCAGGCGATGGATTCAGCAACAAGCAATGCAGATGAAATGATTAGTGATTTGACATTGAAATATAACAGGGCGCGCCAGGGTTCTATTACACAGGAGCTGACCGAGATTATTGCTGGCGCAGAGGCAATATCCTAAACGCAAAGCGTTTAGGTATATTGCCTGTAGATCGCAGGGCGGGCCAGAGGAAAAAGCTGCAAAAATGCAGCGGCCCGCCCGCGGCGGAAAACCAAATAGGTTTTCCGATTTTAAGCAGGTTGAGAGATGATATAATCTGAGCCCGCGGCAGAAGTGCAGGTTTGCACTTCTGATATAGAATAGGCTGAGAAGTAATATAGTCTAAGAAAAAATTAAGGAGTGAAATTATGGCAGAAAAGAATATAGGTAAGATCACTCAGATTATCGGTGCCGTTTTGGATATCAAGTTTTCCGAGGGCAACCTGCCAGAGATTAACGAAGCTATCAATATTCCTTTGCAAGAGGCAGGGAAGAAACTGGTGGTGGAAGTTTCTCAGCATCTGGGTGATGATACGGTAAGGTGTATTGCCATGGGCCCTACGGACGGTTTAGTCCGGGGGATGGATGCAGAGGCAACCGGAGCGTCTATCAGTATTCCGGTTGGCGAGCAGACATTGGGACGCATGTTTAACGTATTGGGCGAGCCGATTGATGAGAAAGAGCCGCCTAAGAATGTAGAATTTATGCCAATCCACAGAAAAGCCCCGACATTTGAGGAGCAGGCGACTTCCACAGAGATGTTGGAGACCGGAATCAAAGTCGTTGACCTTCTCTGCCCCTATCAGAAAGGTGGTAAGATTGGACTTTTCGGTGGTGCGGGCGTTGGTAAGACGGTATTGATTCAGGAGCTGATTCACAATATCGCGACAGAGCATTCCGGATATTCCGTGTTTACCGGTGTTGGAGAGCGTACGCGTGAAGGAAACGACCTTTATTATGAGATGAAGGAATCCGGCGTTATCGATAAGACCTGTATGGTGTTCGGACAGATGAACGAGCCCCCCGGAGCGCGTATGCGTGTAGGATTGACGGGACTGACGATGGCTGAGTATTTCCGTGATAAGGGCGGAAAAGACGTGCTGTTGTTTATTGATAATATTTTCCGTTTCACGCAGGCAGGTTCTGAGGTGTCCGCATTGCTTGGACGTATGCCGTCTGCGGTAGGTTATCAGCCGACGCTGCAAACGGAGATGGGTGCGCTTCAGGAGCGTATCACGTCTACCAAGAGCGGATCCATTACCTCCGTGCAGGCAGTCTATGTGCCGGCGGACGACTTGACGGACCCGGCTCCGGCAACAACGTTTGCCCATCTGGATGCAACCACGACATTGTCACGTTCCATTGCAGAGCTTGGTATTTATCCGGCAGTAGACCCGTTGGATTCTACTTCCCGTATTCTGGACCCGCGTGTCGTAGGACAGGAACATTTTGAGGTGGCGCGTGGTGTGCAGGAGATTTTACAGAGATACAAAGAGTTACAGGATATTATCGCAATTCTTGGTATGGATGAGCTGTCAGAGGATGACAAACTGGTCGTAAATCGTGCAAGAAAGGTACAGAGATTCCTGTCTCAGCCGTTCTTCGTGGCAACCCAGTTTACCGGACTGGATGGTAAGTATGTACCGATTGCGGAGACGCTTCGCGGCTTTAAGGAAATTCTGGAAGGCAAGCATGACGATGTTCCCGAAGGTCATTTCCTGAATGCCGGCTCCATTGATGAAGTTCGCGCCCGCATGAAATAGGGGGTGGACACATGGCAGAGGAAAACAGGAATTTTCAGTTGCAGATAATTACCCCGGATCGCATTTTCTACGAGGGCGAGGCTTCCATGGTAGAGTTCAATTCTGTGGATGGGGAGCTGGGCGTCTATAAGCACCATATCCCTCTGACTACGGTATTAGCCCCTGGAATTGTGACGATTACAGAATCCGGTGGACAAAAGGAAGCTGCTATTCATGCGGGTTTCGTGCAGATTCTCGGTGAGAAGGTGACATTCCTTGCGGAAGTTGCAGAGTGGCCGGATGAGATTGACGTGGCGCGTGCAGAGGCAGCGAAAAAACGTGCGGAAGAGCGTTTGCACAATCATGCGGCGGAGATTGACGTGGCGCGTGCAGAGGTTGCATTGCAACGTGCGCTTGTCCGTATTGGAATCAAGCAGTAATGAATGATAAAACCGCGGTTAGCGGTATTGTTTTTAGAGTATGGATAAAGGAGAAATGTCGTAAAGATGTTTCTCCTTATCCTTATTTTGCTTTATAGGGAATAGTACCGGAATTGGCATTATTGTGGAGGATAACGTGCGGAATATCCGCTTTATTCTGGATGACAGAGGTCAGTACAACAATGCTGCCAGTAATAACTTACAAAACCTTTACAAAATATTAATCCAATCTTCCTGTCAGCCCATTATAATGAAAGAAAGCATCACAGCCGTTTTTGTCAGGATTACAGCCTATGGTTGAATTTGATGAAACGGCGGAATCAAATGGGGAAATTAGATGAAAAAAATATTAGTAATTGAAGATGAGACAGCCATCAACGACTTAATTTGCATGAATCTGGAAGTTGCGGGATATGAGCCAATACCGTTTTTTGACGGTTTGAAGTTCAGCCGCCATCTGACAGAACACGATGATTATGATTTAGCTCTTCTGGATATTATGCTGCCTGGAAAAGACGGTTTTGAACTGCTTGGGGAATTGAAGGCGCATGGGATTCCAGTGATTTATCTCACAGCAAAGGGCGACCTTCCCAGTAAGGTCAAAGGGCTCAGGAGCGGTGCGGAAGACTACATTGTAAAGCCGTTTGAAATGTTGGAACTTTTGGTGCGCGTAGATAAGGTGCTCGACCGCACGCGCAAAGACGCGCCGGAAGAAATACGTATCAGGGACGTTGTCATTAACGAACAGAGCCGGACGGTAAGGAAGAGTGGTGTGGAAGTTTCCTTGCAGCCAATGGAATATAACTGCCTGCTTACATTCTGGAAATACCGTAACCGGGTAATCACCAGAGATCAGATATTGAATATCCTCTGGGGCGTGGATTTTGAGGGCGAGAGCCGCACGGTCGATGTCCATGTGGGAAACCTGCGGAAGAAACTGGATTTTGGTGATGTGATTAAGACTGTGCCCAGAGTGGGCTACCGCATGGAGGTTTCCTAATGGATATGATTAAGAAGATTGCATTTACTGCGTCAACGATGTTGTTTTTGTTGGCGCAGATTTTTTCATTTTATGTGATTCATGTAAGCAGGCAAGACAAGATTGATTTGCTGAAAGTGCAGGAAGAGAAAGTTTTTTCCAACTGCCTGTCAGATATGACGTCGGAACTGGGCAGAGTGAAAAAGGGTGGTTCTGTGCCGGATTATATCATGGTCTATTGTTTTCGTGATAATATGCCGGAAGGTACTGCGTTATATAAGAATGGAAAAGAATTATATAATAGTACATCCTTTGAATTTGAAACCGATAAGGTAAAAATAGAAGAAGGTATGACGCTGATGTATGCACTGCAAAAGACAGATGATTCCCATCTTATGATTTTTGGCGCGGAGGAGAAGAAAACGGATGATAAAGGCAAAAAACAGCATTATCTGTATTTTTATGTGGTAGATATTACTTATATTTATCAAGAGAGTTTTGGCATCGCCATTCGGGAAATCATTGTCTCGATTTTTATTTCACTTGCCATGGCATTTCTGCTGGTATATTTGATTAAGAAGATTACAAAGCCTCTCGAGGCGACAAATCAGGCGCAGCGACAACTCATCGGAAACATGTCTCATGAATTGAAGACGCCATTGACTGCCATCAAGGGCTATTCGGAGACGCTTCTCAGTGTGAAACTAACGCCGGAGCAGGAGCAAAAGGCGCTGCATTACATCAACCGTGAGAGCGGGCGGCTGTCGAGGCTTTCTGAGAAAATGATGGAACTCACAAAACTGTATGAGCCGGAATGCCGGATTATGTTTCAGGAAGTTGCCATAGAGGATTTGTTTGTGCGTGTAAAGGAAAATGTAAGTCACAAGCTGCTGGAAAAGGAAATTACCCTGGTTATGGAGGGGGAATATCAGGGGAAATGCATGTCTCTTGATATGGATCTGATGACAAGTTTCCTGATTAATTTAATCAATAACAGCATTATGGCGTCGGAGCCGGGCAGCCATATCTATATGGGAGCCGGGAAGGGTTCTCTGTGGGTACGGGATGAGGGCTGCGGCATTCCGCCGGAGGAAGTGGATAAGGTGCGCAAGGCATTTTACCGCGTGGACAAATCGCGTTCCAGAAAGAGCGGAAATATGGGGCTGGGTCTGGCGTTGTGCGAGCAGATTGCCACGGTACACCATGGGAAAGTAGAGATTGAAAGCGAAGTCGGGAGAGGAACGAAGATTTCCTGGGTGGAGCCGGGCAAGTAATGTAAATAATTTACAGGGAAGACTTTGTTTACGAATCCTTTACAACCGGGTGAATATTTGCCGAAAACTATCTGTTATGATAATTCCATACAGAAATTCACGAAATTTTCTGACAGATAGATGCAGGAGGTTGTTATGAAGAGAAAATATAGTTCAATGGTTGTAGCAGGGCTTTGTATCGCATTTCTTACCGGTTGTCAGGAGACGCCCGAAGATGCGATTGTAAGACAAAAAGGGGCAGACAGCGTCAAATCCTATGAAAGCGCAGAAGAGAATGCACAGGCAGGCACGTCCTTACGGGAATTGCTGGGCGCGCCGGAGCATTATGCAAACAATGCATCCTATGATGGAGGCGGCCTTGTCATCGACACCGATGCAGACGTAATCCTTCCGGAAACAAATACAATCAGCACGTATGCCGTAACGGCAAAGGAAGTCAATCAGGATATGATTGATACTGTAACAAATGCATTTTTTGATGATGCAAAGTTTTACAGTTCTCATACGTATGATCAGTGGACCAAACAAGATTACCAGGATGATATCAATCGGCTGAAAAAGTATAAATCAGAAGGAAATCTTGACCCGTATGAGTACGGGACGGATGAAAATGGGCAGCCGCAGTTTAATATTGATGATGTTATTGCCCGGGACGAAGAGGATATGAAGACGGCTCCGGATGAGATTACCAAGGAGGAAGTGAAACCTTCCTTCGGTCTGGAATATTGGAATGGAAAAGGTGAGGAGCGTGTAAAGGAAGTGGATGAAGACTGGTTTTTTGGCGTCGTGGAGACGGCGCAGGGGAATTATGATTACACGATCAGCTATGGGCTGGCGCCGGATATTTCGTTTAAAATTTCCAAAGATAAGGATGATATTGTCGCAGACCCAAGGGAGTTTGCAGAATGGATAGAGACGTCGTATTTACTGGGCGGGGAAGAGAACGGTGAAATCCGGCTCACGGAAGACGATGTAAAAGGGATGCTGGATATTTCTATGGAAGATGCGCAGAAGATAGCAGAGGAAAAGGTGGAAAAACTGGGCTGGGGACTGGAAGTCTACAATTGGGACTATGCCGTGTTCCATCATGGCGAGGGTGGAGCGAGAAAAGAAAGCATTTTGGAGGCAGGATATCTGTTTCATTTTACGAGGAAAGTGGATGATGTGCGGATTACATATACGACTGAATACGGTGGAGGACTGGAAGATATGGACAGTACGCTGACGCCCTGGAGCTATGAGCGGTGTGATGTTATCGTTGGTAAGGATGGAATCGAGAAGGTTGAGATTTATAATCCCTATGAGGTTGGAGCGGTGCAGACGGAACATGTGAAACTCATGGATTTTGACAGCATTGCCAAAATATATGAGCAAATGATGGAGGTATCCAACGCGGATATCACCAAATATGAGACAAACAGAACGTATCACATCAAACGGATTGTACTGGGCTATAGTCGGATTTACGACCCGACGACAGACAGCGACAGTGGGTTGCTGGTACCGGTCTGGGATTTTATCGGAGGATTTGACAACAAAAATGAAGAGTACGAGGGTACGAATAACGGAGAGTATTCCAACCAGAGTTTTATGACCATCAATGCCATTGACGGGACGGTCATTGATCGTGGGCTTGGTTATTAACATGGGAGCTGTGAGACAGACGGCGGCCGTGGTACGCTGGAACTTTCTGGGATTTTACCGAAATCCCAGGGTGGTTCTGACATTCCTGTTTTCTTTTATCCTGTGCTTTTTCCTCAGCGATCGTGCGCTGATGGTGGCGGATTACTATGATGCGCCGATGCAGGCAGTTGAGCCGTTTATCTGGACATTTGGGGATGCAACGTCCATTTTGTTGTGTTCCCTGCTGTTAATCCTTTTGTTTATTGATTTGCCGAAACTTTCGCCGTTTACCCCTTATATGCTGATGCGCACGCGCAAAGGGCTCTGGCTCCTGGCACAGTTCATCTATATTTTTCTGGTGACGGCTATGTATATCTTTTATGTATTTCTGGTTACCAGCCTGCTCTGTATGCAGAAAACGTATGCGGGAAATATCTGGAGCCGGACGGCAGCATTGCTTGCCTATTCTTCCATGGGAGACAAATTTTCCGTGCCATCTACCATCAAGGTCATGGAGAGTACAACCCCGTTTGCGTGCAGCCTGCAGATGGTGCTTTTGCTCATTTGCTATGCATTGACGTTAAGCTTTTTTATGCTGTATTTTCAGATGAAAATGGGAAAAAAGGCGGGCGTTGCGGCTGGGCTTGCGTACAGCCTGATTGGATTTTTACTGGATCCGGATACGTTGGCGCAGCTCCTTCACAAAGAAGAATACGAAATGTTTCTGGTGCGCAGGATTACCGGATGGATCAGCCCGCTCAACCATGCCACCTATGGGATGCATGATTTTGGGTATGACGTTTTGCCCTCCGTAGAGCAGTCCTGTATCCTGTTTCTGCTGTTATTGAGCGTCATGGCGCTGATTTCATTTTATGCATTGAAACGTTATAATTTTAACTCCTTTACAGGGGAAGAAAGTTGATGCGGATCTGTCCGCTTTGTTCTGGGGGAACCATGAAAGAGTTATTAAAGGAAAGAGGTTTGTGGATAGCGGCGTTGCCTGGTTTTCTGGCAATCCTTGCAGGATTTCCTTTTGATAAAATTGAGGAGCTGCCGTTGCGTCAGGGTAGTTTTATTGAAATGTATCATATGGCGCTGGATACGCAGACGATTTTGTTTCTTCTGCCCATTGCAGCGGTTCTGCCCATGGGCGGCGTTTACGTGAAGGAATCTTCCAGCGGATTTTTAAGGCTGTATATCAGCAGAATCAGTCAGATGCAGTATATCAAAAGAAAGACGATACAAATATATATTGGAGGTTTTCTGCCGTTTTTCCTTGCCGGTATAGTTGCGCTTGTGCTCTGCTTTCTGGCGATTTATCCCATGGAACTTCAGGGAGAAATTCCCTGGGAATCCGTTTGGGAATCTATGCGGTATCTGTTGCGCATTGCGCTTGTCGGCGGGATTCTGGCAGAGGTTTCGGGGATTTTTGCAGTGTCGTTTCGGAATTATTATATGGCGTACGGATTGCCGTTTGTCTGTTATTATATGCTCGTTATTTTAAAGGAGCGTTATTTTACCAATATGTATGCCATGTATCCTGCGGAATGGTTGAAATGCGAGCAGGACTGGGGAGTGGATGGAATTGGAATCTGGATATTTCTGGCGTTGTTTTCACTTGCTTTGATGCTGCTCCATGGGTTATTGCTGTATAGACGTTTAAAGGATATTTGAAAGAAGGGAGACAAATATTGTCTTATATAGAGATAGATCATGTGACAAAAAAATTTAAAGAGGATATGGTATTGTACGATATTAACGTCTCCATGGAGCAGGGCAAAGTCTATGGGTTCTGTGGCAATAACGGTTCCGGAAAAACCGTGCTGATGAAATGTATCTGCGGCTTTCTTCCGGTGACGCAAGGCACGATTCGGGTTAACGGTAAGGTAATTGGCAAGGAAACGGATTTTCCGGTTAATACGGGCGTGATTATTGAAACGCCGGGATTTCTGACAAACTTAAGCGGGATGCGCAACCTGGAAATACTGGCGGCGTTGCAGGGTAAAATTGGCAGGAAAGAAATGGAATATGCCATGCAAAAGGCGGGACTGGAGCCGTCACTGAAAAAGTCTGTGTCCAAATATTCCCTTGGGATGCGCCAGCGGTTGGGAATTGCACAGGCAATTATGGAGGATCCGGAATTTCTGATTCTGGATGAGCCTTTTAATGGATTGGATAAACATGGCGTGGCGGATATTCGAAAACTTCTGCTGGAGCTGAAAGCACAGGGTAAGACGATTATCCTTGCCAGCCATAACAGTGAAGATATCCGCATTTTGTGTGACAAGGTGTATGAGATGGATGGAGGAAGGATGCGGGAATTATGAAAAAGAGAAAGAATATGGCAAAGTCTCAGCGTATTGCTGTGGGATTTTCGATCTCTGTCTGGTATATGGTTTTGCTTTTGATTGTTCTTATTTCAGCTTATTCTATAGAAATACATGCAGAAAATGGGATTTCCATCGATGACAGACACAAATATGAAGGTATGGACAGTCCATTTTCCAGAGGATATGAGCCCACAATTCGCAAAAATACCATGACGCTGGTGGTGCCATTTTTATCTGACGCCGAGATGGAGAAAGCGCAGATTACGGTGGGAATTGATTTCGAGAACGAAGATAATTGTCCGTTCTATTATAAAAACTACCGAAAACAGGTCAAATTATCCGAAGATGGACTTTATCTTTACCGGTGTCGCGTCAAACTCAAAAAAGATCGTATGAACGGGCAGTATCCCCTGCATTTATGGGCGGAGGGAAAGGAGGATGGCGAGATTATCCGTCAGGAGTTTACGATATATGTGGAAATCACGGACGGCATAGCGCGTGTGGGAGATATCGCCCCGGAAGAAGAGCCTGCCGGGAAAGGCGGGGAAAATCTAGCAGATGCAATGGATCATTACAACAATAGTCCGGCGGATGAAATCATGCCTTCCGGTGAGGGCGGACAGGCGGCGGATTTACCCGGTTCAGCCGTGGATGAAAAAAACAGCCAGCCCCGACTGATAATCAGTCGCAACAATCTTCAGGGAAAGGCTCTCGATGCCGGGAGCAGTGCGACATGGACGGTTATGATTCTAAATTGCAGCAGTCGTCATGCGGTGGAAAATGTAAAAGTCTCGCTGCTTACGGACAGTAAGGACGTTGTATTTGAGAAAACGGCGTGGTATTTTGAGAAGGTCGCTGCCAAAGCAGAGATGGAGCTTACCCAGAGCATAACGGCTGTGAAGAAGGCATTGGCAGAGCCGGTACAGGTGCAGTTTCAGATTGAATATGAGGATGCGAAAGGGAACGGTTATACTTCGACGGAACAGGTAAAGCTGCTTGTCTCGCAGCCGCAGCAGGCGAAGCTTGTAAACCTCTCATTTCCAGAACAGGTTTATGCCGCGGACACGGAATTTTTGAGCTTTCAGGTACAGAATACCGGGCTTTCACCTGTTTACAATGTCAGGGTTCAAATGAAGGCAAAGGGGTTGTTTCCGCAGCAGGAAGTATTTCTGGGAAACATGGAGGCCGGGACCTCGGCGGATGGTGAGCAGAAGGTGTTTGTCGGTACGCTGGATATGGACGAAGACGGAAATGTATTAGAAAATGGCGGAGAAAAGTATGGAGATACTTCGGGTGAGGTAATTTTTTCCTATGAAAATGAACAGGGAGAGGTGACGGAGCAGAGACTGGAAATTCATACGGTCATCCGGGAGGCGCAAACGCTAAAACTGGACATCGAGGAGCAGAAACCGAAGACAAACCAGTGGTGGATAACCATTCTGTTTTTTGTTTTTGTTGTGTTGCTGCTTGTGATTATCTGGCTGTATCTGAGGATGAAACATTACCGGGATATGGGGAAACAGACATGAGGAAACGTAATCTATATAAGGATATCGTCATGCTTGCCCTGGGTATTTTGTGCTTTTTGGCGCTCGTACGTGGTGTGGATTTCTGGATACGGCAGCAAAGGAGCTATGGAATATCTATTCAGTCTGAGGCAGAGCTGACGGAAGATATCGTAAAAGAGATAGCAAAAATAGAGGGGGTGTATGCGTTTTTTCCCGTGTCGTCCTGTAGTGTAAGGCTGCGCCTGCAGGCATATACTCTGGAGACGCAGGTTCTGGGCGTTGACCTTTACCGTTATCCGTTTCAATGGAAACAGGCGCAGGAGGAAATTACACTGGGAAATACTGTAGTTCTGTTTGCAGGGCAGGAAATTTTTTCTGGTTTTGTGGATGATCACGGGAATTGCCCGGGAAAGAGTGAAATTGCAAAGTGGATGGAGCAGTATCAGGAGTTGGAACTGACCATCACCGACGATAAGGGCAGGGAACGTAAAGCATACATTGGCGGTATGATAGAGGAGCCATCGAACGGGCTGTATATGAGCGAAGATCAGATGCAGGAGCTTTATCCATTATCGTTCAAGAGGACGGCGGGTCATATGAAGATTTGCGGGGAAAACAATATGCAGAAGGCAAAAGAACGATTGTCTGAGGCGGGGTTTCAGGTGGAATAAAAATTATTAGTCAATATATATTTATTGAATTTCAATAAATATATATTGACTTTTTGTTGTTCTGAGAATATAATACAGTTAAATTGTGAAAATCAAATGTATAAGAGGAGGTAAAATTATGACACAAAAAAGTTTAAGTAAATGGCTCAAAGGTATTATTCTGGGAATTATAGTATGCGGGATTATCATATATGGCTTTCTGATTCCGATGTTTGGAAAAGATCTGGCAGTTGAAAACCCGGAATTTGCACATTGTTATTATCCCTGGCTGGTAATGTTATGGATTTCTGCTATTCCCTGTTGTCTTGGACTTTATCATGGATGGAAGATTACGGTGGAGATCGCAGGGGATAATTCGTTTTCCTATGAGAATGCGCGTCATCTCAAGCATATCTGTATGCTTGCGCTCGCAGACAGCGCTTATTTCTTTGTCTCGAACCTGGCGTTTTTGTTTCTCAATATGTCGCATCCCGCAGTCCTTCTGGCTTCCCTGTTTGTGGATTTTGCAGGTGTTGTAGTGGCGGTGATGGCAGCGGCGTTATCGCATCTGGTGCTCAAGGCGGCAAAAATCCAGCAGGAAAACCAGCTGACTATCTAGAATAAGTAGTTTTACCAGTCGGAAATGGATACGGAATAATCGGAAGTTATCGAAAAGAGGAGGCTGTATATGGCAATTATTACCAATATAGATGTAATGTTGGCAAAACGAAAAATGAGCGTGACGGAGCTTTCAGAGCGCGTCGGCATTACGATGGCAAATATTTCTATTTTAAAAAATGGCAAGGCAAAAGCAATCAGGGTGGACACACTTGATAAAATTTGCCGGGCCCTGGAATGCCAGCCGGGAGATATTCTGGAGTGGAGAGAGGAGGAAGAGCATGAAGAATAGGATCGAAAAACATACCCCGTATTTCCTGGGAATGGCAGCGATTTACGCGATCTGTTTTGCGGTTGCATTTTACAAAAATTACCTTGGACTCACATTTCCCTTGATAACAGCAGTTACGCTTATCGTCTGTGCCTTATATCTGAAGAAATATGGGGTTGCCTGGAAAAAGTCGAGCTGGTTGTATGCCGGGGCCTGCCTTCTACTAGGCGTCAGTACGGTTCTTACGACCAGCCTTTTCGTAGTCTTTTTTAATACGGTAGGAATACTCTTGCTGATTACCGTAGTTATGCTGCGTCAAGTGTACGATGACAGAGAGTGGAATTTCGGACAATATCTCGTAAACCTGTTATTCCTATATCTGAATATGATACCGGAAGTGGCTGCCCCCATTCTGCATTTCATGCGGTATCTGAAAGCGCACAAGAAGGGAGAGGAAAATCAGGAAAAGAACAAAGGAATCAAATATGTCATGTTTGGTGTTCTGATCGGATTGCCGATGCTCATTTTTGTGGTTCTTCTCTTAAGCAGCGCAGATCAGCTATTTTCCAAAATAGTCGGAGAGGCGTTTTATAAGCTGTTCAGTCAGATTTTGTTCTCCCCAAACGTGATTCTAGTAATATTACTGATGATTCTGGGATTTTTTGGCGTCTACAGTTTTCTTTCGGCATTGTCGTTGAATAACATGCCGGAAAATACCAGCAGTGTGAAGAAACGCAATCCATTGACGGCAATTACCTTCCTGTCTATGGTGACGTTTATCTATGTGATTTTCTGTGTGATTCAGATTGTATTTTTATTTACCGGGGGGATGCTGCTGCCGGAAGGGTATACGTATGCGGAATATGCGCATCAGGGGTTTTTTCAGCTGTTATTTGTGTGTATTTTTAACCTGCTTCTGGTAGTTTCGTGTATAGCGGTATTTGACAGGAACCGGATATTGAATGTTTTGCTGCTGCTATTTTCTGGCTGTACGTATGTGATGATTGCATCGAGTGCATTTCGGATGATTCTTTATATCCGTACCTATCATCTGAGCTTTCTGCGGGTGCTGGTATTGTGGTTTCTTGCTCTTTTGTCAGTGCTGATGGCAGGTGTTGCGCTGGCGGTGCTGCGCAGGGAATTTGGACTGTTTCGTTATTGTATGGCGGTGGTTGCAGTATTTTATCTGGTGTTTTCCTTTGGAAAAGTAGATGTGCTTGTCGCAAAATACAATGTGGCGCAGATGGGGGAAAGTATCAGCTACGAAGATCTGAAGTACCTCACATCTCTGTCTGTGGATGTCGTGCCGGTTTTGAGCCAATATCAATTTGCGCATGAAAACTGTATCCGTCATGGAGGAGACTACGTGCAAATATACGATTATTATACGCCTGCGGGAATCTGGGGTTATGACGTGGGGACCGGCAGATCCGTTCTGAAAAAAGGATGCAGGCGTTGTCTGCTGAACAAGACATTCCATCGTGTGATAGAGCGTACGGAGGGTATGACGCTGCGGACATTCCATGTGTCGAAATGTCTGGCGCGGGAAACGGCAGAAATGTACTTTGAGGCTGGGAAAAAATAGCATTTTTTGCAACATTTTTTGTATTTGCAGTTTCTTGACATCAATCGAAAACCTTTATATAATAAACAGCGGATTAATTATTTGTGACAGGAGTTTGAGGTTTTTCTAATAAGAGGAGAACCTCAGACGTCAAGAGGAATTGACCGTGAAAAATTACAGTTTTATACATATCATTGAATTGTACCATACGTATAAAGGAACAGATGAGAAGGAAAAACGTGATTTTTATCAGCATAAAAGTGATTACTATCAGTTTTTTGTGAAGATGATACTGATATTGGCGAGCCTGGCGTCGCTTTCTTATCTGGTATCGGATTATCAGCTAAATGGAAATACGATTATGCCGACGCTGATTCCCCGCACATCGATATTGATACCGATGTTTTTGTACGTGTTTCTGGAGCCAAAGGCGGAAAATTACAAAATAAAAGAACTTCTCAATTATTTGCTCCTTAACACGATTGTGTTTGCGACGATCTGGTCTGTGTATCATCTTGAGATTAAGACACATTTCAGTGAGGGAGCAACGATCATGAATCTTATTTTTCTGATTTGTTGTCTGGGCGCAAGTCCCTGTTCGGGATTTGTAGGCTATGGCGCTTTTTTTGCACAAATACTGATTTCACATCAGTTTAATCATTATGAAAACCTGGATGTGATTTTATCACTCAATGTTCCGTGTTTTGTGGCGATTACGGTTGCCCATTATCTTTTGAATCTGGGAGAGTTCGAGCATTATCTTACCGCCAGGAAACTGGAAGCGGCATTGATTACAGATCCGCTGACAACGGTGTATAACCGCCACAGGATGAACCAGTTGATTGAGGATAATCAACTGATCGGCGATGAGAAACAAGTTTCAATTATTATGCTTGATGTTGACTTTTTTAAGAGCGTCAACGATACTTACGGTCATTATGCCGGAGATCAGGTATTGCATTTTCTGGGAACGACACTGATGCGGGAAATCCCGGAAAACGGAACGGTCATTCGTTTTGGCGGCGAAGAGTTTATTATTATCCTGCCTGGCTGGGAGTCAGAGAAAGCGTATGAAAAGGCGGAGGAAATACGCCGCAAAATTGCATCATCGGACGAATGTCCGGTTAAATTCCATATTTCGGCTGGTGTGGTGGCTTATAATGGTGATTTTCAAAAGTCCATAAGCGCGGCAGACCATGCGCTTTATTGTGCAAAAGAAACGGGCAGAAACCGTGTAATCTGGAATCCGGAATTTTAAATTTGAAATATTATTTATGAGGAGAAAGGCATGATTCGTACAATATCGACAGAAGAAATTACGAGAAATATCTGCGAAATGTGCATCGAGGCAAACCATTATTTGTCGGAAGATATGAATAGGGCTTTAAAGGAGGCAGCTGATACGGAAAAGGCGCCTCTGGGAAAGAAAATATTACTTCAGCTACAGGAAAATCTTACGATTGCAGAGGAAGAGATGATTCCGATTTGTCAGGATACCGGGATGGCTGTGGTTTTTGCAGAGATTGGTCAGGATGTACATCTGGAAGGAACATTACTGGAAGAGGCAATTAACGAGGGTGTCCGTCAAGGATATGTGGAAGGGTTTCTGCGTAAATCTGTGGTAGGCGATCCGATCCTGCGGGAGAATACAAAAGACAATACGCCGGCGGTTATCCATTGTTCCATCGTTGCGGGTGATAAGGTCAGGCTATCGTTGGCGTCAAAAGGGTTTGGCAGTGAGAATATGAGCCGCATTTTTATGCTCAAACCGGCGGATGGCATAGAGGGCGTAAAGCAGGCTATTTTAACGGCGGTAAAAGACGCGGGACCGAATGCCTGTCCGCCAATGGTTGTCGGCGTGGGTATTGGCGGAACATTTGAGAAATGTGCCCTTCTTGCAAAACAGGCATTGATACGTCCGGTTGATGAGCGTTCAAAGATACCTTATGTAAAGGATCTGGAAGAGGAAATGTTGGAGAAGGTGAATGGACTTGGCATTGGACCGGGTGGACTGGGCGGAACGACGACGGCGCTTGCGGTCAATATCAATACGTTTCCGACTCATATTGCGGGACTTCCGGTTGCTATTAATATCTGCTGTCATGTGAATCGTCATGTAGTGCGGGAAATATAGAAAGGGAGGAGTGCAGGATGGATAAGCATGTTACTGCGCCAATTACCGCTGAGGTTGCCAGGAACCTTCGTGCGGGGGATTATGTATATATCTCCGGAACCGTCTATGTTGCGAGAGATGCGGCACATAAGCGGTTTATGGAAGTTTTGGACCGGGGGGAGGAGCTGCCGTTCTCGCTAAAGAATGCAGCGATTTATTATATGGGTCCGTCTCCGGCAAGAGAGGGGCGACCCATTGGTTCTGCAGGTCCTACTACGGCAAGTCGTATGGATAAATACGCGCCCCGCCTGCTTGATCTGGGGCAGAGGGCAATGATTGGAAAAGGAAAACGTACGCAGGAAGTGGTGGACGCGATTATCCGCAATCAGGCGGTTTATTTTGCTGCGGTAGGCGGCGCCGGAGCTCTTCTTTCCAAATGCATCAAGAAGTCGGAGACCGTCTGCTATGCAGATTTGGGCGCAGAGGCAGTTCTTAGACTGGAGGTAGAGGATTTTCCGGTGGTCGTAGTGGTAGATTGTGAGGGAAATAATCTTTATGAGACCGCGGTAAAGGAATTCCGGGTATCGGAGTGAAAAATTTTCTCATTGTCAGCGGAGGAAGGCAAATGCGTAGCATTTTTGTAATGCCTTCCTCCGACCTGGCAGGTGCCGCTATGCGGCGCGTGCCGATACATTTGGAAATAAAAGCATCCGAATGCGTGATATATTCTTGTCTCTGGGACAAAGATATATGGGGCATCCGGATGCTTTTTGAAGAAAATAATAATATGAAAAATATTTCAAAAGGTCGTTAGGCTGTTACAGAGAAACGTCAATTACTTCACCTTCTGGGGTAACAGGCGGGGCTTGCGTGGCAGTAACCGGCATTTCGATACCTGAAATTTCCAAAGTGACGGAAGGGTTGGTAAAACTTTCGGTAGAAATCTCCTGGCGTTCCCGTTCCAGTTTATTGATCATGGCCTTTAAGTATTTCATGTCGGCTTCCATAATTTCACGCAATTCATCGGAACGATGTTTTTTCTTTAATTTGTCAAGATCTTCCGGTGACATATCTACCTGCTGAACATCTCCCATAAATGCATCCGCCAATTCCTGCAGCTGGGCCTCTTCCATCATCTGTTCCATCGTCTGTTGTGTAAATTCGGCCATAAGCTCGCTCATCAGGTCCTGATATTCATCCACCATCTGGTTTAATTCCTCTTCCTGCTGTTCCTGTTCGCGTTCTTCTTCGTCTGGCAGTTCTGGTACGCCGTCACCGTCGTCTTCTATCTGAGTTGTTTTCTGTTGTTTTGCCGCCTGCTCTTCTTCTAAATGCCGCATTTTCTTCTTGGCAATACGTAGCATTTTCTTAGCGTGAATAATTGCGTGCCGCAGCTCGGTCTCGTCGTAATCATCATTGTCAATATTTCTCTGCAGCATGGCAACCTTGCCGCGTGCCTTTGTTGCAACCATTTTTGCAGTGTTCGGTGTCTTCGCCTGCATTATTTGGTTGGAAATGGATTTAAAACTGTATTGGAGGCGTTTTTTCTTACCTTTTTTAGAAGAAGAAACACTGATCGTTGCAACGGTGTTACCGTTTAAATCCTTTATTTTGGTTACTTTATTTGCGGAGTTACTTCCGCCAATCATCATGCTCATGCGCTCATCCTCCTTGATGCAGGCATTTGTTATCTCTGCTTATCGGTAAATCCGTTTACCGTATGTATTCGCTTTGATAAATGCTTGTAATTTGTAACAATTATAAAAGGTTATCTATTTTTACACTATATCGGCAGTTTTGCATATAATCTTTAGTGAAAGCGGAATGCGATTCACGTCATTGCAATAAATTAATTAAGAATTAAAAAATATGTAAAAAGGATATTGACAAACGGTTTTTTTTTTAGTAATATAACTTATGCGCTGCGGCGCAAATGACAATTTTATAAGAAAATGTCAGTTCGGAGAAATACTCAAGAGGCCGAAGAGGTGCCCCTGCTAAGGGTATAGGTCGGGTGACCGGCGCGAGGGTTCGAATCCCTCTTTCTCCGTTTCTCATTTTTCAAACATAAAGTTGTTATTTTTTTGCAAAAAGTGCTTGACAAATGCGAATGGCTGTGATAAACTATACAAGCTGTCGCAGAAACGACAGCACACGACCTTGATAACTGAACAGTGAAATAACCTTGAAAGATTCA
>CAJTSB010000006.1:87733-118485 GCA_910578825.1 uncultured Lachnospiraceae bacterium | reverse complement strand
ATACGAAGCTAATGATGTAGATGGTGAAATGACAGTACAATGTTTGAAAAATTGTAGAAAAATACTTTATCGTATAAATAGTTCACATCCATCATCTTTGGGCTTACACCCTGCAATATATTTATATTCAATAAATGGGAGATTTAAAACCACATCCTTTTATGCCTTGCTGCGTTTTATGAATGTTTTGGAAGAAAGCAAAGGATTTGATAAGTTTATAGATTGTCGTGAGCTTTTTGAAGAATTGATAAGAGAATATGATTATTTAATACAAGCAATTGTAAGGAATAAACGGGAGACGATGAAAGCATATCCGTTTGTGGCAGAATTTTATGAGATGGCTGTTGAGTCCTTGCTTGAAACAAGAAATGTAAAGGAAACGGTGGAGCAGATCAAAAGTAGTGATAAATTTAGTGGAATTTTAAAGGATACCTCATTAGAAAAAGAAGAAACATTAAGTTCAACTTTTTCTAGGGCAGTAAAGTCTGCGACATTTATAAAAGAGGCTTTAAAACATACTCCTAAATGTGCTATTTGCGGCGGATTATTACATAAGAGTTCAATTAATATTGACCATATTAACAGGAAAGCTGATGGTGGTTCCGGAAGTTCTGATAATGCACAATTAACGCATCCATATTGTAATAGCACAATTAAAAATTAAAGATGTTATAAGTAGGTGGAATTTGTATAAACGAAAGGTTCTGAATAACTACGGAGGAGCGTATATGAAGAAACTGATTGTAGAAGAATATAACAGGTTTGAAGACATTAAACAAATTCGTGAGGACGGTTCAGAATTTTGGAGTGCGAGGGATCTGGCTTCAGCTTTAGATTATAATAAATGGGAAAATTTCTCCAAAGTAATCAATAGAGCAATGATTGCCTGTGAGAATAGTGGTCATATGATAGCTTACGATTTTCCTGAGGTCAGGAAAATCGTAGAAGCAGGTGTAACCAAAAAACCCATTTTGGATTATGAATTGTCCAGATATGCTTGTTATTTGATTGTGCAGAATGGTGACCCACGAAAAGAAGTGATTGCATTGGGACAAACATATTTTGCAATCCAGACATATCGTCAAGAGGTAGCGGATCATTTTAATGAGTTAAGTGAGGATAATCGAAGACTTGTTGTGCGTGGGGACATTAAGCAATGGAATCAAATGCTTGCAGAAACAGCACATAAAGCAGGTGTTATTACAAATGAGGAATTTGCAATTTTTCAAAGTGCTGGGTATATGGGATTGTATGGTGGTTTAGATGTGGATGATATTCATACAAAAAAGGGATTGGAGGTTGGACAGAAAATCCTTGATTACATGGGGAGTACGGAATTAATTGCCAACCTGTTTCGTATATCTCAGACTGAAGAAAAATTACGAAAAGATGAGGTTGATAATGCTAAAACGGCAACGTCGATTCATTATTCTGTGGGAAGAGAGGTGCGGACCGCAATAGAAAAGATTGGTGGGACAATGCCTGAGGATTTGCCCACTCCGGAAAAGAGTATCCAACAGATAGAAAAAGAGCAGATGGCTCGTTTGAAAGCAAAAGCCAAAAAGGGAAAATTGATGCTTGATGAGTAGGACGAGAAAGTATGCTTAATATTAGGCATGGGTATAGAACTGCGAAAAATTGTATTCCTATACAAGTGCCGAGGTTGAAAAATTGTGTTTACATAGTAGCTTAGACACATGTGGAGACGTGCGTCCTTTTGGGTAGGAAATAGTTATCAAGTTTATTGTTATAGTTTGTCCTATGACAGCAGATGATACAAGCATAGGGCTTTGGGCGAAGGAAACCCGGAATTGATGTATTCTATCATTGGTGATTTATATAAATCTGAATTTTAGGAGGAAATATGATTCTTGAAACAGAAAGAATGATTCTAAGAGAATATACATTACAGGATTTCAATGCGTTATATGAAATAATGTCAGACGCAGAAACCATGCAACATTATCCTAATCCTTTTGATAAAGAGCGTACTATAAAATGGATTGAATGGAATCTTCAAAACTACAAGGAATTTGGATTTGGTCTGTGGGCTGTTGTTTTAAGAGAAACGGGTGAATTTATTGGCGACTGCGGGTTAACAATACAGAATATTGACGGAAAATTCCTGCCTGAAATAGGGTATCACATTCATAAAAATCATTGGAGGAAAGGTTTTGGAAGTGAGGCCGCAAGCGCGGTTAGAAATTGGGCATTTATGAATACAGAATACGATTGTCTATATTCTTACATGAAATATACAAATATTGGTTCATATTCTACTGCCATTGCAATTGGTATGAGGAAAGTGAAAGAATATCCTGATGAAAAGAATGGGATATCATATGCATATGCCATAAAACGTGAAGAATGGGAAAAATTAAAATGATAAAATTCCCGTTTGCTGGGAAGTTGTGGCGAGTATAAAATCGCAAATGGCAGAGGTATAAAATGGATTCAAAGAAAATCAATTTAATAATGTAGCGTTGATTTACAAAGCATTAATCGGGATGAGACTTTGAAAAAATATGTTTTAATATGCGTTTTATGGCTTTGAAAACCAAATTGTCGAGTATCTGACAGTTAATGGTTATATGTGGATATAAACGAACGCAACATATACCCCTCAAATTTGAGGGGTAACAAATAATTATCTCTGCTTTGTCCTTTTTTCAAAATACATTTTTCGGTCCGAATCAGTAATGCATGTATGGAAACTATCTTCCCTGCTGTTCATGACAGATATGCCGAAGGAAACGCTCAGTTGCTGATTTTGTATACAGAACTCCTTTTGCTTTTCTTTTAACTGCTTTACGAGGAGCAGGGCTTTTTCCTCTGGCGTAGATGGTAATAAAGCGAGAAATTCATCCCCGCCCATGCGGAACAATAAGCATCCCTGAGGCAGAACTGCCTGGAAAAGGCTTGCAGTAGCTTTAATATATTCATCTCCTGCTGAATGACCATAGGTGTCGTTTATCTCCTTGAGTCCGTCACAATCGGCAGAGATAACGGTGATTGGATAGCAATCATCGTTATGTATTTTGATAAATTCGTCCAGGTAAGCTCTGTTATAAAGACCTGTCAGTGTATCAGTCACTGCCTGTTCCTGGAGTTTCTTTTTCAGTAACTCGTGTTCCGTCACATTGTTAATCAGGCCTATGATGCCATGAACAAGTCCTTTATCATTGAAAAGAGGCTGTTTTATAATTTGGAGGAATTCCTGTATCCCATCCTCGTTAATTTCAATCGTGTATGTCATTCCCTTGCCGGTTTTGATGATTTCCAGATCTCTTTTATGGGCTTCTATAGCGTTTTGCTTATCTTTGCGTATTTCGGGATCAATTTTTCCACGGATTGACCAGTTGGGATCATCCGGTTTTTTTAAATGGTGCCAATATTTTGTCGCAAAAATATATCGGGCCTCATTATCCTTAAGAAAGATATTGGAAGGAAGCTGTTTAAGTATTGTTTCAATTCCGAAAAAGGTCATAGAATCTGTAAATGCAATAGCATTTGAAATTCTGTTTTTGACTATTTTACTGATAAATGGTTTGGAAATGCAGTCAATCACCCCGGAACCCAGATACTCAAACCCATTCGCAGAGTCCTCTTTATCGGTATAAATAAGAATTGGTATGGAGATAAGGCTTTTGTTTTCTTTCATAAATTCAATGGCTTTGCCAATATCTTCCTGAAGATCTGCATGAATGAGGATGGCATGGGTGTCTGTTTCGCTTTGACTTAGGATATTTTTTGCGTCCGCCATATTTTTGAAAATGTTTATATTGTATTCGTCATCAAGAATTCGGCAAAGTTCTTCATATGTCTGCGCGTTATCAATAAAAAGCAGGTTTTTTGTCTTCTTTGTATGATACATTTTGCACTTCCTTTCACATGAGCTAAATTGCCGTGTATTTTTATTTATACATTATACGAAAGTTTGAGGCTGATTTCAAGAAAAATAATGTTTGGCGCTAAGAGTGCCAGATTCTATATCATTTCACCCCAGTCCTCAAGGGTCCATTAAAACACCGTCTCTCCTAAATATTTGTCATGCGGAACTACTAAACACTTTTCGATAGACTTCCAATAACTGTTATAAAGATTTTTTTGTGCTGCTCCGTAGCTTTCTTTCGTATCAAATTCCCAATAAAGCATATACTTAACACTTTTTACAATACGGGTAATTTTAAGAGGTGGAAGTCCCTCCCTAATTTGCTCCATATCTATGTGATACCCTCTTTTGGCAAACCGCAGCAGAAGCAATCCCTCCTGTTTTTCCAAAAGACTTTTGGCCTCAAGCATTAATGTTTCAAATTCCTCTACCTTTTGTGGTTTGACTTGATAAATACATACTTCAGTAAATGGCATATTTAATTCCTCCTGCATTTTAGTTAAAACATTTGGTATGTGACAACAAGCATATCATATTCTTTGATTTACTTTCATGTGAACTATAATGATATAGCTATTTTCATTTTATCATGTCAAAACTCCTTCTGGCAAATACAAACTTTAATCGAAACTCCCCAAAAAGAAAATTTGTCCGAAATGTTATCCCTATTGACAAAACAGAAAAATAACCATATATTTACAAAGAGGAGGATTGTCAATCAAAAGTTCTCGCAAAATGAAATTCAGGAGGGTACAGAATTGAAAAAACGAATTGTTTCAGTTGTATTAGCGTTGTGTTTATGCATTTCATCTCAGTCATTAGCATATGCAGGGCAGGATGAATCTTTGCGGCATGAGGAAGTTCTTGCGGAAGAATCCACATCCGGACTGGTCGCACATGATAGTACGACCCCGACCCCGACGGAGGTTTATGAGGCAATGATTGCACTGAAGGATCGGGAGCAATATAAGGAAGGAACGCCCTGGACCGACGATGAGCCTTATTCGGACTCAAAGGGATATTATCGTTGGAAGGGAGGACCGCTTGGTGGAAGCAATATTGTAGCCGTGGGCTGTGTAGCCTTTGCTTTTATACTCAGTGATGAGGCATTTGGCGCTTTGCCAGCCAGGATGTACGCGGCAGGCGGTTTTACATTTGAGGATATAAAGGTCGGGGATATTTTACGGGTGAATGGTGATACCCACACCGTGATTGTGTTGGAGGTGAATGATGCGGGCGTGATTGTTGCCGAGGGAAATATCAGTACCGGAGACCACAAAGGCAGAATTCATTGGGGGAGAGCGATATCTAAGGAAGAGGTGATGAACAGCACCAGTCATTATATCACTCGTTATCCGGAAGGTTATATCCCACCGGATGATCCGGAAGCGAATGTATCAATTGCAAAGGGAACCCTTGATGGAGGTCTTGCCTGGAATCTTACGAAGGCGGGGACGCTGACTATTTCCGGGCAGGGGGCTATGCCGGATTACAGCAGTCTTGAAGAACAGCCGTGGAGAGAATATGGGAGCCAGATTCGCAAGGTTATTATCGGAAACGGAGTTACCAGTATCAGTTCCTGCGCTTTTTGGGAGTGTGGGGTACTTGGTGTGGAGATTCCCTCCAGTGTGACAGCGATTGGCAACAATGCTTTCTACAAATCTGACATTGTTTCCATAAAAGTTCCCTCCAGTGTTAAAACTATCGGCGCCAATGCTTTCCAGCAATGTCAAAATCTTAGTGCAGTGACTGTTTCCGAAGGAGTGGAATCCATCGGGCAAAATGCTTTTCGCGCCTGCACAAAGCTTGCTTCAATAGAGTTACCTGCCAGTATCGGGGAGGTGGGCGCCGCCGCATTTTTTGAATGTCAGGGATTGGCAAGTGCGACGTTTGTTCCCGGCAACAAACAGGTAAAGCTGGGCGACAATATGTTTTCGAAATGTTACTATCTGATAAAAGTGAAGCTGCCCAAAAATATCGACTGCATTGGCGAAGGTATGTTTCAGAATTGTCTGTCGCTTGCCGGTGTGGAAATTCCGCAGGGTGCGAATAGTATTGGAACGTTTGCATTTTCTTCCTGCTCCCGATTTACTACTGTCATAATTCCAGACAGTGTGGAGACAATTGGGATGGCTGCGTTTGCATCCTGTCCGCTGAAGGATATATACTTTACCGGTACCGAAGAGCAGTGGAACAGCATAGGTAAATCAAGTGACACGATAGCGGTAGTATCAAAGGCAACGATGCATTATAACTATGTTCCTCCTGTAACACCCAATCCTGGAGATGGGGATAATTCAGGCAGCGGAGACAATCCAGGCAATGGGGACAACGAAAATCCGGGAGACAATGATAATATTTCCCAGGCGACCGTGACCTTGGATCAAACAAACTATATTTACGATGGAAAGTCCAAAACGCCAGCGGTAACTGTGAAACTGGATGGTAAAACCCTGGTTTTGGATACAGATTACAGCGTTGCTTACAGTGATAATATTAACGCAGGCACAGCTAAAGTAACGGTTACAGGCAAAGGGAATTATACTGGCAGTAAGATAATTAGTTTTACAATTACCAAAGCAGCAGGTGCGAATCCAACGGCATCGATTACCTGTAGAAAAACATTGTATAAGGTTGTATACGGCGCAAAGCCATTTCAGATCAATGCATCATCCAATCGCAGGATGACTTTTACAAGCTCCAATCCGAAGATTGCCATTGTGGATGCAAACACTGGAAAAGTAAGCATCAAAAATACCGGGGTTGTCACCATAACCGTCAAGGCAGAGAATATATCCAAGGCGGTGACCGTTAAGGTAAGCCCGAAGAAACCCTCAGTAAAGACCGCTAAAGCAGCAAAGGGCAAAAAACTGACTGTGAAATGGGCAAAGGATAAGATGGCGTCGGGCTATCAGGTGCAGGTGAGTACAGACAAGAAATTTAAGAAAAATGTGAAGTCTAAGAATGTGTCAAAGACTACTTATACGTTCAAAAAGTTGAAAACCGGAAAGAAGTATTATGTTAAAATACGCAGTTATAAGAAATCCGGCAAGGAAACCCTGTATAGTGCATGGAGTAAAGTAAAATCCAGCAGTAAGATTAAGAGGTAAATAATTATTCATGGGCAATAGATGGGTCAAAGCGTGCAAGTTACTCAAGATGGAGGGCTTGCACGCTTTGTTGTATAAGCATAATAATACTTGACATATAAATCTTACAGATGTAGTATATAGATGCACAAATCGAATATCAAATATAATTTATATTTTTTTAATATAAAATCTTACAAATGTAATATGTAGAAAAGCTAACAACAAAATAATATATAACAGTTGAAAATCATATGGAGGAAAACATGAAAAAATCAAACAGAAACAGAAAAAACAGACAGCGCAGGTTACGGATGGCAATGATTGCAGTATTGGGAGCAGCTACAATCGGAATAGTTTCATACATATGTATAATGGTATTTGCGGACAAAGAGGCAGGGAATGTCCAGGCATCCCCGGAACAGTTTCTTATCCAATATATGAGCTATATTACCGAAAAGGAATATGGGCAGATGTACGCGATGCTGGATATGGAGGCATCGGGTCTTATCAGCCGGGAGGATTTTATCAAGCGAAATTCAGCCATTTATGAGGGGATTGAACTGCAAAACATGGAAATTGAAATTATTTCATACGATAAGGAGCGTGAGGCGGTGCATTATCAGTCTTCGCTTGATACCGTGGCAGGGAATATCCGTTTTAAAAATGAGGCGTTTTTTCGGGAAAAGAATGGGGAGTACAGGTTGGTATGGGACGATGCCCTGATTTTCCCGGTATTAACTGCAAAGGATAGGGTGAAAGTTTCCACAACGCAGGCAAAACGAGGGGAAATTCGGGACAGAAACGGGCGCATACTAGCCGGGGAAGGTACGGCATCGTCGGTGGGAATCGTCCCAGGCAAATTGGAGAACAGGGATGAGGCATTGCACAAAATGGCGGAGCTGTTGGAAATTGAGCCGCAGACAATCGAGAAGAAATTGTCGGCAAAGTGGGTGAAGGAGGATTCTTTTGTACCGATTCAGACGATTCCCAAAGTGGAGGAAATTGATGTCCTGGCGGTAGGGGCAGAGGAGGAAGTTCTCAAAGAAAGTGAGCGGCAGAAAAAGCTATTGCAAATTCCAGGCGTTATGCTGTCGGATACAGAGGTACGTGCGTATCCGCTGGGTGAGGCGGCCGCGCATCTGGTGGGTTATGTACAGAGTGTGACGGCGGAAGATTTGGAGGAACACGCAGGGGAGGGATATATGGCTGGCAGCGTCATTGGAAGAAGTGGAGCGGAAGGTTTATTTGAAAAGGAGCTAAAGGGTCAGAATGGATACAGGATTTATATTGTGGATGATGATGGAGACGAGAAACTGGAACTTGCAAGTGTTTTAGTGCAGAATGGAAAAAATATACAGTTGACAATAGATTCGGATCTTCAGCGCGCCATATTTGAGCAGTTTAAGGAAGATAAAAGCTGTTCGGCAGCCATGAATCCTTATACAGGAGAGGTATTGGCGTTGGTTAGCACGCCGTCCTATGACAATAATGATTTTATTATGGGACTGACCGATGAGCAGTGGACTGCATTAAATGAAAATGCAGATAAGCCGATGTACAATCGTTTTCGACAGGTATGGTGTCCGGGCTCTACATTTAAACCAGTTACCGCTGCCATTGGTTTGGAATCAGGTGCAATCAATCCGAATGAAAATTACGGAAATGAGGGGTTAAGCTGGCAGAAAGATGCCTCGTGGGGTTCGTACCATGTGACAACCCTCCATGCCTATGAGCCTGTGGTTTTGGAAAATGCGCTGATTTATTCAGATAATATTTATTTTGCAAAGGCGGCGTTAAAGATTGGAGCAAAGGAAATGGAGCGTTCACTAAAGCGGCTTGGTTTTGGCGAGGAATTGCCGTTTGAGATAAAGATGGCTGAATCGCAGTTTTCTAACACGGAACACATGGAAACAGAAATTCAATTAGCCGACAGTGGTTACGGTCAGGGGCAGGTGTTGGTAAACCCGTTACATTTAGCAAGCATTTATTCCGCTTTTTGTAATGAAGGAAATATGATAAAACCGTATCTGCGCTGCCAGGATGAAACGGCGGCTGAGTATTGGATTGCAAATGCATTTTCTGAAGAGACAGCAAACCGGGTTCTGGAGGGGACAAAAAAGATTGTGAACAATTCCCACGGAACAGGATATGCAGCCCACCGGGATGATATTGTTCTGGCGGGGAAAACAGGTACGGCGGAGATTAAGGTATCGCAGGAGGATACGTCAGGTACGGAACTGGGATGGTTTGCCGTGTATACAGCGGAGAAAACTGCTGCGCGTCCAATCATGATAATCAGCATGGTAGAAGACGTAAAGGATAGAGGAGGAAGCGGCTATGTTGTGGAAAAGGATCGTCTGATTCTGGAAGAGTGGTTTTTGGGTAATTAGATTATTTCCAGACGTTCATATCTTCTAATATGGAGAGCGTAATTTTGACTGCATTGTTTCCGGTGGCATTCTTGTCATCTCCGATGTTGGTGGCAAAAAAATAAGTATTATCTGTAGTTTCGATGTAGCCGACAAACCATCCGCTTACGTTTTTGTCGTCTACGCGTCCGGTTCCGGTTTTTCCATATAAGGTTCTGCCATTGGAGGAGGACAGGCGGATAGCGTCTTTTACCGCCTGGATATTTTCGGGTGCAAAACCAAAACGGTTATCATGCAGTTTTGTTAAAAGTTCCACTTGCTCGATAGGGGAAATTTTCAGGGAAGATTCCAGCCAATAAGCAGGGAAATCACCGTGCAGGTCTTTGTTACCGTAGTTTATTTCCTGGATATGCCTGTAAACGGAATCCATTCCAAGTTGTGTATCTATTTCCTGGAAATACCAGTTGACGGATGCGGACATTGCAGATGGCAAAGTCTGGTCGGCGTTCCATGCTTTGAATGGATATTGTTCGCCATTCCACGCAAGCAAGGAATTGTCCGGTGCAATCACGCCTTCTTCTAATCCAAATAATGCATTGTATATTTTGTAGGTGGAATCCGGTGCAACACGCAGAGTTGCACGCTCTGGATTATGTATGTGCCAGGAGTTATTTACAGAATCATAGAGTACAAAGCTGCCGTTATAATTGCCAAACCAGGAGGAGAGGTCTGCATAGGAAATATTTTTGGAAGAGGTATTCCAATGGTAGTAGTTTGCGTCTTTTGCATAGATAGAAATAAAAGGCGCGAATGCGAGCAGAAGGGCAGCGGTCAGCGCAAAGGCAGCCATTCCTTTCAACCTTTTTTGAAATGTCGGTTTTTCGTAGGAGGCAATGTTGATGATCCGCCGTTTCATCTGTCTCATATTTCCACTAAGTCCTGCGGTAAACGGAAAAGGAAACAGGGTTACTTTTTGGGCTAAATTAAGCAGGGTATTGCCATAATTCACGTAATCTTCTTTTTCAAGCATCTTGAGAACGGAAGTATCGCAGGCAATTTCCCGGTCGTTTCTCATTTCTGTCAGAGCATACCAGACAAGGGGATTGAACCAGTATACGATCCCGATGAGGTTCATCAGATAACCAACCAGGGCGTCTCTGTGTTTATAGTGTTGTAGTTCATGCAGCAGCATATAACGCATTTCCGTTTCTTTGTAATCTGAAATTAGATGAATTGGCAGAAAAATGCATGGCTTTATAAGTCCTGCCATCACAGGGGATTTTAAAAACGCTGTGCTGTATATGGGAATATTTCTGTGAATGTTCGTCTCCAGAAGACAGTGTTGATAGAGTCTGCGGATTTCTGCATTCTGAAGAGGCAGCGCAGACTTTTTCAAAATGCCAAGGTGCAAGGAGGAACGTAGTGTAAACAGAATCATCACGAGCATCCCACAAAACCATAGAATGGCAAATAAATAAGCAATCATGGGCGGTGTGTTACTGTTTACGGAAATCGTAAAGTCGTGAAACCGGTTCACAGTTTCGGTAAGGTTGGTGTTTGCCGCCTGTTCCATCACAGTTTTGACATTGACGTTTGCAGAAATAATCAGCCGGAAGAGTGATGAGAAAAACTGTGGAAGTCCGATGAGGCGCAACGGCAAAAAAGGTACTGCCAGAAGTCCCAGTAATAAAAACCACAGGTGATACTGCGTCCGACCAGACAAGCTGTTTTGGAGCAGTCTTCTGGTAATCAGGAATAGTCCGAGAATACCGCTGATTATGATATTGCATAGAAAGAAACGCATTGGGAAAACAATTGCCTCATTGAAATCGAGGGATATCGAAAAAGCAAACATATCAGAGATCTCCTTTGGGGGATTTTGATGTTAGAAGGGAGCGTAAACGTTCAATCTCTGTCTCGGAAAGCCTGTTGTTCTCAAGAAAGGCGGAGAGCATGGCGGTAATATCTCCGTTATAAAAACGATTCAAAAAGGAACTGCTTTCCTGACCGATATATTCATTTTCCTTTACAAGCGGTGTGTATACAAAAACGCGACTCTGTTTTTCGTATGTGAGCGCGCCTTTGGTTACCAGGCGTTTGATCAAAGTCTGAATTGTCTTCGGACTCCAGCTTGTTGTCTGTAATAATTTCTCAGTAATTTCGTTGGTGCTGATGGGCGCATGTTTCCACACAATTTTCATAACTTCAAATTCGGCTTCCGAAATCTGCGGCAGACGTTTCATTATAATCCTCCAAAATCTTACGAATGTAATAAAAATAGTATAGACGTATTGGATGTGATTGTCAATGTTGCGATTGACATATCTCGAAACTCATTGTAAAATAATTAATGACCATTGGTCAATAATTGCAACAGGGGGATGAAATATGGCAAGACCAGTAAAAAAATCACCGGAACAATGGAAGAAAGAGATTATGGATGCGGCACGGGAACTGTTTATCTCACAGGGTTATGAGAAAACTTCCGTATCGGATATTATGAATGCGGTTGGCGGGGCAAAGGGTATGTTTTACCGCTTTTTCCAGAGCAAGGAAGAGCTGATGCACACATTGGGAAACCAAATGTTTTTTGAAAATAATCCGTTTGAAATCATTCGCCAGAGGAATGATCTCAACGGTCTGCAAAAAATAAAGTCGCTGCTGGCAGTGAATCAATCCGATAATACGCGTAATTGTTTGAATATGGAGGCAGTTTCGATTCTTGAGGACCCGCATGTTCTGGCGGCAGCAGTGGAGGAAAACAGGCGTATATTGACGCCCTTGTGGCTGGAGCTGTTGGAGGAGGGGGAGAGGGACGGTTCCATCCAAACGGAGTATGTAAAGGAGCTGGCGGAACTTTTGCCGCTTATTAATTTTTGGTTTATGCCCACGATTTTCCCGGCAACGGAGGAAGAGCTGCATCATAAATACCGGTTTGTCGTAGAAGTATTGGAACATATGGGACTGCCGGTCTTTGATGATAATATCAAATCTTTTACAGAAAATTGTATCCATGATATTTCGGAAAAAGGAGGCAATCAGACATGACGCAAAAATTATTTACCTCAAATTTTGTGCTGCTTATTCTGGGACAGATCACTTCACTGTTTGGAAATTTTATATTGAAACTGGCGTTGTCTATGTATGTACTGGATATGACCGGTTCTGCGGCTGTCTTTGCAGGTATTTTATCAGTTGCAACTATTCCGACAATTTTGCTTACGCCGTTTGGCGGAATTCTTGCGGACAGGGTGAACAGACGGAATCTTATGGTTGCATTGGATGCGGTTTCCGGTGTGTCGGTGTTGGTGGCAACGTTTCTTTTGTCAGGGAGAAATGCAATTGCGGTAATCAGCGTGCTTCTGGTGGCGCTCTCTGTTCTTGGTGCATTTGAAACGCCGACAGTGCAGGCGTGCATACCGACAATGTTGCAGGGGGATAATATAACAAAAGGAAATGCGCTTGTAAATCAGATAGCTTCTCTGTCGTATTTGATTGCGCCTTTGGCAGGCGGTGTTTTATATACAGTGTTTGGATTAAAACCTGTCATGGCGGCAAGTGTCAGTTGTTTCTTTTTTACGGCTATTTTTGAATGTTTTATAAAATTGGAGTATCAGCGTCTGCCAGCTACGGGCGGTATGATGTCGGTTATCAGAGAGGATTTTTTCTCAAGTATGCAGTATGTTTTGCGAAAGGAGACGAGCATCGGAAAGATGCTGCTTTTGATAGCCTGTTCGAGATTTTTTGTAATGGGTATTCTGACAGTTGGGCTGCCCTATATGGTTCGTATGGTTCTGGGGATGAATGCAAAGTATTATGGCGGTGCGGAAAGTGCGCTGGCAATTGCTACGATTGCCGGAAGTGTTGCAGCAGGACTGTTGACGGAGAAATGGAACATACATAGATTATATCGTTTGCTTGTCGCAATCGGCATTTTTATGATTCCTGCCGGACTTGTCTTTCTTTTGCCTGTCGGCTCCATGGTGAAATATATTGTCATTATTGTTTCGCTTTGTGGAATGCAGGTGATCATCAGTATTTTTTCCATTTTTGTAGTTTCCCTGATACAGCAGAGAACACCCAATCATTTCATTGGGAAAGTCATGGCGTATGTATCTACGGTTACCCTGTGCGTCCAGCCTGTAGGGCAGGTGGCATATGGTTTCTGGTTTGACTGGTCGGGCAATGCGGTATCTTCAGTGCTGATTCTGAGCGGGATTGCGGTGTGTGTTGTTGGGACGTCTGCAAGGGGATTTTTTCACAAAATGGAAAAGGAATTAAAGAAAACCATTTAAAGTATGTGATGGTTTATTGACAATATTCTATCATTGATGTATTATTATGATAGAATAAAATAAAAATCCTATCATAATATATAGGTATGGGGAGGGATATAACGATTGAACGTTACGAAATCAGATATTGAAAAGTATCTGTCGGATGTGTTTGATTCTGTTAGGGCTGGAAGGTATCAGATATCGTCAAGGAACAAAAATCAAAACATCTATATGGATTATGTGTTTACAGAGGAGGATGCAAAGAAAGTAATTCTTTCTTTGAAAGTATTTGATTTTTCAGATGCTGTTTGGAATGAACATCCGCAACATCCAGAAGAAATATTGTATATATTTGGCAAGGATATTAAAATGTTGCCACGATATGGTGGGGTAGAACAAAAAGTTCCTTTGTATATTAAGTTTAATAAATTAAAAGATCAGTTTGTTATAGTTATTTCATTTCATAAGCAGGAATATCCATTAACTTATCAATTTAGGTAATACATAACAATGGAAACAGGAGGAAAGAAAATGCCAAAAGAAAGAACCCAATTTTGTATAGAGTGCAGAAGGGAAACCATGTACCGCATACAACGTGTTCCGTATGAGAAATGTATTAAGGGTAAGGATTATGAATTTGAAATCTCAGAAGCTGTTTGTGAAAATTGTGGCGAACCTGTGAGTCTTCCCGGACTTCTGGACAATAACGCACAGGAGGTTGACAGACAGTATAGGCAGCAGGAAGGAATTGTCAGTATAGAAGATATTAATAATTTGATGGAATTATATAAAATTGGCAAAGCGCCCCTCTCTTTGTCTTTGGGTTTCGGAGAGATTACAATTACCAGATACCTTTCCGGTCAGGTTCCCTCAAAGGAGTATTCTGATATTATAAGGCGGGCGTTAGAGTCACCATCATATATGGAGAATAAATTAAATGAAAATATAGATAAAATAGGTGAGACGGCTTATCGGAAAGCTATGAATGCGGCAAAAGAAATAGAGCCGTTGTTTGCGTTATCTGAAAAGATGCTACTGTCTATTTCTTATATTTTCAAAAAAGCAGAGGAAGTTACGCCATTGGCATTGCAGAAGATGCTTTATTATATTCAAGCAATCCATATGGTTTTGTTAGGTGTGGAATTGTTTCCCGAAGAATGTGAAGCATGGACACATGGTCCGGTGTTTAAGGATGTATATGATATATTTAAGAACTTCAAATATAATCCGATTGATGATATCCGATTTGCAATGTTTCAAAATAGATTTCAAGAGCTGTTGGATGATGAAAAGAAGGTAATAGATTTAGTTGTCGAAACCTTCGGCATCTATAGTGGGAAGACCTTGGAACGAATTACCCATAGGGAGTCACCATGGATGGATGCCAGAGTGTGCTGTCTTCCAGGGGAGCCTTCGAATGAAGTGATATCGAAAGAAACGATTAAGAAATACTTCTCGGAGGTGGCTCAAAAGTATAATATAGGAAACGTGGAGGGGATCAGAGAATATATCCATAGCCGATTACAAACCGTGTAATTTGTATGGGGCTGTATATTGTTTTATTAGGGGGCATGAGGTATGAACAGAAAAAATACAAAGTTTCCAATTAATTTGTTTTGCAGTTTGATGCTGCTTAGTTTCATTCCATTTTTATATACGCTTGTGAGGACAAATTTAATTGCAAATAGTCCTTCCATTGATGGATTGGGTATCGCAGGTCATATCGAATGGTTTGATTTAATCAATGAGACGGTTCAGGCATTTCTGATTGTGCCATTGTATGCATTGTTCAATAAGTGCATACAGGACAAAAAGAAATTTAGGGAGCGGATTTTTGAGTCATTTTTGGTTGTGAATGTTATTTATATTTTGTTTGCGTTAATAACCCTAATTTACTGCCATGATATTGTAGCGACAATGGTTCCTGGGCGCATTCGTGAAGTGACAGGATATCTTAGGTTGGAAACGATTGGATTTATCATTGCAAACGTTGTCAGTTTTGTAAATGTATTACTGGTTGTGTTGGAGAAACCGTTGTACATATATGGAATGGCTATTTTCAGAACTGCAATTACAATAGTTGGCGATTTGTTTCTGATACCGAAATTTGGAGTGAACGGCGTTGCATATTCCAATATTGCAGTAAATTCGGTATGCGTGATATTGTGCCTGTTTGTCATTATGAAAGAGCAACTTATGGCGGTTTCTTTTAAGTCAGGCAAAGAGTTTGTAAAGGATTATTTGTTTATGGGATTGTTCAGCGGCTCTCAGGTATTGCTGGATAACGTGGTGTATTCCGCCATCGTATGTAAAATGGTTAACGCTGTGGAGGAACAGGGAAATTATTGGACGGCAAATAATATTATCTGGGGATTGATAATTCGGAGGCGATGAAACACATATTGGTAATTTTGATACCATTTTATCTTGTATATGACTATACGGTTTTGTTTGACAATCTATTGATTGGTTATGGTAAGACACAGTATGTTTTTGGCATATCAGTGGTTGTTAATCTGATATATTATCCAATTGTGTATGGGTTGATGCTAAAGGGGATATTTGTACCGAATATAACCTTTATTTGCATGATGTTTGGTTTTGGCATGGTAACGCATTTGGTCTGCAGCATCGTTTGTTTTGCGGTATTTCAGAAACACTGCTCTTGACGTGTTGCAAATATTCTGATAATATGAAAGTATTCACTTGCATGGAGGTATGGACATGGATGAGACGAGTCAGAAAATTGTTGACGCTGCCATGGCGTTGATACGGGATAAGGGATATGTCGCGACGACCACGAAGGAGATTGCAAAAGAGGCAGGCGTAAATGAGTGTACGCTGTTCCGTAAATTTCAAAATAAAAAAGATATTGTTTTGCAGGGAGTAAATCAGGCGCAGTGGAGGGCGGATGTCACGCCGGAGATATTTGAAAATGTACAATGGGACTTGCAGGCGGATCTGGAAATGTTTATGAGGGCGTATATGGACAGAATGACGCCCGATTTCGTAAACCTGTCGATTGGGCTGCGGGCGCCGCAATTATATGAGGAGACGTCATCCCTGATTATGAAAGTGCCGCAGGCGTTTTTGTCTGCGTTTACAGAATATTTAGAAAAGATGTATGAGCGAGGTGAAATATGTAAATTGGATTTTGACGTTTTTGCAATCAACTTTTTTGCAGCGACGTTTGGATTTACTTTTTTACAGGCGTCTTTTGGCGATGAACTTACAAAGGTTCGGAAAGAAGTGTATATCAAAAATAATGTGCAGATATTTGCAAAGGGATTGATGGGGTAAAGGTTAAGGCTGTTGTATTAAGTAAGAAACTGCTGGAAAAAATCTGTTTCATGTTTAATACGACAGCATTATATATAATATTTATGCAAGCAAGTACACGCACACATAATGGAGGTATATGAAATGGAAATAACAGGTGCAGAATTATTTGTCAAAGCATTAAAGGAAGAAAACGTGGATACTTTGTTTGCTTATCCGGGAGGGCAGGTCATAGACATATTTCACGCGCTTTATGGGGAGGAAGGGATAGAAGTTGTTCTGCCGCGTCATGAGCAGGGATTAATTCATGCCGCAGATGGCTATGCGCGTTCTACCGGAAAGGTCGGTGTTTGTCTTGTGACAAGCGGACCGGGAGCCACCAATCTTGTGACAGGCATTGCCACGGCAAATTATGACAGCGTTCCTCTGGTATGTTTTACCGGTCAGGTACCGAGAGAACTTATGGGGAAAGATGCATTTCAGGAAGTGGACATTGTGAGCATTACGGGGAGCATATGCAAGTATGCGGTGACAGTGCAGGACAGGAAGGATTTGGCAGTTACGATAAAGAGGGCGTTTCATATTGCACGCACGGGAAAGCCAGGTGTGGTAGTTGTCGATTTGCCAAAAGATATTCAGAAAATGTATGGAAGTAATGATTACTCAATGGAGATAATGCTGCAAGACAGCAAGCCGGAGATGATGCCTGAAAATTGTAATGAGAAGTATTTAAAAAAGCATATAACAAAGGCGATGGAGCAATTAAACAGTGCGAAGAGACCTGTGTTTCTGGTCGGAGGAGGCGTTTCTATCGCTCATGCCAACGAGGAAATGACGCGGCTTGCCAAACGAACCGGAATTCCGGTTGTAACGACGATAATGGGGAGAGGGGCGGTTCCGACCACAAATAAGCTGTTTGTTGGAAATATTGGGATTCATGGAAGTTATGCTGCCAATTATGCAATCAGCCATTGTGACGTTTTGTTTGCAATAGGAACGCGGTTTAATGACCGCATTACAGGGAAAGTCGGAAAATTTGCCCCGGAAGCGGTTGTTATTCACATTGATATAGATGCAGCTTGCATTTCCAGAAATATTACGGCTGATATTCCGATTGTCTCGGACGCTCGTATGGCAATCGATGCATTGTTGGAACAGGCAAAGCCACTGGATATTTGGGAATGGAGGGATGAAATCATCTGTTTAAAAAAGAAATTCCCTATTACAATGAAGGGGAGCGGGCTGACACCGCAGAAAATCATTACATTTATTAATGATATGTTTCCGAATGCAGTGGTTGCTACCGATGTGGGGCAAAATCAGCTCTGGACAACGCAATTTCTGGAAATGAATCAACATAAGAAACTGTTGACCTCTGGCGGACTGGGGACGATGGGATATGGCTTTCCGGCTGCCATCGGGGCAAAAATTGGAAATCCACACAGAGATGTAATTGTGATTTGCGGTGACGGCGGTATGCAGATGAATATTCAGGAGATGGCAACCGCAGTTGTCTATGAACTTCCCATTATCGTATGTATCTTAAATAACGGTTATCTGGGAAATGTCAGACAGTGGCAGGAGATGTTTTATGACAGAAAATATGCAAATACCTGTATGCGTTATCGCAGGAGCTGTCCTGTTTTTTGCAGCAGCCCGGGGGAGGAGTGTCCGGAATATACGCCCGATTTTGTGAAACTGGCGGAAAGTTATGGGGCAAGAGGCGTTCGGATTACAAATGCAGAGGAAATAGAGGCAGCCTTTTGTTATGCAAAACGGAATCAGAAAACACCTACGGTTCTTGAATTTATTATCGGCAGAGAAAGTAATGTTATGCCGATTGTACCACCTGGTAGCGCTCTTTGTGATATGATTCTGGAGGAGAGGAAATCTCCAAAGGAAAATCTTGAGTTGTGCAACCACAGACGGTATGATAAAATATGACAAAATGATATTTTAGCTGGAGGCAGAGTATATGAAAGAATTGATAGAGGAACGGGGCAAATACAAAATTACATATTATTCGGTGGATATCACGGAGACAATGAAGGAGAAAGCTCTGGCATTTGCGAAGGATATCATACTTACGGATAACCAGTATTCGAGGCTGCTGCCTTCACAGGTTCGGGAATCCAATGATGTGACGTTGCAGAATAAGATCGAAATACAGAGGACATACATGGGAAAACTGGGCGAGCTGGTATTCCTGAAATATCTTACAGAAAATGGCAGGAGCGTCAGTACAGAGGGCATGTTTGAAGTCTACGAGGGACAGGAGAATGTGGATCATTTTGATTTTATCACGAAATCAGGTCATACGGTGGATGTTAAAACGGGTTTTCGACAGATACATCGACGGTTATTGGTGAATACAGATCAGTTTGACGGGATTCCCAAAGATTATTACGTTGCGGTTAAAATTGACGCGATAGATGTTGATGGGGAACAGAAACTGGTCGATTGGGAGCATATTTCGACTGCCACTATTTGGGGGTATGCAGAGCATAGTTATATGCAGAGAAGTGCAAAGGTAGCAAATTTTGGGGAGGGACCGGCAAGATGGCTGTATTATAATAGATTATTGGGGATAGACAAACTTCTGGAAGAGTTTTAGGGGCAAACAGACAACAAAAGAACTGGCAGGTGTAAAATGGCAAGTGAAGTGTTATCAAATGCGTTGTCTTTATTAAACGGTTACCTGATGCAAAATTACAGCGACAGCGAGCAGGAAACCATTAGAAATGAAGTGCAGAGATTGGTTGGCGAAACGTTTCCGAAGTGGACGGAGGCAAAGCAGAGATATTCCTATCAGGATGTGCAGGATAGGTTGTCTTGTATCAACGAAAAGGAATCCATTCGCAAACACAAGGGCGTCTATTATACGCCGGAGGATATTGTGAAATTTATTCTCACAAATAGTGTGAAACTGCTCTATGGGAAATTAGACGCGGAAAATTTTTCTGCAATGGAGTTAAATATATCATATCGTGATTTTTGTTTTGAGAAAACCGTATATGACCCGACCTGTGGTTCGGGTGTTTTTTTGCTTGCAGCGCTAAATATGAAACTGGATTTGTTTGTGAAGTATCATATGAATGCCGACAGGGATGAAATTAGAAAAGTCGTGGCGTCCATTCAGGGAAATGATCTAAACCGGGATTCGATTGCGCTCACAAAAATCCGTTTATTTCTCTGTGTTCTGCATCGTTTCGGGGTGGCATTTATCAGAGGACTGGCAGAGTGCATGGAGGGATGTTTTGCGTCCTATGATTTTGTGTCCGAAAAGCCAAAGGAAGGGATTCAGTATGATATCGTGCTTGGAAATCCGCCGTATGTGGAGGACTCGAAGAGCGACTCCATTCCGCCGAAAAAATACGGAAACATTTATGCCAATGTATTGGAACATGCGGCATTGCATTTAAAGCCCGGCGGTGCGCTTGGATTTGTGATTCCTTTGTCGTATGTATCGACGCCGCGGATGAAAAAAATTCGCGAGGAACTCTACCGGCGTATTCCAAGGCAATACATCTTGAGTTTTTCCGACCGTCCGGACTGCCTGTTTACTGCGGTACATCAGAAATTGTGCGTGCTGTTCGGGAAAAATGACGGGGAAAATATGGAAGTGTATACCGGAAATTACAGGTACTGGTATCGCGAGGAACGTCAGGAATTATTTCGTACCATGGAAATTGTAAAAAATAATTTTGTGACGGAAGGGTATATTCCCAAACTTGGAACAGTGTCAGACGTAAATATTTATCAGAAAATAATTTCTCAGAAAACGCATCTGATGGACTGGATGAAAGCGGGATCTGATTCCGTCTGTTTGAATATGAGGGCGGCATTTTGGATGAAGGCGTTTCGGAGCGTACATTCGGGCGGAGAATATAAGGAATTTTTCTGTGACGGGCAGTCCGCTGCGAATTACTGTATGTGTCTGCTGAATTCTTCTCTGTTCTGGTGGTATTGGATATGCGTATCTGATTGCTGGCATATCACAGGGAAGGAACTGCGGGGATTTAAGGTTCCCCCGGTAGATGATTTTCAGGAGGCGGATCGGCTGGCAGCTGCCCTGGAAAAGCGTCTGGAAGAGACGAAAGTTTATGTAGGTACAAAACAGACGCAGTATGAATATAAGCACAGGGAATGTGTGGATGAGATTCATGCGATTGATGATTTTATTCATGCGTTATATGGACTGACCGAGGAGGAAAGTCGTTACATAAAGGATTATGCGTTTCGTTACAGGATAAGCGGGGGTGTCGAACATGGACGTAATTGATTTATTTTCCGGCTGCGGCGGCCTGTCGCTGGGATTTGAAAAACGGGGCGATACCATCAAAAAAGCCGTTGAGTTTGATGAAAGCATAGCGGAGACTTACCGCAGAAATCATCCCAAGGTGGAGATGATTGCGGATGATATCAAAAATATCGACCAGTCCGGCGTATTTGGAAAAGGTGATGCGCAGATTATTATCGGCGGGCCTCCATGCCAGGGATTTTCCATGGCAGGTGCGAGGATTCGGGAAGGATTTATCGACGACCCGAGAAATTATCTGTTTAAGCATTATTTCAATGTGGTAAAAACAGTGCAGCCGCAGGCGTTTGTGATGGAGAATGTCAAAGGAATTACAACGATGCAGGGAGGCAGAATCTTTGCGGAAATCCTGCGGATTTTTTCAGATTCAGACATGCTTTGCGGAAAGCCGTATCATCTTTATCGAAGGCTGGTGAAGGCAGTTGATTTTGGCGTGCCACAGAAACGGGAGCGGATGATTCTCATTGGAACGCTGAGGGAAGATGTTGATTTTGATTATTTATGGGAAACGACAAGGCAGGAGATGGAAAAGGAGGAGCCGCATTATTTTGATATGGTAACAGTGAGGGATGCAATCGGCAACCTGCCGAAGGTAACCGCAAATGGAGAAGTTGCCAATCCCGAACCTGTTACGGATTATCAGCGTTATCTGGCAAGTGAGAAGGAAATTTTGACAAACCATACGCAGACAAAGCATTCTAAGGTAGCGGTGGATCGGATGCGCAGGGTTGCGAACGGCGAGAATTTCACATCGCTGAAGGAGGAGATTAAGTCGGTACACAGCGGAGCATATGGAAGGCTGTGCTGGGAGGAACAGGCACCGACGATTACGACCAGATTCGATACGCCTGCCGGAGGAAGATTTATCCATCCCACGGAAGACAGGACGCTGTCGCCCAGAGAGGCGGCGCGCATTCAGAGTTTTCCGGATGATTTTGTTTTTTATGGGACAAAAACTTCCATCTGTAAGCAGATAGGAAATGCCGTTCCGCCGAAAGTTTCTTATTTTCTGGCGCGGTTCATAGATAAAATTGTGTGAAGGGAGGAACAGGGGATGAATCCAATGTTACAAAAGAAATTAGAGGAACTCAACCAGTCAGGCGATTACGAGTGTTGGTATCTGGTGAAACAGCCGACGGCGTTTGACAGCCTGTGTTATCTGGTTTCTTTTCTGAAAGAATACAAGGAGGGACAGAACAGTGATAATTTGCAGGATTATATCGGGCGGAAAATTCAGCAGCTTGGCGTCGTAAAACCAGAGGTGAATATTTCGAATAATTACCGGGCTTTGCGTGTGGCGGCATTTTTTGGATTGATTACCATGGTGTCGGATACCGGCGGGCGGATGCCCTATGAGCGGGCAAAGATTACGGATACCTTTGAGGAAATCAATGACAGGTGTGCGGGGGAATTTGAAAAGACGGAGTTATATACGGATATCATAGAGCGGCAGATAGAGAAAATGTTTCTCAGTTCTCCGGTTGATGAGGCGGCGAACAGCGTCAGGAAGGAGTACCGCTTATATCCGGTGATGTTGCTGTATAAGATATTACTGGAACTGGGGCGTTCGACTGGAAAATATGCCATTACCATCACGGAATACCGCTATTTTGTGGCCACGACAAAAACATTCGAAGGGTTTCTGGAAACGCTGCTGCTGATTCAGTTGTTACGTGCGGATCAATCTGCGAACAGCAGGTTTGAGCAATACCGGGAGAAGTTTGACAACCGTTTGATTCAGGCCTTGAAACAGCTCCCAGCCCTGGCGGTCAGCAAGGATGGCATTTTTCTCAAAGAAGAATTTATTGCCAGCGTGGCTGAGAAAGTATATGTTTTTGAGGAAAATCCCAATATCTACACGACCGATCACTACCTCGATTTCCTTGGCTCCAGAAAGTCACTGTTCGAATTAAAGGAGTTTTCTCAGGCAGAAGTGGGCGAGGAGATGCAGGAAGAGGTTTCTCTGCAAAAAGATCTGTTACCGCAGGCGGATCGGGAAAAATCTCGTGTACCCGGTGGAAGGAACGTCCTTCTCTATGGCGTTCCCGGTTCCGGGAAAAGCTGGACGATTGCACATGAATATTGCAAGCCGGATAGTAAGGTAGAGCGTTTGGTTTTCCACCCGGATTATACGTATTCTGATTTTGTAGGTCAGATTCTTCCGGCAGTGGCGGACGATGGACAGGTGAGCTATGAGTTTAAGCCGGGACCTTTTACGAAAATCATGTCCGAGGCATATCAAAATCCACAGACGGAATATATACTGGTTATTGAAGAGATAAACCGCGGAAATGCGCCTGCGATATTTGGAGAGGTGTTCCAGCTCCTGGACAGGAAAGTTACAGTAACGGATCTGGGAAATGACGGGTATCCCATGGGAACAAGTGAGTACCCTGTTTCCAATCAGGATATTGCCCGGGAAATGTACGGTGAGGAACGCAAAGGGAATCAGGTTCGAATTCCCTCTAATCTTTCCATTATCGGAACGATGAACACGTCCGATCAGAATGTGTTTACACTTGATACTGCGTTTCAGCGCAGATGGGAAATGCATCTGGTGGAAAATGATTTTGACAATGCGCCGTCTGCGTTTGCAGATGCGGAAATTCTTGATACGAAGGTGACCTGGAGAACGTTCTGTACTGAAATCAATAAGATCATTGTCAGCGGTGGAGCTGGCATGGCAGTGTCGGAGGATAAGCGGCTGGGCGTATACTTTGCTCATCCGACAGATTTATATTATGATGGGAAAATGGGAAACCTTCAGAGCGGCGAGTATGATATTCTGCGCAGGAAAGAGCGGGAAGATGCGTTGGATGCGGCAGAGGAACAACGATTATCCGAAATCCGCGAGGCGATGAAACAGAACCGTAAATTTTCGGAAAAGGTCATGAAATATTTATGGGATGATGCGTTTAAATTTAACCGTGAGGCAGTATTTGAAATAGCAGATTACCCGAGCCTGGAACAGATGATTCACGCGTTTTTGTATGCACAGGGTACGGCGAGGTTTGAAGTGTTGAAAGAAAATGTCAGAAATGCATTTGCGGGTTCACAGGAAGCGGATGACGGGGGAATGGATGGCAGGCATGGAGTATGATATTCGGGAGATTTGTCATGTAAATACAAATGAAGAGGGAGATCGTTTTGTCGGCATCCGGGCAGACAGCCACGGTGCGCAGGTTTGTTTTCCGATTGGCTACCGCCTGCCGGAAACAGATGCGGAAATACGGACGGATATCCGGCATCTGATACAGGTCTTGGCAGAGTTTACGACGCAAAAGGAGCGGTTGCTTGCAGTAAGTCAATTTAACACGCCGCAGACGGTGGATTTTCCCATCCATGCCTATCAAAGCGTGCTCGAATATTACTTTGCCATAGGCGGTAATTATTATGTGGAGACGGAACGGACGTACCGCGCGTCGCCTGCCGGAAAGCAGGACTGGGCGAGGACTGTCCGCAAACATACGCCTCTGATACAGAATCAATCAGGAATCCCTTCTTTTATTTATACCACGTATGAGGTTCGCGCCTCAAGACCCAACGATACGAAACTGATTACGCAGATTAATCGGTTTTGTGTCTACGAGGCTTTTCAGAAACTGGGTTGGCTGTATGTATCCTATATGCCGGATAGTCCGGGGGCGCATCCGGATATCCGAACCTCCATCGCAATCGTGCAGCAAAAGCTTGCAGAGACGAACGATGACAGGAAACGGATGCTGTTTCAGGGGATGAAGGCCATGCTGGAATATATGGACGAGGAGACTTTGGACAGGCAGTTTTATTATGGCGTCGATGATTTTCAAAATGTCTGGGAGAAATTGGTTGACCGGGCGTTTGGCGTACGCGATAAGGAACGTTATTTTCCGCATTCCAGATGGATGTTGGATTATGGCGACAATAAGCAGATGCGTGCCTTGCAGCCGGATACGATTATGATTTATGAGGGGAAATATTATGTTCTGGATGCGAAATTTTATAAATATGGGCAGAGCGGCATTCCGACGCACCTGCCGGACGCATCCTCCATCCATAAGCAGATTACTTACGGAGAGTATCTGGAAAAGCATCAGAATGTGGATGTAGACAAATTGTTTAATGCCTTTTTAATGCCTTATAATATGGCTGAGAATCCGTTCGAGTTGCGTACAATTGTCGGCAATATTGGGGAGGCGGTTGGTGATTGGCGGTGCAACCGCAAATATTACGAGCGTATTCAGGGGATTGTCGTGGATACCAGGCATCTGATGTATCATTATGCAGGGAATCCTGTGAAGGAGAAAGCGGAATTGGCGGCGTGCATTGAGGCGGTTCTTCGAAGGGGGCCGGTTGCGCAGGCAGGAGAAAAAGATGTCCGGTAAAATTGTGATAATATAGGTTCAGGGGGATGTTTGTATGGAACTTCGGGTGTTACAGTATTTCCTTGTAGCAGCAAGGGAAGAAAATATTACAAGGGCGGCCACGCAGCTGCATATTACGCAGCCGACGCTTTCCAGACAGCTTATGCAGCTTGAAGAGGAGCTTGGTGTGAAATTGTTTCACAGGGGCAATCATAATATTCTGCTGACGGAAGATGGGATGCTTCTGCGGCGGCGCGCACAGGAGATCGTTGATTTGACGAAAAAGACGGAGCATGAGCTGAGGCACGAGGAGGAGACGGTATCCGGAGAAATTTCAATTGGCTGTGGGGAAACACAGAATATGAAAGTTCTCTGTGAGATGATGACGTCGTTCCGGCAGAAATATCCCGATGTAAGTTTTGAGATTTATACTGCGATTGCGGATGATGTGAAAGAACGACTGGAGAATGGCATTTTAGATATGGGGCTTTTGCTGGAGCCGGTGGAAATTAGCCGCTATCAATACATAAAGATGCCGATAGAGGAAAGATGGCGCGTATTGATACGCAGGGATTCTCCTTTGGCGGGGAAAGAAAAAATTACGCCGGACGATTTGGTGGATATTCCTTTAATTATCGCGAAACGTCAGTCTGTGCGAAACGAACTGGAGCATTGGTTTGGGCAAAGGGCGGAAAAACTACGGATTGCCACAACCTGCAATCTTTCATATAATAACCAGTCAATCATGGTGGAAAGCGGGCTTGGCGTGGCAATGACGATGGAATTTTCCGAGTGTAGGGATACGCTGTGCCTGCGTCCGCTGGAACCGGAGATAACGAGCGGATGCGTTCTGGTGTGGAAGAAAAACCAGATTCTCTCTCCGACAGTGGCACGGTTTATTAAGCATGTGAGGGAGTGGTTGGAAGGGTGATTGTTAAATAATGCATATGTATTGGCATTTGTACTGTAAGAATGTATTATAATGAGCACAAAAATCTCGTTGACAAAGGCATGATCGAGAAATCGGCAAGAGGTGTATATATTTTGCCGGAGGTTTGGGAGGATGAGATTTTTAATTTACAAAATCGTTTTAAAAAGGGAATTTATTCTCATGGAACCGCGTAGTTTTTGTGGGATTTAACCGATAAAACACCGAACAGATATCATATGACATTTCCGATGAATTACAATTTGACAAAACCAAAGAAAGAAAATATTCAATGTACGCAATGTAAAGAGACGTTATATGATCTGGGAATAGTAGATGCGACTACACCGGGAGGGAATAAAGTAAAGGCTTATAGCATTGAGCGTACGCTATGTGATATTCTAAGATCGCATAGTCAGATGGATATTCAAATAGTTGCGAATGCATATAAATTTTATGTAACCAGAACGGAAAAAAATATTCCTGCCTTATCAGAGTATGCAAAAATTTTTAAGGTTGAAGCAAGGCTCAGGGCGTATCTGGAGGTGTTGTTATGAAAAATACAATGCAGCTAAAGGCAATTCTGAAAAATCTTGCAAAAAATAACATATATCTGCACAGCTTGTAATGCAGAATTTTATCTTGGAAAGATTGTTAGAAAGAATATCTGTTTCAAAATATCAGCAAAATTTTATCCTGAAGGGTGGCTTTTTGATTGCGGCAATGGTCGGTCTTGATACCAGAGCAACTATGGATATGGATGCAACAATTAAGGGACTGCCTGTAACTGAACAGACTGTCTGCGAAATGTTCGAGGAATTCTGTAAGATAGAGTTAGATGATGATGTTTCGTTTGGTTTTCGCAGTATTAGAGAAATCCGTGAAGGAGATGAATATACAGGGTATCGTGTTTCGTTTTTTGCAAATTATCCACCAATGGCAGTTCCTTTGAAAGTGGATATTACTACAGGTAATAAGATAACTCCAAGGGAAATCGAATATCAGTTTAAACTTCTATTGGAAGACAGGAGTATTTCAATACTTGCGTATAACCTTGAAACAATAATGGCAGAGAAACTTGAAACAGTTATATCAAGGGGGGATCAAAACACAAGACCAAGAGATTATTACGATATATACATATTGGCAAAGTTGCAATATACAAATTTAGAACCGAATTCATTAAAGGCAGTATTATATTCCAATATTTTCTGTTTTTTGCTTTGATTTTTAGAAGGTTCTGTTGTAGAAATACAGCAGGACTTTTTAAATTGCATTTTACGGAGGATAAAGATGGGTAAAGTATATGGATACGCGCGCGTGTCGAGCATGGAACAAAATGAGGAGCGTCAGATGATTGCATTGGAAAGGATTGGGGTTGCAGCCGGAAATATTTATGTGGATAAGCAGTCCGGCAAGGATTTTCATAGGGGGGATTATGAACAGATGGCGTCAAGGCTGCAAAGGGGCGACCTGCTCTATATATTGAGCATTGACCGCCTGGGGCGTAATTATGTGGAAAATTCAAAATCAGAGGCGGTTTCTCACGAAGGAAATCGACATCAACATCTGTGTGCTTGATATGCCGCTTTTGGACACGAGGAATGGGAAAGACCTTATGGGGACGTTTATTGCGGATCTGGTATTGCAGATACGGTCTTTTGTTGCGGAGAACGAGAGGGAGACCATTCGGAAGCGTCAGGAACAGGGAAATGCTGCTGCAAAAAAGAGGGGCGTTCGATTTGGGAGGCCGGAAAACAAAGTGCCGGATAATTTTAAGCATATTGTAAAATCCTGGGAGGATGGGAAACTTAAATTTGATGAAGTTCTAAGAAAGTGCCGGATGAGCAAATCAACATTTTACCGCAGATTGCGTGAAATGCGTTCTGGACAAGAGAAATAAGATAAATAGGCGGTGTCAAAAAGTGTACTTTTTGACACCGCTTGCTTTGTGGAATATTTTACTATAATTTGTGGGTTTACGCAAGGAAATAGGGTGTTTTTGAGTGATTTTTTGCCTGATGGAGGGGAAAATTGGATTTTGAGGTGGGGATTTTGTTATAATAGGGAGATGTAAAAAAGTACACTTTTTGGGATAGCTATATTTCAAGTGTCGTAGCAAAGAGTAATGAATAAAAAATTGTGGGTGTCTTTTGATAATTTACCAAGAGACGGATAACAAAAGGATGTGAGGGATAATTTTATGGAAGAAGTTGTAAAAGAAATAACCGTGGGAGCAGTGAGAACCGTGGGAGCGGTAGTAGATGTTTCGCCTGGGGATGGTGTGAAGGCAGTTGCGGAAACTGTTTCAACTGTTGGCGATATCATGCAAGAAAAAAAGGAATTGAAAGAAAGAAAATTAAGGTTGCTTGAAAATAAGGATTATGATATGAATTATCAATACAATAGGATTATCCTTGATAATTTTGTTAAAAGAGCAGTCCAATATTATGGAAAAGAGAAGAAGGTGTCAACTGACAATATAAAAGATGAAATAGAAAAAGACAATTCTTTCTTGAGGAACATCATTATTACCGGGCAGGCTGGGAGTGGTAAATCAACGGTGTTGAAATGGATGTTTCTAAATTCCAGTGTCCCAGAATGCGGTTACATATTTCTTTATTCCAGAATGTTTTCAAAATGCAAAACACTGGATGACGTTTTTGCAGATGTTATGGGCAGGATTCCGAAAGATAAAAAGAGTATTGTTTTTTGGGATGGAATTGACGAGTTACAGTGTATCAGAGGAACGGAAGAAGAGTTCAATAGATTTATCCGTTTTTTTGATAAGGAAAGCAATCCTGAATATGATAAACCTGATTGTAGGTTTGTTATTTCATCGCGTCCAGAACATTTTGGATTTCATGAAATGATTATAAAGCGAAATGCGGAAAGAGATTTGGACAATTATGTTGTTTTTGAGTTGGGGAAACTATCGAAAGAAGAAACGTCTGCGGTATGTAGATCCATCCAAAAATTATATCAGTTTGATCAAGAAGATGATTATCTGAAATTGCTAAACACATATTTAAATATGGGGATAACAGAAGATTTTCTATTGGATACGCCCTTGCTATGTCGTTGTGCATATCAGATTATTGATGAATGGAATTTGCAGGGTAATAAAACATTGTCCCGAAATGAGGAATCCTTAAGCAGCAAAGTGGAAAAAGTATTTGAAACCTATATAAAGGCGGAATTTCAGGATGAATGCAGATACCAGAAAGAGGACGGTAATGGAAAGCTAGAATTTGATGCATACAGAGTTCAAGTTTGGGAGTTTCTTACTGATTTAGCGGGAACTATGGGGCAGAATGAATCCATAGACAAAGAAATTTGGCGTAAACTAAAAAAAGTAAAAAATATTAAAAAAATAAATCGGGCATTTTGTGGTCTGGAAGAAGTAAAAGACAGTGAAAACGAGGAGTTAATGTTTATACACAATGCATTTAGATATTATTTTCTTGCGCGTTATTTTGCATCTGCTGTGGACGTGGAAACGGATATAGACAAAAAATCCCTGAAAACCATGTTAGAGTCAGGTTTTGAATTTGCGGTAATGTATGTCGAGCAATTAAAGGATAGCGCAAATGCACAGGTAAGAAAAATACGTGAAGAATTGATGGCAGTGACAGGCAATGATAAGGAACAAATTGTAAAATATGCAAAGGGAGAGGCATGTTTTATTTATATGCCTGAAAGTTTATTTACAATTGAAGATTATCTTATGGTATTTCCCAGTGGCAGGCTTATGTATGCAGGAATCATATTTGATAAAGATAAGTTTGACAGGCTTATAGAGGAAGGGGTTTTTAGTGTGCAAGATGCTGGATGCCTGGATGAGTTGGATAGGCAAGTGGTGACAAAGAAGGAGGGGGTTTTAAAAGGATTAAAGTTTGAGTTGCCGACTATGAGGCGTATAATGGATCATTTTTGGGTTTACCAGAGGGGGACACTAAGGCAAATTTTTGGAGTTCAAGAGGGAGAGTATGAGGTAGATCTAGCAAAGGCGGATGCTGTAAGGAGGGAATATGTGCTGGAACATGATATGTTATTTAAAATAAGAACGAGTATGATAAATATCTTGGGAGATGAAAAGGAGTATTGGTGTTTGTTTAATGGAACCTCTTTGTTTGTTTATCAGATGATTAAAGAAAATGAAGAAAAAATGAAGGCGTTGTTCCATGAAGGATATTCAAAAGATGTTGCCATGTATGTCGCCTTTTACGGCACATACCGGGCATTGACTGAGAA
>CAJTSB010000006.1:39666-87723 GCA_910578825.1 uncultured Lachnospiraceae bacterium | reverse complement strand
GTTTAAAAGTATTTCAGAAGTTTCTTTTGAATTTGATGAAAGTAAAAATACTTTTGAAAGAAAAAACGATTTGGCTCAATATTATGATGTTTATTATAGTGTACGCCGATTGTTCGAATCAAAGATAAATGCCTGGAATTATCATATTGTTTTTGAGGGGGTGAATAGGGAACAAGAGGAGGTGGATAGAATTCAAGAGGTAATGAATAGAAAAATTATGGGGATAGATAGGGAACTCTCGCGGTTACAGAACGAGATAGAAGAAACATTACAACACCTATTGTCAGAAAAACTAAGGTTGTATTTTACAGATGAGCTGTTGTACGTATTATATTTGAGAGGAAAAGGGGAAGATATGGTTCGTTTAGCATGGGATACGATGAATTTGTGCAGGAAATTCGGACATATAGAAGGAATTGGACTTAGGGAATATTTGAGATGGGATGAACTATCTTTTAATAGGGAAGATATGCAAAAGATATATCGTTTTTCAAAAAGTTATGTCTGGATATAGGGTTATCATATTGATTCTGCTTATTAAAAGATACAGTTAGAAGTGAAAATCAGGAGGAAGAAAGATGAAGTTAAAGAATGTAGTCAAAAAGGTATTTGTACTTTTTTTGATAGCATCTATGGTAATTCAGTTAATGGGCGTAGAGACATTTGCAGCAGAACCAAAGGCAGGCAATTCCGTCACACGTCTGGAATGGCTGAAAGCCCTCACATCGACATTTGGGCTTGCCGTGGAGGAAGACAATTATCCGGACAACTACTATTCCGACATTGACGCAAGTTCAGCAGATTATTACGACGTGATGCTGGCAACGGAATTCGGTCTGGTGGACGTGGAGGCAGGGGAGGCGCTGCGCCCCAATGAGTCGGCGACCAGGGAGTTTGCAGCACACACGTTAAACCTGTGCATGGGCTATGTGCTGGAAGATGAGAATTATACGTTCGCCGAATCGGCGGCGGTGACATATCCCGAAGACATACAGGTTGCAATTAACCAGGGGTGGCTTGCACTGTCAAATGGCAATTTCCTTCCGGAACAGGCGTTGACGCAGGAAGAGAAAGCAGCCATGATCGCGGCGGCACAGGCAGTCCTTGCAGGGGATGAAAACCACCCGGAAAATAATACATATGCCTTCAAGGACAGCGTGATTGTATTGCCGGAAAATACAGAAATCCAGACGATAGATGAAGATACCATTTCCATTATCGGCTGTCCGGTGGAAATCAGCGTGGGAGATATTTTCGGCTGTGTGTGCGACGGCATTCCACTTGCATGGAAGGCGGCTGAGGTGCGGACAGACGGAGATGAAACTGTCATATCCATAAGCGCAGCCAATACCGAGGATGTTTTTGAGGAAATAAACGTAAGCAGGGAACAGGAAATAGACCTGGCAAAATTGCAGCCAGCCTCGGAAGATGCAGCCATGAGCTATGTCGTGGGCGGAACGGAAGAAAATAACTATGAGGACGGGGAAGTCTGCCATGACCTGGAAGAGGTCGGAGGCAGGGAAGTGACGGCAGTCCTTGTGGAACAGACTGCGGATATGCCAGAGGCTTATGCAGTCTCCAGATCGGCAAGTCCGAAAATAAAGACCAGTGCAAAAATCACTAATGCCAGGCAGAAACACGGGTGCAGCATAAAGGGCGCATACATTGACTTTGACTTCAAGGTAGATTTCAATTGCAATGTCAGCGTGGATCTCCTGGAGGCGGCGGGCATTTCACCTAGTTATGAGTTGTTCTACGCGCCGATCATTCCCGGTGTATATGTGAAGGGAACCGTGGACTTAAGTTTTTATGGGGAGGTCAATGCAAGGCTGGTGGAGAACGTACATCTGGGATTCCATTATGAGAATTCTGCTGCCCGCATTACGCGCAGTTTCAAAAAGGATTCCTTCACCGTCACCGCCAATGCAACAGCGAAGGCAGGCGTCCGGCTTGAGGCAGGGTTCAAGGTTCCCGGGCTGAATGGGAAGGTTTATGGCAAGATGGGGGTCAGCCTCACGGCAAAGTCTGTCCATTACACGGACGGGGCAAAGCCTGCTGCCTGCCAGACAATTTCCGCTTACTTCTATGCGTCGGTTGGATATGACGTGTCGGTGGATGTTGTGATATATAAAGGAACGCTGGCGTCCGGCAATAAGGATATTTACACCAGGTACAACAGCCCGATCCGCACGGCGTTCCATTATGAGGATGGGAAGGCTGTCCCCACATGCACGAGGGGGACGCCGGGCATGGGGTATGCCGGGTGGGGATATTTCTCGCCGGTAAATTCCCAATATTACTATGATGGCAGCAGCTCCGGAAGTTCTTATGGGGATGGAGGGGGAGAAGTCTATACCATTTTTGACTATACCCTGAACGAGGACAGCCAGGCAACGATTACCAAATACCGCGGAACGGCGGTGAATGTCTTTGTGCCAGAGACGCTGGACGGCTATGCGGTAGTCGGGATTGGTGATAATGCTTTTAAAGATAATAAAAGGATAAAAAGCGTTTCCATAGCGGATAGCGTGGAGACGATTGGCTATAGCGCATTCCAGGGATGTATGGCGTTGGAGCGGATAGGGTTCCCGGAGAACGAGAAGTTTGTGGAGATTAAAAGCCATACTTTTAATGGATGTGCAAGGTTGAGTGAGGTGGAGATACCGGACAGCGTGACGGAGATAGAAGTTTACGCTTTCGAAGAGTGTACTGAATTATCAAGCGTGAAATTGCCGAAGAGGCTGGAAAAGTTGGGAGGTATGGCGTTCGGGGACTGTGACAAGATAACGCGGATAGAAATACCCAAAAGCCTGAAAGAATGCTCCTGGACAGTGAATTATAAGGGACCATTTGGAGAATGTGAAGGGATAAAGGAAGTGAGGTTTGAGGAAGGGACAACGGAAATAGCAAGCAGCCTTTTTGGAGGCTGTACGGGTCTGGAAGAGATCAGGATCCCGGACACGGTGACGGTGGTAGAAAGTGAGGCATTTAGACGTTGTACAAACTTGAAACAGGTGACATTCAGCGCAAACCTGACGGAAATCCAAAGTTCAGCATTTTCCGGCTGCAGCAAGTTAGAAAACGTCCAAATCCCAGACGGCACAAAAAAAATAGGATATTACGTTTTCCAAGACTGCACATCCTTAACAGAAGCTTCCATACCAGACAGCGTAATGGAAATAGGAGATAGGACATTCAGTGGCTGCACAAGTTTGGAGAAAGTACATATTCCCAATACACAAAAGACCATTACGTCTTATATGTTCCATGAATGCAATAGCCTGAAAGAAATCAACTTGCCAGAAACATTGACAAGGATAGAAAATAATGCCTTTTACAACTGCGATGCCTTGACGGAACTGAACCTGCCGTCGCAGGTTCAGACAATTAATGCCAATGCATTTCAGGATTGTGATGCCTTAACAAAAGTAACAATCCCCAGCACGGTCACCGACATGGGAAGTTATGTGTTCTACCACTGCGACAGCTTGGCAGAAGTTAGTTTGGGAACGGGCTTAACCTTCCTGCCGTCATACGCATTTGCTCAGTGCCCGAAACTGACAGGTATTGTCCTGCCCTACCGGATGACAAAAATCAATGACAATGCATTCAATGCCTGCACGGGACTGACGGAGGTCACGATGCCGAGGGGCATGGCAAGCATCGGTAGTCAGGTCTTCTCCTATCCGGGAAAAATGACAATTTACGGCATCAAAGGTACTTATGCCGAGACTTATGCAAGCGATAATGGGATTGCATTTGTCAACCGTGAGGTACATGCAGAAAAGGCAGATCTGAACCAGACGGAACTGAATGTTGGAAGAGGTTATGGCAAACAGCTTTTCTTAACTGTGACGCCAGCAAACTTTACGGACGAGGTGACGTGGAAATCCAGCAATCCGGAGATAGCGACTGTTACGGAAGATGGTGAAATCCGGGGCGTTTCCTGTGGCACGACAACGGTCAAGGTCACGGTTGGAAATGCATCCGCAGTCTGCAGCGTGACGGTTACCCAGCCTGTAACGAGCATCCGTTTAAGCCAAAGTTCCGCGACAATGGCAGCCGGGGATGTGCTCACGCTGACTGCAGAGGTATATCCCAACGAGGCGACAGACAAGGGCTATCGTTGGAGCAGCTCTGATCTTTCCGTTGCAAGTGTCAGCGAGCAGGGGGAAGTGACGGCGCTGGCGAAAGGAGAGGCTGTTATTACGGCAACTGCTACAGACGGAAGCGGGGTTACGGGAACCTGCACGGTCAGCGTGACTTCGCAGATGGTTACTGCAGTTGCCATAGAGGACTTGCAGAGCCCCCACCCATACGAGAATAATTGTCTGGATGCGTGGCAGTATACCTTAAATGGGGCAGAAAACCTCAACGTCCGTTTCAATGAGCAGACCGAGATGGAGGATGGATTTGACTATATCCACCTATATGATAAAAACAATAAGTTAGTGGGAACCTATACCGGGAAACAACTTGCAGGAAAGACGGTAACTGTGGCAGGAAATACCATCAGGATTAAGCTGGAGACAGATAAAGGCGGAACGGCGTGGGGATTCCAGGTTGACAGCGTAACTGCGGCATCCGGCTCCGGGACAGAAGGTCCGGAAAACCCTGACACGGAGAACCCAACCACGACCTATACGTACAAACTAAACACCGACAACACCATAACTATCACCAAATGTACATCATCTGATGAAAACATCGTGATTCCTTCCCAGATAGATGGACATGCCGTGACCGGAATTGGCGACAAGGCTTTTGAAAATATAATTTCTATGAAGACGGTCTCATTTCCATCAAATTTAAAAACAATTGGAAGTTATGCATTTGTGGGCTGTACCTCTTTGACAAGTGTGACGCTGCCGGATTCATTGACAGGACTTTACACCTATGCATTTTCCGGCTGTACATCGCTGAAGTCCGCCGTGCTGAACAGAGGAAGGATAAACATCGTGGAGGGACTCTTCCAGGGCTGTATATCCTTAAGCAGCGTAACTGTGCCAGGCACGGTACAGAACATAAAGCCGTATGCATTTTCCGGCTGTACCTCCCTGAAATCATTAAGCCTTCCGAAATCGCTGTCGGTGATTTTCGAAAATGCATTTTTGAATTCTGGCATTAAAACTGTGAAATACGCAGGGACAAGCACAAACTGGCAGTACGTAATCATTTCAGGTGTCGGAAATGCAGGGTTAAAGAGCGCAACCGTGACCGGTTCGGATGGAAAGAGCTTTTCGGCGGACAAGAGCAAATGGAATGCAAATACTCCGGTGAAAAAGCCAGTAAAGAAACCATCGGTATCAAAGGTGAAATCATTCAAGGCAAAAGCGGGGAAAAGAAAACTAACGCTGACATGGAAGAAAATTTCCGGGGCTGCCGGATACCAGATCCAGGTCAGCACGAAGAAGAACTTTAAAGGAGCAAAGACAATCACCGTTTCCAAATCCAAGAAGTCCTATACGAAAAAAGGGCTGAAGGCGAGGAAGAAATATTATGTCCGCATCAGGGCTTTTAAGACGTATAAGGATGCGAATAATAAGACAAAAAGGGCGTATGGAAAGTGGGTGGCGATAAATAAAAGGACAAAATAAAAATTAAGGAATGGCACAAACAAATATATCATTGTAATTGAAATTCCTTTTGGAGTATGATAGTATTCTAATATGGAACCCATGACAGGGGTGGTAGCCTCCCGAGTCAATGACCGGCTTGCCGGAATACATAGGAAGGGAGGTGACGCCAATGACTGCTGCGGATATCGTTTTGATATTTATAGGGATAATCAGCTTGCTGGTTGCCTTTGGTAGTTTTGTTATAGCGTTGCTTGCCTTTCTCGACAGAGATAAGGAACACAAGCAAAAATAATGCCCGCCCTGTCGAACCCAGGACGGGCACCTCTCGCTGAGAGGTAAGTGACCGGTTTGGGAAACTCCACTGTTGGAGTGGGTTCCTATAGGACACCTGTTAGCAGCAGGTGTCCTTCTTTCATCTAATATACCACAACTTCTTTCATACTTCAAGCTACATTCGCTTACATTTGGCTACATATGATTACAAACGGTCGTGTCCATGTCCGTTGTAGTTCTGGCTCCAACCCCAATCATAGAGGAGGTCAGCAGACCGCCTTAGATGATTCTTTGCTGCAAAATCTCAGATTGCTCCCTTTAGCTGTTCCGGTGTTTTCATTATATTATACGAATTTAACGAGCGAATGTAGATGCCTTTTGGCATTAGCATGCCAGGATTCATAAAAATAATACAAAGGAAAGATAATCGTGCATGACAGCCTGATTTGCATCAAAAAAAGAAGAATCCCAATTGCGAGATACATTTCTTCTTCGCTTTCTCCTCATGACCGTAAAATGAGATATACAAAAAAGGCATTATTCAAGATGCAATATAGGTATTAGACATTTAATGGGGGCAGATTTACAATAAATTTAATCTTCAAAGGGAGAATTGTATCTACGCTGAGAAGGAGAGATGACTATGAAAATCAGCAATCAGGAAGAATTCAACAGACAGAATGTATTTGGCTTAGGACAGGAGAATTCTGCATACGCGCAGTATTTTATCGGTAATTCCTATTTAAATCCGCTTACAAATCCAGAGAAGACAGCCGTATTTCTGGCAAATGTTACCTTTGAGCCGGGATGCCGCAATAACTGGCATATTCATCATGCAAAGAACGGCGGCGGACAGCTTTTAATTTGTACGGCGGGATCCGGCTGGTATCAGGAGGAAGGAAAAGAGGCGGTGAGCCTGGAGCCCGGAATGGTTATTACGATTCCGGCGGAGGTAAAACACTGGCATGGCGCAAAGGCGGATAGCTGGTTTTCCCACATTGCAGTAGAGGTTCCGGGTGAGGAGACGAGTAATGAGTGGTGTGAGCCTGTGGATGATGAAACTTATGGGAAGTTGCGGTAGGGAAATTTGATGTTATGGAGTTAAAAATGATGAAATATTATGAAACAGATTTTGAATTTATGAAAATAATGGAACATTTTGTTTTTGAGGAAGTGGTGAATGAGCCTGGCCAGGAACTTCCTGAGGATACACGCTATCTGGCAATTCTTGCTGCGCTGTTGGGATGTCAGGGGCTTGACGTTTACAGGGAAATTCTGCCAAGGGCGCTGGATGGCGGACTGACGCCCATTATGGTAAAAGAAGTTGTCTATCAGGCGGTGGATTATCTTGGAATTGGCAGGGTTATGCCGTTTCTGACCGTGACAAATGATATTTTAACGGCGCGGGGCGTTAAGCTGCCATTTCCTATACAGGCGACAACCACCATGGAAAACAGGCTGGAAAAAGGCGTGGAGGCGCAGGCAGAGATTTTCGGGGAACATATGAAGGAAGCCTGGAAGGCAGGGCACATCAACCGTTGGCTGGCGGCAAACTGTTTTGGCGATTATTATACAAGGCATGGCCTTGATTTAAAACAGCGCGAACTGATTACATTTTGTTTTCTTATGGCGCAGGGGGGCTGCGAGCCACAGCTCACCGCTCATGCAAAGAGAAATATGAACCTCGGAAATGACAAAGATTTTCTGGTTCGCGTGGTATCACAGTGTTTGCCATACATCGGATATCCGCGTAGCTTAAACGCTATAAGTTGTGTGAACAAGGCGGCGGAATGATTGGAGGGACAGAGATTTGAAATGATGGCAAAGGAAATTGTTGAAATATTTAGCCGTTTTGATATAATATCTTTGTGATTTTCAAATAAATAAATGCGGAGAGATATCATGGCAAAACGAAAAGTATATGCGGTAAAAAAGGGCAAACGAAAAGGAATTTTCAAGACCTGGGAGGAATGTAAATCTTCCGTTGACGGATATCCGGGGGCGGAATACAGAGGTTTTGCCACGAAAGAGGAGGCAAGGGCATATTTGTCAGGAATAAAGAACGAAGAGGAGTATTCGCTTGAAATCGAAGATCAGGCGGTTGCTCCTGTTTTTGATACAGAGGAAAAATGCCCGCCGGGAAAAGTCATCGCGTATGTGGACGGCAGTTTTGACGAGAAAATCGGCAAGTATTCTTTTGGCTGCGTCATGCTTACACCAGATCATGGAATCATTCGGGAATCCGGGAACGGGGATAATCCGCAGTCCGTAGCGTTGCGGAATGTGACCGGGGAAATGCTGGGTGCAATGTTTGCCGTGAAATGGTCTGAGAAAAACGGCTATTCCGCGGTAGAGGTTTGTTATGACTACATGGGAATCGAGATGTGGGCAACCGGCGGCTGGAAAGCGAAGAATGAGCTGACGCAGAAGTATGCGGCGTTTATGAAGGAGAACAGCAGTAAGATTAAAATTTCCTATCAAAAGATTGCCGCCCATACAGGTAATAAATTTAACGAAGAGGCGGATAAACTGGCGAAGGCGGCACTGGTGGAAGGGAATGGAATTCCCAAAATAAAATGTTTGAAATCCAATGAAAATATGCTATAATGCTACTGATATTGCACTTATTTAAAAACTGGGAGGTAGGAAATGCAGAACAACGATTTGAGAGCCGAATTAATCCGTCAGTTTCCGGCAGAAGTTGTGGAAATGAACGACGGAAGGAACGAGGCATATTATTCTTGCCCGACCTGTGGCAGGGCTGTGTCATTGGGAATGGATAAATGTACTTGCAGCCAGGTTCTGAGCTGGAAAAATATCCAACAAGAAGAAGCAGCCATAGGAGATAAACGCAAAGCGATAATCGAATTTGAAGTTTCATCGGATTTTATAAAGGGCAATTGCAGGAAATGTCCGATTTCCTATATTGGGAAAAATGGCACGGACAATGTATATGAATGTCCGTTGAAGATGCGCGGTTCCTGTAGTATTAAACTGTGCTGATTCCCTGCAAGGCATACATAAATTTCCTTGTATAAAACCGTTCCATTTGCGCATACTGCTCATATATATGAGGAAAGGCGGGAAAATTATGGCAACGGATTTTAAACACAGTGAGACAATGAAGAACCTGATGCGTGCGTTTGCAGGCGAAAGCCAGGCGAGAAACCGCTATACATTTGCAGCGGAACAGGCACACAAACAGGGATTATATGTGATTGAACATGTATTTAAGTTTACAGCAGAGCAGGAGAAGGCCCATGCACAGGTATTTTATGAGCTGTTAAAGGATATGGCAGGAGAGAATATTGCAGTTGACGGGGAGTATCCCGTTGATATCAGTCCTAACATTTCCGAGCTTTTAAAGATGGCGCAGCACAATGAATACCAGGAGCATGATGATGCTTATAAGCATTTTGCAGATACGGCGCAGGAGGAAGGATTTGGCAAGGCGGCAGCGAGATTTCGCTCGATTGCTGAAATTGAAAAGATTCATGGAGATCGGTTTGGCGAATTTGCACGGTTGTTAGAGGAAAATCAGCTCTTTGTCTCAAAAGTAGAGACAAAATGGATGTGCTTAAATTGCGGATATGTATATGAGGGAACAGAGGTTCCTGAGAAGTGTCCGGTCTGTGAGCATGAGCAGGGTTGGTTTATACGGCTGGAGCTGGCGCCTTACAGTAAATAAAGGGAACAGAATACGGTAATTTTCAGTAACAGTTCAGTCAGAAGGTCAGGCTGGACTGTTACCATTATTATTTTAAGTGCATGGAAATGCGTAACAGGAGGAAAACACATGAAGAAAAAAGGCTACATATTAGTCATGACTGCAATAGTGGCAGCAGCGTTGCTGACAGGCTGTAATGATAAAAAACAGGACAATCAGGGAAACAACACCGAAAATGCAGCGGACGCGTCCGCAGATGTATTGGATTTTGATGCGTCGGAGTATGTAAAACTGGGAGATTACAAAGGGCTGGAGGTTACTTATCCCTCTGTTCTTGCGGTAACCGATGAGGAAGTTCAGGAGAATATTCAATATGAACTTGAGGAGAACACGGATTACAAGGAGGTCACGGACCGGGCGACGGAGACAGGCGATATTGTAAATATCGACTATAAGGGCACGATTGACGGGGAAGAGTTTGAAGGAGGAACCGACAGCGGATATGAGCTGGAGCTTGGCTCCGGAGATTTTCTGGAGGATTTTGAGAACAGCCTGACTGGTAAGAAGGCGGGAGAGACGGTAACCTTTAAATTGACGTTTCCGGAGGAATATGATCCAGGTGTTGCAGGTAAGGAAGCGGAATTTACTGTCAAAATTAATTCCATCAGTGTAGCGGTAACGCCGGAATATAATGAGGAATACGTAAAGTCGATATCAGATTATGAGACGATAGAAGAGTATGAGGCGTCCGTAAAGAAACAACTGCAGGAGGAGTCTGAGGATGCGTCGAAGATGGAGGCGGAGGAGAATGCATTGCGCCTTGCCATTGAAAATGCTGCGGTAGAAGGTTATCCTCAGAAACTTTACGACTTCTTCTATGATGATACGGTAACCGGATATAAAAATTATGCGGAATTTATGGGCATTGATTATGAAGAATTTCTGGAAAGCTACATGAGTGAGGATGACATCAAAGAGGTGACAACAGACCAGGTCAATGAGTTTCTCGTAGCAAGTGCGATTTTAAAAGCAGAGGGACAGGAAGTCGGCGACAGTGATTACGCCAAACTGGCAGAGGAAATGGCGAAAGAAAATGAGTACGAGACACTTGAGGAGTATGAGGGGGACTATGGAAAGACTTACGTCATGACGCAGATTGTGAGGCAGAAAGCGATAGATATTTTGTATGATGCTGCAAAATTGCAGGAGGTTCCATACGATGAATATTATGCTGATGACGAATTGGAAAGTGACGATATGGAATCGGAAGAGGAATCTGAGATGGAATTAGAGGACGAGGCTGAATCTGATTCAGGAGATGATGTTGAGCTGAATCTGGGAGACGACGCTGAATTGGATTTGGAAGATGACGCCGGAGTAGATATGAGAGAAGATAGTGAGTTGAATCCGGGAGATGAATCCAGCCTGATATTTGATGAGAATTGAGGAAGAATTACAGAAGAATGCCCCCGCTGTGTTGAGAAGACAGGGCGGGAGCATTCTTTTTATTTTATAGGAAAAACCTTGCCCGCTTTGTTCAATCATTCTCCCGGATTTTCAGAATCTTTGATTGCATTTTGCAGTTCTTTTGCGGAGTCTATGATTATGGATGCTCCGTGTTCTCTCAGAAATTCCCGGTTTCGGAACCCCCAGCTTACACTGATACAGGGAATCCCGGCATTTGCTGCAGTGGCGATATCAACATCAGAATCACCCACATAGACGCATTGGGCAGGCTCGGCCTGCAGCTCATTCATTGCGGTTAATACCGTATCCGGCGCAGGTTTGGGCGCCACGGTGGAGGATTCTCCGATGGCAGAGTGGATATAGGGCGAGAAAAAATCTTCGCAGAGTCCTTTGACTGCCAAGTCAAATTTGTTGGACACCACAGCCATTTTATAGCCGGATTTATATGCCTCTTTTAGAAATTCCATGATTCCGGGAAAAGGTTTGGTGAAGTCTTTTTTATGTATTTCATAGTGTTCTTTAAAGTCTTTCAGGCAGTTATCAAATGCGGGGTGTGATTTGCCGCCGGGGATGGCGCGCTCCATCAGGACAGTTACTCCATTTCCGACCATCTGGCGGACGCTGTCTTGTGAATGAGTGGGAAGATGATATTTTTTCATGGCATGATTTACGCTGTTTGTAAGGTCTGTCAAAGTATTTAACAGCGTGCCGTCCAAATCAAAAATAATGGTATTGATTGACATGGCGTACTCCTTTCGTTTCTGTCAATAGTATCTCGTAGTTTCTCAAACGTGTCGTATACGATGGTTCCTTTTGATTATACATCATATCATCAAAAGATAGTGTAAATTTATTTATTTCCTGTTATAATATAACGGAGCAAATAATCCTTGAGGGGGCTGGAATTAGCTTTTTATCCAAGTAAAATCAGAAGGAGAAGAATTATGTGGAAAAAGGTTTGGAAGACAGACAAAATCGCATATGGCGGTGATTACAACCCGGAGCAGTGGCCGGAAGAGACATGGGAGGAGGATATGCGCCTTTTGAAACTGGCACATATTGATACTCTGACATTGAATGTATTTTCCTGGGCGTCTTTGCAGCCTTCGGAGGATGAATATCGCTTTGAAAAGTTAGATAAAATTATGGAGCTGGCAAAAAGTCATGACATGAATGTCTGTCTTGCCACCAGCACAGCTGCGCATCCGGCATGGATGGCAAAGAAATATCCGGAAATCCTGCGGACGGATTTTAACGGCATCAAACGTAAATTTGGCGCGCGGCATAATTCCTGTCCGAACAGTCCGGTATATCAAAAATATTCGGTCCGTTTAGCAGAAAAGCTGGCGGAGCGGTACCAGAAATACAGTAACATTATCGGATGGCATATCTCCAATGAATATGGCGGAGAGTGCTACTGTGAGAATTGTGAAAAAGCTTTTCGGGTGTGGCTGAAAGAGCGTTATGGGACGCTGGATGAGCTAAACCGCGTGTGGAATACTGCTTTCTGGGGACATACGTTCTATGACTGGGACGAAATTGTACTCCCGGATCACCGGACAGAACATTTCACGGAGAATAAGACGGTGGCGCAGACCATCAGCATTGACTATCGCAGGTTCAACACGGACAGTATCTTACGTTGTTTTCAGTTGGAGTACAGGGCAGTCAAAAAATATACGCCGGACATCCCGGTGACAACAAACCTGATGGAGGGTACCTATAAGGCGCTGGATTACCGTAAATGGGGAAAATATATGGATTTCATTTCCTGGGACAATTATCCCTCGAACAGCGATTCATTTCGCCGGATCGCGTTGAACCATGAATTGATGCGGGGCGTAGGGAATGGAAAACCTTTTGTGCTGATGGAGCAGACGCCGAGTTCGCAGAACTGGCAGCCGGTGAATTCTCTCAAACGTCCGGGCGTTATGAGATTGTGGAGTTATCAGGCAGTGGCGCATGGCGCGGACGCCGTATTGTTTTTCCAACTGAAACGCAGCATTGGTTCCTGTGAGAAGTATCACGGCGCAGTCATTGACCATGTTGGAAATGAGAATACCAGGGTATTTCGTGAAGTGACAAAACTGGGGGCGGAGCTTGAAATGCTTGGCGAGGAAATCCTCGGTTCTACACAGAAGGCGGAAACGGCATTGATGTTTGACTGGGAAAACTGGTGGGCGGTAGAATATTCTGCCGGTCCAAGCGTAGATTTAAAATATACAGATGAAATTATGAATTATTATACTGCATTGCACAGGCATAACATTCCGGTGGATCTTATCGGTGAGGAGGATGAGCTGTCCGGATATAAACTGGTCATTGCTCCGGTATTATATATGACGAAACCGGGTGTGGATGCGCGTATTCGGGAATTTGTGAAAAATGGCGGTACGTTTATAACGACTTTTTTCAGTGGATATGTAGATGAAAATGATCTTGTGATTATTGGCGGATACCCCGGAAGGCTGCGCGATATTCTCGGAATCTGGGTGGAGGAGATAGATGCTTTGCCGGAAAACAGCAGCAACAGTTTTGTCTATGACGGAGAGACTTACAGCGCCAGGATGCTCTGTGACATTATGCATTTGGAGAGTGCAAAATCCCTGGCGGAATACCAGGAAGATTTTTATGCCGGATCGCCAGTCATCACCTGCAATTCGTTCGGAGAGGGGCAGGCATATTATGTGGGAACACGTTCGGAGGAAGGCTTTTATGACAAATTGATTGCGGGTATCTGTGAAGGGCAGAGCATACATCCGGTGGCAGAGACGCCGTCTGCAGTCGAGGCGACAGAGCGATATCGGGATGAGGAACGGTATCTGTTCCTGCTGAATCATGGGGATAAGACAGAAAAAATTTCCGTGCCGCAGGCGTGCGTGGATTTATTGACGTCAAAGGCATATGAGGAAAAAGGACAATTGGAACTTGCTGCAAAAGGCGTGGCGATTCTCAAGTGGATGGAGAAACAGTAAGGAGTTTGTCATGATTGTGTTGAAAGCAAATGAGGAACTAAAGTCAGTATTTGGACGTATGGTTAAGACCATGGGCGTAAACGTTGTGTGGACAGGGAAATTTGTTATTTTAAATAATTTTTTGATTATGGCGGGAAACGTGCGCTCTTTGGTTTTTAATTTTGATAACCGTAAAGTAAACACGAATATAATTGAACTGCCGGACCGTGAGGAAGACGCGGAGCCGATAGGGAACAATGAAATATTGACGAATGTGCTGAACATGACCCTGTATGCGTTTGGAAAATGGGGCACAATCAAAGGACTGAAAGTAGAGCAGGATTATAATCAGCTCGATGAGTTATTTCAGACAATTTTAAGAGATATCAAAGTGACCCCCGGATTTCGGGACGATTACTTTCGTTTTTACAAAGATAAGATTCAGATGACGTATGAGGAAGTTGTGGAAGCCGCAATTGAGGAGGGGAAACGCAAAGCGCAGGAGGCGAGGAACGCAGAGGAAGAATCACAGACGGAGAAAGGCCTGGGACTGTGGCATAAGATATGCTGGAAAGTGGAGCAGTGCAAATTTGCCAAAAGCGAGCTCTCCGCGTATGAGAAACATGCCGCCCGTCTGGGAAACAACTTTTACCGCGCGCCGCTCCACTGTCCTCAATGCTCTGAAAAACTGTTCATGGTAGTTTACCCGGAAGGAGAAGAGAATCCGGTGGAGACGGAAGAGGGCAAAGTATTTCTGGCAAGAAGTTACACCTGCAATGCCTGTAATTCTTTCTATACGCCGCGTCCGGGGAAACTGCTGCAGGAGGGCGATGTATATTCGCTAAAGTTTGACAGTGACAGGGACGCCTATGAGGATTACCGTAAGCTCCTGGGAAAGACCGGACAGCGCACGACAAATTATCATTTTAATGAGTATGAATGGGAGCGCGGGAAGACGAGAGAGCCGGAGACGATTGAGGAGGCATGTGCAAACCTTGAGGAGATGACAAAGGAGGAGCTTTTGGAGTTGGATGGAAAGTTACAGGAAGGTTTCTATCCTCCGGAAAAAGTCAAACCTTATCGAAAAAGAATTCAGGATTTACTTCGAAAATTCCAACAGAAGAAAAAAGCTGCAACTCATTCAGAAGAAAAAGGTAAAATTTCAGATAGCAATCTGAAAAACACAGAAAATGCCAGAAGGGCCGACGGGGAAAACACAGACTTTCGTGGAATGGGGTCGGCTGGACGGTCGCCGGAACAAGTTTCAAATGATGGGAACAGCAGCAACGGGGGCCGGCAGGGAGCAAAAGGTGAGCGAGCAAATCATTTAGATGACGCAAAGGGGGAAACACGCAAAACAGAAAGGCAGCAAAAAGACAGTCATGCAGGGGATGAAGTCTGGGAAAAATATCAGGCAAGAATGCAGGTCTTAGACCGGATGTCTCCGCGGCAATTACAGGATTTGCGCCGTCAGCTCCAGTCGGAAAAAAGCCTGTCTCATGATGAGAAGAAAGAGATTGGCGCTCGGATTGATTTGGCGGAGGCACACAGGGAAGAGGAGGTTATTTATCAGAAAATCAGGGACTGTGAAGGTAAGTCCTATGGTGTGCTTGCGCGCCTGGAGGCGGAGGTGGCAAAATCAAAAACTTCGGAGGCGGCGAAAGGTGAAATGTTAGAGCAGATTCGGGAGATGAAACGCGTTCGCGGACAGCAGGAGGTCAATCAACTGCTTGCGTCCATGCCTGCGAACATGACGCGGAATCAGTATCGCTCGATTTGCGATAAACTGGCGCAGTATGAAGAAGTAGATTTATCTCCGTATGAGGGGCAGCTAAAAGAGCGGGGCAGACAGGCGGAACAGGCAGAGCTGGATGCGATGGCGCGGCGGCTTGCGAAGAGTGACCGCAAGGGTCTGATGAATATGTTGCAGCAGTTAAAGGAAGGATTTTCACAGGAACATGCCGCTCCCGTAAAGGCGCAGATAGAAGAGCGCTTACGGAAACTGGATAAGGCGGCGATTGCAAAGATTTGTCCCGATATTCTCAGCATGTCGTTTGATGAGGCGGCGGAGGCGTATGAGAAGATAGAGGGAGGTCCTTTTCTGCCGGAGATAAAGACAAATACGCTGGGGATGATAGACAAACGTCTTACCAAAATTAAGATGGATGAGTGTGCTTTATTAGTAGAAAAACTGCGCGGTGATTTAAAAGGCAGGATTAAGGATATGGAGCGTCTTCATTTTTATGAGGCACGCAAGGTAATGCATGGAGACTGGGAAGAGAATGAGGCAAAACTGGCAGCGCGGGCGATGAATACCTATGCCGCCGACCGCAGCCGTTACGAGTATCCGATTCTGATTTGCGATTCCTCGGCGAAGAAAAACGGAAGAGAGGGATTTTTGCTGACCCCGGACCATATTTTTTATAACAGCGCCTTTAACAGCGAGAAAATTTCTATCCGCGGCGTTTACGGCATAGAGGGAAATACAGGGCTTTTAAACCGTGGGATATACATAAAGCGTGGAAATGGCGTAAAGACAAAGATACCGGGTGGAATTCCGGCAAAAGAGCTGGAGGTTTTCGGACAGGTTCTGGATGGATTCGTATCGTATCTTCAGGAAAAGCCGGAATCCAGGAGTATTTCCTATCTGGCAAAAGAACAGCATGAGGTAAAATGCTGTTATCGATGCGGGTATACGTATCAGGATGGTACGGTCTGTCCCAAATGTGGAAATCAGGCGAATCACTAAAAGTAAGAATTGTAAATGAAAATGGGATGAGGGAAGAAATGGGTGCAAAGACTCAGTCTTTCCCCATCCAGTTGCGCAGAGGATTGACTTTCTCTGCTTTTTTCATAATATCCTCAGCATTCTGTTGCAGGTAATTGCTGAGTTGTGTGGTCTCTTCGGCGGTAAAGCCGGAGGATTTTTCAATTTTCCCGGAGGGAAGAATGCCTTCTGCAAAATCTTTTCCCCGTTCAAAGGAAACATGAACAATTTTCTGGTTCTTTTTGGTGATGACGCTGGAATAGGTCATACGAAGTTCTTCGGACTGGTTCATGATAATACCCCCTTTATGTACCAGCAAATATGATTTACATTAATTATACTGTTTTGGAGGGAAAAAACAATCGTTTTTTGGAAATTAAAGTAATTATTTGTAACAATTTTGCTTGTACGTTATAAATAGTTGCACATGATTTATTCAAAAATATAATATTTAGAAAGATATGTTTACCCCTGGTATTACTTATGTTACAATGGTTAAAACTTTTGAGTTTTCCTGTTTTTATATGAAACGATATGACAGTGCCAAAATGGGAAGACTCAAACTATAACCATAGCAACAAGGGTGTAAAAGGAGGTTTTTATGAGACAATGTTCCACAAACAGATTGTGGGGGAGGTTAATGGCATGGATGCTTGCAGCAGCGCTTATGTTTTCTGATCTGGAAGGCGCAGCGTTTGTCTATGCGGAAGGGGAAAATGATACACCTATTGAAATTGCCAATGCACAGGATTTACAGAAGATAGGTTCTGATGCCGATTATCCGATGAGCGGCGATTACCTGCTGACGGCGGATATTGATTTATCCGGCATGGAGTGGGAGCCGATGGGTGGATATATCGGAGTGAAGGGGACATGTAATCCGGCAGAGGCAAATGTATTTTCCGGTACGTTTGACGGCCAGGGACATGTGATTTCCGGTTTGACAATTGATTTGGCTGGTTCCATCTCACAGGCGAATAAGTATGGACAAGTTGGACTTTTCAGCGTTATCGGCTCCAATAATGCCAGCGATTATGCAGAAGTGAAAAACCTGATTTTTACGGACGTCAATATTCGTACGGATTTTGAGGATGGTCTGGCAGCAGTGGGAACGCTGGCGGGCGAGGTCAACGGCTATGCAACGGTTTCTGGTATTGCTGTTTTGGACGGAACGTTGACAGTCAATCCTTCGGCAACCTGCGATACGGTAGGAGCCGGCGGAATCATCGGCGAGTGCAGGACTTCTGACGCCATGGCCAATCGGAATGTATCGGTAACGGATTGTTATAATGGAGCGGATGTTTTTGCCAGCGGCAGCAGGCAGGATTTGATTTATGCCGCTGGAATCATAGGGCGTGTGGCACAGTCGGAATGTAAGGAAATTTCCGGATGCATCAACACGGGAATCGTACAGTATGAAGGTTATGATGCGTTTGCGATTGCTGCGGCACAAAATGGGACGGCAGATTATCTGAGTACGCTGTCAAACTGCTATTTTCCATCGTCTCTGGAGCAGTTGATCCTTGGAGGCGTAACGGCGGTGAAAGATCAGGAACTGATGAGCGGCACGCTGCCAGCAAACCTCTCTGCCGATAAGTGGCAGGCTGTGGCAGGTTATTATCCGGTTCCGGCAATCTGCCTTACATCGAGCGCCGCCGGCAGAGTTTATCTCTCAAGCCTTGTGCTTACATTTGCAGAAGGGGAAAGCGCTGCTGGTGTAAAGACGGAAATTGTACTGCCGCAGACAGCAGGAGAGGAGAAGGTAACCTGGAGCAGCAATGAGGAGGCTGCGCTTTCCATTGAAGAGGGGAAAGCGGTTGCACATCCGGATAATATCGGAATGAATACAACGGTGATACTGACTGCACAGACAGCAAAAGGCTACAGTCGTACGTTTAAAGTTGTTGTATTGTCCAACAACGAACAGGTGGCGTCATTCCTGTTTAACCCCGAAAGTGATGCAAACTATGCACAAGTCGGAACGCCGCTGACGGTATCTGTATCGAACCTGCCGGAGGGAATGGAGCTCAATTACCAGTGGAGCGTGGATAAGCAGGTTATTGCGCATACCGGTAAAAGCTATACGCCAACGGAGGATGACCTGGAGAAGTTTATTTCCGTTACGGTTTCGGCAAAGGATAGCAGTTTAAGCTGGAAACTGTCAACGTATTGCAGCGAGCTGCCGGTCGTCTATGTGGAAACGGAAGACGGAAAGGGAATTAACAGCAATACCGTGGCAAAGGACGCGACCATTAAGATACAGGGAAATGATGAATTCAATGATTCAACAACATGGTACAGCGGTGCGACTACGATTAAAGGCCGGGGAAATTCCACCTGGAATGAGGCGGTTTCCTGGGGTGTGAAAAAGCCTTATAAATTAAAACTTGATAAGAAGGCAAACCTTCTGGGACTCGGTAAAAATAACAAGAAGGCGAGCAAGAATACAAATAAACACTGGGTACTTCTCGCTAATATGATTGACCATACAAATATGAGAAATGAGCTGGCGTATAATTTTTCAAAAGACGTTGGTATGGAAGTCTCGATGGGTACGACCAATGTGGTATTGATTCTGAATGATGAGTATCAGGGGATCTATGAACTGGCGGAGCACGTGCGGGTAGGTTCTGCGCGCGTTGATGTACATGAGTGGGAAGGACTGGCGGATGACATTGCAGAGGCCATTGCAATCGGAATCTGTGCCGAAAACACTGCATTAAAATTGAAGACGGTAACGTCGGATTTAGAAGATATTCTGGAGCAGGATTACCGATGGGTTACGGAGAAAAAGGTTGTGTATAAGGGCGAGACCTATCAGATTGCCGATTACTACAAAGATGAAAACGGTCAGCCAATCGTGATACCGGAGGTCACCGGCGGATTTCTGCTGGATATGGATTTCCGAAGTACCTCGGATCAGTATAAATATATTTCCACGTTCTCGACCAGATATGGGGGAATTCCCATGTTTTTCCGTGCGCCGGAGTATGCGAAAACGAGCGATGTTATGATGGACTATGCCAAAAATTATCTGGATGCCTATGAAGAAGCGTTGCGGAGTGCGGACTTTACAGCGCAGTATGGCGCAGAGACGGTGCATTATACGGATTTATTTGACCTGGATTCCCTGTTGCAGTATTGGCTGCTCTGCGAGTATGTGAACAACTGGGATTCCATGAAGAACAGCACGTATCTCTATAAAGATCTGGAAGGTAAGGCAAAGATGGGACCGGCATGGGATTATGACTGGGCATGGGGAAATATTAACATGTACAGCATGACGGGACCTTTTGTATACGATAAGTGGCATACCACCCTCTGCGGGATGGGTACGGGAGAAGGCGGCTTTGCGGAGCAGGGTTATCAGAGAGAGCAGTGGAACCGCTATCTGGTAAAAGATCCCTACTTTGTGACAAAGGCTTATGAGTTTTATAAGAAATATCGTCCTACCGTGATAGAGGATATTATGAAAGATGGCGGTAAGATTGACACATTACAGGAAAAATACCGTACGGCGTCTCTGGCTAACGATGCAAAATGGGCTTATTCCTATGACCGATGCAGGGGCTATGCATTTACAGATGAAAATCAGGCTCCGGTTCTTACCTCAAGCCAGCCATATGAAGCGGCCGTGAAGTCGCTGAAGATATTTATTAGGAAACGCGTACAGTGGATGGATACGCAGGTTACCAGTGTAGAAGATTTCTATGCATCTCTGGGGAATCAGGTATCTTCCAAACTTAAAGTAACTGCGGAAGAAAATACGACAGATGGAACGGTGACCGCTGCGGCGGAGGTAACAGATGCCGGCGTGGACGCAGTTACCTTCCTGGTAAATGGTAAGAAAGCAGAAATTGACGGCGAGACAGTGATTCCGCTTACGGATGGAAAGGCAAGTATTACCGTAGACAGCAGGCTGCTGGAGGCCGAAGAAGGAGCCATGAATACCATTGAGGTATTGGGACTGAAAGCCAATAGATACGTAACCGGAGCCATGAATTTTACAAATATTGTAACTACAAATGTGAAAGTTCCGGCGCAGCTTACGGGGGAGGTCACCATAACCTCAAGCAGGGAAGGCAATGTTTCCTATCCCGAAGATACGTTGCGCGCAACGGTGAGTGATGACACCAACAACACGGGAGAACTTCATTATCAGTGGTACGCAGGCAGTACAGCGATTGCAGGGGCAACCAGTGATTCCTATGTGCTGACGGAAGGTGATATTGGTAAAACGGTGAGCGTTAGAATTACGAGCAGCGTAGAGACACAGTATATTCAGGGAAAATATAACGGGACAATTGAGAGCAAACCCAGCGATAAACCAGACCCGGATGACCCTGACAAACCGGATCCGGATGATCCGGATAAGCCAGATCCGGATGACCCGGATAAGCCGAACCCGGATGATCCAGATAAGCCGAACCCGGATGATCCGGATAAACCAGACCCGGATGACCCGGCTGTGCTGACCGGGACGGCGACGGTATCGTCAAGCAGATACGGAGGCGTTTCTTATCCGGGGGATACGCTGACAGTAAAAATCGCACAGGATAACAACAGCGGCGAATTCAGCTATCAGTGGTATGCAAATGGAAGCAAGCTGGCAGGGGCGACAAAGAATACGTATTTATTGACGGCTGCGGATGTTGGCAAAAAAATAACGGTAGAAGTGACAAGTTCCGTAGAGACAGGTAAGATTACCGGAAGTTATGGCGGCAGCGTTATTGCAAAACCAATCAAAGCGACCGGGATTACCCTGTCGGTAAAGAGCAAAAAAATGTACGCTTATCAGACGCTGCAGTTAAAAGCAACGGTGAGCCCCCGGGGAGCATCCCAGAACGTGGAATACATCAGTAACAAGCGAGGGATTGCAGACGTTTCAGCAACAGGTAAAATAACGGCAAAAGCGCCGGGAGTTGCAAAAATTACGGTCAGGGCGAAAGATGGCAGCGGTGTTTCTGCCGTGTGTACGGTTACGGTACAGAAACCGGTTATAAAGATTAGTGGAAAAACTTCTGTGAAGAGGAAGAAAACGATTACCTTAACAGCGAAGACGTATGGTTTGAAGGGTACTGTCAAATGGAAACTGGACGCCAAAGGAAGAAAACTGTTAAAATTGAACAAATCCAAAGGAAACAAGGTAAAACTGACAGCCAAAAACAAAACAGGTAAGGCAAAACTGACAATTACCTGCGGAAAGAAGAAAGTAACGAAAACCATTCGTGTAAAGAAGTAAAATATTATATCGGAGAGTCGGAATCGGGAGATTCCGGCTTTCCGTAATTTAATTGAGAAAGGAATGAAACGGAATATGAAACTTGGAATTACCATGGAAGGCGGGGCAAGCCGTACAGTATTTAGCTGTGGTGTGACAGATGCTTTTTTGGAAGAAGATATTATGCCCGATTATTTTGTCGGCGTGTCGGCGGGAATTGCGTATGGGGTATCTTATCTCTCCGGACAGAAAGGGAGGAATCTGACAATTATTCAGAAATATATGAATGATAAGCGGTATATGGGGGTGCGGCATTTGTTGAAAAACCGTAATTTTTATAATATTCCGTTTGTATTTCAGGAGATACCAAATAAACTTGAGTCTTTTGATTTTGAGGCGTTTGAGGCATATCCGGGGAAGGTGGAGGCATGCGTTACCAATATTCACAGTGGTAAGGCGGAATATCTGGAAGTTCCCAGACAGGATGAAAAGTTTGAGGTATTGGTTGCAAGCTGTGCGTTGCCGATTCTGTTCCAGCCGGTGAAGGTGGGAAGACATTATTATCTGGATGGCGGAATCTCGGATTCCATTCCCTATAAGCATGCTATGGAGGAGGGATGCGACAAGAATATTGTAATTCTTACCAGAGAGCGCAATTATGTCAAGAAACAGGAGCGCGCAGGGGGAATCTCCATGAAACTGTACAAAAAATATCCGAATATTGTGGAGGATTTGCGGACAAGACCCGAGCGGTACAATGCCTGTATGAAAGAACTGGCTGAACGGGAGGAAGCAGGGGAAGTGTTTGTGATTGCGCCGGAAAATACTTACGGTATCGGCAGGACAGAATCAAACCCTGACAAATTGACGATGCTTTATGAGGAAGGATACCGGCAGGCCAAGAGTCAGATGGCAGATTTGAAACGGTATCTGGGAAGGGAGTAAATATGAGATTTTTCCATCTCTCGGATTTACACATAGGAAAACAGTTATGCAATTATAATCTGAAAACAAACCAGGAGGCAGTGTTGTCTGAGATTGTTGCGCAGGCAAAAGAACAGCGTGTGGATGCTATCTTAATCTGTGGAGATATCTTTGACCGCGCCGTACCCTCCGGGGAGGCGTATACGGTTTTTGACAGGTTTTTGCAGGAGCTGTCGTCGCTGAAACCGCAGATTCCGGTGTTTATCATTGCGGGAAATCATGATAATGCGCAGCGGTTGCATTACGCGTCCTCATTTCTGGAAAAACATCAGATTTATCTGTCCGTTTCAGCGCCCATGCAGAAGGAGGAACGTCTGAAAAAGATCGTTCTTTCCGATGAATATGGGGAGGTGAATTTCTATCTGCTGCCATTTTTAAAACCGGGTTATGTGAGGCATTTGTTTTCCGATGACAGAGTATGTGATTACGAGAGTGCAGTCCGCGCGGTTTTGGAACGGGAAGAGATTGACTATGGAAAACGCAATGTGCTGTTGTCTCATCAGTTTTATACGAATAGCGGACAGGCTCCGGAAAAATGCGATTCGGAGCAGCCCGTGCTTTCTATGGGAGGGCTGGAAAATATTGACGCGTCGGTGGTAGAAAAATTTGATTATGTGGCTCTGGGTCATATTCACGGCGCGCAGATGGTGAAATATCCCCATATACGTTATTGTGGGACGCCGCTTAAATATTCCGCCAGTGAGGAACATCACCAGAAATCTATTACAATGGTAACGCTGGCAGCGAAAGGCATGGAGGCTGCGGTGGAAGTCATTCCTTTGACGCCGATGCAGGATGTGCGCCGGGAGCGGGGGCTTTTGCGTGAGGTGATTGCGAGAGCCAACGATCAGAACCGCCATGATTTTGTAAGCGTAACCCTGACCGATGAAAAGGAGCCGTATCATCCCAGGGAACAGTTGGAAGAAGTTTACGATTATCTTTTGGAAGTACGGATTGATAATACCAGGACGAGAAATCTGATGAGGGGGCAGGAGGAACGAGAATTTTCCATGCAGCCCATGGAATTGTTCGCCTCTTTTTATCAGGAAATGCAGGGACAGCCGTTGACCGAGCAGGAAGAGCATTTCATAGAGACGCTTTTGGACGAAAGGGGAGAGGAATTATGAGGCCGCAAAAGCTTGTGATGTCTGCGTTTGGTTCTTATGCGGAGGAGGAAATCATTGATTTCTCGCAGATAGACGGAGGCGTGTTTCTGATTACCGGAGATACGGGAGCGGGAAAAACGACGGTTTTTGATGCGATTACCTATGCTTTGTTTGACCGGACGAGCGGCGGAAAGCGGGATGGCATGATGATGCGCAGCCAGTATGCAGGGGCGCAGACGCCGACCTTTGTAGAATTTACGTTTTCCTATCAGGGAGAGATATATTGCGTGCGCAGGAATCCCAGCTACATCCGACAAAGCAAACGAAAGAATAAAGAGGGGGAGCGAACCTTTACGACCCAGGAGGCGTCCGTCTCCCTGACGATGCCGGACGGAAGAGAATATCCGGGAAGAATAAAGGAGATTAATGAGAAAATTGTGGAAATTCTTGGCGTGGGGAAGGAGCAGTTTGTTCAGGTCGCCATGATTGCACAGGGAGAATTTCTGCGTCTGCTCCATGCGTCTTCCAGAGAGCGGAAAGAGATTTTCGGACGCATTTTTGATACCGGAATTTATGAGCGGTTACAGAAATCCCTTCGCGAGAAGGGCAAAACATTATATGGAAAGCTTGAGGACAACCGCAAGCTGTGTCTTCATGAAATTGAGGGAGTGCAGTGTACAAATGACAGTGCATTTTTCAATCAATGGCAGGAGTGCCGGGAAAGAATGGAGACGAATTTCGAGCAGATACAGGTGGTTTTGGCACAGATGATAGAGGAACAGGTCGGACAGGAAACGGATTTGCGCGAGCGGGAAACGGAGCTTATGAAACGGCAGGAGGAGCTGAATTATAAGCTGCGGCAGACAGAGGAAATCAACCGCCTGTTTGCACAGGCACAGAATGCAGAGAAAGAGATTCGGGAACGGGAGCAACAGTTAGAGGAGCTTGGAAACCGGCAGGAAGAATGCCAAATGATATGTGCGGAAATGGATGAACGAATCAACAGGCAGATGCCGGTTTTGATGGAAGAACTGGCGGAATTAAAGGGGATGATGCCAAAATATGCGCGTCTGCAGGAAATTCGTCAGGCGGTAGAAGACGCCGGGCAAAAGAGGCAGTCGGCGGAGCAAAAATTAAGGCGTCAGCAAGAGGAGCTTGCGGATACGGAATCAGAAATACAAAGACTGGAAAATGCGGTTGAGAAATTGCAGGCGGAGACCTTAGAATTGCCGGAACTTGTGCAGCAGGAGAAACATCTGACAGAAAGACGAAGTCTGTTAATCGAGATGAAACAGACGTGCCAGCGATGGGAGGAGAGCAAGGAAGCTCACCGTAAGGGGCAGGAGAAAATCAGGGGTTTGTCTCATGCATATCAGGAAAAAAGCCGTGAACACGATGCGAAATATCAGAGATTTATTGAGGAACAGGCGGGATTTCTGGCGCAGGAACTTCGGGAGGGGGAACCCTGTCCGGTCTGCGGTTCTTTCATCCATCCGCAAAAAGCGGCGTTTTCCGGGGAGGCTGTGACGAGGCAGGAGTTAGATGAGGCAAAGCAGGCACGGGATCTGGCAGACAGAAAGCTTCAGGAATACCGGCAACAGTTTCAGAAGATTCAGGAGGAATACGAACGGCAAATGGCTTTGCTTATGCGGGATGGACAGCGGATGTTCGGTGCAAAATTCGAAGTTCCGATGATAGAGCCAGCGCTGTCTGAGACAGAGGCAGCTTGTGGGGAGGTTTCTCAAAGCCTGGAGAAATGCCAAAAGAAAACGCAGCAGTTGAAGGAGCGGCAGGAAAAACTTGAGAAGGACAGAAAGCGTGTGTTAACGGTTCGGGAGCAGTTGGAGCAATGGAAGGAAGAGTTGTTTCAGGCAACGCTTGCGTATGAGAAAGCAGAACAGGCAGGAAAAGACTTACAGGCACAATTGTCTTATGAGTCGGAGGAAGAGGCAAAGATACGGCTTGCCAAACGCGAGAAACAAAAACAGGAACTTGAGGCAAAGAAGGATAAGGCGGAGCGCGAACTTCGTATCGTGCGGGAACAATCTGCGGCGCAGCGGGCTGCGCTGGAAGAACAGAGAAAGAATTGTCGACTTCTGGCACAGCAGATGGAGGGCAAGGAACCGGCAGAGACGGCAAAACTCATAGAAGATGCAGAGAAATTCAAACAGCAGGCACAGGTTTTGGAAGAAGAAAAACGTAGGCTTTTTACTGTGACGGAGCGTAACCGGGAGGCAAAAAAGAATCTTACCGTGCTGCAAAAGGAGCGAGAAAGTATGAAAGAGCAGTATGAGCTGGTTGGAAATCTGGAGCGCACGGCAAATGGAAATCTTGCCGGACAGGCGCGGATTGATTTGCAGACCTATGTGCAGCGCAGGTATTTTAAGTATATGATTGGGGAGGCAAACCGCAGGCTCGTTAGGATGAATGGGGAAACATTCATGTTACAGTGCCGGGAGTTTCAAAACCTTGGGAAACAGGGAGAAGTGGGACTGGATCTGGACGTATATGATTTGGTCACGGATAAGGTGCGCGATGTTAAGACACTATCCGGCGGCGAATCTTTTCTCGCCGCGTTGTCCATGGCTCTGGGCATGGCGGACGTCATAGGAAAGACGGCGGGCAGAGTTCATATAGATACGATGTTTATTGACGAGGGGTTTGGTTCTCTGGATGAGGAGGCAAGGAACCGTGCAATTGGAATTCTCAATGAACTGGCGGGAGAAACGCGGCTGGTGGGAATTATTTCCCATGTGAGCGAGTTGAAAGAACAGATGGACAGAAAACTTGTCGTCAGCAGGAGCGACAGGGGGAGCCGGGCGCGGTGGGTGATAGACAGTTGATGGATGTTTCATCCAACGATGATGACAGATAAGAAATGCGGATATTGAATGATACGGAGTGAACAGGAGGATGGGACTATGAAGATTGTATTTTTGGATGCGAAAACGATTGGGGACGATATTGATTTGTCCGCTTACGACAAACTGGGCGAGGTGGTAAAATATGATTTCTCCACACCGCAGGAGGTGAACGCGCGGGTTGCGGACGCGGATGTGATTGTGTTGAATAAGGTTCCCGTCAACCGGGAGACAATCGGTGGAGCAAAGAATTTAAAATTAGTCTGCGTTACGGCGACTGGGACGAATAATCTTGACAAGGAATATCTGGATAGCCGTGGAATCGCGTGGCGCAATGTGGCAGGGTATTCGACGGAATCTGTGGCGCAGCATACGTTTGCCATGCTGTTTTATCTGCTGGAGCATTTGCCCTATTATGACGAATATGTGAAATCGGAAAAATATGTGGAGGATAAGATGTTTACTCATTTTGCAAAGACTTTTTCCGAGATTAACGGTATGACCTGGGGGATTATCGGCATGGGGGCGATTGGCAGACGCGTGGCAGAATTGGCAAAACTGTTCGGCTGCGAGGTGATTTACTATTCGACCACCGGGAAGAATGATCAGAAAGCGTATCGGCGCGTTTCCTTTGAAGAACTGCTGGAGCAGTCGGACATTGTATCCGTGCATGCGCCGTTGACGGAGCAGACCGAAAATCTTATGGATGCGGAGGCATTTTCCAGAATGAAACCATCGGCAATTTTCCTGAATCTGGGACGAGGGCCGATTGTGTCGGAACAGGCGTTGGCAGATGCGCTGGAGTCAGGTGAAATCCGCGCTGCGGGACTTGATGTGCTATGCGCAGAGCCGATGAGCAGGGAAAATCCGCTGCGACGGCTCAAAGACAGCGACAAACTCCTGATTACGCCGCATATTGCCTGGGCAAGCCTGGAGGCACGTACGCGGCTGATGGAGATTATTCTGGGGCAAATCAGGGAGTTTTTTGATCATTACTGATGGAATTCTAACTGGGAATCCCGCAATCCAGACCGCTGTGGTAGGATTTATTCCCTAGTTTATCCAATAACGCTTTCGTTTGCACCTGTTCCGAATCAGTTTGGGACTGGGTCTGAAAGAGGCGGTTTGCATCGGATAAGATTTCCAGATAATCTTTCTGTGCGGATTCCATCAAATCAAAGAAAGAATCTGTGGAAATGTGGGAGTTATCCCAGGGATTCTGCCATGGCTGGTGCAGAATGTTTAACGGGTCGATATGGAATGTGAGGCTGTCACTGGGAATCAGCGTCGTTAAAAGGGGATAGCCTAAAATCAACGTTTCCAGCCTGCTGCCAATAGCTTTTTTCCTTCCGCTGGGGTCGTGCAGCCATCTTGTGCCAAACTGCATGGAGCGAATTGCCGTGCGCATGGTAAGGTGCAGAATGCCAAGTTCCGGATACGCTTTGTGGTATACGTAGTACAGGATGGACGCAATCGTGCGAAACTGCAGGCGCGTAAGGCGAATGGTAGCGTTCTGCCGGAACGCGGAGGGCAGACGGTGTTTGTAGAACTGGAGCAGTTCTGTATCAATATCTGTCTCCAGACTCATATGGCAGCCGTGGTAGCGACCGTTTTTTTCTTTGAAATTTGTCTTCCAGTAAACATAGGGATGACAGTAGGTGTCCAGGGTATAATGTCCCAGAAATCCTGCGATATAGGATTCTGCAATCCGGCGTTCCTTGCGCCGGTGGAATATTTTTCGGCTGTCTAACAGATATTTCAGAAATACGCCCGTGCGGTCAACATGCGCGAGAGCGCCGATGTTATTGTGGTGCACCATATAGGAGGGCAGGAAATAAAAAAAGACGTCCGGACCCTGTAGTCCCAGGCTGTAGGCTGCGTGATTGTCACGGATGACCTGTTTTAGAAACGTATGGTCAAATTGTTTGTAGGTATTTAATCCAAACAGATAATGTGTTGTAAATCCTGGCATGGTTTTATCCTCGTTGTTATTTTTGTTTTTTTGCATATTTATTTTATCTCATTTGCGGGGGTTTGTATACCTGAAAATTTGACGGATGCGGGGGTTTCTTATGGATATTGTATTTTTAAATGAGATTGTTTATCATGAAAGAAAAATTTGGAAAAAATCAGAAGTATATCGGACGAAGATGAGCGAAAGGGATATAAATCGAACTTGTCTTAAACAATAAAGGAGCGCTTAAAATGTCAGAAATCCATCCGGACAAAAGAACATACCCAAACAGCAATGCTATTGGAGCAGGCCGTTTCCAGACGGAAGGCTCCTCCGCCAGCCACGGGATACAGCCGGGGCGCAGCAGCAGCCACGGTGTGATGCGTCTTATTCAAGGTTATCGTGAGAAGGAACGACTGACGTTTCAGCAGGATGCCCTCAACGGGACGATTGAACTGGTGCCGCAGCTTAAAATTTCCTATGGGAAAGTTTATGCGGAGTTCAAGATTGGGGCAAAAAAGAAATACGTGTTGAAAAATACGCAGGTTTTTGCAAATTCCCTGCGGCGCAGAGAATTCGTAAGTTACGGCAAGGAGCTGGAATTTTATCATACGCTGGAGGCATTTGAGGTAACGAGCAGGCCTTTGGCAGAATTTCTCCTGCGGGAGGCCCAGATGCGTGAGACTACGCGTTCGGGATGGGAATATTATGGCAATAAGGGGCGTTATGTGGAGATAAACAGCGGGAATGCGGATGACTTTTTTGCAGCGGTTGCTAAGAGAGAATTTCTGGTGGATATGGAATTCGGTTCAAAGAAAAAGTGGCGTATTTGTCTGGGAAATTATCGTCCGCAATTAGTTATAAGGGGGCAGGAAGACGGCGCCACGGTACAGACCGGATCATTTTTTTACATTCCTGGAAGAGCGTATACTTATCAGTGGAGAGATGGCGTTGTGTTCCAGCAGCCGTTGGAGGAAACGCGGGAAATTATACCTTTCTGGGAACATCTGAATAATTTTAAATACGAGGAATTCTTTGTGGGAAAATCAGAGCTGTCGGCATTCTGTCAGGAGTTGCTGCCGGTGCTGGAACGCCATTACCGGGTCGAGAAACAGGAGTTTGAGGAGGGGACTTTCCTGCCGCCGAAACCGGAGTTTGAATTGTATCTGGACGCTCCCGACAGACAGTCTGTGACCTGCGCGTTGCTTGCCGTGTATGGGGAGAAGAAATATAACGTTTATGAGAAACCAAAGATTCTGGATAATCGCGATGAACTGGAGGAATTGAAAACCAGACAGAAGGTGTTAAGCTGGTTTGGCAATGTGGATCCGCAGAAGAAACAGATGGTGATTGTCGGGGATGAGGACAAATTATATGAACTTCTGGCGGAGGGCATGGCGGCTTTGTCCGGAGTGGGCGCCGTCTATGTCAGCGATGAGCTGAAATCTATGGAGATACGGCAGTCTCCGGCAATTTCTGTGGGTGTTTCATTGAAAGAGGACCTTCTGGAATTGACGCTTGAGAGTCCTGAGATGCCATTGTCAGAACTGGTGGAAATTCTGTCTGCCTATCAGCGGAAACGTAAATTTTTCCGGCTGAAAAACGGCGATTTTCTCAGTATGGAAGAGGAAGGGCTGGCGGTTCTTTCACAGATTCAGGAGGGTGTGGGAATCTCAGCAGCAGACTGGCAGAGCGGGAACATTCGGCTCCCGAAATACCGCGCGCTGTATCTTGACGGGGAGCTGCGGGAACGGCATGGATTTCATGCGAGGAAGAACAAAGATTTCCGTGCGCTGATACGGAATATGAAAACGGTGGAGGATAATGATTTTGAGGTTCCTCCGTCTCTGGAACGGGTATTGCGCGAGTATCAGAAACAGGGATTTTTGTGGCTGAAAACATTGAAAAACAATGGATTTGGCGGAATACTTGCAGACGATATGGGACTGGGAAAAACACTGCAAATTATCGCTTTTCTGTTGTCTGAGCAGGAAGAGCGGACAGGCGCGCCTTATTTTGCGTTGATTGTATGTCCTGCCTCGCTTGTGTATAACTGGAAAAGCGAAATAGAGCGTTTTGCGCCCACGCTGTCCGCAGTCATGGTCACAGGAACAGCAGAGGAGCGCAAAGAGCGGATTAGGCGTGCAGGTACAGAGGATATTCTGATCACTTCGTATGATTTGCTGCGCCGCGACAGCTCTTATTACCGGGAGCGCCATTTTGGAATTCAGGTGATTGATGAGGCGCAATATATCAAAAACCATACGACAAAAGCGGCAAAGGCGGTAAAAGAAATACGGGCCGATTTTAAGGTAGCGCTAACCGGAACGCCGATTGAAAACCGACTCAGTGAATTATGGAGTATTTTTGATTATCTTATGCCGGGATTTTTGTTTCCCTATCGCCGGTTTCGTGAGGAGTTTGAAGTTCCGATTGTTGCCGGAAATCAGGAGGAAGAGATGGATTGCCTGCGCAGGATGATACGTCCGTTTGTGCTGCGTCGTTTGAAACGGGATGTGTTAAAGGAACTTCCTGCAAAATTAGAAGAAGCAGTTTATGCCGGCATGGAGGGGGAACAGATGCGGTTATACTGTGCGCATGCGCAGCGGTTAAGATTGATGCTGGAAGGGCAGACGGAGGAGGAATTTGCGACACAGAAAATCCAGATGCTGTCGGAACTGACAAGGCTCAGGCAGCTTTGCTGTGATCCCGCGTTAGTGTACGAAGATTATCATGAGGAATCCGCAAAACTTGTGATGTGCATGGAGCTTATACAAAACGCTATCGAGGGAGGTCATAAGATACTTTTATTTTCCCAGTATACGACCATGCTTTTCAGGATTCAGCAGCAGATGCAAAATGCAAATATTCCGTTTCTGAGCCTTACGGGAGCAACCAAAAAGGAGCGGCGTGTGGAGCTTGTGGAGGAATTTCAGACAGGCAAGGTCCCGGTATTTTGTATTTCCCTCAAAGCCGGGGGAACCGGATTAAATCTGACGGCGGCAGATATCGTGATTCATTACGACCCCTGGTGGAATGTTGCGGTGCAGAATCAGGCGACAGACCGTGCGCATCGGATTGGCCAAAAGAATCCCGTCACGGTGTACAAGTTGATTGCAAAAGGGACGATTGAAGAAAATATCCTCAGGCTTCAGGAGAAGAAAAGCCGCCTTGCCGGGCAGCTTTTGGGAGAGGAAGGGTTTGAGAGCGTGAAGTTCACGAGAGAGGAAATTCTGGAACTTTTGACGATGCCGCGCTAACGGCTGCTTTGTATTGTAGAGCAGAATTTGCGTGGATTATCGTTACAGATTCAGGACCAGCCGAAAGGTTGCGCCGCCTCCGGGGGTGTCTTCGAGACAGATCTGTCCTTTGTGCAGGCGTACGATTTCCTGTGCAATGCATAGTCCCAGCCCAAAATGGTTCTTATCCTTATGTGATTTGTCACAGCGGTAAAAGCGGTCAAATACTGCTTTTTTTTCGGAATCCGGGACGCCGGCGCCATTATCGGCGACTTGCAGGATGAGCTTGTCTGAGATAATCTGCAAAGAGAGGCGAACCGTGCCTTTTGCCGGCGTATAGCTTAAGGCGTTGTCCAATAAGATGGAAAGTACCTGTTCGATGCGTTCCCTGTCACACGGACAGGGCGGGACGGGTTCGTCTGGCAGTGTGATTTTCAGGGAAATGCGTTGTTTCCTGGCGAGCGATTCAAATTTCTCATAAGCGGATAATAATAAGGTATCCATTTCCACGCTTGTTTTGTGTATGGCAAAATGCGAGCCGTCAGCGCCGGAGAGGGTCAGCATATCGTCTATCAGCCGGCTCATGCGTTTTCCTTCCCGGGCAATTGTCTCAGAAAAGCGGGCGGCGTCTTCCGGGGACGCGCCGTTCATGGCGGAGAGGCTTGAGAGCATGACCGTCAGGGGCGAGCGCAGCTCATGGGAGGCAGAGGCGATGAATTCCGTCTGCTTTCTGCGACTTTCTATTAAGGGCAGAATCATGCGCCAGGTAAAGAACCAGAAAAAAACAGCCAATAGAATAATGCCAAGGATGTCGGCGCCGGCAAATAAAAGACGCTGCCAGAGTATGGATTCTTCCAAATCGACCAGGGGCAGCAGAACGGCGATATCTAACACACTTCCGTTTTTGGGGATGGTACAGACGGAGGCATAATAATCTTTTCTTTCACAGGAGAGAGGAAATTCCACATGCGTGGAAAGTACAGAGCTGGAAGAGACATATTTGGCTTGCACCATATAATGTTCGCTTGCGTATTGGCGCGCTTGCGCAAATATGACGTCATCGGGAGTGGAGGATGGGGGGGCAAGCGTATCAAAAATCAGCCGGGAGCCGTTGTCCAGGATATCCAGTCTGGTTCCGGTATCTATGCGAAACTGGTTCAGCCAGTCGTTGGAGATTACGGACTGGCTTTCCAGATGATTGACGAGCATACTGATATTGATCTTGAAATCCGAAAAATGGCTTTCTCTGGATTTGGTCTCCGAGAAGGAAAGGCAGATAACCGACATGAGGATTAAAATCATGCCGCTGACAAAGGTACATAGTAAGGTAAGACGGATATGAAGTCTCTTAAACATGGCAGTCCTCCAGTTGATAACCAATGCCCCTAATTGTTTTTAAGTTGGCGGAGCTTTTGACGCTCTTTAAGCGCCGGCGCAGGAAATAGATGTAATTGTCCAGGTTGCCCTCTTCGACCTCAGCGTCCGCGCCCCAGACTTTTGAGAGGATTAAAGTTCGCGGCAGCGTCTGGTTGGGATTGCGCAGGAATAACTCCAGTAAATTTCCTTCCCGCGCGGAAAGGGAACAGTCGAGGTTTCCGCAGTATAATTTTTTCTGTTCCATGTCATAGGAGAGATCTCCAAATTCCAGAGGCTTGCGGCCCTCCCATTTGGAAGGACGCCTTAAGATGCAGCGTATTCTTGCGAGCAGCTCCTCAAAATCGAATGGTTTTACAAGGTAATCATCCGCCCCGCAGTCGAGTCCGGTAATCTTATCGTTCAGTGCGCCGAGGGCGGTGACGAAAATAATGGGTGTGGAAATATTTTTCTCCCGGGTGATTCTGAGCACGGAAATACCGTCGAGAAGCGGCAGCATCCGGTCTAATAGAATCAAGTCGTGGGATTGCTGCTCAATATAATGCAGTCCTTCTTCTCCATCATGACATACATCTGTCTCAAAATCGTTGCGTTCTAACTGGAAACGAAGCGTTTCCGCGAGTGATTTATCGTCTTCTATTATAAGTATTCGCATAATATCCCGCTTTCTAAAAAGTATCGTCTAAGTCAGTATACAACAGTTATCTCTAAATTGTCTCTAAAAAATTTTGGGAATTTTAGAGAAAGGATAGAGAATGCTATGGTATTCTTTTCACAGAGAAACAGAGAAGGAGGATCACACATGAAACATAAAAACATAAAGAGAATCACAGGGCTGCTCTTAGCACTGGCATTAGCAGCCGCCAGCTTTAGCGGATGCAGCGGAAAAGGCGGTGGAAACGGCGCAGACTCGGCGGGAAATACCGTAGATGGCGCAAATGGGGAAAGCGCCGGAGGCGACAGCGGCGAGCGCGCCATGGGTCGTTTCCTTGAGGAGGAAGTGGATACAGGCGTCGTTTTCGGCAATATTTATGATATGAAGAGGCTGGAAGACGGGACGATTCGCCTGATTGGCGCGGATGCGGATAACGGCTCAAAAGGAGCATGGGATTCGAAGGATGGGGGAGCAAGCTGGGAACAGGCGTATGAGTTCCCGAAAGAAATAGAAGATAGCGGAGACGGTTATAGCGACTATGTCGTATTATCCCAGGATGGGCAGGCGGCATGTGCCTATAACAGGATTGGTGGAGATGCCATAACAACGGAGCTGTATCTGCTGGATAAGGACGGAAAAGCCAGAAAAATTCCCTATGAGCTGCCGAAAAGTGAAGAGCATGGGGATGTGGCGAACCTAATGATGGGCATCTGTTTCCTGGGAAACGAGCAGATACTTGTGCAGGATATTTCGGATATCGTATATCAGGTAAATACCGCGGATGGCAGTGTGAAGCATACGTATGAGTTTGATGGTTCCGGGGGTACCCATCAGATTTACACGGCAGGCAGCCAGATGGTTGTCGTGACAGAGGCGGAAGTGTTGCTCTATAATACAGAGAGCGGAGAGCAGCTTCCCGCGGAGGAAACGCTGCAAAAATGCGTGACGGAGAGCGGGTTCATCCATGCAGTGGATACTACGGATGCAGGGGAAAGCATGTATTACCTTACCTCGGCGGGCTTGTACCATTACAAATTTGGCGGCAGCCTGATGGAGCAGATGATTGATGGGGAGATGAATTCCCTGGGCGCGCCCGCATTTTATCCCATTGCCCTGGCAGTTTTGGATGAACAGAATATTCTGGTGGCGGCAAATGACGAAAATGCAAGTTCAGCTATGGGAATTTCATTGCTGAAATTCGCGTATTCCGCAGAGACGCCGGCAAAACCGGATAAGGAGCTGAAGGTATATTCCCTGTATGAAAACCGGGATCTGGGGCAGGCCATCAGCCGGTTCCGCAAGGAGCATACCGACATCTACGTGAATTATCAGGTGGCGATGTCCGAGGAGAACGGAATGACATTGTCCGATGCGCTTAAGACGCTGACTACGGAAATCATGGCGGGAAAAGGACCGGATGTGCTTGTGCTTGATGGAATGCCGGTGGAGACCTATGTCGAAAAGGGAATTTTGAAAGATATATCCGCTTTGCTTGCTGGAAGCGAAGGCAATTATTTTGAGGACATCATCCATGCATACCAGGATAAGCAGGGGCAGATCTGCGCAGTCCCGGCAAGGTTTAAGATTCCGATGATTCAGGCGGGGAGCGCCTGGTATACGCCAGGAGAAAATTTTGATTCCTTTACGGGGAAGAAAGATGCGCTGGCAAAACTGGACGCAGGAGCGGTCATAGAGAAATTCTGGTATACCTGCGGCGCAGCATGGAGGAAAGACGACGGAACGCTGGATGAAACAAAGATTACGGAATTTCTGACAAAGCTGAAAAACGCATATGGGGAATATGACAGCAGTGTGGAAGATAATGTGCATACGTCAATGGGATATGCCGAGGAGGGTGCAAACCCGAGGTTGGAGCAGATACAGAAGACGTCGTTTAGCTATGGGCAGTTTGATCTGGCGTTTGGCAGGGCAAATGTAAGCATCGGCCTTGCCGGGGATTTTGAATACGGAATGATGAATGCAGTCAATGAAAAGCTTACGGATGGCGATTATGGGCTTATGCCCGGACAGGCGGAACATGTATTTGTGCCTGAGATGACCCTTGGCATCAGCAGCAAGAGCGCCGAGCCGGAAACAGCGGAAGAGTTCGTGAAATTCCTTCTTTCCCCAGAAGGACAGAAAATCAACCAGAGCGGAGGATTCCCGGTAGAAAAAGAAGTATTCACGAGTTGTGTGGACGGACATAAGTATACAGAGCAGAGCAGCATGGTTATGTCAGCAGGCGCAGGGATTTCGGAGGATGAGAGTCTCAGTTATGAGATGGAACCAACGCCGCAGGATGCCATTGATAAGATCACAAACCTGGCAGAATCCCTCACAGCCCCGGCATTTCGCGATGATGTGATCAAGGAAACCGTGGCCGAGCAGGGCATGAAGGTCCTGAAGGGGGAAATACAGCCCCAGGAGGCGACAAACGCCATCATGCAGGCGGTAAACATCTATTTGGCGGAATAGCAAAGATATGTCCGGCTCGGGTGAAACGTAGTGCGGGCCGGACTTAGGATAGAAGGAAACAGAATATGCGTAGAAAAAGAAACAGACAGAAAAAGACCCATAAAAGCATACGGGGGTTTCTGTGGATCCTGCCAAGCTTTCTTGGAGTAACGGTTTTCTACCTCCTTCCCTACGCAGATGTTGTCCGCCGCTCCTTTTTCGGGGCGGTAGACAACCGCTTTGTGGGACTTGACAATTATAAGATGGTAATTGAAAATACGGCGTTTCGGCTGGCCGTGAAAAATACGTTTTTGTTTACCCTGTTATGCATTCCCATCCTGATTTTTCTCGCGCTCCTCTGCGCGGTTGCATTGTATAAATCAAAATACGGAGGAATCATAAAAAGCGCGTTCCTGATGCCGATGGCGCTGCCGGCAGTCTCCGTGGCGCTGGTGTGGAGAATCCTCTTCCATTCGCAGGGGCTTTTGAACCACTGGCTTGCCGTTGTTGGAATTGTGGGAAGTGACTGGATGAATACAGGAAATGCATTCTGGATTCTGCTTGTCAGCTATATCTGGAAGAACCTCGGTTATGACATTGTCCTGTGGCTTGCGGGACTTGCCGGAATCTCAACAAATATCTATGAGGCGGCGCGCGTGGACGGCGCGGGGGAGCGGCAGTGTTTCTTCTATATCACGCTGCCGAACTTAAAACCGTCGCTCTATACGATTACGGTGCTGTCGTTCCTGAATTCCTTTAAGGTGTTTCGGGAGGCGTATCTGGTGGCGGGCGATTATCCCCACGAGAGCATCTATATGATGCAGCACCTGTTCAACAACTGGTTCCGCTCTTTTTCGTTTGACAAGATGGCAGCGGCGGCAGTGATGGAGAGCGTGGTTTTGCTGGCATTGATCCTGCTTTTGCAAAAGGCGTGGGACAGCGCGTCATAAGCGGCATCCTGATAAGGCTGGAAAGTGTAAAGTATGCAGGCAGGAAAATGTGTGAGAAAAACATTTGAGAGGAAATTATGGGAAAAAAGAAAGATATTAAGGTGAAAGCCAGTCAGGCGGGACAAAAAGTAAGGCGTATATTGCTCTGGACGTTGTTCGTGGTATTGGCGTTAATTGTGCTTTATCCCATCGTCTTTTTGCTCGCGGGTTCTATGATGGGAAATGACGAGCTGGGCAGTTGCCTTGGCGCGATATTTCTGGGAGAAAACGGCTATGCCAGGTTTCCATTGCTCCCGAAATTCCCGACCTTGCAGCATTATATCGAAGTATTTATGGATTCTCCGGGATTTTTCGTGATGTTCTGGAATTCCGTGAAGGTTACGGCAGGCGTCCTGATAGGGCAGTTTGTGGTGGGAACGATGGCGGCGTGGGGATTTGCCAGGTATGATTTCCCATGGAAGAAGGGATTTTTCCTGCTTTATGTCATTTTGATGCTGATGCCGTTCCAGGTATTGATGCTTTCGGATTACCTGGTGCTTGACCGGCTTTTGCTTACAGATAATTTGTGGGGAATCATCTTGCCCGGCGTGTTTTCCACATTTCCGGTATTCATTATGTATCGGTTTTTTGCGGAAATACCGGACAGCATGATAGAGGCGGCAAAATTGGATGGCGCGAAGGATTGGCAGCTTTTTGTGTACCTTGCCGTGCCGATTGGCTCTTCGGGCATCATTGCCTGTATGGTATTGGGCTTTTTGGAATACTGGAGCTTGATTGAACAGCCGTTGACGTTCTTAAAGGACAGGAGCCTGTTCCCATTGTCGATTTTTTTGCCCGATATCACGAGCATTGGCAAATCGGGCATGGCGTTTGCAGTTTCCGTTGTCACATTTTTCCCGGCGGTGCTCGTATTCTTAGGCGGGCAGGATTATCTGGAGCAGGGCATCATGGCGGGAGCAGTCAAGGAATAACAGCAGCGTATTTAAAAATGTGGCGGGAATTGCCAAAGTATAGCGGCAGGAATGTTATGAGAATAAAGGAAGGATTGAGACATGGACAGAAAGAAAATAATCAAAATATTCGGTGGTTTCCTGGCTGTCATGCTGGCCTTTACGATATTGTCGCGGGCGGTGAGCGGAGCGGCCATGGCACGCGTGGAGACGGTAAGGATGGCGACTGGGGAGATTAAGCATGAGGTGACCGGCAGCGGCAGGGTAGAGGCCGGAAGAGAAGTTGCAGTCTACACGGAAACAGGGCAGAGAGTTACGGAAATCTGTGTGCAGGAGGGAGAATCCGTCGAGCAGGGAGACGTGCTGTTTTTACTTGATATGGAAAAGTTAAACGAGCAGATTCTGCAGGTACAGCAGGAGATCGAAAAAATAAAATTACAGAGTGAGGATGTACAAAATGCCAAAGCGATAGAGCAGCGCAGCCAGCAGACGGCAAAGCAACGCGCGCAGGAGGATTATAACCAGGCCATTTCACAGGGGGATGCGACTGTGACGGAGGCAAAAAGAGCCTGGGACGAGGCAGAGCAGGCGTTGCAGAATTTTTTAAACAGCAGTGCGGATACAGGCAGTGGCGGAGCAAATGATGGGGCGTCAAATACCGGAAAAACGGATGAACAGTTAGAGGAAGACGGGACAGACAGGCAGTCGAAAGAGAATGGAGCAGACGGACAGCCAGGAAAGAATCAATCAGACGGACAGCTAAAAGAGGATCAGGCTACGGATGAGGAGGGCACGCAGGGAAACCAGCCGGGATCACAGGACAATGCAGCGGAGAGGGAAACACAGAAAGCGGCATTGGAACAGGCTGTGGCGGAGGCAAAGGCGGCTTATGATGCAGCGGTTTCTTCCCGCGTAGACAATATCCGTACAGCGGCGCGGGCATTGGAAGATGCGGCTATGGCAAAGAGCACGCCGGACAGTTCGGCAAAACAAAATGAAATTACCAGAAAACAGCAGGAGCTTACGCTGAATAAGCTGCTTGCGCTTAAAGATGCGGGCGGCGAGGTGAAGGCGACGGTAAACGGGATTGTCAAACAGGTGCTTGTGACGACGGGGGATCTTACCTCAGACGGCGCGGCGGTTCGGCTTTCGGATACTTCTGAGGGAGGGAGGCTTACGGTGTCTGTGGAAAAACAGTATGCAGAGTATCTTGTCACAGGCAGCCCGGTTGACTTAAAACCGAGCGGCAGCAAGAATGTAATCAGCGATTATACGATTTCCAGCGTGAAAAAAAATCCGCAGGACGATAATCTCATAGATTTTACAGTTGATTTGCCCAAAGATGCGATTGAGACGGGAACGTATGTGGACGCCACAATTGTGCCCAAATCTGAAAACTACTCGACGGTGATTCCTTTGCAGGCCCTGCGCGGAAACCAGAATGATTATTATGTGCTGGTATTGGAGGAAGAGCAGGGCGTTATGGGCAGCGAGCTTGTGGTGAAGCGACTCGATGTGCAGGTTGTCGATAAGAACAGTACCAGCGCGGCGTTAGAGGAGGGCTTATTGACCGGCGAGCAGGAGATTATCAGTTCTTCCAGCCGGATGATTCAGGAGGGCAGCAAGGTCAGGAGGATGAATAAGTAGATGACAAAAACATATGTGAAATATGTGGCGGCAATCGTCGTTGTGGGCTTTGTGATTTTCCTGTCCTGTCTGTCGTTTGCTGCTGATGGGGCATTGGGTTCTGTGAAACAGCGCGCCATGTTCTGTTTAGAGCAGCCAATCAGCAATCAGGAGGCGGAGTCCATGCGGCAGGAGATAGAGAAGGGCTGGGAAAAGTATTCGCAGGATGCAGCGGAAATGGAAATTGGCCAAACGGATGCGCAGCAGAAGGGAAACAGGTCGGAGCTTTTGTCGGAATTCTGCATCTGGGGACAGAAGGATGGAGTTTTGATTGTCAATCAGGATTTGGAGAGGAACGTACAGGCAGACGAGATCCTGCTTTGCGGAAACCCGGAATTAGTGTTTGAAGACTGCCGTATGCTGGACAGGGAAGATACCGATGGATGTCTGGTGGACGAGAAAACGGCATGGGAGCTGTTTGGCAGCGTTGACGTGGCGGGGCAGAAGATTACCTGCGATGGGAAAGATTATACGATAAGAGGGATAATCCCGGGAAATAAGCAAATATTTGCAATCCTTGCAGATACCGGGCAGACAAAACCGGCAGCAGGAATGGAATCGGAAACAGGTACGGAATCGGAAACAGGTACGGAGCCGGAAGCGGGGGTGGAACCGAAAAAAAATGTTCTGAACCGGATTACCCTGGTCAAACCGACGGGCAAAACGGTGCAGGAGCTATATTCTGAATGGAACAACCGTTATGATGTGTCTGCAAAACTCATGGATTTGGAGCTGCTGCAAGGGATGAGCGGACTTTGTATGCTGCTTGTTCCGATAACTGTATGCCTGTGTATAGGGTGGGAACTGTATCGTCAGTTCCGGAAACAGGAACATCAGCTCCGGAAGGCGGGAATAGCAGTTCTGGCGGTTATGTTTCTTATCGGTTTTTGTATGTTTCTGAAACATCAGGTACAGATTCCGGATGAATATATTCCCACCCGCTGGTCCGATTTTTCTTTCTGGAGTACGCTGTGGAAGGAGAAAAACGAGGCTCTGCGGCTCCTGGCACAGATGCCGAAGACGAATATGGATCGTACATGGATGGATGGTTTTGTTAAAGTTGCGGGATTCGGTGTTTTGTCGGAAGTATTACTGCTGCCGGCGCTGCTTGTAATAAGACGGATTGTGTTATGCAAAAAACGGAAAGTCAGGGATATTCCTTGATTTTCCGTTTTACTTGTTCTAAAATGAAATATGTGTTTAAGTATGGATAGAAACCATAACGATTAAGGAACAACAGGAGGAAAAGGGATTGAAGAGTAAAAGTTCATGGATTATCATATTCGTGATGTTGATTGGTCTTGTCATTGGAACGGTTATCGGCAGTTATTGCAGTGGAATTCCGTCGCTTAGCTGGTTGGATTATGGGAAGGTGTTTGGGATTACAAGCCCTATGGTATTGGATTTGGGCGTTTTTGTACTGACGCTGGGATTGACAATTAAGATCAATATTGCAAGCATTATCGGCATTATTATTTCATTTGTCATTTACCGGCTGCTGTTGCGTTGATAAACAGGCGGCTCTTTGTCGGTAAAATGGCAGAAATTTTTTGCCGAAAATGCAAAGAAAGGTTCTGAATAAATTGAAATGTTACCGGGAATATGTTAAAATTATCTGAAAAGAAAATGAAAATGGGTGGAAAACAGATGAAAGACGCTGCGGGGCGTCTTAGAGGGGATGGTTATGAAACGTGGAAGGAGGAGAAGGTATGCTGAAGAACTGGAAGGGACAGGAGAAACCGGATGCTCAGGAGCTGGATGAACGGCTGGAAGCGGCAAAGGATAAGATGAATGTTTTACAGATGCAGATAAAGGATCGTAAACTTCCGGTGCTGGTATTGTTTGAAGGCTGGGGAACCGCAGGCAAAGGCAGCACGCTCGGCAAGATTATCACGAATATTGATCCAAGGTTTTTCAAGGTTGCGACGATGGATGTTCCTACCGAAGAGGAGCGGCGGAAACCGTTTTTGTACCGCTATTTTGTAAAGATTCCTGAGGCTGGCAAATTCTGTTTTCTGGATTCGGGCTGGATGGACGAGGTAACAAGGGAGAGCCTGCACGGGGCATTGAAAGAAAAGGAATATAAGAAACGAATTGACAGCGTTAAGCGTTTTGAACGCCAGTTGACAGATAATGGATATCTGGTTATGAAGTTTTTCTTCCACATCAGCAAAAAAGAGCAGAAGAGCCGAATTAAGGAGCTGGATAAAGATCCCAGCACACGCTGGCGTGTAAGCAACAATGATGTGTGGCAGAATGAACATTATGATAAATGCCTGAAGGTGTACGATCAATATCTGGATGATACAAATGTATCGACTTCTCCGTGGTATATTGTGGATGCACAGAGCCGGAAGTGGGCGCAGCTGCAGGTGCTTGAGACATTGGCGAGCGGAATTGAGACTGCATTGCAGAACAGTACGCTTGCCGTACCGCTTTTGCAGAACGTATTTCCGTTAGAGAAAATCCCCAAACTTGCAGATGTTCCGTTAGATAAGACGATTGCAGACGATGCATATAAGCGGGAGTTACAGGAATTGCAGGACAAACTCAGAAAGCTGCACAATGAGATTTACCGTAAGAAGATACCGGTGATTATTGCCTATGAGGGCTGGGATGCAGCCGGCAAAGGCGGGAACATTAAGCGGATTACCGGGGCGCTGGATCCAAGAGGATATGAGGTGCAGCCGATTGCGAGTCCGGAGCCCCATGAGAAGGCAAGACATTATCTGTGGCGTTTCTGGACGCGTCTTCCCAAGACAGGACATATTGCGATTTTTGACCGCACCTGGTACGGAAGGGTTATGGTGGAGCGTTTGGAAGGGTTCTGTACAGAGAATGACTGGCGGCGCGCTTATAATGAAATCAATGAGTTTGAGAAGGAATTATCGGACTGGGGCGCGGTGATTATCAAGTTCTGGGTACAGATCGACAAGGAGGTTCAGCTGGAGCGTTTTAACGACCGGCAGGACAATCCGGCAAAACGTTGGAAGATTACGGATGAGGACTGGCGCAACCGGGAGAAATGGGATTTGTACGAGGATGCCGTCAATGAAATGATGAAAAAGACAAATACCTCTTATGCCCCATGGCATGTACTGGAATCCAATGATAAGAAGTATGCGAGGATTAAGGCGCTCAGAATTGTAATTGAAGAAATTGAAAAGGCATTGAACTAATAAGGCATGAGAATCCGAACAAGTGCGGAGAAATCATAAGGGCTTGGCAAGGATTGACGAAAGGAAAAGGGTGTATCATGGAATTAAAAGAGTTTATGGATATATCAAAACTGCAGAAGATTCAGGATGATTTCTCCAATGCGACAGGATTGGCAGCAATTGCAGTTGGAATGGATGGGGAGTATCTTACAGAGGGCAGTAATTTTACTGATTTTTGTATGAAATATACCAGGGGCAGCCAGGAAGGGGCAAGGCGGTGCGTAAAATGTGACAATGAGTGTACCGGTACATATTTCTGCCATGCGGGACTGATGGATTTTTCTGTTGATATTATGATTAATGATGAGAAGGTAGGCGCTGTTATCGGCGGGCAGGTATTGCCTTCGGAACCGGATGAAGATAAGTTCCGTCAGACAGCGGTAGAATTAGGCATCAATCCGGAGGAGTATATTCAGGCATTGCGTAAGGTTACCGTTAGCACGGAATCTAAGATTCGGGCATCCGCGGCTTTGTTAGGCGTGATAGTGAACCAGCTTGTAAATCTGGAATATTTTAAACATACGAATGCTACGCGCCTGGGTGGCGTGCAGGAAGGTGTGGAGCAGGCCAATGAGCTGATTCAGACCATTAACGATAATATCAGCCACTTAAAGGCGATTGCCAAGAAACAGAATATTCTGTCGCTGAATGCGAGTATTGAGGCTGCACGCAGCGGGGAGGCAGGCGCAGGATTTGCGGTAGTTGCAAAGAACATGCAGGATTTATCCTCACAGTCTACGGGTGTTTATACGGATATTGAGAAGTCAGTGGCAGAGATTACGGAGCGTGTTTCGTCTCTGGTATCGTTCTTTGAATAAGGCGAAGGCAATCTTTTTAGTTGAAAAATCTAAGGTATAAAATGCCTCCATTTACAGATACTAGTATCGATGAAAAGATAAGAGAATTTGTAAATGGAGGATTTTTTATGAAAGCAACAGGAATTGTTCGAAGAATAGATGATCTGGGAAGGGTAGTTGTGCCGAAAGAGATTCGGCGTACGCTGCGGATTCGTGAAGGAGATCCGCTGGAAATTTTTACGGACCGTGAGGGGGAAATTATACTGAAAAAGTATTCTCCCATCGGAGAGCTTGGGCAGTTTGCGGGGATGTATGCAGAAAGCCTTGCGCAGACCAGCGGCTGTCTGGTATGTATTACAGACAGGGATCATGTCGTGGCTGCGGCGGGCAGCGGGAAAAAAGAATTTGACGGCAAGCCCATCAGCAAGCAGTTGGAGAATGTGATAACAGACCGCGAGACATTCTGTGCCCGCAAAAACGAAAAGGGATTTGTCAAGATTACGCTGGATGATTCGGGGGATTTTCAGTCCCAGGTGGTATCCACCATCATCTGCGAGGGAGACGCCATTGGCTCTGTGGTAATGTATAACAAAGAAGATGGAGGAGCCATCGGAGAGGCGGAGAGCAAGATGGCAAAAGTAGCAGCCGGATTTCTCGGAAAACAGATGGAGCAGTAAGCGCCCTCTGTCTTCCGCTGTAAGTTAGCGATAGTGTACCGGTTCTACGTTTTTATCTAATGGAAGAAATTCATATCCGTTATCTGACAGATATTTCAAAACGGAGGGGAGAGCTGCCAGCGTGGCATGTTTTCCCCTTCCGTCATGCATCAGCACCACGGGATTGTGAACATTTTTTACATTGCTGCAGATATTATCTATGATATTTTCCGTCGTGGTGAGTTCGCTGCCATCTCCGGAGCTGACATTCCAGTCAAAATACTGGAATCCGCGCTCTTGCATTTCATCAATAATTCCACTTACAACATAAGAGGAGCCGTTGTTGCTGCCGCCGGGAAAACGAAACAGTGATGGCGTGTAGCCTGTTTTGTCCACAACCCAGTCATATACTTCCTCATAGTCGCTTAAGAAAGCGTCTTTGGAGGAGTAAATCAGACTATAGTTATGGCTGTAAGAATGAAGGCCGAGCGTATGTCCGCGCTCTACAATTTCGGATAAATATTCTTCACAGTCTTCGTTGTTTTTCTGTACAACAAAGAATGTCGCCTTTGCATTGTAGCGGTCCAGGAGATCCAGCACCTGTGGCGTAAGCTCGGAGGGACCGTCGTCAAATGTGAGATAGACGGTTTTTTTGGCGTCTTTGGGATTGTGCCCCTCGGCATAGAGATTGGGATATGTATTGATGTCCGTATCGTCATCACCATTGTCTGAATCCCAATCATTATCGCTGTCGTCCGAATCTGAATCGTCATCATCTTCGTCTGTAAATGCGTCAATCTGATCGGATAATTCAGAAATATACTCTTTCTGGCCTGCCAGATAATGTTCCTTTTCTTCTAACTGCGCCGTGCTGTCGGTCAGCTCCGTGTTCAGTTTGGAGTTATCGTCCTCCAGTCTGGAATTGTCTTCCTCAAGCTGGGAGGCTTGCGCTTCAAGTGTTTTGCATCTCTGGCTCAGGCTGAAACAGCCGTATGCGAGACATACGCAGCAGAGTATGAATAACAGAATGCAGCTTAAGGCTGCGGGCAATGGAATTTTTTTCTTCATGGTAATTCTCCTTGTCGTGTAGGGTATCAAATGTGTTGCTGAAATATTTCCGAAAATATTATAATCGCTCTGCCCTGAAAATGCAAATGTTACTTGCGGGCAGAAACGTTGTATGCCAATTATTCGAAGTACGCTTTACAAGAAATTTCTTGTATATTTGTCTCCATAAGTGTAAAATAGAAAGGTAACCATTCTGTGAAGATACGAAGGAGAAATTTTATGAAGTTTATTCATATAGCCGATATACATTTAGGAGCGAAACCCGACAGAGATACAAAGTGGGCAAAAGAGCGGGAACTTCATAGCTGGCAGGCCTTTACAGAGGTCATTGACAAGGCGAAGGAAGAGCAGGTGCAGCTCCTTTTGATTGCAGGGGATTTGTTTCACGGCCAGCCGTTGGTGCGGGAATTGAAAGAGGTCAATTACCAGTTTTCCAGAATTCCGCAGACACAGGTGGTCATGATAGCCGGCAATCATGACTATTTGTTGCCTTCTTCCAGTTACCGGACATTCCGATGGGAGGAGAACGTTCATTTTCTCAGGTCTGAGGAAATAGATTATATTGAGCTTGAAGGGCTGGACACGAGAGTTTATGGGTTCAGCTATTGGCACAGGGAGATTTCGGAGCCGTTATATGACAGCATTAAGGCTAAAGATGGCGATTTTTGCAATATTTTGCTGGCACACGGCGGAGATGATAAACATATTCCGTTCCATAGCAGCAGTTTTGCAGATGCGGGTTTTGATTATGTGGCATTTGGACATATCCATAAACCCATGCAGATTTTGCAGGATAAAGTGGTGATGGCGGGAGCTCTGCAGCCGATTGACTGTAATGATGTGGGAGAGCACGGATATTTCCTGGGAGAGATTAAGGAGCACGTATGCCATGTACAGTTTGAGCCGTTGCATTATTGCGAGTATATTTCCCTGAAATTGAAGATCACGCCGGAGATTACACAGGGAGCCATTCAGGAGTATGTGAGGAAACATATCCTTGCCGCGCCGGCATACCAGAAGTTTAAGATTACGCTCAGTGGGTTTTGCGATAAGGAAAATCCTGTAGATACTGCGTGGATGAAATCTATCGACCGGGTGGTGAAAGTCGTCAATCTGTGTCAGGCGGATTATGATTTTGAAAAGCTGAAACTGAAATACGGACAGCAGATATTAGGACGTTACATCCGGGCCTTGGAAGAGATGCCCCAGAATAAAATTACAAAGAAAGCATTATACTATGGTGTGGAGGCATTGATGGAAGAATGAAAATAACAGAAATTCAGATTAAAAATTTTGGAAAACTCCATAATATAAATATGCGCCCCCTTCCGGGACTGAATGTGATTTATGGAGAGAACGAGACCGGAAAGTCTACAATGCAGAGGTTTATTACAAGCATGTTGTTTGGTCTGGAGAAACAACGGGGAAAACCGGGGAAAAATGACAATTATCAAAAGTACGAGCCATGGAACGGCAATTCCTTTTTTGCAGGGGGATTGAAATTTACGGTGGGAGATAAACCGTTTTATCTGGAACGGAATTTTTACCATAAAGAGAAGTCTGCAAAACTGACAAATGAGATGGATGGAGAGGAATTGTCCGTGGAGCACGGAGATTTGGAGATGCTTCTTGGCGGCATGAAGAAGGCGTCTTACGAGAATACATATTGTATCCATCAAGCGGAGGTAGAGACGAAGAAAGAATTTGCAGAGATCTTACAGAACTATTTTGTAAATATGTCTATGGGCGGCGAGGGCGACGTGGATCTGACAGGCGCCCGCAAGCGTCTGAAAGACAGAAAGAAACAATCCGAGCAGTATCTGGAGGAGCAGAAAGCGCTCCGCATGGAGGCAATAGAAAAGCTCCGCGTAGAAGAAGGGCTGCTTAAGAGAGATATCGAGCAGCTTCAGGAGCAGCAAAAGGAAAGCCATGAAAGTATTGCAAAGCAGCAGCCTGGCATGATTGCGCCGGAACATGATGGAAATCAGATGGCGGAATACTTAAGAGACCTCCGTCAGAAAAAGGAGCAGAAGGGATATGAGGTGCGGCTTGCCGGCTCCCTTCTGATTACATTGCTCAGTCTGATAATAGGGATTGCGGTTGTCGTAATGCATCCATTGTCACAGGGATGGAATTGGGGATTTATTATTCTGGCTCTGATTCTGTTGTTTGGATTT
>CAJTSB010000006.1:2453-39656 GCA_910578825.1 uncultured Lachnospiraceae bacterium | reverse complement strand
GGCGGCAGCGCATGTCATTGGTTCCAGAAAATCAGACAGTTAAAGAAACTCATCCGGCAGCAGGAAGAAGATAAGAGGGAGCGCGACATTTCGGTTTCGAAAGATATGGAGTGGAAGAAGGTGCACGAGCGTCAGGAGACGAATGCAAAGCATCAGGCGGTAGAAGCGCTTTTACAGGAGCAGCTTGCAGAAAAACAGGCATTGCTGATAAATCTTCAGGAAGAAATAGAGGAGACCATCAAACCTTCCGAGGAAGAAGAGGAGTTGGAACTGCAGATTCAGGCATACGAGATCGCATATCAGACGTTGCATGATTTGTCCCAGAATGTTTATCAGGACTCGCGTAATCAGATGGAAGACGAGGTGTCCAGGATTTTGACAGAGATGACGCAGGGAAAATATGACAGGTTAGGACTGGATGAGCAGATGAATCTGGTGGTCGAAAAGGACAATCGGAAATTATATCCATGGCAGCTTAGCCAGGGAGTAATGGAGCAGATGTATGTGGCGCTCAGGATGGGAGCCGGAAGTATTTTTACCAGAGAGGAATCCATGCCGATTATTCTGGACGAGGCGTTCGCATCCTTCGATGAAAAACGTCTGGAATCTGCGCTGAAATGGTTGAGCAGACAGAAAGGACAGATTTTCCTCTTTACGTGCCAGCGCAGGGAAATGGAGATTCTTGAGAGGAACAGCATTCCTTACGGAAAGATTTTGCTTAGCAGATAGGAACAGGTATGAGTGAAAAGAAAAAGCAGAAACAGAAGAAAAAAAAGAAATATCGTGTATTCTGGTTTTTGGCTAAATTTCAGATTTTTTTGCTGATATTGGTAGCGGTTGCGCTGGGATGGTATTTTTTCGGCGGATATGCCAACACCGTAAGCAAGCTTCAGAAAGAGGCAAAGGAGCTGGTGCGCAAGTCGGATGAGAGTACGTTCCGCTCCGTAGAGACAAGCCTTGTGTACGATGCAAATGGTACGCTGGTTTCTACGCTGAAGGGTGAAAAGGATGTGTATTATCTTGATTACGACCATATACCGGCTTATGCGCCGGCTGCCATGGTAAGTATTGAGGATAAGAAATTTTATAATCACAACGGCATTGACGTCAAGGCAATTTTACGAGCTGCCAAGGCGATGATTCAAAATGGCAAGGTTACGCAGGGCGGTAGTACGATTACGCAGCAGCTTGCCAGAAATATTTTCCTCAACCAGGACGTTAAATGGGAGCGTAAGATAGAGGAGATGTTTATTGCTGTGGAGCTGGAAAAGATTTACAGCAAGAACAAGATTATGGAGTTTTATCTGAATAACATTTATTTTGGGAATGGTTATTATGGTATACAGGCGGCAAGCAAGGGATATTTCGATACGGATGTGAATAACCTTGATTTGTCACAGATTGCATTTCTTTGTGCGATTCCAAACAATCCCACATTGTATGATCCGGTGCAGAATCCGGAAAATACCATCAAGCGCCGGGACAGGATTTTAAATCAAATGCGGGATGACGGTAAGATTAAATCGGATACCTGCGAGGATGCAAAGGCGCAGGAGATTGTTTTAAATCGTCCGCAGAAGACCAAGAGCGACTATGTTGAAACCTACACTTACAACTGTGCGATTCGCGAGCTGATGAAACAGCAGGGATTTGAATTCTGTTATGAATTTGATTCTGTGGAGGAGCGCACGTCTTATCAGGAGGAATATGACCTTCTGTACGAGGAATGTCAGAAAAGCCTGTACACACAGGGATATCGTATTTATACGTCTATTGACCTGAATATGCAGCAATTGCTTCAGGATTCAGTGAACAATGGGCTTGCAGAGTTTACGGAGCAGAATGAGGAGGGAGTTTTCACTCTTCAGGGATCTGCGGTATGTATTGATAATCATACAGGGTATGTGAAGGCAATCGTTGGCGGCAGAAACCAGGATCTACCGGGTTACACGTTAAATCGTGCCTATCAGAGTTACCGTCAGCCGGGAAGTTCCATTAAGCCGCTGATTGTTTATACGCCGGCGCTGGAGCGGAATTATACGCCGGATTCCACGGTGCAGGATGTGAAGACGGAAGAAGGCCCTTCCAATGCGGGCGGCGGTTATGAGGGAAATGTTTCTCTGCGCTACGCCGTGCAGACTTCCAAAAATACAGTGGCATGGAACCTGCTTGAAGAATTGACGCCTCAGGTTGGACTTTCTTACCTCAAAGAGATGAATTTTGCCAGATTGGATGTGCAGGATGAGCGTCCTACCAGTGCGCTGGGTGGTTTTACAAACGGCGTATCTGCCGTGGAGATGGCGTCCGCTTACTCTGCGATTCAGAATGATGGAAAGTATCGGGAGCCTACCTGTATTATGAAAATTACGGATTCCGAGGACAACGTGATCCTGGAGACGGAGCAAACAGAAAAGGAAGTATATAAGCTGAACGCAGCGCGGATGATGACGGATATGATGGTGTCCGTGGTTCAGTCCGGAACCGGACGCGGCCTTGCTCTTGACAATATGCCCTGCGCGGGAAAAACAGGAACAACCAATGACAACAAAGACGGATGGTTTGTAGGCTATACGGATTACTTTACCACCAGTGTATGGGTGGGATATGATATGCCGAGAGAGCTTCCGGGATTGTCAGGTGCAAGCTATCCCGGGAATATCTGGAAGAACTTTATGAGCTCGATCCACTGGCAGTTGGAGCCGGTAGATTTCCTGCCCTATATTGATGAAAACGATTACGATTACAATGTGGTTACCCCCGAAGAGGGGGCGCCACAGGGGGAAGCGGCAGAATAAGGAATTATTGTATTTACAGATTTTCATTCCTCAGCGTATCAATTGTATTTTCTTTCCGTATCCGCCTCATGGAGTACAGCATGGTGATAAATACGACCAGAAATACGCTGCCAATAGCGATGGTAATGCTGTACCAGGGTATAAAGAAGGCAATTTCCAGCCCTTGCCCGATGGCGTTATAGATCATCCAGGTCATGACAAAGGAGACTGGAAGACCGTACAAAAGCCCCTTAAAGCCATAGAGGAGGCATTCAAAGTCCATCATTTTTGAGAAGGCTTTTGGCGTCATACCGATGGATTTGAGCATGGCAAATTCTCTCCTGCGCAGATTGATGTTGGTGGAAATTGTGTTAAATACATTTGCCGCCGCAATCAGGGATATCAGTATGATGAACCCATAGGAAAAAATATTGATTACGTTAATCATTGCACGGCTGCTTTCGACGGAGGCAGCGTAATCGGTAAGGCTTGAGGTGTCGTCGCCTTTGTCCATCAACAATTTTGCCATGAAAGCGTAACTGTCAGCGGTATGGTGATCTTTGCACTTAAATAACAGTTCAGTGGAGGTATTTTCACTGAGCGGCATTTCGCTAATCTGATAATAGTTTGTATCTTTTTCCAATCCGGTAAAAACGTAATCCAACATGCCATAGGGGTAAAACAGCAGTATGGTTTCTGAATCAGCAGTGAAGAAATCCGGCGTCTGCTGTGTGACTGCTCCAATCGAGAGTGGGAGCGGCAGGCAGGACTCCTCCCGGGTAAAAGTTTTGATTTCATCATCAGACCCCATATGATAAAAGTCGCAGACCGGAGTGCCGTTATCATTCCGGTAAGAGCCGCTGTAATCATAATTTTCCCGTTCTCTGGTAAGGTAGAGTGTCAGCGTGTCCGGGTTGTTTGTAAAGGCGGGTAAGCTGTAATATTTCCGCATCGAACTGGAATACAGGCGCAGTGAATCCGCGGCAACAGCCTTGGGCTCTTCCTTGTTAAAATAGTCGTCTTCCGGCAGGTTTAGCTTTTGCAGATAAGTGCGGAATGCTTTTTCTTCCAGAAAAACCAGGGATACGCTCAAATTCGTTTCTTCGTATTCTACATAGGTTTCCCCCGGCACTTCTAGTTCCATTTTATAGAAATCCAGCAGTTTGGGATTAACGTTTTTTGTTTCCACCGGGCAATCAAAAAACAACCTCGTATGATAGGTAGAATCCGTGATGTCCGGATGCTTTGACAAATCGGCAAGCAGGGAATCTGGAGTATCACCTTCTGATGTATGGTACATATATGCCAGATCATAATAATTATCGTTTAAGACGGTTCTGGCGGACTGTGAGAGGTATGCACAGAAACTGCTGGCCGAGATAAACAGTACAACGCTTAGAAAAAGGGAAATAACAGTTGCCCGGTATTTTCTGCGATTGCGCTTGTAATTCTTGCTGGCAAGCATTCCTTCCAGACCGAAAAGTTTCTGCGTCAGCCATGAAGTCTTTACTTTTTTTGCGCGGATGGAGATATCGTTGCTCTGGCGGATGGCCTCGATGGCGGATTTTTTCATGGCGCGCCGCGCTGGAATATAGGCGGAGATTACTACTGTCAACAGAGATACGGCAATCGCAATTGCCAGTGCGCCAAAAGAGGGATACAGGCGCAAAGCGACGTTTTTGGTGGGACCCAAAATCATGGAGAGCCGCATCATCTGATAGTTTCCGCTAAAAGCAACACCCAAAACGCTTGCCATCATATCCTGTACAAAATAGAAAGTGACTGCAATGCCCAAAAGTCCGGATAAAATCCCCAGCGGGATACCGATGATACTTAGGAAAATTGATTCAAAGATTACGCTCCTTGTCAATTGGCGTCTGGTTGCGCCGATGGAGGCAAGCAGGCCGAACTGTTTGGTACGCTCGCTGACTGAGATGGAAAAGGCGTTGTATATCAGCGAGATGGAGCCGAACATGATAATCAGAATCAGTATGGCTCCCAGATTCCGCAATACCCGGTTGTAAGAGGATTCGCCGGAATAGCCGTAAATTCTCAGCAAGTCATAATGCAACTGCCATCCCGCGCCCTCATATTCCCCGAACATCTGCTCAATTGTGTCTGCCACATGCCGTCCGGGATCTGTGCGCAGATAGAGGCTGTAAGTATGCCTTGGGCTGCTCTCTCCGATGGTGAGCGCAGTATATCCAGGGGCAATGTAGGACTCATAGTTGGGGCGCTCATAGATGCCAACAACGGTATAACGTTTCGTTTCTTTGGGAAGCAGTTGTTCTGTTAAGGGGGTCACAGGTTTGCCATCTATATAAGAGGCGTCCCTTCCGTTATTGTATGCATCTTCGTTTGTCAGGGGATCGCCCAGGCTGGTAATGCGCGTTCCCAGATCCAGAGAGAGACTGTCTCCTACGTTCCAGTCGATGCCGCCATTGCTCTTTAAATGTTCCGGCAGCAGGATTTCCTTGCTGTTTTCCGGAAAGCGGCCTTCCAGAAGATGTACAGGCATCATATCTGTAAAATCTGGCTGGATGCCGTAGACACAGAGATAGGGTTTGGCATCGTTTTTGGATTCCTTTAAATCTGCGAAACCGTAAAGTTCCATGGAAACCGACTGTTTCGTGCGGGAGTCTGAGATCAGTTGTTTGCTCTCTTCGGCGGACAGACCGTAAATTGCGCCATACCAGTTTCCATTTTCGTAAATGGTGGAGTTGATTAAGTAATTTCGCAGAGAGGAGATACTGGTGGTTACAGCGGTGAACATTGCTGCGGAGAGGATAATTCCCACAATTGTTACCAGTGTCCGCGTACGGTTTTCTTTCAAATATCTGAGTGTGACTTTATGAAAAATGTTCATGAACGAATCACCTCATCTCTTACAATTTTGCCATCGTCGAGTGCGAGGATGCGGTTGGCCTGCAGGGCAACATTCTCATCATGGGTAATGACGATCAATGTCTGCTTGTATTTTTCATTGGAATATTTGAGAAGATCCACGATTTCCTGGCTGTTTTTGGAGTCCAGGTTTCCGGTAGGCTCATCGGCGAGTACCACGGCGGGGGCGTTCATCAATGCCCTGCCAATGGAGACGCGCTGCTGCTGGCCACCGGAGAGTTGGTTCGGCAAATGTCCTTCCCTGCCGTGCAACGAGAGAATATTAATCAGTTCGTGGAGGCGTTCTTCGTTGACAGGTCTTCCGTCCATAAGAACCGGAAGCGTCATGTTTTCGGTAACGTTTAATACCGGAATCAGGTTATAGAACTGGTAAATCAATCCCACCTGCCGCCTGCGGAAAATGGCAAGCTGGCTTTCGTTCTGTGCATATACGTCTGTGCCTTCCATATAGACTTTGCCGGAAGTCGGGGTGTCTACACCGCCCAATACGTGCAGGAGGGTGGATTTTCCGGAACCAGAGGGTCCGATGATGGCAAGAAATTCCCCTTTTTCCACGGTAAACGAAACGTCATCCAGCGCCCGGACCTGATTTTCACCGAGGCCATAGGTTTTTGTCAGGTGTTCTGCTCTTAAAATTTCCATAAAAATAACTCCTTTTTTGATGATGGTTTGAGTATACCCGTTTATGGTGACGTTCCGGTGACTGGATAGTGACAGTTTTGTCATCTTGCGTTCAGAAATAAAATTTCATTACAAATTTCGCGCCGCCTTCCGGTCGGTTTTCAGCCTTCAGCGTTCCGTTCTGCTGTGTAACAATCATCCGGGCAAGCGCAAGACCGATACCTGCGCTGTGTTCAGAGGCGTTTTTGCCTTTGTAAAAGCGTTCAAAAAGGTGGGGTAAATCGTCTTTATCAAATCCATTTCCATTGTCTTCAATGACAATTTCCGTATAAATCGCATTTTGTGCGTAGGATACCTGAATTCGGCCGCCGACAGGCGTATGCTCCATACAGTTTTTGAGGATATTTAAGACAGCTTCCGTGGTCCAGGAGAAGTCACCGGGAAATTGAGGAAAGGCTGCCGTATTGTTGTTTTCAGAAATATGGGAAACCGGTTGGTTGGCAGCAATGATATCCAAGGTTTGTTCCCGCAGTTCCATAGGAATTAAAAGCGGTTCTGCCGCATGTCTGAGTAATTGTGGAACAGAGACGGGAGCGCGGTTAAAGGTGATGGTTCCGGCATCCATTTTTGCAAGTTTCAGCATAGATTCTACGAGCCAGTCAATGCGGGACAAAAGCTGCGTAAGTTCCCGTAATAATTGACGACGGCGTTCCATAGGCAGCTCCTGCTCCATCAAAAGTGAAAGAATCAGATTTGAGGAGGTCAGCGGGGAGCGGATTTGATGAGAAATATCAGCCATGGAATCAGCCAGAAACTGTTTTTCTTTGGTAAGCGCCGCTGCCTGTTCACTTAGCCGCAGCGTCATTTTTGACAGCTCGCTCTCCAGAATCGAGAGTTCTCCTTCTCGGTATTTTTCGAATTCGATGGGGGTATTATTGTGTAACATGGAGTCCAGTTCCAGACTTAGCTGTTGTAGCTTTCGATAACGCGCTCCGGTAAAAACATAATATACAAGAAGATACAGGGTAGAGAATAATGACAGGCAGAGTGCAGTATATGCATCGTGGAGCCAGCCGAAGGTTGTTGCAGAGATTGCAAGAATAAGGTGGACAATCAGTCCTTTTTTGATTTCAGGATTGTGTAATAATTTCATATTAATCTCCCATTTTATAACCCAGACCGCGTACTGTTTTAATCAGCGTCGGATTTTGAGGATCTTCCTCGATTTTTTCACGCAGGCGCTTGATATATACGGTCAGCGTGTTGTCATTGACAAATTCTCCCGCAATATCCCAGAGCGCCTCCAACAATCGCGAGCGCGATAAAACAATGCCCTGGTTATTCATAAAATATAATAAAAGCCGGTATTCTAATGCAGAGAGAACAATTTCCTGTCCGTCTCTGTGGACCGTGGCGCGAATGGTATCGACGTTAAGTGATTTATATTCCAACCGCGTATTGGCTTTGCCATAACGGCGTAGAATATTATGGATGCGTGAGACGAGTTCGCGCGGACGAAACGGTTTGGAGATGTAATCGTCTGCGCCAAGATCGAGTCCTGTCACTACGCTGTATTCATCTCCGGATGCAGTCAGGAAAATAACGGGGAGACTGGTGGTCGATTTGGCGGCGCGGCAGATGGCAAACCCATTTCCCTCGGCGAGTGAGACGTCCAAAAGTATTAAATCAAAGTCGGCGGCAGATTCTTCCAGCAGAGCCAGCGCTTTGCTCTGTCCATCCACGGAGGTGATGGAAAAGCCCTCGTTTTGCAGAAATTCAGTTAAATTGGTTACAATGCTTTTGTCGTCCTCAACCAGCAGGATATGTGCCATGAGATGCTCCTTTCTGTAGGCTTTGTCATCATATTATGTATTATCTTATCATTTAAAAAAAGGTCTGGCAAGATTTAACTTGCTAAGGTATAATGTAGTATGAACAGTTCCTGTAACTGGCTCAGAGGTGTGCAGAAGGAGATGTTGTCAATATAAATGATAACGACATAAAGCTTGTATGATCTATCTGTAGTTATCGAATATTGTTCTGATTGATATAGCAGATGAAAACAGAAATATAGAAAAAGGAGAGATCTGATTATGAAAAAATACGGATTTGGTGTTGACATTGGCGGGACAACCTGTAAGCTCGGTCTGTTTGAGACCACGGGAAATCTTCTGGAGAAGTGGGAAATTCCCACCGATACCAGTAATGAGGGCGAGAATATTTTGCCGGATATCGCATCCTTTCTGAAAAAACAGATGGAGGAACAGATTATCCAGAAAGACGATATTGAGGGCATTGGAATCGGTCTTCCCGGTCCGGTGCGCAGGGACGGCGTCGTGCCAATGTGCGTGAATCTTGGCTGGAAGAATATCAATGTAGCCAAAGAGATGGAAACTTTGATGGATGGAATCAAAGTAAAGGCAGCGAATGATGCCAATGTGGCAGCTCTGGGAGAAATGTGGCAGGGCGGTGGCAGAGGCTGCAAGAACCTGGTGATGATAACGCTGGGGACGGGCGTAGGCTGCGGAATTATTGTGGACGGTGAGATTGTTCCCGGCAGCAATGGTGCGGGAGGAGAGTTCGGACATATCACGGTCAATCCCCATGAGACGACGCCCTGTAATTGCGGCAGGAAGGGATGTCTGGAACAGTATGCCTCTGCGACGGGAATTGCCCGTATTGCGAGGGAGCATCTGGCGAAGAAACATGAAAGCTCTCTGCTGGAGGAGATTGGCGAGGTTTCTGCCAAGGCAGTGTTTGACGTGTACAAGGATGGAGATAAGACTGCAGAGGAAATTGTGGAGGAATTTGCCCGTATTTTGGGAAATGCTCTCAGCAATCTGGCCTGTGTGCTGGATCCGGAAGTTTTCGTTCTCGGCGGCGGTGTTTCCAAAGCTGGAAAGCCGTTGTTGGATGCAGTTGAAAAGTATTACAGACAGGCAGCGTTTTCCTCCTGCGATTCGATTCGGTTTGCGCTTGCTTCCCTTGGAAATGATGCTGGAATGTATGGCTGTGTAAGGCTGATTTTGGAATAAGTTGACTGGACAGCGCCTCTGCTCCGATAGAGCAAAGGCGCTATTTTTCTGTAAAAAATTTTCAGGCAGGTCGGCCTTGCCCTATATACTATCTCTGACTGCAGAGGACAATAATTCTGCGCGGCGTCGTCTGAGGCGGAATACTTCTGGTTGTGACGGAATAGTAGACCAGAAGAAAATTCCCGCCGGGCGGACAGGAAAAGCGCTGCCCGTTGAGCGTAAGGATTTCCGTGTTGCGTGCAAGATTTAAGCGCAGCGAGTTATCGGCGGCAGTAAGATTTCTCTGGAAAAATTTCAGCGTTACGGTTTCATCGTTTCGCATGGGCGCGATGATATTGGCCTGAAACTGCGGCGGATAGATGAGCGGTACCGGGAGGCTGCCGTCATAAAAGACAGTTACCGGCATTGCGGTGCGCAGCTGCGTGTTCCCGATCACAATGGTGTCGGGGGACAGCATAAAGTTGTTGATGCCGTTTGGAGTATTGACGGTGACCATCTGGTTACAGCAATTTCCGGGTGTCTGAGCAATATTTCGAATAATACCCGTCACAGGTATAAGGTTTTCATAATTCATATGATAGAATCCTTTTTCCTTTAACATATGCGAAACCTCGTAAATTGGTCTTAAATCAATAGGTCGAGTATTGTAAAATTATGTATTATATGGTAAAATTTTATCTGGAAAAATTTTTTGATTTGTAATCAAAGATTATGTATGGAGGAGTAGGATATGCAGCTTGATATTTTAAAAAATGAAGAAAAAAGAACTAATTTTGTCATGTTTCTGTTTTATGCGGTTATTCCCCTTGTTGCATTTTTGTATGTACTGATTTTTAATGGGGGCGCATTTAAAGACAGCATAGTGGTTTCTATGGTGTTAGTTGGGGTTTTGGTGAAACTTTTTGAGAAAAATCTTGGAAAATATGCGAAATACATATATGTTTCTATTTTACCGGTTTTTGGGGCGATAACAATTGTTGCCGGTACGCCGCGTGCTTTTGGAGCGATGGCGGAAGCATATTTCTTAATCTTATTTCTGGCGGTTTCGTATTATGACCTGTCTACCATTGTTGTGTACTCCGTGGTTCTTGTGGTATCGAATGCGATCGGAATGATTATGTTCCCGGACGCGTACCTTTGCATGTACACATTGGCAATCTGGGTATTTATCCTTATGGTATATGTATTGGCGGTTCTGGCGGCATTGATGGTTATTACAAGGGCGCGTTCCCTGTTTGCTACGGTGGAGACGAAGGAGTCGGAAGCAGAGGAAATCCTGGGGAATGTGCGCCAGGCATTTATGGGAATTCAGGAATCCACAGACAGCATTCATACATCACTCAGCGGATTCGGGCAGAGCACGCAGGAGATAGCAGATTCCACGGAAGAGATATCAGCCAGTGCAGAAAAGCAGATCGAGGAAGTGGGTGGAAGCATTGAGATTTTCAATACCCTGAATGAGAAGATTCAGGCTTCCGAGGAACAGGTTGATGTGACGATGAAGAATATGAAACAACTGAAGGAAAAGAACGATGAGGGAATTGCATCGATTTCACAGCTTTCCAAAAAGTTTGATGATAATATTCAGGCAACCCATGAGGCAGCGGAGGGCGTTGCAACGTTGAGTCAGAAATCAAGCCTGATTGCCGGTATTGTGGACAGTATCGATCAGATTGCGCAGCAGACAAACCTGCTTGCATTGAATGCAGCGATTGAGGCAGCGCGGGCAGGAGAAGCCGGAAAAGGATTTGCCGTAGTTGCCAATGAAATTAATTCATTATCTATGGAATCTTCACAGGCGACTAAGGAAATTGATACAATTCTGAAAGACATTATTGAGACTGTTGAGACCACCAATAAGATTATGGACAGAAATGGCATGACAGTCAGGGAATCTTACGATCAGTTGAATGATACGGTTAAGATTTTTGAGACGATGATAGATTCTTCGGAAGAAGTGCTCTCTGTAATTCAGATTTTGCGCAATGAGCTGTCCAATATCGTGGATATTAAGGAGTCGTTGCTGGAGTCTATGAACAGGTTAGAGACAATTTCTGAGAATGCGGTGGAGACTACGACGGAAATCAGTCTTTCGACGGGTGAACAGGTATCCGGCGTAAACAATATCCTGAAGTCTCTGGAGAAGGTGCAGGAGGGTATTGAGCGGCTTGGCAGCGTGCTCACGGATTAAAGGAATTACCCGACCTGAAATATTCCCAGGGAAGGCGGAGCAATTGTAAATACGATAAAGCAGGCTGCGAGAAGAAGGATGGCAAGCCAGGGAAGAAAGCGTTTTTCTCTTTCATCGGCATCCCCGCTCTCGCAGCTTTTTGTTTTCAGATAAACTACCGTGAAGGCAAAAATTACGCTGATATAGAAAATCAGAATGTCTATGACAGTATAATTTGCGCCCAGAATTCCGGAATAAGTGTAAAACAGTACCGGGATGGCAAAGGTGCCTGCCAGAATGCCCAGCGGATAAGCATGGGAGATACAGGGGAAATCCTGATGCAGGCAAAACATGGTGAAAAATCCGTACAGCAGCATGGGAAAAAACAGGAGTTTCATGTGTTCCCAGGTGGATTCACTGACTGGCGTAAAAAATCCCGCCAGGACGTTTTGCCCGGACCAGTCGTAAACAAAATGTGCAAGTGTGCCTGTCACAGAGGTAAAAAGGATTCCTGCAATAGTATATAGTAATAATTTTTTGGACGTCATATTTATAAAAGCGGCTCATTTCAAAGTATTCTGACCCGGAAAATCCTTTCTTAATAATATGGAATATCTGTTATAGAAAGATTATATGCAAAAGAAAGGGAAATATAAGCGTCCCGGTGGAGTTTCCGCAAAATCAGGCGGATTCTTCCGAGACCATACGTTTCACCTGAGCCAGCGCTTTGGAGACCGGGGGCAAGGCAATCAGGATTAAGGTGATGGCAGCCTCAGCGCCCAGATAAGAGCCGTTATATACCAGGGAATAGACGGGAGCAGCCATATTGTCCGGCGTGTAGGAGGCAAAGAAAATGATGCCGGAAAGGAAGGAGAAAAAGTACCGACCCATAACGCCGGCCAGGTAACCGATGATAAGACCGTGTTTCTGTTTACTGAAAAATCCTGACAGACCAAGCGCGCCGAATGCCAGCGGATAGTCCGTAAGCATTTGGGGAATGGTATAAAAAACAGGTTCTATCATAAATTGCAGCAGGCCATATGCAGTTCCGGTGATCAGACCGGCAGCAGGTCCGAACCAGTAGCCAATCAGTACAATGAACAACATACTGAGCAGTGTGACAGAGCCGCCCATAGGCATTTCTATGATCTTAATCATGGAAGTGACCTGAGCAAGGGCAATGGCAACAGCGGAAAATACGAGTTGTCTGGTAGTGGTTTTCATGAGTAGAATCCTCCCTGTAAAAATGTTTATATTTCATCATGCAGTCTTTATTGTAGCGGTTTGGATATCAGCCTGTCAATCGTATGTTTTCCCATTTTTAGCGCAATTTACTGCTTTGCCATAATAAAGTAATAGAGAAACAAAGAAAATTCTTGCAAAATTGGAAAAATCATATTAAAATGTACCTTGAGAACGAAAGTATGAATGTAAAGGAGAATGAAAGATGAGCTATGTTGATGAGGTGCTGGAGCGCGTAATTGCAAAGAATCCGGCAGAGCCTGAATTTCATCAGGCAGTAAAAGAAGTATTAGAGTCTTTGAGACCGGTGATTGAGGCTAATGAAGAGAAATATCGTAAAGAGGCATTACTGGAGCGTTTGACTGAGCCGGACAGGCAGTTCAAATTCCGTGTGCCATGGGTAGATGACAAGGGACAGGTTCAGGTCAATACCGGTTACCGTGTACAGTTTAATAACAGTATTGGACCTTACAAGGGTGGTCTGAGATTACATCCGTCTGTAAACCTTGGTATTATCAAATTCCTGGGATTTGAGCAGATTTTCAAAAATTCCCTGACAGGTCTTCCAATTGGCGGTGGTAAAGGTGGTTCTGATTTTGATCCCAAGGGCAAATCTGACCGCGAGGTTATGGCATTCTGCCAGAGCTTTATGACAGAGCTCTGCAAGTACATTGGGGCAGACACGGATGTTCCGGCGGGAGACATCGGAACCGGTGCAAGAGAAATCGGTTATATGTTCGGACAGTATAAGAAAATCAAGAGCGTTTATGAGGGTGTGCTGACTGGAAAAGGTCTTTCCTATGGCGGTTCTCTGGCGCGTACAGAGGCGACTGGCTACGGTCTGTTATATTTGACTGAGGAGATGATGAAATGTAATGGCCACGAGATGAAGGACAAGGTAGTATGTATCTCCGGTTCTGGTAACGTGGCAATCTATGCAACACAGAAAGCACAGCAGCTTGGCGCAAAGGTTGTAACCGTCAGCGATTCTACCGGATGGGTATACGATCCCGAAGGAATTGACGTTGCATTATTGAAAGAAGTAAAAGAAGTAAAACGTGCGCGTCTTACCGAATATGCGGCAGCAAGACCGAGTGCAGAGTATCATGAGGGACGCGGCGTATGGTCAATTAAGTGTGACATTGCACTTCCCTGTGCGACGCAGAATGAACTCCTTCTTGAAGATGCCAAACAGTTGGTAGCAAACGGATGTATTGCAGTGGCAGAGGGTGCGAATATGCCGACCACCTTAGAGGCAACCGAGTATTTACAGAAGAACAATGTTCTGTTTGCTCCAGGTAAGGCTGCAAATGCAGGCGGCGTTGCAACTTCCGCACTGGAAATGAGCCAGAACTCCGAGCGTTTGAGCTGGACATTCGAGGAAGTTGACGGTAAGCTCAAAGACATCATGGTAAATATCTTCCACAATTTAGATGACGCTGCAAAGCGTTACGGCAAAGAGGGCGACTATGTAGCAGGTGCAAATATTGCCGGATTTGAGAAGGTAGCAGACGCTATGATTGCACAGGGTGTTTGCTAATTCTCTTATGATGGGAAAGACGGATGCACACAGCGTATTATCGTTGAAAAGTGTGTCCGGACGTAACACGGAATGATATAGGAGATAAGGAGGCTTTCGCATTAAGAGTAAGACTTATTGCGTCAGCCTCTTTTTCATCTTATAGGAAAAACCTTGTCACACGAAAGCGTGAAAGTATCAGATGAAGGTTTGGAGAAGGAGCATGGGAAAAAGGATTTTAATTGTGGACGATGATGAAGATTTATCTTTTATCATCTGTGAGATGCTTGAAAATTATGGTTATAGCGTAGGCTGTGCAGAAAGCGGAGAAAAAGCGTTTGATATGCTTGCAGAAAATACCTGGCACTTAATTCTTCTGGATATCAATTTGCCGGAGACTACGGGATTTGAGCTTTGTCGGGAACTTCGGAAGGTGTCCAATATCCCGATCATTTTTGCGAGCGCAAGAACCAGTGAGACAGACCGCATTACGGGATTTGATATCGGAGGCGATGATTATCTGCCCAAGCCATACTCCATGAAGGAGCTGTTGTCGAGGGTAAATGCCCTTATCCGCCGTGTATATGGGTTTGCAGGAGAGGAAAAGACGGTAAGTTTCGGAGATATCTCTGTAAATATCACGGCAAGGACGGTAACGAAAAGAGGAGAGCCCATCGGCTTGTCGCTGCGTGAATTTGATTTATTGTCCTGTCTGTGTGAACACAAAAATATGGCGATTTCCAAGGAGCAGATTTTGAGCGAGGTATGGGGTGCTTTTTCATTTGTGGAGCCCTCCACCCTCACTGTCCATATTCGCTGGCTGCGGGAGAAATTGGAGGACAATCCCGCGAAACCGACGTACATTAAAACAGTCTATAAGGTAGGATATATGCTGGAGGTTTGTGAATGAAAAACAAAATTCTGGGCGTGACGATTTTCTTTTCTCTTGTAATGGTACTGCTCTCAGGCTGGTTTTATGTTTCAACAAAGAGGGCGGATGCGGGCGAAAGTACATCGGAATATATAGTTGCGCTGAACGAAATCAGACAGTTGAATGCTCATGGGGATTATATGAAAGCAGATGAAAAGATTGCCGCTTTACAGGAGAAGATACGTCTTGTGGAAGAGCATAAAAGCGGCTTATCCTATCTTCCGGCCTTATGTTCTTTGAGCGTACTGTTTTTCCTGATAGCGTTCGGATACATTTATTTTGCAATTTTACGACCGTTTGAGAAGATGAAAGATTTTGCAGTTAGAATTTCTGCGGGGGATTTTGAAGTGCCGCTTAAATATCAGCGTTCCAATTATTTCGGGGATTTTACCTGGGCATTTGACAGCATGCGTAAGGAAATTACCAAGGCGAGGATTTGTGAGAAAGAGGCGGTAGACAACAATAAGACGGTGATTGCCACGCTTTCCCACGATATCAAGACGCCAATTGCCTCCATTCGGGCATATGCTGAGGCGCTTGGTGCGTCCATGGATACTTCCTATGAGAAACGGGAACGGATGTTGCATGTCATTACCAGAAAATGTGAGGAAGTATCGCGGCTTACCGATGATCTGCTCCTGCATTCCATCGCGGATTTGGATAGACTGAAAATAGCGTCGGAAAAATTGGAAATCTGTTCCTTTGTGAAGAGTATTATAGAAGAAATTTCATCCTCACAGGGTGACGTGCATTTCCGAAAGCCGGAATTTACCGCCTGTGTGATGGCGGATAAAAACCGGTTGACCCAAATTGTGGAGAACCTTATCAATAATGCAGGAAAATATGCCAAGAGCAAGATCGATGTATTTCTGACAAAAGATGAGGGCAGCGTAGCGTTGCATGTGCGCGATTACGGCGGTGGAATTCCGGACGAAAATATGCCGTTTATTTTTGATAAATTTTACAGGGGAAGTAACTGTGGAAAGGAACCGGGTTCAGGTCTTGGACTTTATATTGTAAAATATCTTACGGAAAAAATGGATGGGGAAGTGACGCTTACCAATCACCGCGGTGGGCTGGAGGCGGTGGTGCTGTTGCCGGAATATGAGGGATAAGGACTTCTTAATATCTTTTGGGATAAGATAGGGTTACAAAAAGGAAAAGAGAGGAAGAGAAATGAAACAGACTATTTTATCTGCAAAGGATTTGTGTAAAAGTTTTGCGCACAATGGCGGCCAGGTGCATGTGCTCTCCCATGTGGAGCTTGCGTTGTATGAGGGTGAGTTTACCGTGATTATGGGCGCCAGCGGTTCCGGTAAATCTACGCTGCTGTATGCGTTGAGCGGGATGGACAGGGCGACTGCCGGGGAAATTATTTATGATGGCAGGGATATTGTGAAGATGAAGGAGAGGGATCTGGCAAAACTGCGCCATACGGATTTCGGCTTTATTTTTCAGCAGATGCATCTGGTAAGCAATCTTTCACTGTTTGAAAATATTGCCGTGTCCGGGTATTTGAATAAGAGTAAATCGGTAGGTGAGGTGAAGAGCCGTGCGCAGGAACTGATGGAAAAGATGTCTGTTTCGCATATCAGCACGCATCTGCCGTCCCAGGTATCAGGAGGGGAGCAGCAGCGCTGTGCCGTGGCAAGGGCGGTCATAAACGCTCCCAGGATGCTATTTGCAGATGAGCCGACGGGAGCTCTCAATCGAAAAAATACCATAGACGTGCTTGATTTGTTGACAGAGCTCAACCGGGAAGGGCAGAGTGTGCTGATGGTTACGCATGATTTGAAGGCGGCGCTCAGAGGTAACAGGATTCTCTACCTTGAGGATGGAAAAATTATCGGGGAACTGACGCTCCCTGCATATCAGGCAGGAGAGGAAAAGGCAAGAGAGACGCAGGTAAACGCATGGCTTACCTCGTTGGAATGGTAGGTGGCGATATGGAGATTTTAACGTTACTGAAAGCAAATATCCGTCATAAAAAAGGTTCGTTTGCCAGCGTGGCTCTTTTGACCCTGATTATTGCCATGTCTCTCACGACCATTTTGGGCATTAAGGAAAGCGCGTTTGAGGGGGTTTATCAATCCCATGAAATCATGGATACAGCAGATTTCTGGGTACAGTATGATAATGCGGGGAAACTTACCGATGAGATGATTGATGAGGTGAGAAATGATGAGAGGGTAGAGTCTGTAAATGTCGGAGATTATCTCATTGTAACTAAGATCATCATGAATGGAAATGAGTACACCAATGCTAGTATGATGGTAAAAATGGATAAGGACACAAAGCTTTTGAAAGATGATATCAGCGGCTTGCGGGGAGATGTCCTGGAACTGAAAAAAGGGGAAATCTATGTTCCGCAGGGATTGCTTTCGAATGTCGACGGGGAAGTAGGGCAGAAGGTTACTATGGAGACGATTGCCGGAGATTTTGACTTTACCGTCAGGGGAGTTTTGCTGGACCCTTCGTTCGGCGCTTCAGTGATTGGCTGGAAAAGGTTTTGTATTGGCGAGGACGATTATCGTGAGATAGAGGATGCGATTGCTGCCAAAGAGACAAAGGACACGCATTCCATTGGAAAATCCCTGGAAGTACGCAAGGCTTCGGATTGTATTCTTACGGCAGCACAGTTTCGAAGAGAGCTCAATAAAGACACAGGCATTGTAGATTTGGGTCATGGCTCGATTACGAGAGATATGTCGATTTATTACACCACGCTTTTTCCACAGGTGATATCTTCCTGCCTGATGGTATTTATTATGCTGTTATTGGTAATAGTCGTTATTGTGACGGTGCATAGTATTTCCATGGAAATTGAGAGCAATTATGTTACGTTTGGCGTGCTGAAAGCCCAGGGATTTGGCAAACATAAGATTCGGCTGTTATTCCTTGCGCAATACCTGTCGGCAGAACTGTTGGGCGCGGTATTGGGAATCATCATCAGTATTCCGCTGATTGGCGCGTCTTCCAATATGTTTGCCATGATTACCGCCGTGCCTGCGGTGCTGTCTGTGCCATTTGGACAGATTGCGTTGCTGCTACTGTTTTTGTTTGCATTGTCTGCTGTCTCGATTTTAATTGTGACCGTAAAAATTAATAAGATTTCTCCGGTACGCGCCATATCGGGTGTTAAAAAAGAAATTTATTTTGACAGCAGGCTGAAGGCCCCGATTAGCAAAAGACTGTTGTCTGTTAGCCTTGCGTTTCGTCAGTTTACATCGGCAAAACGCAGATATATCGGCATCTTCGCCATTGTCGCGATTCTGGTATTTTTTATGATGACGATCAATGTGCTGTCTAACACATTCAATTCCAAGTCGGCAAGCGAGTCGATGGGCATGGTGGTGACAGAAGTTGATGTCTCGCCAAAGAAACAGCTTACAAAACAGCAATTTTCACAAATTGAAAAAGAAATTGAAAATTTTACGAAAATAGATAAAAAATATTATTATGTTAATAGTTATTTTTCCTTTGAAGGAGAGGAAATCATGGGCGAGCCTTTTCAGGATCCGGAAGTTTTGCCAGTTCTTAAGGGACGTGCGCCTGTTTATGATAATGAGGTCGCATTGACTGCCGTTCTTTTGGATGAATTTGGTCTTAAAATTGGCGATGAGGTTACGGTAGGATGGAATGGAGAGAAAGAAAAGTATCTGATTACCGGCACCGTACAGCTAGTGAATGATGCGGGAAGGTGTTTTTTGATTTCTTATGATGGGGCAGAAAGAATCGGATACAGTCAGTGGCTGTGGGGATGTTACTCTCTGGAAAGCGATGAGAAAGCCGGAGAAATTGTCGAGGCTTTAAATCAGAAATTTTCGGACTTGATTGAGGCGAGGGAGAATCAGGCGATGATGGAGGAGGCTTATGAGGTGGTAATACTTTCCATGCAGATCATCATCTATGCGTTTTCACTGTTATTTTCGCTGATTGTGGTGCATATGGTGTGTGCCAGGGCTTTTATACAGGAACGCACCGATATTGGGATTTATAAGGCGATTGGATTTACAGCCACAAAGCTGAGGCTGCAATTTGCCGTCAGATTCCTTACGGCGGCCATGTTTGGATCCATCATCGGAGGCTTGTGCAGCTACGCTTTTTCTGCCAGGATTCTGGAGATGCTTTTGTGGGGAATTGGTATCACCAGTTTCGAGACGATCTTTAACATGTTTACATTTGCTGTGCCAATAGCGGTAATCTGCCTGGGCTTTTTCATCTTTGCCTGGTTGGCGTCGAGGAAGATTAAACAGGTGGAGATTCGGGAACTGGTGCAGATTTAATTTAAGAATACAGTGATATTTATAGTTTTCGTGAAGTAGAACAAATAGAAATCTTGTATGAGTAATGTCATGCAAGGTTTTTATTTGTATAAGATGAATAATAGTGGGGAAGATATGAGAAAAAATCTCATATATATGTTTACAAATAAAAAAACACGTGTATAATAATATAAATACGGAGGAAATGAGATGTTAAGCCAATTTACAGTTAAAAATTATAAGAGCATTCGGGATGAGGTTACGTTAGATATGCAGGCAGCCGCCATTTCGGAACATGAAGATAGAATAATCAAGATTACAGAAAAAGGAAACAGTAAGGTTTCGGAGTCTTTTTTGCCAGTCACCGTAATCTATGGACCAAATGGAGGCGGTAAGTCGAATGTGTTAGAGGCATTGCATGTATTGGAGTCCAAGGTGCTTCGTCCTATATGTGCCGTATGCCCGAATGAGGGTTGCGGTTACAAAGGCAGGAAACTGCCAATAAAGCCGTTTTTGTTTTCGGAAATAACCAAAGATGAACCAACAGAATTTGAGGTGTTTTTTCGGACAGCGATTGCGGAATATAGATATATTCTGCATGTAAAAGAAGAAAAAATTATCTATGAAAGTTTGGATAGAGTAAAGTTTGAGACAGGCAGACAGTCGTCATTATTTGAAAGAACCGGCAATGCAATAAGTTTAAAAGGCGTTTTTTCCGGGTTTAAAATAAGTGATGAAATGGCAGAAACATTGCCATTTTTATCGTATCTTGGTATTACTTATGAAAAAAATAAAATTGTATCGGATGTGCTCTCCTGGTTTGAACGTGGGATTTATTTTCTCAATTATGGGAATCCCATGCAGGAAATGAGTACGGTCATCGCAAAGTCTGATGAGTTGAAACAACTAATGTTAAATATGATAAAGGAAATGGATCTTGATATTGATGATTTCAGAGTGGAAGAAGATGATGGCGATATCGAGGTATATATGAGCCATAATGTAGATGGGTATGTGGAGGAACTTTCACTTTTTGAAGAATCGAGCGGAACTCAGAAAATTTTTGGCGTATTACCGGTGATTGCCGATAGTTTAGTGTTCGGAAGAACGCTTGTCATAGATGAATTGGATGCGAAGGTCCATCCGTTGTTGTTGAAATATATGATAGGATTATATACGAATCCACTTTCTAATAAAAAAGGCGCGCAATTAATCTTCACGTCCCATGATTTGTCTACCATGAACAGCAATGTGTTCCGGAGAGACGAAATATGGTTTGTGGCAAAAGGAAATCAGCAGAATTCCAAACTATACTCATTAGTAGAATTTAAAAATAAAAATGGTGAGTCTGTAAGGAAGGATGCAAAGTTTGATAAGCAGTATCTTGAAGGCAAATATGGCGCGGATCCATATCTGAAGAAAATTATAGATTGGGGTGACGTTGATGCCTAAGAAAGTAGGAACAACAAAGTGGAGGAAGAAGAGGAAACAGGATAATCTGGAGAAAAAAGAGCACCGATATTATATATTTTGTGAAGGAGAGCAGACGGAACCGAATTACTTTGAGGGATTTAAAAGTTTCATTGAATCAGACCCCATATATAAAGACACGGTACTGGTTGAAATAGAGCCTTGTGCAGCAGAGACGATGCGGGTGATTAAGGGTGCAGAGGAATATGTTCATAGAAACAGTTTGCAAAAAGGACAAATCTGGTGTGTATATGATAAAGACAGTTTTCCGAAAAGCGATTTTAATGCCGTTGAGGAGAGGGCAAAGAATCTCAATGATCAAAACCCTAATATTCAGTATCATGCCGCATGGAGCAATGAATGTATAGAGATATGGTTCATACTGCATTTTGTAAACTATGTGTCGAATAACTACCGGACAGAGTACATAAAGTTTTTAAACAGGAAATTTAAAGAGCTGGGAATTGGAAAGTATGAGAAAAACCTGCCAGATATTTTTGACATTCTTTTGAAACATGGAAATCCCAAATTAGCGATTAGATATGCGAAAAGGATTATCAAAGAAAACGAGGGAAAGGCAAGTGCGATGATTGCTCCCGGTACGAGAGTCTATGAGTTAGTGGAAGAGTTGGTGAAATATTTGCCGGAAGATATAAGAGCGAAATTTGAATAGCAGGTTGTATTGGTACAAGCCCCCAGAATGCGTTCTGGGGGCTTTTTGATGCGCTTAGTTTGCAAACAACCCGGCTCGAACCAGCTGTTTTCGAATCTGGGGTCCTGCAATCATGGCAAGTATCATTTTTATCAAATCACCGGGGATAAAGGGAATAACGCCCGCCATCAGCGCGGCTTTCCAGTCAAGGCTTGCCTGGTAGGCAAGCCAGACGGTGCCGAACGCATAGGCAACAACGGTACCACCAATCATGCCCAAAAGGCAGATAAAACGGTTGGAAATAAATTTATCAATAAAAATCCCTGCAATCAATGCCATGGGAAGAAATCCGATCAGATATCCGCCGGTAGGCCCTAAAAGTTTGCCCGGACCGCTGGTGAAACCGGAAAATACCGGAACGCCGATAAATCCAATCAGCAGATAAACCAGATAGGATGCACAGCCAAATTTCGTGCCGAGCGTATACAGCGAAAAGTAGATGGCAAGGTTCGTCAGTGAGATTGGTACTGGTCCGATCGGCAGGGACAGCGGCGCCAGGATACAGGTGACAGCTGTCATCACGCCGATGACGGCGAGTTGGCGGGTAGAAAATTGTGGTTTCGATGGTGGGCGGTTTGTAGCTGTTGAAGTAACTGTCATATGAGGTGCTCCTTTCGTGTAATGAAAATTAGTTTTATGTACAGGGATTCGAATCGCGAACGTCAAATCCCATTTCGGTAAACATCTGAATATCTTCTCGAATCTTATTTCCCACAGTCGTCAGCATATCTCCGGTGATGGCGGCATTTGCGCCAGACTGGAACAGTTGTCTGCCGCCATCTTCGAAATAGGATCGTCCGGCAGCAATCCGGATATAGGCGGTGGGATTCAGATAGCGGAACATGGCTACGGTACGGATAATTTCGTCCTTTGTCAATGGGGGCAGATGTCCAAATGGAGTACCCGGGATGGGGCGTAGTACATTCAGGGGAATAGAAAATATTTCCAGCTCAGAAAGTGAGACCGCCATATCCATACGGTCTTCCCAGGTCTCTCCCATGCCGATGATGCCGCCGGAGCAAACCTTAAGTCCGGCTTTTTTTGCCAGTTGGATTTTTTCTATTTTGTCATCATAAGTGTGCGTGGTACAGATATTGGGAAAATTCCGCCGTGAGGTTTCAATGTTCTCATGGTAGGTTTCCACCCCGGCTGCTTTCAGGCGTACAAATGCCTCGTAGCTCAAAAGGCCGTTGGAGGAGCACAGATGGATATCACATTCTTCATGTAAGCGTTCAAAAATTCGCACCAGCTTGTCCAGGTCTTTTCCGCTAACCGTGCGTCCTGCGGTAACGATAGAATAAGAATGTATGCCTGCGGCTTCTTTTTCTTTGCAGTCTCTTAAAATGGTCTCTTCGTCCAGCATTTCGTAAGTTTCGCATCCGGTCTGGCTGGAGGCGGACTGGGCGCAGAATTTGCAGTCCTCGCCGCATCTTCCGGAGCGGCCGTTGATGATGGTACACAGATGTACATGGTTCTGGCAAAGAGATTTGCGGATGAGGTCTGCGCCTGCGGCAAGTTCTGCCAGATTTGCATGTTCAAATATGGACAGGTCGTCCGAGCGTGTCAGGCGGCGTCCTTTGATAATTTCTTTTGCAAGTGTTTTCATACTAACTCCTTTATGTAAAAAGTTTTCATCTAAATCGTATTATAAAGGACGATTCTTTAATTGTCAACTAGTTAAAATATTAAGTTGACAATTAAAAATATTTTATTGTAATAGGAATTGTAAGTTATGATGTTTAAATATTTTTATAAAGTGCTTGCCAAGGCGGAAAATGAAGCATACAATAGTGCAATAAGCACGAAATATGCGAAAAGGAGGCGAAACAATGTATCAGTTTACAGAAGACTGCCTGACCGGAATTCCTGAGATTGACAGGGAGCATAAAAAATTATTTCGGTTAATCAATGAGGTTTTTGAATTGCTTGACAATGACAGGTTAAAGGATAAGTATCGGGAGATTCGTAAGATTCTGGCAGAGTTAAAACGGTATACAGAGGAGCATTTTGCGAACGAGGAGTCTTATATGGAATCCATTCATGACCCGGAGCTGGAGATGCAGAAACAAGAACACAAGGCGTTTTGTCAGAAAATAGCCGCCTTAGACGTCTCGGATATAGAGAACGTGGAGAATCAGAAGGAAACGTTGGAAGAGCTGATGCGCTATCTGACGCGCTGGTTGTATCACCATATTCTGGGAAGCGATATCCTGATTGGTAAAATGCCTTCCGCAAAAGAATGGCATGAGAAAGAGAAACCGTGTGCATTTACTGAGGAATACAGGACGGGAATTATTCTGGTGGATGAACAGCATCAGAAATTATTTGAAATTATCGGAAGAGCAAATGAGCTTGTCAGGGCAGAGTTGTTACATGATAAATATGATGAGATTGTCGGCATTTTGAATGAACTGAGGGAATACACGAAGGAACATTTTAAAGACGAAGAGGAGTACATGGAGAGGATTCAATATTCAGGACTGGAGTCGCAGAAGAGACAGCACGAGGCATTTGTGGAAAAACTTGATAACCTGGATTTGGAACAGGTGGACGACAACCAGCAGGAGTATCTGGAGGAATTGATGGAGTTTCTCTTCAATTGGCTGTCCAACCATATTTTAAAGGTCGATAAGCTGATCGGGGCATAGAAAAATGTCTTGTAATTATCCGGACAACAGTATAAAATTGAAATAGAATCAATTGCAGTGATTTTATTTACACAGGGAACAAAAGGAGGTAACAAGACAATGGAGACATTATCATTTGGAACAAATCAACGTGGGGAAAAGGCATCTTTGTACACATTGGAGAACAGCAAACACACGGTTATCAAGGTATCTGACCATGGCGCAACGCTGGTATCCGTGCTGATTCCGGATAAAGACGGCGTGGTACGCGATGTGGTACTGGGCTACGACGAGGCGGCAGAGTATGACAGCCATACCTGTTATTTTGGCGCAACCATCGGAAGAAACGGTAACCGTATTGATAAGGCACAGATGATGATTGACGGCAAGCTGTGCAAGATCCCGGCAAACGAGAATGAGAATAATCTTCACAGCGGTCCGAACGGGTTTGACCGCGTGGTTTGGGAAGTAAAAGAGCAAACCGCTAACAGCATTACGTTTTATCATCTCAGCACAGAGGAAGAGCAGGGATTTCCGGGTAACCTCAAAGTGGAAGTTACATATACGCTGACGGATGAGGATGCAGTGGAAATCAGTTATCGCGGAGAGGCGGATAAGACAACGGTCATGAATTTTACAAACCATTCTTATTTCAACCTTGGCGGACATGACAGCGGTTCTGCGATGAACCAGAAATTACAGATTCTGGCAGAGTCCTACAATCCGGTGCGCGATTCCAAATCCATTCCGACAGGTGAGATTGCGCCGGTAGAGGGTACGCCTATGGATTTCAGAACCATGAAACCGATTGGACAGGATATCGAGGCCGATTTTGAACAGTTGAAGTATACGGGTGGTTACGACCACAACTATGTGCTCAGTGACAAAGCAGGCGAGATGATGGTTGCAGCGAATGCATATTGCGAAGAAACCGGCATTGCCATGGAAGTATCCACGGACTGCTGCGGTGTTCAGCTCTATGCAGGTAACTTTATTGGAGACCAGAAAGGGAAAGATGGCAAAGCGTATTGCAAACGCTGTGGATTCTGTCTGGAGACACAGTTCTATCCCAATGCCATGAATCAGGAAAACGTTCCGTCACCTATCGTAAAGGCAGGGGATGTGTTTACCACAAAGACGGTTTACCGTTTCTATGTGAAGTAATATTTGAGAAAAAGCGTTTTGAGCGGTGAGATATTCCGCTTACAGAATTAAAACAGTAAATATATAACAGTAAATATATAAACAGAGGATATTTCGAAGACCAGAAAGGTTTTGGAAATATCCTCTTTGCCGGTAAATCATCCAGAGAATGAAAGAATAGAGGGAAAGAATGATGCGGGAGCAGTTAACCAAAAGCGATGTAAAAAAGATTGAGGATGAGATTGAATACCGTAAGCTGGTTGTGCGTAAACAGGCGATTGAGGCGGTGAAGGAGGCAAGGGCTCACGGGGATTTGAGTGAAAATTTTGAATACCATGCAGCAAAAAAAGATAAGAATAAGAATGAGAGTCGGATACGTTATCTGGAGCGTATGTTGAAAACAGCGCAAATTGTATCTGATACTTCCAGAGAAGATGAAGTAGGCATCAATAATACTGTTACGGTGTACTTCGAGGAGGACGATGAGGAACAGGTTTTTCGCCTGGTCACATCGATACGCGGAAATTCCATGAAGAATTTAATTAGCACAGAATCCCCGATTGGAAAAGCCATGTTGGGACATAAGGTTGGAGACCGAATACAGATAAAAGTCAACGAAAACTATAGTTATTATATCGTGATTAAACAAATACAGAATACTTCGGAAGATGAAAATGACAAAATCCGGGGGTATTGAATCGTTTCGCTGATGCATGGATTAAAACCCGCGCGTCAGCCATCTTTTTTCCTGAGAAACAGGGGTGTCTAAATCCTGCTGATTGTAAATATGCGCCTGTTTTATCAGATAATTCTGTTCCTGTGGACCAAGAGAGCGATAAGTTTCCAGAAGTTCGCCTTCTTTGTCATTGTAAGATTCCAATGTGTAATAGGGGCGACGAATGTCGGTAACGCCTAAAAGATAATCGGTAGACACTTGAAAATATTCTGCCAGGCTAATCAGGGTGTCGTAGTCAGGTTCCCGGCCACGGCGCAGATAGCCGTTCAGGGTGGATGGAGCAATGTGTAACTCCTTGGCTATTTGTCTTTGTGTGAGATTCCGCTCCTCCAACAGATTTTCAAGTCTCGTAGAAAATTTCATATGCCAGTCCTCTTTTGTCGAAATAGTAGATATCCAATACCATTATTTTACGAAATTATCTGGAAAATATACCAGAAATAGCTGAAAAGCATATGAGATTCACAAACGTGAACATAATGTAATTTTAAAAAAGACGAAAATGAGACGGCAGTGTTTTACTGCCATCCGCCGTCCAGAGAGATAATTTGTCCGGTCAGATAAGAAGAGGAATCTACAAGTGACAGGGCAAGACTGGCAACTTCCCTGACGTTTCCAAATCGTCCGGCAGGAATTTCTTCTTCGAGTGCAGCGCGTTCTTGCTTAGTAAAACATTGGTTCATTTGTGTGTCGATGACGCCGCAGGCAATGGCGTTGACGGAAATATTACTGGGGGCGAGTTCTTTTGCAAGAGCCTTTGTAAAGGCATTGACGCCTCCTTTGGACGCGGAATATGCTACTTCGCAGGAAGCGCCGGCAATTCCCCATACGGAAGAGATGTTTATGATTTTTCCATATTTGTGGCGAACCATATTGGGAATGGCACGACGACAGCAGCAGAAAACAGATGTGAGATTTGTCTTTATGACACGTTCCCATGTTTCCAAATTCATATCGGACAGGAGACCAATATGGGAAATTCCAGCATTGTTTACGAGAATTGTGACAGCGCCAAGCTGCTGTTCAATGCGTGTAAAAGCTTCCGCTACAAAAGATTCGTCGCTCACGTCGCCTGTCAGCGGAAGGCAGGGAACATGGTATCTGTTTTTCAGTTCTTCTGCAAATGAAATAAGTTCCATTTCCGATTGTCTGCAATTAATGGCAATTGCATAACCTGCACGGGCGAATTCAGCGGCGATGGCGCGTCCGATGCCGCGGGAGGAACCTGTGATAAGGGCAACTTCATGTCTCATAGGGGCGATTCTCCTTTCAATAACGATATGGTAGCCTCTGTATTTCAAAATGTCAAGAAATCTTGCGGATTTGTTGCAGGTGTGATAGAATAATGGCATGAGGAGGGACCCGAGAAGTGGGAGGAGTCCTGATGCCTGGTATCGGGGGAATCACGGTACAAAAAATTTAACAGCAAAGGAGTTGGACATCATGCGCATTACAATTAGTGGAAAAAATATTGAGATAACAGAAGGATTAAGGAATGCAGTAGAAGAGAAGTTATCCAAATTAGAGAGGTATTTCACTCCTGAGACCGATATTGTTGTAACGTTAAGTGTAGAGAAAGAACGTCAGAAGATAGAAGTTACAATTCCGGTGAAAGGAAATATTATTCGTTCCGAGCAGGTAAGCAATGATATGTATGTTTCAATAGACCTGGTGGAGGAGGTTATTGAACGTCAGTTAAAGAAATACAAGAATAAGATTATAGACCAGAAACAGTCTGCGCCGAATTTCCAGAAGGAATATATTGACAAAGAGGTCGAGGAAGACGAGGATGTTAAGATTATCCGCACCAAGCGTTTTGACATCAAGCCCATGTATCCGGAAGACGCCTGCGTGCAGATGGAGCTTTTGGGACATAACTTTTTCGTATTCAAGAATGCCGAGACGGAAGAAGTCAATGTTGTTTATAAGAGAAAAGGAAATACTTACGGTTTGATTGAGCCGGAAGCATAAGATCAGGAAGGACAGGCCCCCATCTTCGGATGGGGGTAATTTTTTTGTTGCAGTTCCTTGCCACACACCATAAAATAGTATAAGATAATTTTGATTGAAAGTGTCAGGAAAAACTATGCATCGTTGGCATGGATTGGATTAGAAGGAGGATTTTCGGATGAATATTGTAGTTTTGGCCGGAGGATTGAGCCCGGAGCGGGACGTATCGTTTGTGACAGGGAGCAATGTGACGGAAGCTTTGCGTAAGAACGGACATCAGGTGATATTACTCGATGTGTTTATGGGATATGGAGACGATGAAGAAGATTTGACGGGCGTATTTGAGCGTTCGCGAGAGGTCAGCGTTTCGGTGTCCGGGATTACGGAGGACGCCCCAGATCTTGTGGCAGTCAAAAAAAGCCGCAAGGATCAGAGCGATTGTTTTTTTGGGCCGAATGTGATTGCGATGTGCCGGATGGCAGATATTGTTTTTCTTGCGCTTCATGGGGAGAATGGAGAAAATGGAAAAGTTCAGGCGACATTTGACTTGTATGGTATTAAATACACAGGAACCGGCTATCTCAGCAGTGCGCTGGCGATGGATAAGAGTTTGTCGAAACGGTTATTTGCGGCAAATGGCATTCCGACCCCGGCTGGCGTTTCCATGAAAAAGGAAGAATGCCAATGGGAGTTTGCAAAGACCGGACTGGCATTTCCATGTGTGGTCAAACCCTGTTGCGGCGGTTCCAGTATTGGCGTTTCAATTGTGAGGAACGAGAACGAATACCAAAAAGCGTTGGAGGAAGCCTTTCGCTGGGAGCAGGAGGTTGTGATTGAAGAGTATATCAGGGGCAGGGAATTTTCCGTTGGCGTAATGGATTTCCAGGCGCTTCCGATTATTGAGATTGCACCAATTGAGGGATTTTATGATTATAAGAATAAGTATGCGGCCGGCAGCGCTGTGGAGACCTGCCCGGCGGAGATTTCTGCTGAAATTACCGCGCGGATGCAGCGATGTGCAGAAGACGTGGCAAAGGTTCTGGGATTGAATACCTATTCCCGGATGGATTTTCTGCTGGATGATGAAGATCATATTTATTGCCTGGAGGCCAATACGCTTCCCGGTATGACGTCAACCAGCCTGATTCCGCAGGAAGCAAAGGCAGTTGGCATAGACTTTGAACAGCTTTGTGAGAAAATCATTCAGATTTCCCTCAAAAAATATCAATGACAATGATTACATTGTGTGGAAAAAGACAGTGAAACGGAGGATGCCATGAAAGAGATGACATTGGAACAGATCACGCAGGCCTGTCATGGGACTTATGTGGGCGATTTGAATAAACTTCAGGTGGAAATTAAGGGAGCTGTTACAGACAGCCGTAAGGTCGAGGCGGGGTTCTTGTTTATCCCGATTCAGGGAGCGAGGGTGGACGGACACGATTTCATTCCCCAGGTAGCCGCGCAGGGAGCGGCGGCTGTTCTGTCGGAAAAGGAGCTTTCGGACTGCGCAGTGCCTTATATCCGGGTGGATTCCAGCGAACAGGCGTTGAAAGAAATTGCAGAATATTACCGCAGCCAACTTACGATTCCGGTCATAGGAATCACCGGGAGCGTGGGCAAGACCAGTACCAAAGAAATGATAGCGTCAGTCTTGTCTGAGAAATACCGTGTGTTGAAAACCGAGAAGAATTTTAATAATGAAATCGGACTTCCGCTGACATTGCTGCGTATCCGTGAGGAGCATCAGGTTGCGGTCGTGGAAATGGGGATTTCTGATTTTGGTGAAATGCACCGCCTTGCAAAAATAGCAAAGCCGGATATCTGTGTCATAACCAATATCGGCATCTGCCATCTGGAAAATTTAAAAAGCAGGGATGGGATTTTAAAAGCCAAGAGTGAGATTTTTGATTACCTGAAACCGGAAGGGCATATTGTGCTGAATGGAGAGGATGATAAACTCGCTACGATTACGGAGGCGGCGGGTGTTCGTCCGTTGTTTTATGGCTTTTTGCGGGACGAAGAAAAGGAAGGAGTTTGCAGGGAAATCTATGCGGACGAGATTGTAAACTGCGGCCTCAAAGGTGTGAAAGCCTGCATTCATACGCCGAAGGGGGAAATTCATGTTCATATCCCGATTCCGGGAGAACACAATCTCTATAATGCCATGGCAGCTACTGCCATAGGGTTGTATCTTGACATGGAGCTTTCTGAGATTCGGGCAGGTATTGAACACGTAGAGACGATTGGCGGGCGCAGTAACCTCATGGAAATCGGCAAGATGATGGTGATTGATGATTGCTACAATGCCAATCCGGTGTCCATGCGTGCCTCTTTGGATGTGTTGAGTTATGGACTGGGGCGTACCATCGCCGTGCTTGGAGATATGGGAGAGTTAGGGGAAAATGAAAAGCATCTGCACTATGGCGTGGGCGCTTATGCGGCTGAAAAGCAGATGGATGTGCTGTTCTGTGCCGGAACACTTTCGAAGGAAATAGCGCAGGGCGCGAAAGACGCAGGCGCCAGACAGGTGTTTTATTACGAGACGCGGGAAGAGATGACAGCGCACCTCCTTTCTTATCTGAAAGAGGGGGATACCATTTTGGTAAAAGCGTCCCATTTTATGGAATATCCAAAAGTGGTTGAGGCGATTCAGGCGAAATTTAAATAAGCATCTATGTCCTTATCTGACATAGATGCTGTACTTTCGACATAAATACTGTATTCCTGACACGAATGTTGTTAATCAGGGGCTATTGTGAAAGCATGGTTTCGTGCTGTTTCAGCATTTCGGCGATTTTCGCCTGTGTGTAAGCGCCGGAGAATTTTCGCTGTTCCTTATCCAAATCTTTTAAATAAATCGGTTCGCCATATTCCACAATCACCTTGCACTTGCGCATAAAGGGCATATGGCTTTCCCAGATGTTCTGGCTGTTCGTGATGGCGATTGGAATGATCGGACAGCCGGATTTTTCTGCAATCTTCAGGCTGCCTTCCTTAAACGGCAGCAGTCCGTTTTCCGGGTGCGGATTTCTTGTGCCCTCCGGAAAGATGCAGATAGAAATTCCCTTTTTGATATACTCGATTCCCGTAAGGATGGTTTTCAAACCGGCTTTTATGTTCGAGCGATCCAGAAACAGACAGTAGAGCCGTTTCATCCAGACGGACAACAGCGGTACCTTCTCCAGAATGTCCTTGGAAATATAGCCGGTAAGGTTTTGGCAGCGGGAATAGGTAATAATAATATCAAAATAGCTCTGGTGGTTGGGGATGTATAACACCGCCTCGTCTTTGGGAATGCGCTCTTCGCCAATAATCGTGGTTTTGGTTCCTGCGAGGAATAAAACTACGCGAAATGCCCATTGTACAATGCGTAGGCTGCTGATATCTGCCGCCCGCTTGTTAAATTTTTCAAAAATCCATTCAAAAATCATAATAGGAATTGATAAAATCAGGAAACAAATCAGAAAAAGTGAAACCAGAATCAGTCGTATCATGTCCTTTACCTCTTTTGCTTTTTGCATTTATTATACAAAGGTATTTTGGAAAATACAATCATAAATGTGAGAAAAAGCTGATACAATATGGAAAGAATGTATAAAAAGCAGAGGAGCTTTGGATGAAAAAAAGAGATTTTTCAAAAAGACGATGGATAACAGGGACATTGATTGCAGTATGGATGGTGGTGCTTATGGCAGGTTGTGGATTGGAGAAAACGGACAATCGGAAACTGGATGATATTACCTACACGATTTTGGAGGATAAGGAGATACCACAGGAATTTCTTGCCGTCATCGAAGAAAGGAAAGAGCAGATATTTAAATTGACATATACCGATGAGGAGAACCTGTACATAGCCGTGGGATATGGCGTTCAGCAGACAGGAGGGTACAGCATTTCCATCAATGCATGTTATCATACGCAAAACGCGATTTATTTTGATACGACGCTGATTGGACCATCCAAAGGAGAGCAGGTAAACGAGGCAAAATCCTATCCATATTTGGTAATTAAAACAAAAAATCTCGAAAAAAATGTAGTTTTTGAGTAGAATAACAATAGGAATTTAAGATTAGTTATGCTACAATGTATTGGGTCAGGCACAGAAGATGGAAATGAGCATAATATATATTAAATTTGAGTTTCTCTATTTTGTGAAATATATGAGATATTAGTACCAGAAGGTTCACATCAGCTGGTGATGTGAACACTTTGCACATAAAAGAGCTATGGAAAGCTGGCTGTCCAGACGGTTTTTGTGCAAGATGTCTATGCTGCCACAGGCAGAGAGGGCTTTTGTTACTATAATGTCAAATGTTTTAAATGCATAGGGAAGCTCAAACTGTTTTACAAATCGAGAAAGTGTGTTATAATGAGAGGTAAGTTGTCGTAGATTTGACAAAATACATAAAAGATCGTTATAATTACTTCTTGTAGGAAAATAGAGCATAGAGGTGCAAAATGGAACAATATGTGATTAAAGGCGGAAATCCCCTGGTTGGCGAAGTCGAAATCGGCGGGGCGAAGAATGCGGCGCTCGCGATTCTGGCGGCAGCGATTATGACGGATGAAACCGTGACGATAGATAACTTACCTGATGTGCGCGATATCAATGCGTTGCTTCAGGCAATGACGGATATTGGTGCGAGGATTGAACGTATAGACGCGCATACCGTGAAAATCAATGGTTCTTTCGTGAAGGATATCCCTGTGGATTATGACTCCATGAAGAAAATCCGGGCATCCTATTACCTGTTGGGTTCTCTGCTTGGGAAATATAAGCGTGCGGAGGTGACCCTTCCGGGAGGCTGTAATATCGGAAGCCGTCCGATGGACTTGCACATCAAGGGGTTTCGCGCACTGGGAGCGCATGTCGAGATTCGTAACGGAGCTGTGGCGGCAGAGGCTGAACGGTTGATTGGAGGACACATTTATCTGGATAAGGTATCTGTAGGCGCTACAATCAATATCATGATGGCAGCGGCGCTCGCCGAGGGAAAGACTACAATTGAAAATGCTGCGAAAGAGCCGCATGTCGTGGATGTGGCGAACTTCTTAAACAGCATGGGGGCGAATATTCGCGGTGCAGGAACAGACGTTATCCGTATTGTTGGCGTGGAAAAACTTCATCAGACAGAGTATTCTGTGATACCCGACCAGATTGAAGCAGGCACTTTTATGTTTGCAGCGGCGGCGACGAAAGGAGACGTCACTGTCAAGAATGTAATTCCGAAACATTTGGAGGCAACAACGGCGAAACTTCTCGAAGCGGGATGTGAGGTCGAAGAGTTTGATGATGCCGTCCGTGTTGTGGCGTCGAAACCATTGCGCCATACGCAGGTGACGACACTGCCCTATCCGGGATTTCCTACTGATATGCAGCCGCAGATGACGGTTGTGCTGGGGATTGCCGGAGGAACGAGTACGGTAACAGAGAGTATTTTTGAGAATCGTTTTAAATATGTAGATGAATTGACTCGTATGGGTGCGGATATCAAGGTGGAGAGCAACATCGCAATTATCAGCGGTGTGAAAGGATATACGGGAGCCAGAGTCAGCGCGCCGGATTTGCGCGCAGGCGCAGCGCTTGTGATTGCGGGACTTTCTGCGGACGGCGTTACGATTGTGGACGATATTCACTATATCCAGAGAGGATATGAGAATTTTGATAAGAAACTGGAAGGATTGGGCGCTCAGATTCAGAAAGTAAATTCCGAAAAGGAAATTCAGAAGTTTCAGTTTAAGGTAGGTTGACGGAGACTTGTCTGGAAATGAATATAAAATAATATTTGCGGGAATGGTAATAAGAAAATGCACATGCCTTGTGCGAAGGAGGATGAAATATGTTGTATCCGATTCTTACACCATCCCGCTTTCTTTGTGACCTGAGCGGCGTATGGGAATTTAAACTGGACAACGGAAAAGGGTTTGAGGAGAAATGGCAGGAAGCTCCATTGAGGGACGCCATGACGATGCCTGTTCCGGCGTCTTATAATGATTTGAAAGAAGGAATTGATTTCCGTGATCATTATGGATGGGTATTTTATCAGAGGAAGATTTCTCTGCCGCAAGCGGTCAGTGGTGAGCGTGTGGTGCTCCGCTGCGATGCGGTAACACATCATGCGAAGGTTTTTCTGGACGGGAAACTGCTCTGCGAGCACAGAGGAGGATTTTTGCCCTTTGAGACGGAAATTGCGGATTTGATGACGGAGGGAGAGCATCTCCTGACAATTGCCGTGGATAATGTAATTGATTACACAACGCTTCCGGTTGGAGGAAAAGGAGATATGCTTGGCGGCCTTGTAGGGCGTAGCGAGGAGAGCACGGATTCAAAACCCCAGAACCATCCCAATTTTGATTTCTTTAACTATTGTGGAATTACGCGTCCGGTAAGAATTTATACGACGCCGAAAGCGTATATCCAGGATATTACACTCACGCCGCAGGTAGATGGAGGGAGTGCGGATATCCATTATCAGATTCAGACGGAGGGTGGAGACGGTTCTTCGGAAAAAGATGTCTGCAAGGTAGAGGTATTTGATGAGGAAGGGCATAAGGTTGCAGAGAGCAGCGGGGCGACAGGAATCCTGCATATTGAACATGTTCATCTCTGGCAGCCGCTTGAGGCCTATTTGTATCAGGTAAAAGTCCGATTTATGGATGATGAGTACACGCTGCCTTATGGAGTGCGCACAGTTCGCGTGGAGGGAGAGAAGTTTCTTATCAATGAGAAACCTTTTTATTTCAAGGGGTATGGCAAACATGAGGACACCTTTCCGAACGGCAGGGGTATCCATCTGCCTATGAATACGAAGGATATCTCCCTGATAAAATGGCAGGGTGCGAACAGTTTCCGCACCAGCCACTATCCCTACAGTGAGGAAATGATGCGCCTTTGTGACAGGGAGGGCATTGTGGTGATCGATGAGACAACTGCCGTGGGCGTAAATCTTCAGTTTGGAGGCGGGGCCAATTTCGGTGGGCAGAAGGTCGGAACCTTTGATCCGGAACATGGTGTAAAGACACAGGAACATCACAAGGAAGTTGTGCGGGATTTGATTATTCGCGATAAGAATTACGCCTGTGTGGTAATGTGGAGTATAGCAAATGAGCCGGATTCTTCCGCGGACGGCGCGTATGAATATTTTAAGCCGCTGTATGACCTGGCAAGGGAACTGGATACGCAGAAAAGACCCTGTACGCTTGTGAGCGTGCAAATGGCGGAACCACAAAAGGATTGTTCCACAAAGTTGAGTGACGTTATCTGCCTGAACCGCTATTATGGCTGGTATTTTGGCGGACCGGATCTGAAAGGGGCAGAAACAGCCCTGCGCAAAGAACTTGATTACTGGAAGAACGTTGGAAAGCCGGTGATTTTCACAGAGTATGGTGCGGATACCGTAATGGGATTTCATGATACGACCCCGGTTATGTACACCGAAGAATATCAGGTAGATTACTATAAAATGAACAATGGTGTGTTTGATGATTACTGTATGGTTGTGGGAGAGCAGACGTGGAATTTTGCAGATTTTGCTACCAGTCAGAGTCTGCTGCGCGTGCAGGGAAATAAAAAGGGTATTTTCACCAGAGACCGTAAGCCCAAGCTCGTGGCGCATTATTTCAGGGAACGCTGGAAGAAGATACCGGATTTTGATTATAAATAGAGGATTTGGGGGGTATCACCCTCATAAAACGAAAACATCTGGCTTTCTCTAATAAATTTGAAAAGCCAGATGTTTTACTTTTGTGGTGTTCTGAACTTATATAATCTTCGTGATCTCCAGTTCGGGATTATCGAGCATATCAATGACGGAGCCGTCGTCCATCTGTATCATGGGTCTTGTCAGATGCTTGGAGTTAATCATAACAATGTTAGCGCTCTGCCCATTACTCAGAAGAATCCGGTTGTGCTGATATGTTGTGGCAATCCGGTTGAGGAATGTTAAAATGTATTTCGGATGGTATTTTTGCAGACCATCTTTTTCAAACATACTGATTGCCTGGAACGGACACAGTGGCGGGCGATAAGAACGTGCAGCGGTAGTGGCGTCGTATACGTCTGCGATAGCGACAATCGCTGCATAATCCTCGATGGCATTGCCTTCTATATTCTGAGGATAGCCGGAACCGTCCCAGCGTTCATGGTGCTGCAAAGCAGCGTTCTTAATCCGTTCGTCAATCGGCTGATGTTTTAAAAGCTTGTAGCTGAACAGCGGATGCTGTTTAATCAGCGCAAATTCTTCATCAGTATATTTATCAGGTTTATTTAAAATTTCATCAGGAATAGATGTCTTACCTATGTCGTGGAACAATCCGCACAATGTAAGGATATCCCGCTCGTTATCGTCTAATTTCAGCCATTTTCCCATCATGCGGGAGATTAACGCGACGTTCAGGCAGTGTGCGTAAACACTGTCGTCGTCCTGACGCATATTGTGGAGCTTGTCAAACAAGGCCACTGTTGTCCTGCATGAGGCAATCAGTTTGTTGAAGTCGCTCAAAATCTGACGAAAATCAACAGGCGCCTCCGGATTCTGGATAACGGCGTCAAATATTTCCTTGACAGAACGAATCTCTTTGTTGTATTCAATCTGATATTTCAAAAACTCCGGCTGTGATTTTACTTTATGGGAATAAAAGGTGTTGGAGGCAAGATTTGAGGGAGCAGCGTTTGCTTCCTGTGCCGGAGCCTCCTGGGGTGTGTCTGCGTCTGATTCAGAAAGAGCTGCCTCATCTGATGAATCGTCTGTATCTTTTATTGTTGCATTGTAAATGCTGTAAAAAGACAGACGGGAAATCAATTCAGCAGTCAGTACCGTGTTCTCTTCCATAACTAGCTGTCCGCGACTGGTATATATTGCTTTTGCAATAATCATTCCCGGCTCTAAATCTCTGATTGGTAAGTTTTTCATCTTTGTTCTCCCTGTGTTGGATGTAAAGTCAGTAACTTATTCTTTAGCTGAATGTTAAAAATTGAATCGCTAAAAAAATGAGAAATTACAAGAACCCTCGATATTAAGTATAAAAACAAATCAAGTATTTGTCAACAAAAAATAATGAAATAAGTATAAAAAGCATTAACAATAAAAAAGAGTAAATGC
>CAJTSB010000006.1:0-2443 GCA_910578825.1 uncultured Lachnospiraceae bacterium | reverse complement strand
GTATTTATAAGAGAAAATTAATAAATTAAATGTAGAGTTTATAATTTTGCCGGAATTTTTCTTGCTTTTTAGATGAAAAAGTGGTATATTGGTTTAAAATTAAACTATGAGGTGGCGGCGATGGACTGGATGTTGGAAGGTCTTTTACAGGGTACTCAGCTTCAAAAAATATACAATCAGAAAATTGAGGCCTTGCGCAAGGAATATAGTCTCAGAAAAGTTGATATAGACATATTATATTTTCTCTATAAGTCGGGCGAGCATAACACGTCAAAGGACATCGGCGACCTCAATCTCTTTAGCAAAGGATATATTTCCCAGTCAGTTAGCAGGTTAGAGGAACAGCAGATTATCTATGCCATCAAGGATGAGGAAGATAGAAGATGTATGCATATTATGCTTACAGATAGGGCGGAGGGGATTGTGGAGGAGATTACAGCGCTCCGCAAACAGATGTATGATATTATTCTCAAAGGGGTTACGCAGGAGGAACGGGATGTCCTGTTTCGCGTGTCCCGTAAGGTCAATCAGAACATCAGGAGCGCGCTTGAAAATCAAACAAGGAGAATGGATAGGAGGTAGTCTATGCGAAATGAAGATGAATTGATGAACTATGCCATACAGCAGGAAAAGGTTTGCAGGAAAAATGACAGTATTTCCGATAAGCTGTTTGAAGAATATGGTGTCAACCGCGGATTGCGTGATATGAGCGGAAAGGGCGTCCTTACCGGACTTACGAACATTTCCAAAATTGTGTCTTTTCAGGATGTGGATGGTGTGAAAACCCCCTGCGACGGGCAACTCTGGTATCGTGGCTATAATGTGCAGAATCTTGTGCGCAGGATAGGGGATAACGGTTTTGGATTTGAGAAGATCGCGTATCTTCTGCTGTTTGGCGAGATGCCGTCGGAAGAGGAATTAAAGCAGTTCTGTAAGATTATGGCGCAGAGCCGGACGCTCCCTACGAATTTCACGAGAGACGTTATCATGAAAGCGCCTACGAAAGATATCATGAATTCCATGACAAGGAGTATTCTTACGCTGGGGTCTTATGACGCTCAGTTAAACTCACCGGAGATTGTTACCAACAGCCTCAGGCAGTGTATGGAATTAATCAGTATATTTCCAATGTTGGCGGTGTACGGTTATCATGCCTATAATCATTATGAAAACGATGACAGTATGTATATACACAGACCGGAGCCGGAATTATCGACTGCGGAGAATTTATTGATGATGCTGCGGCCAAATAAGAATTACAGCCGCTTGGAGGCAAAGGTTCTTGATGTGGCGTTGATTTTGCACATGGAGCACGGCGGTGGAAATAACTCTACCTTTACAACCAGGGTGGTCACTTCTTCCGGCTCGGATACTTATTCCACAATTGCGGCGGCGATGTCCTCTCTGAAGGGACCCAAACATGGCGGTGCCAATGTCAAGGTTATGGAGATGATGGAAAATATCCGCGCACATATCAAAGATGTTCACGATGAGGAAGAGATAGAGGCATATCTTGCAAAAATTCTTGCGGGGGAGGCATTTGACCACAAAGGTTTGATCTATGGTATGGGTCATGCGGTTTATTCTCTGTCAGATCCCAGGGAACGCGTATTTAAGAGTTATGTGGAGCGGCTTGCAGTTGCAAAAGACCGCGAGGATGACATGCTGCTTTACAATACGATTGAAAAACTGGCGCCGAAATTGATTGCCGGTGAGCGTAAAATTTTCAAGGGCGTTAGTCCGAATGTAGATTTCTATAGCGGATTCGTATATGAAATGATGGGAATTCCGATGGAGTTATATACAGCGATTTTTGCGATTGCCCGTATTGTAGGCTGGAGCGCGCACAGGATGGAAGAACTGATTGGAACAAGCAAGATTATTCGTCCGGCTTACATGAGTGTTATGGATGAGAAAGAATAATGTTGACAAAGAAAAAAATATATGTTATTATGCCATAGTGATGTCGATGCGTGGCTCAGTTTGGTAGAGCGCTGCGTTCGGGACGCAGAGGTCGCAGGTTCAAATCCTGTCGCATCGATTAAAGGCATATTTTACAAGGGTTTCAGGGAATCATCAATGATGGAAAAATCACTTAAGTTTACTTAAGGTTTTCATGCCAGAGTGGTAACTTTAGCGTTTCTGTCTTTGATGATTTTTTGTTTTTCCGCAAGGTTTGACGTATCATAAGTATAATACTTCTCGTTCACTTCGGGAGTATGCCCCAGCATGCTTGCCACCATGGTTACCGGAACGCCGTTCTGCCTTAAGTTGGAATTGATTGTCTTCCTCAATGCGGTAATTCCGCCGCCATGTATTCCGAGGTGGTTTGTCAGTCTTTTTGCGCAGTCACTGATTCGCTGACCGTTGATATACCCACCCTTGCCGTCTGTAAAGACATATTCGCTGGCACATCCATATTCCCTTTGGACATTTCGGATTC
>CAJTSB010000005.1 GCA_910578825.1 uncultured Lachnospiraceae bacterium | reverse complement strand
GTGATGTAAACCTTTTGGTACTATGAAATCAAAAAATGGGGAAACTCAAATTTTAAAAAATTGTAGAAGATGTGTGGCTGCTCCTGGAAGAATATGGTTGACAAGCAGGAATTACAGCTTATATAATTAATATAATTAGTAAGAATGGTTGAATATGTTAATCTTATTATCTGATAATATCTCATATTTCAGCCAAATGAGCAGGAGGGAACATTCAAATGAAAAGCATTCGAACCAAAATTACTGTATGTCTTATTCTGACAGTTCTGATTGGACTGGTCGCGTCCGGCACTTCAAGTATCATGCTAAATTACAACAATACGATGTCTACGGTAGAGCGGATGATGAGCGAGACGGCTGTTCTGGCAGCAGGGCGTGCGCAGAAGGAGCTGGAGGCATATAAGAACGTCGTCATGGAAGTAGGTTGTATCCCACAGCTGTCCGATCCGGAAACACCAGTGGAAGAAAAACGGGCGATCATTGACGGGCGTGTTTCCATGCATGATTTCCAGAGGGGAAATATTGTCGGCGTGGATGGTATCAGTATTTTTGACGGAAATGATTATTCAGACCGCGAATATGTACAGCAGGCCATGAAAGGGAATATTTTCGTATCGGAGCCGTTGATCAGTAAGGTTACGGGGGAACTTTCTATTATGGTGGCAGCGCCTTTGTATTCCGAGGGAAACCATGAGAATGATATTGTCGGTGTTGTATATTTTGTTCCACATGAAACCTTTTTGAATGACATTGTATCGGCGATTCAGATCGGTGAAAACAGCAGAGCTTATATGATTAATAAGTCCGGTGACACGATTGCCGATATCACACTTGAGACCATTACGGTTCAAAATATCGAGACAGAGGCGCAGAGCGACCCGACACAGCAGGAGTTGGCGGCAATTCATGCCCAAATGCGTGAGGGGAAAAACGGCTTTGGAAGTTATACGAGTGGGGAACATAAAATGTTTGCAGCCTATGCCCCTGTGTTGGAGACAGATGGCTGGAGTATCGCAGTGACCGCACCGCAGATCAATTATCTGCAATCCACGCGAGATGCAATGGTAATCAATATTGTGGTGATCGTGGTTTCCATATTGATTTCCATTATTGTTGCCCTGACCCTGGCTATCAATATCGGCAAACCTATGAAGGCTTGTGTAAATCGGATGAAATTGCTTGTGGAGGGAGATTTGGAGACGCCAATGCCTAAAATCAAAAATAAGGATGAAACAGGCGTACTTGTCAGATCGACCGAGGCTCTTGTGGAGGGGTTGCGTATCGTCATTAATGACATCAGTAATTTGCTCAATGAGATGGCCAATCAGAATCTGGATGTTCATACGGAACACGAGGATGTATATGTCGGCAGTTTTCAGGATATTTTGCATTCTATGCGCAATTTGAGGCTTGGACTGAGCAATGCCATGCGTCAGGTCAATCGTTCTGCCGAGGAAGTGGCAAATGCCAGCAACCAGTTATCTTCAAGCGCACAGACGCTGAGTCAGGGTACGACAGAACAGGCCAGCTCGGTACAGGAACTGGCAGCGCGGATCAGCATAATTTCCGAGGAGGTTAAAAATACAGCCAACGGTGCGCTGGACGCCAGGAGCCAGACACATCAGACCGGTGAAGAAGTTGTTCTGTGCAACCAGAAGATGCAGAATCTGGTAGAAGCCATGGAACAGATTCGTACCAGCTCCGAAGAGATTGAGAAGATTCTTAAGACAATCGATGATATTGCATTCCAGACAAATATACTTGCCCTGAACGCGGCGGTAGAGGCGGCCAGAGCAGGCAGTGCGGGGAAAGGGTTTGCTGTTGTTGCAGAGGAAGTTCGCAATCTGGCAGGAAAATCTGCGCAGGCAGCTCAGAATACATCGCAGCTTATTGTGAACTCTACAGACGCAGTACATATTGGCACAGATATTGCACAAAATACGGCAGACGTCCTGCTTAATGTTGTAGAAAGCATTCAGACGGTAGTGGATGCTATTGATCACATTGCCCTGGTATCTAATGAACAGTCAGGGTCGGTGGAGCAGGTGTCCGAGGGTATCAATCAGATTTCAGCCGTTGTACAGAATAACAGCGCTACTGCGGAAGAAGGCGCGGCTGCAAGTGAGCAGCTTTCCGCGGAAGCGATCGTGTTGAAAGAACTGGTGGATCGTTTTACGCTTGCTCCGGAACAATAGAAATGGGACAGGAATAAATGAAGATTACAATTCTGACAGTAGGGAAAGTCAAAGAACGTTTTTACAGGCAGGCAATTGAGGAATTTGACAAACGTCTGAGCCGCTACTGCAAGCTTGAGATTATTGAAGTAGCGGATGAGAAGACGCCGGACCATGCCAGCGAGGTGCAAAAGACACAGATTCTTGAGAAAGAGGGCGTACGGCTGTTAAGATACCTCAAGGAGGATGCATGGGTCTGCGCCCTTGCCATAGAAGGGAAAATGCTGGATTCTGAGGAATTGTCGAAAAAGATGGAGCAGCTTGGGGTGAGCGGCGTGAGCCATATTCAGTTTGTAATTGGCGGTTCTTTCGGGCTTTGTGATTCTGTTTTAAATCGGGCAGATTTCAAACTCAGTTTTTCAAAAATGACCTTTCCGCATCAGTTGATGCGCGTGATTTTACTGGAGCAGATTTACCGGAGCTATCGGATTATGATGAAGGAGCCGTATCACAAGTAAGGGCGAAAGAGAACAGAAGCTCAGGTATTCTATTTTCTAAGAGTGAAAAAGTAACAGGCAGAGCATAGGAAGATGTTCTGCCTTCCCTGTATTTCTACTTAAAGTAAGGAGGAAAAACCATGCGAATGTATGATATTATCAACAGGAAAAAGAGAGGCGAACATTTGACGAAAGAAGAGATTACTTTTATGGTGGAGGGTTATACCAGAGGCGAAATTCCCGATTATCAGGTATCGGCGCTCATGATGGCAATCTGTTTTCAGGGGATGGATGAGGAGGAGACGCTTCATCTTACGCTTGCCATGAGAGACAGCGGGGAAGTGTTGGATTTATCTGCGATTGAGGGAATTAAGGTGGACAAGCACAGCACCGGAGGCGTGGGAGATAAGACGTCTCTGGTATTGACGCCGATGGTGGCGGCGCTGGGGATTCCGGTTGCAAAAATGTCGGGCAGAGGACTGGGACATACCGGGGGAACTATCGACAAATTAGAGTGTTTCCCAGGATTTTCCACATCATTAACCAAGGAACAATTTTATGATAATGTGAATCGGATAAAGGTTGCTATCATGGGACAGACTGCCAACCTGGCTCCCGCAGATAAAAAACTCTATGCACTCCGGGATGTGAGTGCAACGGTTGACCAGCTCTCGCTGATTGCCTCAAGCATCATGAGTAAAAAACTGGCGGCAAATGCGGACGCTGTTGTTCTGGATGTAAAGACAGGAAACGGTGCATTCATGAAGACAGAGGAGGATGCTTTTGCGCTTGCGCAGGAGATGGTTCAGATTGGAAAAAATGCAGGAAAACAGATGGCGGCAGTCATAACGGATATGGATCAGCCGCTGGGAAATGCCGTCGGCAATTCCCTGGAAGTAAAGGAGGCGATTCTTTCCTTAAATGGGATGGGACCGAAAGACTTTATGGAGGTTGTCTATGCGCTGGGTACGGAGATGGTGCTGGCATCCGGGAAGGCAGAAACGCCGGAAAGAGCAAAGGAATTGCTGATGCGGACGATTGAGGAGAAAACGGCGCTTGACAAATTTGCAGAATTTGTCGAGGCGCAGGGCGGGGACAAACGTTTTGTGTATCAGCCGGAGCTCCTGCCATTGGGCGGTATTCAGTTACAGGTCATGAACACGGAGGAAGGTTATGTTTCCCGCATTCTGGCGGAAGAAATCGGATTGGCAAGTCTCGTGCTTGGCGGCGGTCGTCTGACAAAGGAGAGCGAAATAGATTTGTCGGTTGGAATCCTGTTACATAAAAAGCGCGGCGATTTGGTCCATTCCGCAGATGCGCTTGCGACAATTTATGCGAATGATATGGAGAAGGCAAAGGAAGCCTATGGAAGAATTGTGCGCGCATATGAGATTGGTAAGGAGCCGGTGGAAGAGGTTTCTATGGTAAAGGGGGTAATCAGATAAATAATAAATGTAAGTTTTCACATGCAAGTATGTAAAGCTTATATTTGTTATGCATGGCTGAACTTGTAACAGCATATATTCCAGTATGGGAATCAGAAAGAAAAACAAATTGACACAGGTAAAATCAAATATTGTGGAATCGCTGGAGCTGCCCCGGGATATCGTATACGGTGCGGTGATCATTTCTGCGATGGGGCGAAATGAGGTGCTCATTGAAAATTATAAGGGCATCATTGATTATACCCGGGAGAAAATACGCCTGCAAACCAAAACCTGTCAGGTGATTATCGTGGGAAAACGGCTCGTTGTTGAATATTACACCAATGAAGAAATGAAAATTACCGGGTTTATTGAGGGAATATTATATGATTCATAAGGGGTAAGAGGCATTGTTGATTGATAAGGTAAAATATTTGCAAGGGTATGTGCGGGTTCGGCTTTCCGGTTATGCGCCGGAGCGCTTTTTAAACCTTTGCAGCAACCATAATATTTTGATTTGGAATCTGGAATACCACGAGGAACAGTATGAATTTTGTATCAGCCTTCGTGGATTCCGGCAATTGAAACCAATGTTGAGAAAAACAAGGACAAAACTGGTAATCGTAGAGCGGACAGGACTTCCTTTTGCGATGCGCCGTTACCGGAAACGAAAGCTGTTTTTTGCCGGAATCATGTTGTGCTGCGCACTTTTGTACGTTATGTCATTGTTTGTCTGGAAAATAGAAGTCAATGGAAATCTCCATGAGACAGATCATGGAATTATTAAATTTTTGGAGGAAAAACAGGTATATCATGGACTGCTAAAAAGCAAAATAGATTGTGAGAAGATTGAGGAAGAATTGCGTGCCGGATATGAGGACATTATCTGGGCATCTGCAAAACTAAAGGGTACGATGTTGATTATCGACATACAGGAAAATCTTGCCACAAATCAGCAGGCGCAGGAGAAACAGTCTGAAAGTGATGAACCCAGTGATTTAATAGCCGATAAGGAGGCTGAAATATACAGCATTCTCACCCGCGCAGGCACGCCGCAGGTAGAAAAGGGGATGCAGGTGAAACCGGGCGACTTGCTTGTGGAGGGAAAGAATTCTGTTCTCAATGATGCGGGGGAAATTGCCAGTTACCAATACTGCGTGTCCGATGCAGATATCCTTGGTATTACCAGTTACACCTATCATGACAGCTTTCCCATGAAATATGAAGACAAGGTGTTTACGGACAGAAAGAGCAGTGCGTATGGTCTTCAGATGATGCAGATGCAGATACGTCTTCCTCATGTTTTGCATAAATTTCAAAAGTATGATACTATTACGGATGAGTATAACCTCAAAATCGGAGAGACATTCTATCTGCCGCTCACCTTCCTCAGAGAGACACGCAGAGAATATCAGATAGAGACCAAACAGTACACGAAACAGGAGGCGGAAAACCTTGCAAATAAAAATTTAAAAGAATTTTGTAAGGAATTATCCGAAAAAGGGGTTCAAATTATAGAAAATAATGTTATGATAGTAACGGATGGAAAAAACTGTACTGCCTCCGGAGACATAAAAGTCATCGAGCCTATAGGCATTCGGAAGGCAACCAGTATTACAGACCTGACACAGGAAGGGCAGATGGAAGATGAGTCTGATGGAGACGGCAATTGATATACCAGCCGAGCATATTGCAAATGTGTTCGGACAGTTTGATGCATATATGAAAAAAATAGAGCGCGCTTTTGGGATTACCGTAGTGCTGCGCGAAAATAATTTAAAACTGTTAGGAAAAGAGAGTGACATTCAGAAAGCGTCTCGTGTCTTTAAACAGCTTTTTGAATTATCAAAACGGGGCAACCGGATTACGGAACAGAATGTTGATTATGCAATTTCCCTGACATTTGAAGAGAAAGAGTCGGCGATTGTGGAGATTGACAGGGAGCTTATCTGCCACACCATAAACGGCAAACCCATAAAGCCCAAGACACTGGGACAGAAACGCTATGTGGATGAGATTCGGAATAAAATGATTGTGTTCGGTATGGGACCGGCAGGTACCGGTAAGACGTATCTTGCAATGGCGATGGCAATCACTGCCTTCAAGAAAGAAGAGGTCAGCCGCATTATTCTCACGCGCCCGGCCATTGAGGCAGGAGAAAAACTGGGATTTCTGCCCGGAGATTTGCAGAGTAAGATTGACCCGTATCTGCGGCCGTTGTATGACGCTTTGTATCAGATTATGGGCGCAGACAGTTTCCAGAAAAATATGGAAAAGGGTTTGATTGAAGTTGCGCCTCTTGCTTATATGCGCGGAAGGACGTTAGACAATGCTTTTATTATCCTTGATGAAGCACAGAATACGACGCCGGCGCAGATGAAGATGTTCCTGACGCGTATCGGATTCGGTTCCAAAGTCGTTGTAACCGGCGACGCCACACAGAAGGATTTGGCGCCGGGCACCGTATCCGGTATGGATGTGGCGCTTAGAGTTTTAAAGAAGGTAGACGAGATCGGGATTTGCCAGTTGACAAGCAGTGACGTCGTAAGACATCCGCTGGTACAGAAAATAGTAAAGGCTTATGAAGAGTATGAGAAACAAGAGAGAAAAGGAAACAAAGAAAAAAACCGAGACAGAAACAGAAATTGGAAAAGATAAAAAGTCAATTGCACAGGATTATAAGTACCGCAAATTTATGCTGTTGTTCATCGCAGCCTGTACGCTTGTGGAGAGCGTGGCGGCCGGAGTTATCAGCGAACAGCAGAACGAGAAATATGCAATATTGGTGTTTATCGGCATAATTTATGCCGTATTATTCCTTGCCACAATGGAAATTGCCAGAATACAGCAGGAATGGCTGTTTGAGAAACTTGGTGATTACAGGCGGCTTGCAATGTGTTACGCTTTTGTCTGCATCATGGCAGTATTGTTTCTGTATCTTCCTGAGTTTGTGCGTCCAGTGCTGCTTTTGAGCATGGGCATATCCATGGTGGCAAGTCCCATTTTCGGCATATTGTCCGGAATGTTCCATTGTACGCTCTATATTGTGTGCGGCGTTGGAGATGTGAATATTCTCTTATGCTTTTTACTGCTGCTGGTTTGCGGCTGTTTTGCCGCATCATTTTTAAACAAAAATGAACATTTTCCGTGGGGAATTATCTTTTTATTTGTGTTTACGTTTGCAAGCGTTCAGTTGTTTTCTTATTTGTATGTCGGCGGACTGGACATGGATTTGCTGATTTATGCTTTGTGTAATGGAGCGCTCTCGGCAGCAGGGGCTGCATGGCTGTATAAAATGATTTCCGTGAAACCGGGAGACAGACGGGAGCAGGCATTGAAAAAGGTATTATCTGAGGATTTTGGTCTGGCGCGGGAAATGAAACGTTTCTCCAGCGTAGATTATGAACATGCAAAGAAAGTATCACAAATTTCAGAAAAATGTGCCAGAATTGTCGGGGCCAATCCCTATATCGCGGCGGCGGGAGGTCTGTATTATCGCCTTGGCAGACTCGACAGAACGCCTTCTGTAGAAAGTGGCGTGACTCTGGCGCGGATTAATTATCTTCCCAAAGAAATTATAGAAATCTTGAAAGAATATAATGGCGAAAAGAAACTGCCGTCCACAATAGAATCTGCAATTATTCATATTGTCGATAGTGTTGTGGCGAAGTTTGACGTGTTGGATAAGGGTACGCTTTCAAGCACCTGGAATCAGGACATCATTGTATATCAGACGTTAAATGAAAATTCGGCGGCAGGGCTTTATGATAAATCAGGTCTGGGTATGAATATGTATTTGAAAATCCGGGATTATCTGATAAAGGAGGCGAAATTGTTATGACGCTTACAGTGGAAGAGGAGGTGGAATTTTCCTTTGACTTTGACTACCGAAAACTTGCAGAGGAGGTGATACTGGCGGCTTTGGAAATGGAAGAGTTTCCTTATGAGACGGAAATCAACCTGTTTCTGGTGTCAATGGAGGGAATACAGGAAATTAACCGTGAACACCGGAAGATAGACGCCCCGACGGATGTGCTGTCTTTTCCGCTTATCACTTATCCGATCCCTGGAGATTTTTCAGATCTTGAGCTGGACGGCGATAATTTTAATCCGGATACCGGAGAGGCGCTCCTTGGAGATATCATACTCTGTACAGACAAGGTGAAGGAACAGGCCGGGCGTTTCGGACACAGCGAGAAAAGGGAGTTTGCTTTTCTCATTTTACACAGCATGTTTCATTTGTTTGGTTATGACCATATGACGCAGGAAGATTCTGAGATAATGGAAACAAAACAGAATAAAATTCTGGGTCAGATGGGAATTTTAAGATAGAATGAATAAAAAATGGAGGAACTACTATGAAGAAACGTATGATGTATCTGCTCCTGGCAATTTGTGTGCTTGTTACCATTGCAGGATGCGGTAAGAAGAAACAGGAAGAACAACCAGAACCGGAACCGGTGCAGGAAGTCGAAGAAGAACCGGAACCAGAACCGGAGCCAGAACCGGTAGATACGCATGAAGGAATGGCGAAGAGTTATCTTACCGGAGAGTGGATTGATGAGGAACAGGCAAAGAAACGACCGCTGGCAGTCATGATCGGAAATACTTCTGATGCGCTGCCACAGTATGGTATCTCTGCCGCAGATGTAATTTATGAAGTGCCGGTAGAGGGTTCTTATACCCGTTTAATGGCGATTTTCCAGGACTACAGCGGACTTGAAAAAATAGGATCCGTGCGCAGCTGTCGTCATTACTTTATATACTTTGCCCGGGAATTTGATGCGATGTATACGCATTACGGACAGGCGGTTTATGCAGAACCGATTCTTGCCCGCGAAGATGTACACAATCTGAGCGGCATGGATTCCGATATTGAGTCGATTATGTTTTTCCGCGATCCCGAGCGGAAATCTCCGCATAACGCTTTTACCAGTGAAGAAGGCATCAATGCCGGAATCGAGAAAAAGGGATACCGCACCGAGCTTTCCGATACCTATACAGGACATTACCAGTTTGCAGATGATGACGCGCAGGTACAGCTTACCGGGGAGGACGCCCTGGTCGTAAGCCCTGGATATTTTGTAAATAAACCCTGGTTTGTATATAATGATCAGGATCAGTTATATTATCGCTATGAGTTCAAGGATAAGCAGATTGATGGCGCTAACGAAGAGCAGCTTGCGGTAAAGAATATTTTGATCCAGTATTGCAGCTGGTCTTATAAAGATGAGAACGGCTATATGGATATTGATACGCTTGCCGGTGGAGAAGGATGGTATATTACAAACGGCAAGATGGAAAAAGTCACTTGGACAAAGGATAACGAAGACTGTGCCGCACGCTATTTTGACGAGAGTGGAAATGAAATCACCATCAATCAGGGCAAGACATGGGTCTGCATTGTGCGAAACGATTACAAAGACCGTCTTGGCGTTTACGCAACGGAAGAGGAATTATCAGAGGCAAGGGCAACAGAGCAGTAGGAAGTTTTATTGAGGAATTTCTATGAGCAAAACAAGAAAACGGGAATCCAATTTTCTGGTACAGGGTTCGATTCTGGCGGTTGCATCCATTATCAGCCGCATTATAGGATTGCTGTACCGGATTCCCTTAAAGTCCATTATTGGTGATATTGGAAATGATTATTATGGGACTGCTATGGAGATCTACAGTATTCTGCTGTTGATCTCCTCCTACAGTCTGCCAGTGGCTGTTTCCAAACTGGTATCCGCGCGGATGGCAAAGGGACAGCGGAAAAATGCATATCGTATATTTAAGGGCGCTCTTGTATTTGCACTTATTTCCGGTAGTGCGGCGTGTCTGATTGTATATTTTGGAGCAGGATTTATTACTACCTATATTGTAAATACGCCCCTCAGTATTTTTGCTTTGAAAGTATTAGCGCCCACGCTGTTGATTGTGGCAGTGCTTGGCGTCGTCCGCGGATTTTTTCAGGGAATGGGAACGATGATGCCCAGCGCTATTTCTCAGTTGATAGAGCAGATTATCAATGCTGTCGTCAGTGTATGGTCCGCATATATGCTGTTTCAATATGGCACCAAGATTGGCGCGGTTCTTGGGAATCCTGCCACATATGCGGAGGCATACGGCGCAGCGGGCGGTACCCTGGGTACGGGCGTCGGCGCGTTAGCGGCGCTGTTTTTTACGATATTGGTGTTCATTATTTATCGTATCGTATTTATCAAACAGGTTAAGAGTGACCACAGTGGAAAGACGGAAAGTTACGGAAGAATTTTCAGTGTCCTGATTATGACAATCCTTCCGGTGCTTTTGAGCACTACGATCTATAACATTACTTCTTTTCTTGATACCAGTGTTTTCAAGCAGATTGCAGAGTATCAGGGATACAAGGCATTGGATTACAGTGCAATGTGGGGAATTTATGTGGGAGAATATAAGGTATTGGTCAACGTGCCGATTGCAATCGCCTCGGCAGTTGCAGCCTCCAGTGTTCCCAGCCTTTCCACCGCATTTTCTGCCAAAGATATTCGCGAAGTAAAGCGGAAAGTGGCGTACTCGATCCGTTTTATTATGGTTATCGCGATTCCCTGTGCCGTAGGCATGGCGGTACTTGCCTCCCCAATCCTGCAGCTTTTGTTTCAGGACAGTCGTGAAATGCCCGAGAGGATGATGCAGATTGGCGCTGTTTCCATTGTATTTTATTCATTGTCAACACTGAGCAATGGCATATTACAAGGCATAAACCGTATGAATGTGCCGGTCAAAAATGCCGTCGTCACTCTGGTGTTACATATGGGCGTCCTGGTAGCGCTGATGTATTTTTTCGATATGAATATTTATGCTGTGGTATGGGCGAACACTTTCTTCTCCTTTTTTATGTGTGTGTTAAATGCCATGGCAATCCGCAAATATCTCCGTTATCGTCAGGAAATTCCGCGGACTTTTATTGTTCCGTGCATCTGTGCCGCCGCCATGGGCGGAGCCGTTTACGGTATATATTGGCTGATTATGAAGTTCCTGAACATCAATGCGCTGGCAACATTTGTATCCATTTTAATCGGCGTACTCGTTTACGGTATACTTTTACTTTTGCTGCGCGGATTGCGTGAGCGTGAGCTTCGGAGTTTCCCCATGGGACACCTGATTATAAAAATAGCGAAGAAATTACATTTAATGTAGCACAAATTTGTATAAATTAGCAAAAATAGCAGATACTACCAAGAGGAGGAAGGCAATGCGCAGCATTTAGGAATGCCTTCCGACGATTTGGCAGGCGACGAGGAGCGGCGCGTGCCGATACCCGAAGAGGAAGGCAATGCGCAGCATTTAAGGAAGTTAATGCGCAGCATTTAGGAATGCCTTCCGATATTGAAAAAAGGAGTTCGCCATGAACAAGACGTGTAGTATCCGCTTATTGCTATCTGGAATTATTATAACTGCAGCCTTAAGCCTCTGTGTCGGCTTTTGGATAGGAACGAGGAAGACGTGGGACGCTTATGAACAGCGTATTGCCCTGTTAGAGCAGAAAAATCAAACGCTTATCAGCAGACAGCAAGAGCTGGAAAAAGAAAATGCAACGGAAAGCCTGAACGTGATTGTGCCATATGCTTACGTGCTTCTGCCAGAAGACGGTTTCGTGGCGGTGTATCAGGCAGATCGTGAGACTTTGTATGCAACGACAGGAATTCTTCTTGAAAATCTTCCGGATAAGTTACAAAAGGAAATTCAGGATGGTAAAATCATTGACAGTGAAGAACAGCTATACAATTTTTTGGAGAATTATTCCAGCTGAATATAGTTTGGCATGATGATGGGCAAGAGGATATATTTATGAATAGAAATTTTGACAGTATCATAGTCGGGGCTGGCGCTTCCGGACTCATGGCTGCAATCCAGGCGGCGCGAAAAGGTGCGCAGATCTTGATTTTGGAACATATGGAGCGGGCCGGGAAAAAGATTTTGGCAACCGGAAATGGAAAATGCAACTTTACCAACGAGAAGCAGGGAATTGCTTATTACAATGGCAAGAACCCTGCCTTTGTATTGCCTGCCTTAAGGCAGTTTGGTGCAAAGGAGACTTTGCAGTTTTTTGAGGAACTTGGCATATATCCCAGGAGGAAACGGGACGGCTATTATTATCCTGCAAGCGGACAGGCTGTGTCGGTATTGGAAGTTCTTCTGTTGGAATGCAGGAGGCTTCAGGTCAGAATTGCATACAATGTGGGCATCAGGGAAATTATTCGTGAAGGAGAAGGATTCTCTTTTTACACAAAACAGGGGGTATTTCGAAGTAAAACCTGCATCATTGCCACCGGAGGAAAGGCTGCCAAAAAAACAGGAAGTGACGGGAGCGGAAATCTATATATTGAGAAATTTGGACATAAATTGACAGATATTGTGCCCGCGCTTGTTCAATTGAAGGGGAAACAGTCATTTCTGAAAGAAATTGCAGGAATTCGTGCAGAGGGCAGCGTGAAATTATACATAGAAAAGGAAAAAATTGCCGAAGATATGGGGGAGTTACAGCTGACAGAATCTGGCATCTCGGGGATTCCGGTCTTTCAGGTCAGCCGTCATGCATCCTATGGACTTCTTTACGGCAAAAAGGTATCTGCCGCGTTGAACTTCCTGCCGGATTTAACAAAAGAGGAGGCGCAGGATTTGATGCGGAAACGTTTCCAGGATTATGGAAAAGGTAAAAAATCAAGTCAGGCATTAATTGGTCTTTTCCCAGATAAACTGCATCCGGTGCTCTTAAATCTGGCACAGATTCCACCGGAGAAACCGGCGCAGGAGTGTTCGCAGGCGGAACTGAGCCGATTGGCCAGTCAGTCTCAGGCAATGAGGATAGATATTGTTGGAACGAAGGGATTTGATTATGCACAGGTCAGCGCCGGCGGCGTGGAAACCAGTGAGGTCAATCCGACAACCATGGAATCAAGGTTGGTGCCAGGGCTGTATTTTGCAGGAGAAGTGCTGGATGTTGACGGCATGTGCGGCGGCTATAACCTGCAGTGGGCGTGGAGCAGCGGTTATTCAGCCGGAAGGAGTGCATATGATACGAATTAGTCAGCTTAAACTACCAGTTTCCCATACATCAGAACAGTTATTAAAAAAGATTGAAAAAACGCTGCGGTTACAGCCGGGGGCACTCATAGAATATAAGATTCGCAGGCAATCCATTGACGCCCGCAAAAAAAATGAGGTCTCTTTTGTCTATACCATAGATGTAAAAGTCAGAAACGAAACGCGTGTGCTTGACCGCGCAAAAGGAAATCACATTTTACGGGCAAAGGATGTGCCGTATCAGTTTCCCCGGATGGGAGAAAACATACTGCAACACCGGCCAGTCATTATCGGCAGCGGGCCGGCGGGATTGTTCTGTGCATATTTGCTTGCAGAACATGGTTTCTGTCCGCTGCTTGTGGAACGCGGAAAACCCATGGAGGAACGTATTGGGGACGTGGAAGAATTCTGGAGAGAAAATATATTAAATCCTGATTCAAATATTCAGTTCGGAGAAGGAGGCGCAGGGACTTTTTCTGATGGCAAGCTCAATACCCTGGTCAAGGATGTAAAGGGCAGAAATAAAAAAGTATTGGATATTTTTGTCCGCCATGGCGCACCCGAGGAGATTCTTTATCATGGGAAACCTCATATCGGGACGGATATTTTGCGGATTGTCATTCAAAATATGCGCAGACAGATCGAAACGTGGGGAGGCTCTTACCTGTTCCATACCTGCATGACGGGAATGGATTTTTCAGATGGGAAATTGCAGGCTGTTCTCTGTTGTGATACCATCACGGGACAAGAACAGAAGATGGAGACAGGGGTCGCGGTACTTGCGATTGGACACAGCGCCAGAGATACGTTTTATATGTTGAAAGACAACGGATTTGAGATGGAGGCAAAATCATTTGCAGTAGGTCTGCGCGTGGAGCATCCACAGACTATGATCAGTGAGACGCAGTATGGCAAAGAAAGCGCTAAACTGCTTCCTGCCGCTCCCTATAAGGTGACCGCTAATCTTGAGAATGGACGAGGCGTTTATTCTTTCTGCATGTGTCCGGGCGGTTATGTTGTAAATGCCTCCTCGGAGGAACATGGCATAGCCGTAAACGGCATGAGTTACAGTGGGAGAAACGGAAACAATGCCAACAGCGCAATTATTGTTACGGTAACACCCGATGATTTTGGAGGAGAGGGGGCGCTTTCTGGCGTAGAATTTCAGCGCAGCCTGGAAAAAAAGGCCTACGCGCTTGGGAATGGGAAAGTTCCGCAACAGCTCTTTTGTGATTTTGAACAGGGAAGAATTTCTAAAGATTATGGTTCATTTCCGTCTGAAATCAAAGGACAACATACCTTTGGGGCGTTGCATGAACTGTTTTCGCAGGAGATACACAATTCTTTCTGTGAAGGGATGCATAAATTTGCACGTAACATTGAAGATTTTGACCGTGCAGATGCGATTTTATCCGGGGTAGAGAGCCGGACGTCTTCTCCGGTACGGATTGTCCGCAACGACAGGTTCGAGAGTAACCGAAAAGGCGTATATCCCTGCGGGGAAGGCGCCGGATATGCCGGAGGAATTATGTCCGCCGCCATGGATGGCATGAAAATTGCAGAGGCAATTGCCGGTGAATACTGCTTTCCGGAGAAAAATCCAGGATGACATAAGACGCTATTGTTAGAATATACGAGACAGGAGGAGATGCATTGTGGCAGAGATGACCCCAATGATGCAGAAATATTTAGAGACAAAAAAGGAATATCCCGACTGCATTCTTTTTTACCGTTTGGGAGATTTCTATGAGATGTTTTTTGAGGACGCAAAGACGGCGTCGCAGGAATTGGAAATTACGCTTACCGGAAAGAACTGCGGACTGGAAGAACGGGCGCCTATGTGCGGCGTTCCTTTTCATGCGGTGGAGAGTTACCTCAACAAGCTGGTGGCAAAAGGATACAAAGTTGCAATCTGCGAACAGGTGGAAGACCCCAAAATGGCAAAAGGTCTGGTGAAACGTGAAGTTGTGCGGATTGTTACGCCAGGGACAAATCTGGACGCGCAGGCTCTGGACGAATCAAAGAATAATTATATCATGTGCATTGTCTATATCGCAGATCGCTACGGAGTTTCCATCGCGGACGTTACAACCGGAGACTATTATGTGACGGAGCTGGATGCGGAGCGCAAGCTTTTAGATGAAATACATAAATTCATGCCTTCGGAAATTATCTGTAACGAGGCGTTTTATATGACCGGACTGGATTTTGAAGATTTAAAACACCGACTGAATATTGCCATTTATGCGCTTGACAGCTGGTATTTCAGTGATGAGACCGCGAAAAACACACTGATTTCACATTTTAAGATTTCCGATATTCAGGGTCTGGGGCTTTCGGATTATGAATCCGGCACGATTGCGGCAGGCGCGCTGTTAAAATATTTATATGAGACGCAGAAGAACAATCTTGGAAATATGACCTCTCTGCAGCTTTACAGCAGCGGAAAATATATGATTATCGACAGTTCCACAAGGCGAAATCTGGAACTGGTGGAGACGATGCGCGAGAAACAGAAACGAGGCTCGCTGCTCTGGGTTCTGGACAAAACGAAGACAGCGATGGGTGCGCGAATGCTGCGCAGTTATGTGGAACAGCCCCTGATTGAAAAAGAAGAAATTGAAAGGCGGCTGGATGCGGTAGAAGCGCTCAAGGAAAATGCTATGACGAGAGAGGAAATCCGGGAATACCTGACTCCGGTCTATGATCTGGAACGGCTGATCGGAAGAGTGACGTATCAGACGGCAAATCCCAGAGATTTGATTGCTTTTAAGAGTTCCCTGCAAATGCTTCCATTCATTAAAACACTGTTGGATGAATTTGACACATCCCTGTTGCAGGAACTTCAGGAAAACCTGGATCCTTTAGAAGATATCTGTACACTGATCGACGCTTCAATTGCAGAGGAGCCTCCGATATCTGTGCGGGATGGCGGAATTTTAAAAGAAGGTTACGACGAAGAGATTGATAAATTGCGCCATGCAAAGACCGAGGGCAAGAGCTGGTTGGTAGAATTAGAGACAAAAGAGCGCGAGCGAACCGGAATCAAGAATCTGCGCATCAAATACAACAAAGTATTCGGCTATTATCTGGAGGTAACAAATTCCTATCGCGACATGGTACCGGAGGATTACATCCGCAAACAGACGCTTACCAATGCGGAACGCTATATCACGGCAGATCTGAAAGAGCTTGAGGATATCATACTCGGTGCAGAAGATAAACTGGTGGCGCTGGAATATGAGATATTTAAGGATATCCGGGATAAAATTGCCGGGGAGGTATTGCGCATTCAGAAGACGGCGAAGGCAGTCGCCGGCATTGATGTATTTTCTTCTCTGGCATTGGTGGCGGAGAGGAATCATTACTGCCGTCCGTCCATGAATGAAAAGGGCGTGATTGATATTAAAAACGGGCGGCATCCGGTGGTTGAGAAAATGATAAACAATGATATGTTTATTGCAAATGATACTTATCTGGATAATAAAAAACAGCGGATTTCTATCATTACAGGTCCGAATATGGCTGGAAAATCCACGTATATGCGTCAGACGGCGCTGATAGTGCTTATGGCGCAGATTGGCAGTTTTGTACCTGCCGAGAGTGCAAAAACAGGGATTGTAGACCGTATTTTTACAAGGGTTGGCGCATCGGATGATCTGGCAAGCGGGCAGAGCACCTTTATGGTAGAGATGACGGAGGTTGCCAATATTCTGAGAAATGCCACTTCCAACAGCCTTTTGGTATTGGATGAAATCGGACGCGGAACGAGTACCTTTGACGGTTTAAGCATCGCCTGGGCGGTCGTGGAACATATCAGCAATCCCAAACTGCTGGGGGCAAAAACGCTGTTTGCCACCCATTATCACGAATTGACGGAACTGGAGGGGAAACTCGACAACGTAAATAATTACTGCATTGCCGTTAAGGAAAAGGGCGATGATATCGTATTCTTACGGAAAATTGTTCCCGGAGGCGCAGATAAAAGTTATGGTATCCAGGTAGCGAAGATAGCGGGCGTGCCGGACTCCGTAATTGCACGTGCCAAAGTAATTGCCGGGGAATTGTCGGCGCATGACATTGCGGAATTTACAGGGAGAATTCCCATGGAGGGAACGCTTGCCAAAAAGAATGCCCAAAAGCTGGACGAGGTGGATTTGACGCAGATGTCTTTGTTTGATACGGTAAAGGACGATGATATTATCAAAGAGCTTCAGGAGTTGGATCTGGGAAATCTGACGCCGATTGACGCCTTAAATATGCTGTATCAATTGCAGAATAAAATTAAAAATCGCTGGTAGGTTTACATAATATTTTTATGTAAACCTATGAAAAAATAGCATTTCTTGAATTTAGCAACGAAAAATGATATCATGGATTGGAAATAAATACCACAAAGGAGCCAGTATGCCGAATATAGAGATTTTAGATCAGCAGACCATAGATAAAATAGCGGCGGGGGAAGTGATTGAACGTCCATCCTCCGTAGTGAAGGAATTGGTGGAAAATGCCATTGATGCGCAGGCGAGTGCAATCACGGTGGAGATTAAAGAGGGGGGCATTTCTTTTATCCGTATCACGGACAATGGATGCGGCATTGAAAAAGATGAGGTAAAGCTTGCTTTTCTGCGCCATTCCACCAGCAAAATCCGCAGCGTGGAAGATTTATTTACGGTGTCTTCACTTGGATTTCGCGGAGAGGCCTTGTCGAGTATCGCCGCTGTTTCACAGGTGGAGCTGATCACCAAAACCGTCCGTGGAATCAGCGGCGTGCGCTATGTAATCGAAGGCGGGAAAGAGCAGTCGTTGGAAGAAATCGGCGCGCCGGAGGGGACGACATTTCTGGTTCGAAATCTTTTTTATAACACTCCGGCAAGACGGAAATTTTTAAGGACAGCGCAGACAGAGGCGGGATATATCGGGGATTTGATGGAAAAACTTGCCTTATCCCACCCGGAAATATCCTTTAAGTTCATCTCTAATAATCAGTTAAAACTCCACACTTCGGGCAACTCCAATTTAAAAGAGATTATTTATCATATTTATGGACGGGACATTGCCGCAAACCTTCTGGAAGTCCGTGAAGAAAACGACCTGTTTTCTGTCAGCGGATTTATTGGAAAACCTTTGATTTCCAGAGGAAACCGCAATTTTGAGAATTATTTTATCAACGGAAGATATATTAAGAGCGCACTGATTGCCAAAAGCATCGAAGAAGGTTATCAGTCATTTACCATGCAGCATAAATATCCGTTTACGGTACTTCATATTTCCATCAATGGAAAGCTGCTGGACGTCAATGTTCATCCCACGAAAATGGAGCTGCGTTTTTCGGATGGACAGGCTGTTTATCAGTTTCTTTCGGAACTCGTTCGCAATACCATCAACCAAAGTGAACTGGTTTATCAGGTGAGCTTGGAAGACGAAAAAAAAGTACAAAAGAGACAGCAGCAGGAAAAATGGGAGTCCTTAAATTCCAGCCGGAAAGCGCCGGAGCCATTTGAGACCAGGCGTCTTTCGGCGCTCAAAGAAAGAATCCAAAAGGACAGTCCGTATGAGCCCAAATATGAGAAAAAGGAACAGCCCAAACCCGCAAAGGAACAGCCCAAATTTGCAAAAGAACAGCCCAAATTTGCAAAAGAACAGCCAAAACTTGCAAAAGAACAGCCAATATCCACAGAAAAACAGCCGGAGCTCGTTGCAGAATCCTCGGAATATACCGCTCTGCCGGATATAACAGGAGAAACGGTTCCGCAAACGACACGGAAACTGTTGGATATTTCCTCTTGCAAGGATCACCGGATTATCGGACAGTTGTTTGAAACATACTGGCTGGTGGAATTTGATAACCAGCTTTATATCATTGATCAGCACGCAGCGCATGAAAAGGTATTGTACGAGCGCACCATACGTTCGCTGGAAACAAAGGAGTATACTTCACAGGTTATCTATCCTCCGATTCTGTTGACGTTGAATATGCAGGAGGAAGAACTGCTGAAAAAATATATGGAATATTTTGAAAAGCTCGGATTTGTACTGGAACATTTCGGCGGAAAAGAGTATTCTGTGACAGCAGTTCCGGCGAACCTGTTCGGACTGGAAGGAAAAGATCTGATGCTGGAACTTTTGGACAGCCTGTCTGAATTCCACGGCAGGGAAACTCCTCAGATGATTACGGAAAAAGTGGCCTCCATGTCCTGCAAAGCGGCAGTAAAGGGCAATCAGAATTTGTCCAGACAAGAGCTGGAAAGTTTAATCAGTGAGCTGCTTACGCTGGAAAATCCCTATCACTGTCCTCATGGACGACCAACCATCATTTCCATGTCAAAATATGAATTAGAAAAAAAATTTAAGCGGGTGTTGTAATGAAAAAACCTTTGATTATACTGACCGGTCCCACAGCGGTCGGTAAGACCGGACTATCGATCCAGCTTGCCAGGATGGTGCATGGTTCCATTATCTCAGCGGATTCCATGCAGGTATACCGCCATATGGATATCGGTTCAGCGAAAATAAAAAAACAGGAAATGCAGGAGATCCCTCATTATCTTATTGATGAGCTGGAGCCTACGGAAGAATTTCATGTGGTGCGTTTTCAGGAGTATGCCAGGAAGTATATGGAAGAAATCTATGCGCAGGGCAGGATTCCGATCATTGTTGGCGGCACCGGATTTTACATTCAGGCTTTGTTGTATGATATTGATTTTACAAAGGAACAGGAAGACACAGAATACCGCCGGTCCCTGGAGCAGCTTGCAAAAGAACAGGGCGGACATGTCCTGCATGAAATGTTACAGAAGGCAGATCCCGAGGCAGCAAAAAAGATTCATGAGAATAATATCAGGCGTATGGTACGTGCGCTGGAATTTCATCACCTGTCCGGGCAGAAGATTTCTTCCCATAATGAAACAGAGCGACAAAAAGAATCGCCTTATCATTTTGCATATTTCGTTTTAAACGACGACAGGCAGAAACTATATGACCGAATCAACGAACGGGTAGATATGATGCTGGAAGAGGGGCTGATAGAGGAGGTAAAAGCCTTGCGAAACCTTGGCTGTGAACGGCATATGGTATCTATGCAGGGACTTGGCTATAAAGAAATTCTTTCGTATCTGGAAGGAGAGATGAGCCTTGCGGACGCCGTCTGCCGAATCAAACGCGATACCAGACACTTTGCCAAACGGCAGTTGACGTGGTTTCGCCGGGAGCGGGATGTCATCTGGGTGGATAAGCAGGAATTTGCTTACGATAACCAGCAAATAGTATCCTACATGAAAAAAATACTGATGGAAAAGGGAATGATAGGTTCCGAAAATTCTGACTGAATTTTGAAATTTTACAAAGGGACAAGAACAGAAAAAGAAAGAGGAAGTGTGAATGAAACAGATGTATCAGGAATTGGGAATTGACGAAAAAGTATATTCCTATGGTATCAAATTTGAGAAAAAATTAAAGGAGCGTTTTCAGGAAATTGATGAGAATGCAGAGTACAATCAGTTGAAAGTCATAAAAGCGTTTCAGGCACATAGGGTCAGCGCCGAATGTTTTATGGGCAGCAGCGGCTATGGATATAATGATCTGGGAAGGGACACGCTTGAGGAAGTCTATGCGACTTGTTTTCATGGGGAGGCCGCACTGGTACGCCCACAGATTACCTGTGGTACCCATGCCCTGGCATTGGCATTAATGTCGAACCTGCGTCCGGGAGATGAGCTGTTATCCCCGGTGGGAAAACCTTACGATACGCTTGAGGAAGTCATTGGCATCCGCCCCTCGAAAGGTTCTCTTGCCGAATATGGCGTCACTTACCGACAGGTGGATCTTCTGGCGGACGGCGGCTTTGATTACGAGAATATCAAAAAAGCGCTGAATGAAAAGACAAAACTTGTCGCGATTCAGCGTTCCAGGGGCTATCAGACCAGACCAACGCTTTCCGTAGCGCAGATTGGCGAATTGATTACGTTTATTAAGCAAATCAGGCCGGACGTTATCTGCATGGTGGATAACTGTTACGGCGAGTTTGTGGAAAGACAGGAGCCGCTGGAGGCGGGCGCCGATATGATCGTCGGCTCGCTGATTAAGAATCCTGGCGGCGGACTGGCTCCTATCGGCGGTTATATTGTGGGAAAGCAGGAGTGTATAGACAATGCTGCTTACCGGCTCACTTCTCCGGGACTTGGGAAGGAGGTCGGCGCGTCCCTTGGCGTTATCCAGTCCTTTTACCAGGGGCTGTTTCTTTCACCCACCGTTGTTGCCGGTGCATTGAAAGGAGCCATCTTTGCGGCAAATATTTACGAAAGCCTGGGATTTCCGGTGATTCCAAACGGAACGGAAAGCCGCCACGACATTATTCAGGCAGTAACGCTGAAAAATCCGCAATCATTGATTGCATTTTGCCAGGGAATTCAGGCGGCGGCGCCGGTAGACAGCCATGTGACCCCGGAGCCATGGGCCATGCCGGGATATGACGATGAGGTGATTATGGCGGCGGGGGCTTTCGTACAGGGTTCTTCGATTGAGCTGAGTGCGGACGGTCCATTGCGGGAGCCGTATGCCGTATATTTTCAGGGGGGACTGACCTGGTATCACGCAAAACTGGGAATACTGATGTCTTTACAAAAACTTTACGAACAGGGATTAATAAATTTTTAGCGAAATTTTAATATTAATTAGTATACATTAAAGCCCTTTTGTGCTAAAATAAAATGTGATACGTTTTCCTTTTCTTTTGAGAGAGTGAAAGGAAAAATATGAATTTACACATGACTATGAAAGAAATGCCAGAGTCGGAACAGCCGCGTGAAAAATTTTTCCGCTATGGTGCACACACATTGTCCGATGCGGAACTTCTGGCTGTCATCCTAAGGAGCGGTACGCAGGACATGACTGCCCTGCAGCTTGCGCAGGCTTTGCTGGCACAAAGGCAACAGAGCCTTTTGAACCTTGTCTATATGAATCCTGAAGAGATGCAGGAGATTTCTGGAATCGGACGGGTGAAAGCAGCGCAGTTGAAGTGCATTGCAGAGCTTGCAAGACGCATTGCCAAAACCAGCAGGAGTGAAGAGGTGCGCCTGAATGAACCGGCAAGCATTGCCTCCTACTATATGGAAACGCTGCGTCATGAAACGAAAGAAAAGCTTTTACTGGCAATGTTTGATGCCAAAAGCAATCTGCTGGGAGATGAAATTATCTCCGTCGGCACAGTAAACTACTCCCTGGTATCACCCAGGGAAATCTTTATAAAGGCACTTGAATGCCATGCCGTGCACATTGTACTTCTGCACAATCATCCCAGCGGTGATCCGGAGCCCAGTGAGGCGGATATCAAGGTTACACGCAGGGTTACAGAGAGTGGGAGTATGCTTGGAATTGCCCTGGCAGATCATATTATCATTGGTGACAACAGATATATGAGCTTTAGAGAAAACGGCCTGTTTGGCCAGAGGAAAGGAACATAAGTTATGTCAGCAAATGTATACGGAATTGATTTGGGAACCTGCAATTTGAAAATTTTTTGTAAGGCAACCGGGAAGGTAATCAATGAAAAGAATACCATTGCCATCGTCAACAAGAACCAGCTCTATGCGTTTGGCGATGACGCATATGCCATGTACGAGAAAGCGCCGGACAGTATCAAGGTATCTTTTCCCGTAGTCAATGGCGTAATCGCAGATTACAATAATATGCAGATGATGATTGGCGAATTGTTGGAAAAACATGCAAAAAGTCATATCAAGGGAGCCGAATTTATTGTTGCGGTACCAACGGATATTACGGAAGTGGAGAAGAAGGCGTTCTTTGATTTGTTCTATAAGAGTCGCTTTAAGCCAAGAAACGTGCTGCTCTGTGAGAAACCGATTGCAGACGCCGTAGGTCTGGATTTGGATGTGAATTCCCCGACCGGATTCATGATCGTTAATATTGGCGCGGATACAACGGAGATTTCCGTAATTTCCCTGGGAGGACTGGTCTTGAGCGACCTGCTTCATTTTGGGGGAAAACGCATTGATGAATCCATCATCAACTATTTAAAACGTAATTTCAGCCTTGTGATTGGACAGAAGACAGCCATGCATTTAAAAGAGACGCTGGGCTGTGCCATTGCGCAGGAGGAAGAGATGGCTGCGACCATTGTCGGAAGAGACGTTGTCAGCGGTCTGCCGATTGAGATGCAGATTACGTCCACAATCGTTTACGAGGCAATCAAGGATCCGCTCAATACCATCTGTAATTCGATTAAGATGATTTTGGAGAAGACGCCGCCTGAACTGGCGAGGGATATCATTCACTCCGGCATTTATATCACCGGAGGTTCCTCTAAGATACAGAGGTTGGATGAACTGTTTACCCAGATAACCAATATCCGGGTAAATACCTGTGAGTTTCCGGAAGAAAGCGCTGTGCGCGGTCTGGACAAGATTGTATCAGATGAAAAATACCGGAAACTTGCATTTAGCATGAAAAGCAGAATTTATAAATAGAGGTTGCAGGTATTTATGAAACGAAGAACAAAACGCTCTATTCCAACGAAATATACGCTTCTGGCAGTGACGGCGCTCTGTGTGCTGCTCATGTTTGTAAGCTTTACGTTCAACCTTTCCGGCGGACCGCTGAATACGGTTGCCGGATATGTGTTTGTCCCTATGCAAAACGGCATCAATCAGGTAGGGAGCTGGGTGATTAACCGCGCAGATGACGTGGTGTCCCTGCGTAATGTCAGGCAGGATAACAAAAAATTACAGGAACAGGTAGACGAGCTCACACAAAAGTTGAGCACCATCAAGCTGGAACAGTATGAATTGGACAATCTGCGAAAGCTGATGGAGCTGGATCAGAAATACCCAAGCTACGATAAGGTGGCAGCTCGGGTGATTGCCAATGACGGTGGCAACTGGTTCAATGCCTTTCTCATTGATAAGGGTGAGAAGGACGGTATAGAAAAAGATATGAATGTCATTGCGGGCAGCGGTCTTGTAGGCATTGTAACGGATACGGGTTCCAATTACGCTAAGGTACGCGCTATCATAGACGATGTCAGCAATGTCAGCGGAATGGCGTTATCTACTGCTGACCGCTGTATCATAAATGGTAATCTGGCATCTATGAATCAGGAGCAGGTGATCGGTTTTTCTGATTTGAAATGCGAGGAGGATGCGGTAAAGACGGGAGAACAGATTGTGACTTCCCATATCAGCGACAAATATCTGGAAGGTATTCTCATCGGCTATGTCAGTACGATTGAGCGCAATTCCAATAACCTCACATATTCCGGAACCATAACCCCTGCGGTGGATTTCCAGCATTTGCAGGAAGTGCTTGTGATACTGGATAAGAAGGAGACCCCAAAGGAATAAAGGAGCAGGTCAGATGAGACGTAAATTAGCAGTATTTATCATAATAACCGTATGCTTTCTTCTGCAATGTACCTTATTCCAGATGCTGTCTTTTGCATCTATCTCCCCCAATCTATTGATTGTGGTGACTTCATCGTTTGGATTCATGCGGGGCAGGAAAGAAGGCATGTGGATCGGGTTCTTCAGCGGACTCTTACTGGATATTTTTTTTGGAAGCGTGATCGGGTTTTATGCGTTAATATATGCCTATATTGGTTATGTCAACGGTTTCTTCCGCAAGCGTTTTTTTCCGGACGATATCAAACTGCCATTGATTTTGATTGCAACAAGCGATTTATCATACAATATCCTGGTATATCTGTTTCTGTTTTTTCTGCGGGGCAGGTTCCGAATCAGTTACTATCTTTTCAATATTATGCTGCCGGAACTGGTATATACCATTCTTGTGACGATTGTCTTATATTTTGTGATTCTTAAAATAAATAATCGCTTAGAAGAGATAGAAAAAAGGAGAGCCAGCAAGTTTGTTTGAGATAATAAAAGATTACGGCAAAAAAATATTGACTTCCAGATTATTTGCGCTCAGTGTAGTGATGGTTCTTATATTTGGCATAATGTTGCAGCGCATATTTGTGCTTCAGATCATAAAGGGCAAGGAGTATCTGGATAATTATACCCTTCTGATTCGAAAAGAGCGTGTCACATCCGGTACCAGAGGTAATATTTTTGATCGGAATGGCAAACTCCTGGCCTATAATGAATTGTCGTACTCGGTTACCATTGAGGATAACGGCGTCTACAACAGTACGCAGGAGAAGAACTATCTTCTGAATGAAGAATTGAATACCGTCATTCACATGATTGAAGATAAAGGCGATAAAATCATTACTGATTTTGACGTTCAAAAAGATGAACGGGGCAATTATCAGTTTATCCTGTCAGATAAAGCTTTGCTGCGTTTTCTGGCAGACGTCTACGGCTACACAAGTATTGATAAGCTGAAATACAACAAGAAACTGGGTTACGATGAAAGGAACGCACGCCCGGAACAGGTCGTTGCCTTTCTTCAGGATAAATTTGGCATTTATGTTGAGGGAAAAACGGAGCAAAAGGAGCTTCCCAAAGAATATAATCTGTATTCTGAGGATGAGGCCTACAAAATCATGTTGCTTCGTTATGCCATATCCCAGAACAATTACCAGAAATATGTACTGACAACGATTGCCCGGAATATCAGTGAAGAGACTGTTGCAGTCATCAAAGAGAATTCGGATATCCTTCAGGGTGTCGATATCACGGAAGACAGTATCCGCAAATATGTGGACAGCGAATATTTTTCTCATATTATCGGTTACACAGGCAAAATTTCTCAGGAAGAGTACGATACCCTGTCTGAGAAAAATGAAGAATATACGCTGAATGATGTGGTTGGAAAATCCGGGATTGAACAGGTGATGGATCAGCAATTGCAGGGAAGTAAAGGGAAAGAATCTTTTTATACTGACAATATGGGACGGATTACGGAGATGATTCAGAAAGTCGACGCTTCCTCTGGAAACGATATTTATCTTTCGATTGACGCGGAGTTACAGGAGGCAGTCTACCGTATGTTAGAGCAGGAGCTTGCCGGCATTGTCTACGCGCAGATTGAGAATATTAAGGAATATGATACCAGTTCCGGTACAGCCTCTGATATCAAGATTCCGATTGACGATGTTTATTTTGCGCTCCTCAATAATAATATTATTGATATTGGACATTTTGAGAAAGAAAAAGCCCAGCCCGTGGAGCAGCAGGTGCATGCGGTTTTTAAAAGCAAGCAGAGTTCTGTTATTGAGGGACTCAGACAGCAGTTTGTATCGACTTCTCCGGCCGTATATGGTAATTTGGACAAAGAGTATCAGGTATATATGAGCTATATTCTCTCTATGCTCAGTGAGAAGAAAATTTTTCTGGCGGACAAAGTGGATACGGATGATGAGGTGTATCTCTCCTGGAAGAGCGATACGGCAAGCCTTGCGGAATACCTGCACCGCGCAATTTCCATGGACTGGATTGATATTACCGGTTTCGATACCGATTCCAAGTATTCCGATTCCACAGAGATTTATGATGCGCTGATCTCCTACATTATGGATGAGTTACAGACAGATTCGGAATTTTCGAAGAAGATTTACCAGTATATGATTCGGGACAACCTGATTTCCGGCAATCAAATCTGCCAGATTTTGTTTGAACAGGGAATCCTCAAGGATAAAAACGGGGAGCAGGCATCGCTTGCCAACGGCAGCCTCAACGCCTTTGATTTCCTGAAAGAGAAAATAAAGAACATTGAGATAACGCCCGCCCAGCTTGCGCTGGATCCCTGTACGGCAAGCTGTGTCATGATTGACGTTAAAACCGGTGAATTGCTTGCTTGTGTGACTTATCCGGGCTATGATACCAACAGGCTTGCGAATACCGTAGATTCTGCGTATTTTGAAAGCCTGCAGAAAGATTTGTCTGTTCCGCAGTATAACAATGCGACGCAGCAGCGGACGGCGCCTGGTTCCACCTTTAAGCCGATTACTGCGGCGGCGTCTCTGGCCGAAAGCGTTGTGAGCGTGGAAGAACAGATTAAGGATGAGGGGGAATATACGAATATCACGCCGTCTCCCAAATGTTGGATTTATCCGGGCAGTACGCATGGTAAGGACAATATTTCAGAGGCCATCCGGGATTCCTGTAACTACTTTTTCTATGAGATGGGTTACCGTTTAAGTTCCGAGGGCGGAGTCTATAATGAGAATAAGGGAATCGCGGCGCTGAAAAAATATGCATCCCTGTTTGGACTGGATGAAAAGACCGGAATTGAAATACCGGAAAACGAGCCGCAGATTTCCAATGAGTATCCGATTACTTCTGCAATTGGACAGGGAAACCATAACTATACGACCACACAGCTTGCGAGGTATCTTACGGCAGTTGCCAGCAGCGGAGACGTCTATCAACTGACGCTTCTGGATAAGGAGACAACGGCAGACGGCAAAGTTGTGCAGGAATTTGAGCCCAAGGTGATCCGTAAGATTACCGAAGTTTCCGCTCCATCCTGGAACGCGATTCAAAGCGGTATGCGGATGGTGGCAGAAAACAATAAGAGTTTTAAGGATTTTTCTGTTGCGGTTGCCGGTAAAACCGGTACGGCACAGCAGATGGAGACTCGGGCGAACCACGCGCTGTTTATTGGATATGCGCCTTATGAGGATCCAGAGATAGCGATTACAACCCGTATTGCCTATGGATACACTTCGGCAAATGCAGTAGAAGTATCCAGCAATATTTTAAAATATTATTTCCATCTTGCAGATACCAATACCCTGTTAGATGGACAGGCAGAAGAAATAGAAAGCAGTGCAAACGGATTTACGGATTAAAGTTTGGAGGGATGAACGTGTCAAAGCCAGTGATGTTAAAAAGCAATAAATATGGGATTAACCTGATTATGGATAAGCACATGGACTTTGAAGAATTGCTGACATGCATTTTGGATAAATTTAAAGAATCCGAAGGATTTTTTAAAGACGCAAGAATGGCGATTTCTTTTGAGGGCAGAAAACTGACTCAGGAGGAAGAGTTTCAGATTATTGAAACGATTACAGAAAATACTTCTGTAAATATCATCTGTATTTTGGACAACGATGAACTGAAAGAGGAACTGGTTCGTCAGAAAATTGAGCGTTTTGAGGAAGAACAGACTGGAAAAACCGGAGAATTTTACAAGGGGACCCTTCGTTCCGGACAGGTGTTGGATTGTGAAAGCAGTATTATTATACTGGGAGATATAAATCCGGGTGCAAAAGTCATCTCCAAAGGAAATATTGTCGTCCTGGGAGCGTTAAAGGGAAACGCCTATGCGGGGGCAAACGGCAACGAGCAGGCTTTCGTGGCTGCGCTTATAATGGATCCGATTCAAATCAAGATAGGAGATGTGATTGCACGCAGCGCAGACAAAGTGCAGGGGGAGAAAAAAAGGAGGAAAAAGCATACGGTTGACTATGAGACGGATCCGCAGGTTGCAATCGTAAAGGATGGAAATATTTATATTGAACCAATTACAAAAGGGCTTTTGAACAATATATAAATATCAGGAGGATATGGTAGGATGAGTGAAGTAATTGTTGTAACATCAGGGAAAGGCGGCGTTGGTAAAACAACCACCACTGCAAATGTAGGAACAGGTCTTGCACAGCTGGACAAGAAGGTCGTATTGATTGATACGGATATCGGACTGCGTAACCTGGACGTTGTCATGGGATTGGAGAATCGGATTGTGTATAATCTGGTGGATGTAGTGGAAGGAAACTGTCGGATGAAACAGGCGTTGATTAAAGATAAACGTTATCCGAATCTGTCTTTGCTGCCCTCTGCACAGACAAAAGACAAGACGTCCGTTTCACCGGAACAGATGATAAAAGTGATTGATGAGTTGAGAGACGAATTTGATTATATTTTGCTGGATTGCCCGGCTGGTATTGAGCAGGGCTTTAAGAATGCGATTGCAGGGGCAGACCGTGCATTAGTCGTTACGACGCCGGAAGTGTCTGCCATCCGTGATGCGGACCGCATCATTGGCCTTTTGACTGCCAATGAGATTACGCAGGTTGATTTGATTGTAAACCGTCTGCGTATGGACATGGTAAAACGCGGAGATATGATGAATATCGGGGATGTCACAGACATTCTTGCCATTGATTTAATCGGCGCCGTACCGGATGACGAGCAGATTGTAATTTCTACTAATCAGGGGGAACCGCTGGTCGGAGCTGACTGCAAGGCGGGAAAGGCGTATGCAAATATCTGCCATCGAATTTTGGGTGAAGAGGTGCCATATTTGGATTTGGAAGAAAAAGCCGGTATGTGGAACAAGTTAAAAGGGATGTTTAAGAAAAATTAGGAGGAACCCAGAATGGGATTGATGGATTTGTTTAAGAAAAAAAATTCCGGCGATATTGCCAAAGACCGGCTAAAACTCTTATTAGTTTCCGACCGTGCAAATTGTTCTCCGGAAATTATGGAAAAGATAAAAAACGACATCATACAGGTGATTTCCAAATATATGGAAATAGACGCAGAAGGCTTGGATATTCAGATTACACAGACAGAGTCGGAAGGAAATAACGGAAATGTTCCGGCATTGTACGCGAACATACCGATCAAAGATATGAGGCACTCCGGCGCTTCGGAATAGCGTGGCAGAGGAAAGTAAGGAAATTTTATTATGTTGAAACAATATGAACTGAAAAAATATAGAATTCGATTGATAATATATGTAACAGCATTGACCCTGATCGGCATCAATGTAATCGGAAGCGCACAGAAATCGGTACAGAATAAACAGATACTTGGATTGTGTCTTGGGTTGTTCGCAATGGTGGTTGTTTCCATAATAGATTATTCCTTTATTCTCCGGTTCAGTTGGTTGATTTATTTATTCAACATTGGACTGTTGTCTTTGATTACTTTTCATGTGTTTGGCTCCAGTGGCGGCGGTGCAGTGCGATGGATTGAGATTGCAGGATTCCGTTTTCAGCCATCGGAATTGTCAAAGGTACTGATTATTCTGTTTTTTTCCTGGTTTTTCGGAAAATATTATGAGAAGGTGAATAAATTATATTTTATTCTGCTCTCAGGGATATTAATTTTCATCCCATGGGTTATGATAGAGGAACAGCCGGACTTATCTACCAGTATTGTGGTTGCCGTAATTTTTATTACGCTCTTGTTTTTAAGCGGTTTAAGTTATAAAATAATAGCAGGTGTGCTTGCAGTGTTGGTTCCTGCGGGTTCGCTGTTTATTTATCTGATTCTTCAGCCGGATCAGAAAATTTTAGGATATTACCAGTGGAAACGCATTATGGCATGGCTTCAGCCGGAAAAATATACAACGGATGCTTATCAGCAGCAGAATTCCATTATGGCAATTGGCTCCGGGCTGCTATGGGGCAAAGGTTTGAACAATGATACCGTATTTTCTGTAAAAAACGGTAATTTCATCCCGGAACCACAGACAGACTTTATTTTTGCCGTTGTAGGAGAAGAACTTGGATTCATAGGAGGGGCGGTTATTCTCGTTCTCCTTCTGCTGATTGTCATTGAATGCATCCTGATTGGCAGAAAGGCAAAAGATTTATCAGGGCAGCTTATCTGTGGCGGTGTTGCTGCATGGATTGGATTTCAGACCTTTTTTAATATCTGTGTGGTAACCGGAATGATGCCGAATACCGGATTGCCGTTACCTTTTGTAAGCTATGGGCTTACTTCTCTGGTGAGTCTTTTTATCGGAATTGGACTTGTATTAAATGTAGGACTTCAGCCTTTAAAATACCGAAAGGGGGATTTTTGACTTGAACATTGGATTAATTGCTCACGATTCAAAGAAAAAACTGATGCAGAATTTTTGTATTGCTTACCGGGGGATTCTCTGTAAGAATGATTTATCTGCAACAGGAACGACCGGAAGACTGATTGAGGAAGTTACAAACCTGTCTGTCCACAAATTTTTGGCAGGGCATCTCGGAGGCGCGCAGCAGCTTGCCGCCCAAATTGAGCACAACCAGATTGATTTGGTAATCTTTTTGAGAGACCCGATTACCCCCAAGTCTCATGAACCAGATGTAAACAATGTGGTACATTTATGTGATATGTACAATATTCCGCTGGCAACGAACCTTGCCACGGCGGAGTTATTGATTAAATCGTTAGACAGAGGAGATTTAGAGTGGCGTGAAATGTATAAATAAAAAGACCCGGATTTTAGCGGCAGCTTTCTGTATGTTTCTTTTGTTCACCGCATGTGGGGAAGAGGTGACAATTGAACATCCTTATGATGTGTACGAAAGTCCGAGAGCTTATGGATTGAACACTACGGTAAGCGGCAACGAAAGCGAGCAATCCTTTTTTTCCAGGGATCTCTGTGTTGCCGGAACAGAAGATGTATTAAGTGATTCCGTGACAGCCTCTCTTTCGGAGGCAGCAGGGTTATTTGATATTCAGGAAAATAACCTTAAATTTGGCAAGAATATTTATGGCCGCATTTATCCGGCAAGTACCACCAAAATTTTGACAGCATATGTTGCCATGAAACATGGCGATTTATCAAAAACTGCGACCGTAACGGAGCAGGAGCTGCAATTGGAGGAAGGTTCCTCTACCTGTGGTCTGTCCGTAGGAGATACCTTCAGTCTGGAAGAATTGTTGTACGGGCTAATGCTTTGCAGCGGTAATGATGCGGCAAATGTCATTGCAGATCTTGTTGCCGGAAGTACGGATGCATTTGCAAAACTGATGAATCAGGAAGCGCTTGCGCTGGGCGCTACAAATTCACATTTTGTCAATCCTCATGGACTGCACAGTGAAGAGCATTATACCACAGTCTATGACATGTATCTGATTTTTCAGGCAGCGCTTAAGGAAGAGAAATTTGTATCCATCATCAGCGCGCAGAGCCATATGACCTCCTTCAGCCGTTCGACGGGAGAGACGGCCTCTATGAACTGGGAAAATACGAATAAATACCTGAACGGCGAAGTTGAGACGCCGGAAGGCATTCAGGTAATTGGCGGGAAAACGGGCACCACCAACGATGCCGGTTACTGTCTGGTATTGTACAGCAAGAACAGCCGTGACGTACCCCATATATCCATCGTCTATAAATCAGACAGTCGTGAAAATCTTTATCATGAGATGTCAGAATTGTTAATGGAAAGTGCAAAATAGCAGTTGAATTCTCTGTAAATATATACTATAATTGTCCTATAAAAGAAACTGTTATTACAGAATAGATAAAAATCATTGTCATGTCACATGATAATTATCTGTTTTGCACAAAGCGGTTGAGACTAGGAGGAGATTGTCATGGTACAAATTATAGCTGGAGAAAAAGGAAAAGGTAAGACAAAGCATCTGCTGGACAAGGTAAATGAATCGGTAAAATCGGCTACTGGCAATATCGTATATCTGGATAAGAGCCAAAAACATATGTATGAACTAAGCAACAAAGTTCGGTTAATCAACGTTTCTGAATATTTGATTGCAAATTGTGATGAATTTTTAGGATTCTTAAGTGGAATTATTTCTCAGGACCACGATTTGGAAGAGATGTATTTGGACAGTTTCCTTACAATTGCAAAGATAAATGACGAAGATATCGAACGCTGCATTACGAAGTTGGAAGATATCAGTACCAAGTTCCATGTCAATTTTATATTGAGCATATCCAAGAATGAAAAGGATTTACCGGAATGTACCAAAGGTAAGTTCATTGTATCGTTATAGAGATTAGTACATAAGAAAGAGTTTCGCACAGCGAAACTCTTTCTTATAGAACCTGTATCTCAGGTTTCATTCATGGAGCGGATGCGACCAAATACACTGCATAAATACAGACCGCCAATCCCTACGATTCCATAGACTATCCTGCTAATCCAGCTCATATTACCGAATAAAAAGGAAACCAGGTCAAAACGGAATAATCCAATCAAACCCCAGTTAATTGCACCAATGATTACAAGTGCTAATAACGTGTAATCCAAACATTTGGTATTCATATGCATTTCCTCCTTTTACATGATTTTATTATTACCCATACCCCAAAAATCATGTTGGAAATTCTTGGATTCGTGATATAATATGTCAGGAAATCCTGTTTCAGGAAAAACTTACATAGAAATGAGACATATATTTATGGCAGACAGAAACAGAAAAATTATTAAATTTCACAAAGGATCTCAATTTAATATCGGTGTGATTATCTTCCTGATTATTCTTGTATATATGCTCTATAATATCTTTCAATATTTTACAACGGAAAGAGTTGCAGTATATGAAATTTCTCAGGGAACCATTGCACAGAATAATACGTTTACCGGCGTAATTCTGCGGGAAGAAAAAATATACAATACGGATGCCTCCGGCTATATCACTTATTATAATCGGGACGCCACGAAAGTCGGCGTAAACAGCTATGTGTATTCCGTGGATGAGACCGGGCATTTTTATCAGGATATGCTGGCCAAAAATGATGGAACCCTGTTTTCAGAAAAAAGTTTTTATGACGGATTGGAAAAGACAGCGGAAGAATTTGTCCTGAATTATTCGGATGAAAATTTTTATCAGGTATATGCCTTTCAATATGATATGGAGGCTGCGTTGATGGAAACCATCAGTGAAAACGCATTGTCCGGCCTTTCTGAGAATGGCGGCAATTACAATGGACTGCATGCGCGCCGTGCGCCGGAACCGGGAATTGTAGTATATCATACAGATGGTCTGGAAAATGTCACTCTGGAAAATTTTAACAAAGATATCTTTGATAAATCCGCTCATGTAAAAAACAATCTGATGACCCGTGAACAGGTGAGTGCCGGAGAACCGGCATTTAAACTGATTACCAGCGAAATATGGGATTTGCTTATACCGATTGATGAGCAGCTGGCAGCGAATCTGGCTGAAAATACCGTACTCCAGATCAAATTCAAAAAAGATGATTCTACTGCATGGGGAAGTTCCCGAATTATCACCAAAGACGGTGATTCCTATCTGGCGCTGAACTTCCAGAGCGCAGGATTGCGCTATGCAACGGAACGGTATCTGGAAGTTGAATTGTTATTGTCCGATACCAGCGGTTTGAAAATACCGAATACTGCCTTGACGGAGAAAAGTTTCTTCCTGGTGCCGAAGGATTACGTGACGAAAGGCGGCGCTGATAATTCGAATGGTGTTATGTATCGATATGAGGATAAAGATGGTAATTTTGAAACCAGTTTTGTAGCGGTTGCAGTGGCACAGGAAAAGAATAATATGTACTATATTGCTGCAGAACAGTTACAGAGCGGGGATATACTGCTGAAACCGGATTCTAAGGAGACTTATAAGCTGCAGAAACAGGATTCGCTGCAGGGAGTTTATAATATTAACCGTGGATATGCGGTGTTCCGGAAGGTGGAGATTTTATTCCAGAATGAAGAGTATAGCATTGTAAATAAAGGAACAAGTTATGGGATTTCTCTGTACGATCATATTGCGCTGGATGCCTCGACGATTCAGGAAAATGAAATTATTCAGTGAGGGGAATCGTCGCGTGCCGATACCATATAGGAGGAAGGAAACAATGGTAAAAGAAAATCTTGAAAAAGTACACGAAAATATAAAAAAAGCATGTGAGAAAGCCGGGCGGGATCCGAAAGAGGTGACGCTCATTTCCGTCAGCAAGACAAAGCCGGTTTCCATGCTGGAGGAGGCTTATGCGGCGGGCAGCCGGGATTTCGGTGAGAATAAAGTACAGGAGATCATCGACAAATATCCACAGCTTGCAAGTGATATCCGCTGGCATATGATTGGACATCTCCAAAGGAACAAGGTAAAATATATTATCGATAAAACGGCCCTCATACATTCCGTAGATTCTCTGCGCCTCGCGCAGGAAATCAGCAACCAGGCAGGAAAACGACAGTTGGAGATGGATATTCTGATCGAAGTAAACATTGCCGGAGAGGAGAGCAAATTTGGAATCCCATACGAAGAGACTGTTTCGTTGATAGAAGAAATATCTGTTTTACCGCATATTCATATCATAGGGCTCATGACGATTGCGCCTTTTGTGACAAATCCGGAAGACAATCGAAAATATTTTCGTAAAATTCGTGAATTATCTGTTGACATCAAGCAGAAAAACATTGATAATGTAACTATGTCTGTACTTTCAATGGGAATGACGGGGGACTATATGGTTGCGATTGAAGAAGGGGCAACCATGGTTCGCGTTGGAACAGGAATTTTCGGTGAGAGAAATTACGGATAGGATGCAGCCTTATCGGTAAGTGAATTTACGGATAGATGCAGAAATCAAAGTGAGGTGAATGATATGGGAATGTTAGATAAATTTTTAGATGTCATGCGGTTGAATTCGGATGATGATGATTTTTACGATGACGACTATGAAGATGATTACGAAGAAGAAACGCCTCGCAAGAGAAGACGCAAGGCAGATACAAGCATAGATGACACGGAAGAAGAGGAAAAGAAAATCCGTCCCATCAAGAGCAGTTCCAAGGTGGTAACGCCTATGCGTTCCCCGAAGAAATCCGGGACAGGCATGGAAGTATGCGTTATTAAGCCGATTACAGTGGAAGATGCAAGGGAAATAACGGAGACATTGCTGCTGGATCGCACGGTTGTATTGAATGTAGAAGGACTGGATGTGGACATTGCACAGCGTATTATCGACTTTACGTCCGGTTCCTGTTTTGCCATCAATGGCAACTTGCAGAAGATTTCCAACTACATATTTATCATTACGCCGCCGAGCGTTGATGTGTCCGGTGATTTCGCAAATATTATGGACTCTCTTGAGATGCAGCCCATCCGTACGGAGTTTTAAAACGGATATGACAAAGGAAGAATCACTTTTAGCAAAACGTTTTCTTGATTTATCGAGACAGGCTGGACAGAAAAATGTTGTCCTGTTCAGCGATTTTCTGAACTTAAATGAATTGAATATTTTTAAGCAGGGGATTTCAGAACTGTATTCCGGTTACGAAATCTTTGGCGGATATGAGTTGAGTGAGCGTCAGATGATAGCATTTATACCTGATGCTCTTTGTTATACATGGAATTATCCAATTGCCTGTCTGAAAATCACACCGGTAAATAAAAAATTTGCAGAACACTTATCACATCGGGACGTCCTTGGCAGTCTTATGAACCTTGGCATTGAGCGTTGCAAACTCGGGGATATCCTCGTTAATGAGGATGAAATATACGTCTTTTGCCACCAGAAAATTTTGGCTTATCTAATGGAAGAGTTGACAAGAATCCGGCACACCGTGGTAAAGAGTGAGGAAATTCAACCGGAATCTTTTTCGTTTGAACCTGAAAAAGAGCTTGTGGAAGGAATCATTACCTCCAATCGGCTCGACAATGTGATTGCCTGCATCTGTAAGATTTCCCGTTCCCAGGCCAGTCAGTGGATTAAGGGAGGGAAAGTATTTCTTAACAATCGTCAGGCGTTGCAGACGACTACAGAATGCAAAGCGGGAGAATTGATTTCCGTGCGCTCCATAGGAAGATTCCGTTTTGTGGATTCCTATGGGGAAACGCGCAAGGGACGCTTGAAAATACAGTACGAGAAGTATCTGTAATATTGAGGATAGATCGCGATAGAAAGGAATTTCATTATGGGAAAAATAATTCACGTTTCATATGAGGGAAAACCCTGTTACGATATTGAAATACAACGGGATTTCTCGCTGTTTACGAATAAATTAAAGGAACTCGGCTACGGATCCAACAAAGTCTGTATTGTTACCGATTCCAATGTGGCGGCTCTTTATCTGGATGAGGTTCAGTCTCTGCTGGAGCCGGTATTTGCCAGCTGTACTTCCTTTGTGTTTGCGGCAGGAGAGAGCAGTAAGAATACCGATACGGCAGGTCTGGTCTACAAACATTTGATTGAGCACAAATTTGACAGAAAAGACCTTCTGGTAGCACTCGGCGGCGGCGTTGTGGGAGACCTCACCGGATTTGTCGCCGCAACATACCTGCGCGGCATTGATTTTGTTCAGGTTCCTACCACGCTTTTGGCACAGACGGACAGCAGTATCGGCGGAAAAACCGGCGTCGATTTTATGCAATATAAAAATATGGTGGGAGCATTTTATATGCCCAGACTTGTGTATATGAATATTTCCACGTTACATTCTCTTCCTGCACGCCAGTTTTCCGCAGGCATGGCGGAAATAATTAAACATGGATTTATCAAAGACAGCTCCTACACGCAGTATATTGAGGATACCAGCGCAGAAATCATGAATCAGCAGCCGGATGCTCTGGAAGAGGTAATTTACCGCAGCTGCCAGATTAAACGCGAAGTTGTGGAACGCGACCCCAAAGAACAGGGGGAACGCGCACTTCTCAATTTCGGGCATACCATCGGTCATGCCATAGAGAAATTATCAGATTTCACTCTTTATCATGGGGAATGCGTTGCCCTTGGAATGGCGGGCGCCGCCTATATTTCCTATCGGCTTGGGAATCTCAGTGAAACAGAACGAAACAAGCTGGAAACGATCATAAAAAGCTATGGCCTGCCTGTTTCTCTGGCGCAATTTCCATATACGCCGCAGGAAATCCTTGCGGCTACCAAACTGGACAAAAAAATGGAATCCGGAAAGGTGAAATTTATTGTATTGAAATCACTGGGCGAAGCCTACATTACAAAAGAACTAAGCGATGAGGATATTCTTTTCGGTATTACACACATCATAGAAAAATGACATTTCATTGAGGAATGTATTTCAGAAAGAAAAAGAGGTTTATTATGAATAAGAAAAGAAACAGTTCTATTATAGGAATGGTAATCGTTTTCATTTTACTGGTTTTTGACCAGTTTACGAAATATCTTGCCGCCACCTATTTAAAGGGTGGACATTCCATTATACTCATAAAAGGGGTTTTTCAGTTACATTATCTGGAAAATCGCGGCGCGGCGTTCGGCATTATGCAGGGCATGAAAATCTGGTTTGTGATCGGTACATTGTTAATGCTTGCCGTAATGATTTTCATTTACTGGAAATCACCGATGGAGCAAAAATTTAAGTGGGCAAGGATGATCATTATGATTCTGACTGCCGGAGCAATCGGAAATCTCATTGACCGGTTGCGCCTTGATTATGTGATTGATTTCTTTTATTTTGAGTTGATAAATTTCCCGATTTTTAATGTTGCGGACGTCTATGTGAGCTGCGGGATGGTATTGTTAGTTCTTTTTGGTCTGTTTTATTATAAAGAAGAAGATATTGAGCGTTTGATTCCGTTTAAAAAGCAACAGGAAAAGAAGGCGGACATGCAATAGGAGAGTGATGCAGTATTCATGAGGGAGGACAAGAGGATGTTTTCAGAGGATGTCACGCAGGAGTTTGAAATATCCATAGAGCAGGCAGGACAACGTCTGGATAAGACGTTATCTCTCCTATATCCGGAACTGTCCCGTTCTTTTTTCCAAAAACTAATCAAAGAAGGGCAGATATCCGTGAACAACATTCCACGGAAAGCAAATTACAGTGTGGGAGAGGGCGATATCCTCTGTGTTACGATCCCCAAAGCGCAGGAGATTGCCATTTTACCAGAAAATATTCCCCTGGATATCTTATATGAAGATGAAGATGTGCTGGTGGTAAATAAGTCGAAAGGCATGGTAGTACACCCATCTGCCGGACATTACTCAGGCACCCTGGTCAATGCCGTCATGTACCACTGCAAAGACAGCCTTTCCGGCATCAATGGTGAAATTCGTCCGGGGATTGTCCATCGGATTGATATGGATACCACAGGAGCGCTGATTGTCTGCAAAAATGACCATGCGCATCTAAAAATTGCAGAGCAGATAAAGGAACATTCCGTAACCCGACGTTATCTCGGTATTGTCAAAGGTATTGTACGTGAAGAATCTGGCAGGATTGAAGGGACGATTGGCAGGCATCCCGTGGAGCGTAAGAAAATGGCTGTCAATGTTCCAAATGGGAAACCTGCTGTGACGCATTATCGTGTATTGGAGCGATTCAGCAGCCATACATTTATGGAATTTGAACTGGAGACGGGGCGGACGCATCAGATTCGCGTCCATATGGCAAGCATCGGACATCCTTTGTTGGGAGATTCCATATATGGAAATGGCAAGAATCCCTGGAAATTGCAAGGTCAGACGTTGCATGCCGCTGTCATTGGATTTATCCACCCGTCCACCGGAAACTATCTGGAAGTAGAAGCTTCTCTGCCGGAGTATTTTGAAACTTTGTTAAAAAAACCTCTCTAACAGAGCATTTTGACTCATTTATGAAATGATTCTAAAATTGCATATACATTTCTGGAAAAATATATTATAATAAAACTATACATGAGGGTTTTACGAAAGGTGGTAATCATATGGAAAAATTTGTAATTACAATTGGCAGAGAGTTTGGTAGCGGTGGTATGGATGTCGGACGAATGCTTTCGGATAAGTTAAACGTAAAATGTTATGACAAAGAATTATTGTCTCTGGCAGCAAAGGAGAGCGGGCTTTGCCAGGAAATCTTTGAAAATCATGATGAAAAGCCTACAAGCAGTTTTCTTTATTCTCTGGTAATGGATACCTATTCCGTCAGCGGTTACAGTTCCGCTCCGTTTCTGGATATGCCGCTGAACCACAAGGTTTTCCTTGCACAGTTTGAGGCAATCAAAAATCTTGCAGAAAAGGAATCCTGTATTATCGTCGGCAGATGCGCAGATTACGCATTGTCCAATCATCCAAACTGCCTGAACGTCTTTATCCACGCCGATATGGAGTTCCGCATCAATCATATCATGGAGAGTTTTGAAGTATCGAAAGAGAAAGCAGCGGATATGATTCGCAAGACGGATAAGAAACGTGCCAGCTATTATAATTATTACTCCAGCAGGAAATGGGGCGATTCCAGAAGCTATCATTTGACGCTGGACAGCAGCCAGCTCGGATTTGAGGGCTGCTGTGATATGATTTTGCATTACATGGATATCAAACGTAGAAAGAAATAATCTGTGACAATTTAGAAAAAGGGTTCAGTTGTCTTCCCGGAAGATACTTCCTGAGAATTTCCCCGCCAGTTTTCTGCGCTCCTCATCAATAGCAGCGTAGTGCTGGCGGGTTGTTTCTACGCTTTTATGTCCGAGTGCGTCTGCAACCAGGTAAATATCTCCGGTTTCTTTATAGAGATTTGTTCCATAAGTGCTGCGTAATTTGTGTGGAGTAATCTTCTTGTTGATATTTGCGGCATCCGTATATTTCCTGACAAGTTTTTCAACGGCGCGCGTCGTAAGACGGCTGTACTTCAACGACAGAAAGAAAGCGTTCTCCTGTTCCGGAAGTGCCTTTTCTGCCAACAGAGGACGTTCCATCTCCAGATAATCCAGGAGAGCATCTGCAACTTCTTCCCCAAAATAAATCATTGACTCATTGCCGCCTTTGCGCACGATGCGCATATTATTGTTTTTAAAATTAATGTCTGCAACATCCAGTCCAACGCATTCTGATACACGGATTCCGGTTCCCAAAAGAAGTGTCAAAATTGCTATGTCCCGGTATTTTATTTTCTGGTGGGCGGCAAGCTGTCTTGGCGTCAGGGAGCTGCCATTTTCTACGGTGGCAATCAGCTCTGCAACTTCATCTTTGTCGAGACGTATAATATTGTCTTTATGTTTCTTGGGCGTTTCAATCATGGACGGTGCATTTGTCTTGATAAATTCCTTTTTAAAATAGTAATTATACATGGTTCGGATTGCCGAAAGTTTGCGGGATTTCCCTTTTTCCCCATTGGTGACCGCCTGTCCGGATTTCTTCTCATAATAAGAAAGATATGCCAGATATTCTTCAATATCGACCGGCGTCATTTCATCCAAAACGGTAAACGGAATCTCATGCATGGCCATCTTCCCATATATGGGATTATTGCTCTGGATAAATTCAAAAAAAAGCCGTATATCATAGGCATAAGATAATCTTGTCCGCGACGAGGTATTTCTGGTGTCGAGATAACGGAAAAAATCACTGCAAAATTTAGGAAGTTCTTTTAGTAACGCCTGTAATTTTCGTTTGTTCTCTATATTAATCTGTTCAACGTAATCCATGGATAGCTCCTTTTAAAAGGTTGTAAAGGCTTATGGTATGAATTTCCCCGTTATCAGTTCGTAAAATCAACATTTCGCGAACTGATATGTGGAGAATGATTCAATACTCTTTCGGTTTATTATGTTCCATAAGGACACTTTACAAAACATATTTGTATGTTATCCCCATGTTAAGCATTCATTAGAAAATTTCCCTGGAATCCAACATTACGGTAAACGGCCCGTCATTCAGCAGGGAAACTTTCATATCTGCACCAAAGGAACCCACCTGTACATTGGATATCTGTTTTCGGCATTCTGAGATGATATATTCATATAAATGGTTTGCTAGTTCGGGATTTCCAGCTCGTATAAAGGATGGGCGATTTCCCTTTTTACAATCCGCATATAAGGTAAATTGTGAAATTAATAACAATTCACCGTCTGCAAGGGAAAGATTTGTCTTTCCGTTTTCGTCCTCAAATATTCGCATTCCCAGTAATTTACGAATCATCCGGTCTGCAATTTCTTCCGTATCATCCTGACTGACACCTATAAATACAAGGAATCCTTTGCGGATTTCTCCAAGCACCTGCGCATCAACCTCCACGGAGGCGTGACTTACACGTTGAATCAAAAACTTCATAAATATTCTCCAATCCGTAATAATCCTAAGATAATGTGAAACCCTGTCTTATATTATAAAATGATTTCAGGAAAAAGACAATATAGTTATGTTTAATCAAATGTTAAGTTCCTGATGTTATTCCTATTCCAATTCCGTTGCATAATATGGAATGACGATAGACTGACCCGAACGGATATGATCGCCCGGAAGATTATTGATTTCCTTCACTTCTGCCACATATTCCTGCAAACTGCTGTACTCATCGGTTATATATTTCGATGCGATATCCCACAGCGTATCTCCGTTCTTAATCTCCACACTGGTATAATATTTATATGTTATTTCATCCGATGCTTCTGATTTCGTTCCTGAAAAGGAACATAAGCCGGCTAAAATACAAATCGCCGCCGTCAATGCCGCTATAATCGTTACAAGCCGTATAAAGTCTTCCCTGAACAATGGATATTTTCTACATACCATAATAATCTCCTCCTACCTTCCTGCCCTATCCAAACGAGCGTTCCGAACATCTGTTTAATTCATTATAATATGCGAACATATATTTGTCAACAAATATAACGAACAAATTTTCGGAATATGTGTTTGCATTTTGAACCGAGATGTGATATGATTGGTCATATAGTTCATTTCAGTTTTTGGAATCTGGAAAATATTGGAGGTAGGATTATGGCATATGGAAAGATAAGTGACAAACAAAAGGAGATTTTGGAATATATTAAGAGCGAGATTTTAAACCGGGGGTATCCGCCTTCTGTGAGGGATATCTGTGAAGCTGTCCATCTGAAGTCCACTTCTTCTGTCCATTCACATTTGGAAACACTGGAGAAGAATGGATATATCCGCAGAGATCCGACGAAACCAAGGGCAATTGAGATTATCGACGATACCTTTAACCTGGGCCGCCGGGAAGTTGTGAATGTTCCTCTTATTGGACGTGTAGCTGCCGGGGAGCCGTTGCTGGCGACGGAAAACATTGAGACTTATTTTCCTGTTCCGGCAGAGTATATGCCGAATGATGAGACCTTTATGCTGAAGGTCAAAGGGGAAAGCATGATTAATGCCGGTATTTTTGATGGTGACAACATTCTTGTACAGAAACAGTCTACAGCGTCGGATGGTGATATGGTCGTCGCATTGGTGGATGATTCGGCCACGGTGAAGACATTTTATAAGGAGCAGGATCATTACCGCCTTCAGCCGGAGAATGATAATATGGAGCCCATCATTGTGGAGGACTGTGCTATATTAGGCAAGGTATTTGGCGTGTTCCGGTTCTTCTAATTTGTTTCTTGATAGATTAAAAAGAACCATGTAAATTGCGTATGCACAATCTTACATGGTTCTTATAAGCGAATAAATTATAATTCATCCACTTCTATTCTCTTACCATCTGTCCAGATTTTTTCCAAATCGTAAAAAAGACGATCCTCTTTGGAGAAAATGTGTACAATGATATCACTGTAATCCATCAGTATCCAACTGGAATTGCGATTTCCCTCGATTTGTTTTACCTGGTATCCCGCTTTCGATAATTCTTCATCAACTGCGTCAACCATAGCCTGGATCTGATTTGTATTCGCGCCGGTTGCAATGATAAAATAATCTGCCAGTGGGGAAATTTCGCTGATTTCTATGATGCGCAAATCTTCCGCCTTCTTTTCGCTCAATGCATCGCACGCTGTTTTTGCTATTTTACGTGAAATATCCATCATTTACCTGTTCCTTTCTTTATAGTATTCATAAGTCTGTACCGTCATAGGATCCTGTTCGCCGCCTTTTTCTTTCAGATAATCAAGGGTATCGTGCAGAATCCACAGCATTGCCCCATCCAGGTCTTCATATGCCAGTTTCCTGATTTCAGTCAGGTTTGGCGCGGCGTCCCGATTGGGCTCTATATAGTCGGCGATATAAATAATCTTATCCAGGGTATTCATGTCCGGTTCACCGGTCGTATGCACCTGGATTGCATGAAGAACCATGGAATCCGTTACCTTATATTCATGTTCAGCAAAATAGGCTCCTAATTTGGCATGAAGTAAAAATGGACAACGACGCTCAGATTCCCGAATGGGGATGTTATATTCTTCGCATAACTGCAATTTTGTCTCATTTGGTATGCACTTGGCACAGTCATGAAGAAGACCGGCATACATCGCCTGCTCCATATCAGTCTGATGCGCCATTGCAAGAGCCGCTGCAGTATACATAACTCCCACCGTATGCCGGTAACGCTCTCTGTCCAATATTTTTCTCAATTTTTTCTCGATTTTTTTGCGTTTCATTTCATTATTACTTCCTCTATCATTTTTCAGCACTCATAAAAAATAAACTGCTTTGCAAATAAAATTTATTCTACATATAATTTCTTCTCTTTTATGTATTTTTCCACTGATTTCGGCACAAGATAGCGGATACTTTTGCCCTGTTTCACTCTTTGCCGGATTTCCTCGGAGGAAACATCCATATTCGTTGTGTCCAAAGGATGAAATTTTTGCGGATATTTTTTATTCAGATATTCTATCTGCTCCATAAATTCTTTCTCTCTCAAATGTTTTCGTCCGGCTGCCAAAATACTGCAATTTTCAAGAATTAATTCCGGATGTTTCCAGGATTCAAAATCAAAAAGGGAGTCCGCACCCAGTATAAAAAAGAACTCAGAAGAAATATATTTTTCTTTTAATTTACTCATTGTTCTATATGTGTAGCTGATTTCCGGCGATTGGACTTCAATCTCATCCAGAATAAACCAGGGATTATCTGAAACTGCCAGGGACGCCATTGCACAGCGATGAACCGCATTCGTAATTTGCTGTTTGTGTTTAAGAGGAGAATGACCGGTTGGAATAAACAATACTTTGTCCAGGGCAAATTGTTCTCTGGCATTTTCCGCAATCATCAAATGTCCGTTGTGAACGGGATTGAAGGTGCCGCCAAGAATTCCAATTCGCCCACAAATTTCATTTATTAAATTTTCATTATATTTTCCATCCATTCCTTATCACCTCAACGTGGTAATTGTATTTTCGGATTCTTTTTTGCCGGACGATATAAGACAATCTTTTTGCCAATTACCTGAACGACCTGTGAACGTGTCCTTTCAGCAACTATATCTGCCAATTCATTGGGGTCATCAAAACAATTTTTCAACACAGAAATTTTGATCAGTTCTCGTTTTTCAAGCGCCTCATCTACTGCCGTTACAATCTCCGGCGTCAGGCTTGCCTTTCCCACTTGAAAAATAGGTGTGATATTGCTGGCAAGGCTTCTCAGATAAGCACGTTGTTTACTTGTCATAGCCATATTATTTCCTTTCTGTTCCATGCTTCAGATTCCCGCAACAGAACATGTAACTTATTTATAATAATCAAACTGTAGTCCATACATCCGAACTGTATCCCCTTCGGAGATGCCGAGTTCTTCCAGTTTCTCAAGAATCCCCTGTTCACGAAGAAATTTCTGGAAAAAGAGAAATCCTTTTTCCGAATCTATATTGGTATAGCCCAGCATCTTCTCAATTTTCGGGCCTTCCACCACATATACTTCCTCTTCCTCATCGTATGTCACGGTATAAGCTTCTTCCTGTAACATCATCATTTCCGGATAAAATTCCTGCTCATAGACAACAGGAGCATCATCTACACGAGATAGCAGTTCCTGCACGTGATATAACAGTTCCTTTACACCTTGTCCACTTACGGCGGAAATTGGATAGACACGAATGCCCTGGGATTCGAATTCCGCTTTCAGACCGGGAATTGCACTCTCTGCCTCATCATAAATGACATCTATCTTGTTTGCTGCAATGACCTGTGGTTTCTTCAAAAGTTCGGGGTTATAAGATTCCAGTTCCCGGTTAATTGCATAAATGTCGGCAATCGGGTCACGCCCCTCCACAGATGCCGCGTCTACGATATGAATCATCACCTTTGTGCGTTCGATATGGCGAAGAAAGTCATGTCCCAGACCTACACCTTCTGCTGCGCCCTCAATCAGCCCCGGAATATCTGCAATCACAAACCCACTGGCGTCATCCAAATCCACTACGCCAAGATTTGGGTTTAAGGTAGTAAAATGGTAATTTGCAATTTTGGGTCGTGCATTGCTTACGCGAGAAAGTAATGTCGATTTGCCGACATTGGGAAATCCAACCAGCCCAACGTCTGCAATCACTTTCAGCTCCAGGCGGACTTCCAATTCTATTCCGGGCTGTCCAGGCTGCGCATATTTGGGCGCCTGCATCGTAGCTGTTGCAAAATTCTGATTGCCAAGCCCTCCCTTGCCGCCGCGCAGGACAATCTGGCGCGTATTCTCACCGGACATGTCTGCAATGACCTTGTCAGTGGCTGCATCCCGGATAATCGTTCCAGGCGGGACTTTTACAACCAAATCCTCGCCCTTTTTTCCATGGCAGTTTCGTTTCTGTCCCTCTTCGCCGTTTTGAGCGGCGTATTTTCGCCTGTGACGGAATTCAGCAAGGGTATTCAACCCCTCGTCTACTTCAAAGATTAAATTACCGCCATGACCGCCGTCTCCGCCGTCCGGTCCGCCATTGGGCACATATTTTTCCCGGCGGAAAGAGACATGCCCATCTCCGCCCTTTCCTGATTTTATAATTATCTTTGCGTTGTCTGCAAACATTACATTTACCTCATGAAAAGAATAGACCCGGCTACTTAAGTCGAGTCTATCAGTCGTATTGAATACGGTCTTATTCGTTACTTGCTACCGGATATACGGAAGCCTGTTTCTTGCTTCTGCCTTTTCTTTCAAATCTAAGTACGCCGTCAACCTTGGCATATAAGGTATCGTCTCCGCCGATTCCTACGTTTACGCCAGGATGAATTTTGGTACCGCGCTGTCTGTATAAAATATTTCCGGCCTTTACAAACTGTCCGTCAGCTCTTTTTGCACCCAGTCTTTTGGATTCGGAATCTCTGCCGTTCTTGGTAGATCCAACTCCCTTCTTATGTGCAAAAAATTGAAGGTTCATATTCAACATGTCTTACACCTCCTTGAATATAAGCATCATATATTCAGTTCCGTAATTTTTTTGTATTCCCTGTAAGCCTAAAATCAGCGATTGAATTAACAGCAATGACTTTTCGGAATAACCGTCTTTCAGTGAGAAATCAATCCGCCCGCTCTCCTGCTCCGTCACCAGTTCAAATTCATCGGAAACAAGCTGTTCCACAGAATTGATGGTATTGATAACCAAAGCGGAAACCGCAGCGCATACAATATCCTCTCCCGCATCGGCATATTCTGCATGTCCCATGCACTGAAACGCTGTATACTCCTTCGCCTGATTTTTAAAAACCGTTATCTGAATCATAACAATTTTCCAATCAATTAGCCATTAATCTTTTCGATTTTAACCTTGGTGAAGGACTGTCTGTGACCGTTCTTCTTATGATAGCCGGTTTTTCTCTTGTACTTGTACACGATAATCTTCTTACCTCTGCCGTTTTCAACTACAGAAGCTTCTACAGTTGCACCTGCAACGTCATCTCCAACTTTCAAAGAATCGCCGCTCACTGCTAATACATTATCGAAAGTAACTTTCTCTCCAGCTTCCACACCAAGCTTTTCAATGGTAATGATATCGCCTTCGGATACTTTGTACTGCTTACCACCTGTTGCTATAATTGCGTACATATGGCACCTCCTCTTATCATTACTCGCCAGTTACGGTGCTGCTTGCGCAGACTTATAAACCTCACTGTGCGGCACACTAGTATAAATTATCACAAAAAGCCTGTTGTGTCAACTGATTTAATAACATTTTTACCATTTTTATGGTATTTCAATCTGGAAAAACCTATCATTTCCGCACATTCTATGTTACAATGAAGATATTAAATTCGAGAATGGAGGAATTCTGATGAAAAAAAGACAACTGTTACAAAAAGCCGGCGCATGGATACTCAGCGCGGCGTTAACGGTATCCTGCCTGTCAGGCATACCGGCAGACAATGTACATGCAGCGGATGTGCCTGCAAACTGGAAAGATGAAATCTACATTGATTTTGGTACAGGCAGCAACATCGTCAGCGATAGCGATGGAATTGTTGACCAGGATTTGGCAACACAGCAACTGCTCAATAAAGATCTTGGCTATACCTGCAACGAACCCCTGATAGCCGGATATGGAAACTGGCTCTACAGCGATACCTCTAAGGACGTAGGAACGGTTTACGGCGGAACGTCCAACGGTCAGAAAATCGGTTTTGACAAAGCCGTTCCGGCTGGTGTGACAACCCAGGGTGGCGAATATTTTCGTGACTGGGTATTTTCTCCGGACGGAGATCCCTATACTTTCTCAGTAGACCTTCCAGCTGGCCAGTACCGCGTATACGTCTATACCGGTAACAAAGTCGGCGCCAGAAATACGACGTTCGTTTCCTTTGGGGATGACAATTATGGCGGTAGATATGACCAGAGCAGCAATGCCGGCGTTCAATATCCTGCCAGTGAGTGCGTCTATGTGGTAAATGTAAAAGAAGACACTGCCGGTTCCGGCTGCGGTACGTTAAGCATGAAAGTCTTTGACGACACCATCATCAAAAATGAAGACGGCACCTACGATGAAAGTTATACCGAGGCAAATACCTCTTTCTACGGTCTGGATGCCAATGTGGGCGCATTTGTTGCTAACGGCAATCCTGCCGCAACTGAAGGCAAAATTGTCACGGCACGTCTGAACGGAATCGAAATCCAGCCGCTGGAGGAGCCGGTATACGCAGAAAAAGTTGTCTCCGCTGGAAACGAGACGGATATTAAGGTTGGCGTAAATCAGATTGAGACTTTGGACGCTGTGGCAAAAGGCCCATCCGATGCAGATGCTACGGAACGTCTCATCTATACTTCCAGCAATCCGGAAAATGTAACGGTAAATCCCAAAACGGGTGAAATCACAGGTGTTACACTGAATACAACGGCAACGATTACCGCAACAACTCCTTCCCTTGTGGGAAATGAAGAGAAATCCCTTACATACAATGTCACTGTTGTTAAACCGGTAACTTCCGTACGCTTTGTTGATACAGAAGGCAATCAGGTTCGAAATTATACCGCGTTTGTCGGTGATACGCTTACAGTAAATGCAGCTGTCCTGCCCGAGGATGCAACGGACAAGACGGTAACCTACGACTTCCGTACAGCAACAGAGATTGCAAAAATCAATGCACAGACTGGTGAAATCACAGCGGAGAAAGCGGGTACAGTTACTGTTCGTGCAACTGCTGCGTCAAACAACAAAACGACAACCGCAACCCTGACCATCCTTCCGAGATTTTACATTTCATACAGAACGGCGGGAATTTCCATAAATGTAGGAGAAAAGAAACAAAACACACTTACGAAAATTCTTATGGACGAAGATCCAAATAACATACTTGAAGATAACACAACGTATACGTATGAATCTTCTGACCCAACAGTGGCAACGGTTGACGAAGACGGCATGGTCACAGCTTTAAAAGTGGGAAAAAGCAAGATTACTGTTACGGCAACCGCTGGTGGCAAGACGCTGTCGGCATTTTATGAAGTCAGTGTCGTTCAGCCGGCAGTACATGCAAAAGCCTTAAATGTCAATAAGACAACTATTAAACTGGCGATTAAGAAGACCGCACAGATATCGGCATCTTTAACACCAATAAACAGTGTGGATACTATCACTTATACGCCAAAGGATACGAAGATTATATCTGTAGATAAGAACGGTAAAATTACGGCTAAGAAACCGGGGAAGACACAGGTTATTGTAAGAAGTTCCAATGGTCTGACAAAGATTGTCAACGTCACGGTCACCGCTCCGGCAACGAAGGTTAAGATCACGGTAAAAGGAAAAATAAAATCAAAACTTACCCTCAAAAAGGGCAAGAAGACTACCCTGAAAGCAAAGGTTACACCGTCTAACAGTACCGATAAGGTAAAATGGAAAAGCAGCAAGACAAAAATTGCTACGGTGAGCAACAAAGGTATTGTAAAGGCGAAAAAGAAAGGCAAAACGGTAATTACTGCAACAGCGGGAAAGAAGAAAGCAAAAGTAACGATTACCGTAAAATAGTAAGATAAATATTTATCGAACAATTCTCCGGATTCCGACAATGCCTGAAACATAGCAGGAAAATATCGGAATCCGGAGTCTTTTGCTATCCTGCTTTGTTTGCGAATAAGATGATGCGAATAAGATGATGATATGAAAAGAAAGGATTTTCCCATGACAGAATTTACAACTAAAACCGTAGATTTACACACGCATTCTACCGAATCCGACGGAACCCTGACGCCGCAGGAGTTGATGAAACACGCAAAGGAAAGCGGTTTATCCGCCATTGCGCTGACAGACCATGATACCATTCAGGGACTTGCCAAAGCACGTCCGGTTGCGGAAACACTCGGACTTGAACTGGTGCCGGGCGTGGAGCTATCCACTGATTATGTGGGAATGGAAGTTCATATTCTTGGCTATTACATTGATGAGACGAACCCTGCATTTCTCGCAAAGCTCAAAGAGTTTGTAGATGGCAGAGACAGGCGAAATGAAAAAATGACGGCTCTTCTGCAAAAAGAAGGGTTTGATATAACGATGGAAAAGCTTTATTCCGAATATCCGGACAGTGTTATTACCCGGGCGCATTTTGCCCGTTATCTGGTTGAGCACGGCTTTGTTAAAAACCGCGAAACAGTATTCAACACCTATCTCGGCAATACCTGCCGCTGTTATGTGCCCCGTGAGAAACTTACCCCCTTTGAGGCAATCAAGCTGATCCGTATGGGCGGCGGCCTTGCATTTTTTGCGCATCCGGTGCTGTGCCACATGAACGATGACAGGCTGCGTACCTTTATCAAAGAACTGAAAGGCGCCGGGCTATCCGGTATGGAGGCAATTTATTCCATGAACACACCGCAGGACGAGACAAAAATGTTGGATTTTGCGCATGAGTTTGATTTGCTCGTCAGCGGCGGTTCTGATTTTCATGGAGACAACAAGCCTTATATCCAGCTGGGCGCCGGAAAAGGAAATTTAAGCATTCCATATAAGATTCTTTCCAGAATCAAGGAATCCCGTTCTTAACGGCCTATGATAAAATAAATTTATCTATTACCTCAGCGATTGCACCGTGGGAACTGTCTTTTTCCGTGATGTAATCGGCTGCCGCTTTCACGTCCGGGTGGGCATTTTTGACCGCAATGCCAACCTGGGTAGCCTTAATCATGGGAATATCGTTGCGCTCATCTCCCGCGCCTATCGTATGTTCTATGGGAACGCCTAAAAATTTGCTGATATAGGCGACAGCGCTTCCTTTATCGGTATTTTTGGGACAGTATTCCAGGAATTCGTTTCGTGAGAAGAAACTGTTGGTGTGCTCCAGTAATTTCTCATGTTGCTTTTGAAATTCCAACAACCGTTTATCCCCGTCCAAATCAATTAAAATAATTTTGTTTGGCTCATTTTCCAATCTGCTGTAGATATCCGGAACCAGCTGGTATTCCATCTTTGCATTGCTCAGATAGAAATCCAGTTCCGGGCTGTGTTCCTCGGTCAATATGATATCCTGCTGATAACTATGTACATAGATTCCTGCTTTGTGCGCCTCGTCCAGGATTTCTTTTGCAACAAATAAAGGTAGCGTGCGCTGGGCAAGAATGCGCTGGGCGGCACAGTCATAAATGACTGCCCCGTTAAATGCCGCCATGTAACATCCGGGCATTGTAAGCCCCAATTCCTTTACCACAATCTTACCGGTGGCAACAGGCCGTCCCGTTGTAATCACAAAGTAATGCCCCTCTTCTAACATCTGGTTAATCTTTTCCCGATTCTCCCGACAAATTTCTTTATTCTCGTCCAATAAAGTTTCATCTAAATCGGTGAACAGGATTTTATTTTCCATAAATTCCTCCTTCTCAATCCACAGGCTCCGCCGGGACAAACACTCTGTCCTGATATACGTTTGCCTTCTTTGGTACTGCCTGCTTTGCCTCTTCACAGAACTGTTCCTGTGAGTTCACAAGTTTCTTTCCTCGTTTGTCTATTTTTTCATAGTTACCGCCCGGCTGTAAAATATTTGCCTTGGTGTTGTCAGCCAGCTGCGTCTCTACCACATGGCGCACCTGATCCATCAGGACTTCATCTTCTACCGGGAACATAATTTCCACCCGACGGTCCAGATTTCTGGGCATCCAGTCTGCGCTTCCCATGTAGATTTCTTCCTGTCCGTCATTGTGAAACCAGAAGATACGGCTGTGTTCCAAAAAATTTCCCACAATGGAGCGCACGGTGATATTTTCGCTGATTTCCGGAATTCCAGTCTTCAGACAACAGATGCCGCGCACCACCAGATCAATTTTTACCCCTGCCGCGGATGCCTCGTACAATGCTGCAATGATATCCCTGTCGCAGAGTGAATTCATCTTCGCCTTAATAAATGCTTCCTTGCCCTCCTGTGCATGTTTCTCTTCGCGTTTAATCAGCTTGAGGAAACGTTTACGCAGCCAGATAGGTGCAACCACAAGTTTATTCCAGGTAAGGGGCTCCGAATAGCCGGAAAGCATATTGAACACTGCCGTGGCGTCTTCCCCGATTGCCTCGGAACAGGTAAACATTCCCAGGTCTGTATATAATTTTGCTGTGGAATCGTTGTAGTTTCCGGTTCCAAGATGCACATATCTGCGAATTCCGTCTTCTTCCCTGCGGACAACGAGCGCAATCTTACTGTGGGTTTTCAGCCCTACAAGACCATAAATGACATGGCAGCCTGCTTTCTCCAATTTCTGCGCCCAAACGATATTGTTTTCTTCATCAAAACGTGCTTTCAATTCTACCAGCACGGATACCTGCTTGCCGTTCTCTGCCGCTTGCGCAAGAGACGCTATAATCGGAGAATTCCCGCTGACACGATACAGCGTCTGTTTGATGGCAAGTACATCCGGGTCTGACGACGCCTGACGGATAAAGTCAACGACCGGGTCGAAGGTCTGATACGGATGATGCAGTAAAATATCTCCTTTGCGGATGGCTGCAAAGATATCCTGTCCCGGGGAAATCTGCGGCACCTGTTGGGGTTTGTACGGCGGATAACGCAGGTCATCCTTGCCTTCAATCCCGTACATCTTCATCAGGAAAGTCAGATCCAGGGGACCGCTGATTTTATAAATGTCTTCCTGGGCGATGTGAAGGTCTTCTTTCAAAATCGTAAGCAGCCGTTTGTCTACCTTTTCTTCCACTTCCAGACGGATTACTTCACCCCACTGACGTTTCTTTAACTGTTTCTGGATTTCCTGCAGCAAATCTTCCGCCTCATCTTCATCAATGCTCAAATCCGCATTTCGCATAATGCGGTATGGATAAGCACAGAGTACATGATAATTCAAAAACAATTGCTGTATATTGCGCTCTATAATCTGTTCCAGCAACAGGAAGGTTCTGACGCCATCCTCACCCGATGGAATCTGTACAATTCTCGGCAGCACGGATGGCACCTGTACCGTAGCAAACTCCGTTTCCCCCTTCTTGTCTTCTTTTTTGGTGAGCAACGCCGCAATATTCAAAGATTTGTTGCGTATCAAAGGGAAGGGGCGGGATGCGTCTACCGCCATCGGCGTCAATACCGGATATACGCTTTCCTGGAAATAATGATCTACATATTCTGCCTGTTTTGGCGCAAGATCCTCATGAGCGGAAATAATTTTAATTCCCTGATGATGTAACTGTGGCAAAAGGGAGCGGTTAAAGGTAGAATACTGTAACTCCACCAACGCACGCGTATCCTTGTTGATGGCGTCCAGCTGGTCCTGCGCGGTCATTCCCGCAAAATCTTTCTTTTTATAGCCTGCATGTACCATATCTTTCAAAGACGCCACGCGCACCATAAAAAATTCATCCAGATTAGAGGACGTGATGCTTACAAATTTAAGACGCTCCAGCAACGGAATTGATTTATCCCTGGCTTCGTTTAATACGCGCTGATTAAATTTAAGCCAGCTCAGTTCCCGATTCTCAAAATATTCCGGTTTCAGAAAATCTTTTTCTTTTTCCATATACTACCTCCTGCTGAACTCTTTTTCTCTTTCCTGCTTTCGACAAATATGATTGGAAGTTATTATAATATTCTCTTCTCTTTAACCTTTGGTATTATGCTGAATATTTCTTCGAAGGACTCCGCATAGGCAGAAAAAAGCCCTTTTTCCAGCACAGTATTCTCTTTCGTCTCTATCGTAATGATCAGTTCCTTTTTCTTAAGGGCAGCGCGAATCGTCTCAAATTTCTGCTTATGGCTGCGATCCATCGCGTTTGCAATCTTAAGGATGGCTGTAAGTTTTGATACGATCACGTAACTCTCCTGATCCATCTTGTCCCTGAGGCTTTTGTATGGCGGCCTTGGCAGAGAATTATATTTTACCGTGCTCGCCACGATTTCACGTTCCAGATCGCTCATGCCGATAATCTCTGAGGCCATAATAATCTGGTAGGAACACTCAAACTGGCTTGTGAGACTGACATAACGTCCGCAGTCATGGAGAATCGCCGCCACCTGAAGCAACAGGCGTTCCCGTTTTCCCATGCCATGTACTTTTTTCATCGCATCAAAAATCACAGTGCTCGTAGACAATACGGACTCTGTATGGCCGGAATAACTCTGATAGCGTTCTGCAAGATTTTTGGATGCGGCAAGGATATCTTCATTAAAATTATGTAAGAAGTGAATCATATGGTTTTTGTCCGCATAATCACAGACAATGCCATCTCCGACACTGACATTTGGCACCCAGATATTCTCCGCATTCATCTCCTCAGTCAAACGTTTATATAATACGACGGAAGGAAGAATCAATGGATCATTCTCATTGACGAGGTTTAATTCCGTTGCAATCTCTTTCGCCGTCTTCTTATGCCATTTGTTGAGAATTTTCAAAAAACGTTCTGCCTCAATCGTGCCGTCTTCCTGCTTTTTGGAGAAATCCATTACCATCTCGCCGATATAATCGCCCATCAAAATAACATATTTGATATCCTTCTCTTCCAGGTACAGCCGTTTAAAAATTTCCAGTTCCTTATCAATCAATTCCTGAATCTGTGTCTCATAGTGAGATACCATATTGCGGATTTTGGAGAGCTTTTCCCAGATGCGCATAATACCCAGCTCAATATGCTGGGTCGTCACAGCTCTTCCCTCCTGGAACAGCGTAATCTGCATACTGCCGCCGCCTACGTCCACGAGGACAGCTCCCTGTCCAATCATCTTCTCAAATTCCGGTAAAATGGCAAGAGATTCATAACTCATGTAACGCAGCTCGGAATTGCTGACAACGGTAACTTCCAGTTTGGTGCGGATGCGAATCTGATCCAGAATAAACAGCCCATTGTTGACTGTCCGCAGCATATTGCCCGCATATGCCTTATAAACATCTACTTTATAGCCATCCATGATGGAATGGAATTCCTTCAGCACCTGGCAGAGTTCTTCCACCAGTTCGTATCCAATCACACCTTTGCTATAAGCGTCCAATCCCAGTTCCAGACGGCTGCGAATATAATCCACCTGACGGATTTTTTTGCCAGGACGAATTTCAAACACCTTCATGCTCACTTCATAAGAGCCGATATAAATTGCTGCAAACGTCGTAATTTTCATAGAATCTCCTTCCCGCTTAGTCTTTTCCAGCAGATCATTGCTGCATGCCTGTTCTTTTCCAGCAGATCATGGTTGCGTACCTACTCTTTTCCCAACAGATAATTGATGAACTGCTGCGCCGTTCTTCCCGAACGTCCTCCATGGTTTAATTCCCATCTGTCTGCTTCTAAAAGCAGTTCGTCTTCCTCCATCTGTATCTGATTGGCGGCAGCAAGGTTTTTGACAATATGATGATATTCCTTTTTGTCCGGCGCACCGAAATATATCGTAACCCCGAATCTTGCCACAAGTGATAACTTTTCCTGAACGGTGTCGTTTGTATGAAGCTCATCATCCAGTTCCCGTTTGTCACTGAATTTTTCCCGGACAAGGTGTCTGCGATTGGATGTCGCATAAATCAATACATTGTCCGGCTTCTTTTCCAGACCGCCCTCAATCACTGCCTTCAGGTACTTATACTCAATTTCGAACTCCTCAAAAGAAAGGTCATCCATATATATGATAAATTTGTAATTTCGATTCTTAATTTGGGAAATAACAGAATTCAAATCCTGAAACTGGTGCTTATACACCTCAATCATCCGCAACCCCTGGTCATAATATTGGTTGATGATTGCCTTGATACTGGAAGACTTGCCGGTTCCGGCATCTCCGAACAGTAAGCAGTTATTTGCCTGCCTCCCCTGCACAAATGCCCGCGTATTGTCAATCAATTTCTGTTTCGCACGCTCATATCCTACCAAATCGTCAAGGTGTACATGTGCAATATTCTTAATCGGAACAATCCTTGCGCCCTGCCCTTCATGTTCAATACGGAATGCTTTATGTAACCCCAGTTTTCCCACACCAAATTCCCGATAAAAATCAGTGACTTCTGATTGAAATTTCGTAACCGTTTTACACTGCTCCAGGCGAACGCTTAAGTTACAGATTCGGTCACGGATTCTGTGATTAAACACGTTTCCGCTGTTGTCCGAACGCCGGTAATTTTCCAACAGGGCAAGTTCCGGAATTTCAATGCCACGCACCAGTTTTTCAAAATCAAATGCAAACAGTTCCTTAAAAATAGTAAAATCGTGTCTTGCCAGATCATTGATGCTGCCGGAGACATTTCCTCTGATTTCACAGGCAGTGCTGTAGGCATTCTCATTGTTGACCATCAGATAGGTCAGGTAATTGTGCCACAGGTTTCCCTCAAATCCATGGTCTGCGGATAATTCAACCAGGTCATGGAAACTCTCATAACAAAGAGCCCGCATTTCTTCCGGTTTCACATCCTCAGAGTCATAATGCTCCATAATCCATGTCATATTTTTAAAAATCTGACCGTGTTTCAGATTGCGGTATAATATCATGTTTGTGGCATTATCCATTTTCCTAACCTCACTTTAATAATTTCCAAGAATTTTAACATAAAGGGCTTCCTCGGAAAGACCTTTCAAAGCGTTCTGCATGGCTCCGTCGCCCAAATTCCCTTCCAGATCTACAAAAAAACGATATTCAAAACTCTTATCCTTAATAGGCCTTGATTCTATCTTGAACATATTCAGGTTATTGAACATGAAGTGGGAAAGCATACGGTAAAGAGAGCCGCTCTCATGAGATATCTCAAAGCAGATGCTGACTTTATTTGCGTCTCTGAGCCGTAATTTCTCTCCACCGACGATGATAAAGCGCGTGCGGTTCTCATCGCTGTAATTGATATTATGACTGAGAATTTTAAGCCCATAGATTTCAGCCGTCACTTCGCTGGCAATCGCAGCCTGTTCTTTTCGCTGTTCCTTCAATACCTGTCTGGCGGCAACAGCGGTATTTTTTACCGGAACACGTTCCCAGGCGTCATGTGCATTCAGAAAATCCACACTCTGCATCAACGCCTGCGGATGGGAGTAAACGGTTTGGATGTCGGAAATTTCCGCATCCGGAAGTCCCAACAGAGCATGTTCAATCTTAATTGTCTGTTCCGCCACAATATAATTATCATATTCCAACATTAAATCAAAATTTTCTCCCACAATCCCTGCAGAAGAATTCTCAATCGGGAGCACGGCATAATCCGCCTCGCCCTTTTGTATTGCCTCCATGGCATCCCGCCAGGTCTCTACATGATATCCCTGTATATCATCCCCGAAATAAGCCTTCATGGCAAGCTGGCTGTAGGCGCCCTCCGTTCCCTGATATACAACTTTCCCTGTATGAAAGGGAAGTGCGTCAACCGCCATAAATCCGGGTTCCCCGTTCTGTCCATGTAGCCTGAGGAGCTGGTACTGGCGTTTTCTGCTCATCGCCATAATCTGTTCAAACAATTCTCCTACGCCGAAACGGTTTTCTTCCAGAGCCTGCGCTGTCACAGCATGTAATTTCTCCTGTTCCCGCTGTTTGTCCAACACTTGTTTTCCTACGGAAATCTTATATTCCGCGACTTCTGTCGTGCGCTGCATACGCTGCTCGTACAAGCTGACAATCTGACTGTCTATCTCATCAATTTCATCACGGATGTTTTTTAAATCTTTCATCGGACGTATCCTCCAGTATGAATGCTATTCCGGCTCTGTTTCTGTGTTCGGGGTATTCGCAGTAGCCGGCATATAGATATAATTACATTTTAACACATCGGAACTCATACCGTGTTCATTTACTGCAATCAACGAGAGGATATTATTCCCCTCCGGCATGGTAATCGGCTGCGTATATTGTGTAGAACCCGTACCTGGCGTAGTTCCGTCCCAGGTATAGTAAACCTTACAGCCCTCCGGCACTGTCACTGCAATATTCTGTGCGTCATAGAAACTGCCACCGCTAGGTGAAACCCTTGGTTTTTGCGGTTTCTGAAGTTCTACCTGAAACTCTCCCTGAACTTCATCCCCAAATAAACCATAATCGTTTCTGGCTATTGCGCGGATTTGTATCATTTCACCTGCAACTATGGGAATGGAATTCTGGTATTCTGCGCCCTGTCTGGGGTCTGTACCATCCAGGGTATAATAAATTCGGCATTCGTCTTCTGTGGAAATTCCCACAGATAATTCTTCTGTATAAATGCCTTCCTCCGTGTCAAATTCCGGCGCTTTGGGAAAATATTCGGAAAATAACTCAGAAACTTCCGAATCCTCTGCCTGTTCGCTGAGAGTCTGCAGCGCCTGATAATCTTTTTGTGCTACATACAGCTCTATCAGTTTCTGATATGCATCTTTATTATCGTTCTGCTCTTTACATACTTCTTCAAGAATCTTTACAGCCTTATCTTCCTCGCCCCGAAGTACATAGATATCCGCAAGGAGTATCTTTGCCTCCACGCTGTCTTCGTTCAGTTCCAGCGCGCGTTTGACACGATTCTCTGCTTCACGGTAATTTCTATCTTCAAGATAGTTTTGCGCCCGCTCCATCTGGTAATCATAGGAGTTATCCCGGCTGTAATTTATCATCAGGACAGACGAAACACTCAATACGATCAGCAAAACCATTGCCAGAACTGCAAATATCAGACGTTTTTTAATTCTGCGCTTTTGTGGACTTTTTTTGACGCTTTGCTCCTGCGACATCTTCGTGTGATCTTCCTGCGATGTTTTCCCCGCGGTGTTTTCGTTATGGACAGACTGTCCCGAAACTTCTTTGCGGACTTTCTCTTCCTGTTCCTTTAACACGTCTCGAAGGAAATCATCTTCCAGCAAATTGTAATCCGATACAATCTGTGCTTCTTTACCACAAACAGAGCAGTACATGCATCCCACTTTCAACTCTGCGCCACAATTTGCACACTTCATTTTCAGCCCTCTTCTATACTCTGTACACAGTTACTCATTAACATTGCAATCGTCATCGGACCTACGCCTCCTGGCACCGGCGTGATTGCCGATGCAATCGGCTCTGCCTCTTCGAACCGGACGTCTCCGCACAGTTTGTTATGTTCATCGCGGTGTATTCCGACATCAATGACGACCGCACCTTCTTTAATATATTCGGCGCCGATAAACCTGGGCTTTCCAATGGCGACAATGAGGATATCCGCCTGTTTGCATAATTCTGCAAGATTTTTTGTACGCGAATGCGCGATTGTCACCGTGGCATTTTCCCGGAGCATCAAAAGAGCCATCGGTTTTCCAACGATATTGCTTCTTCCAATTACCACGCAGTGTTTTCCTTCTATCTCAACATGTGAGCGTTTCAGAAGCTGAATAATTCCAGCTGGCGTACAGGATAAAAATCCGGGTTCGCCAATTGTCATCGCACCCACGCTTTGCGGATGAAAACCATCTACATCTTTTTCAGGGCTGATTGACCGAATCACCTTATCTTCACAGATATGAGCCGGCAACGGGAGCTGAACCAGAATCCCTTTTACCTGTTCCTTTTCATTTAATTCTGCAACCAGTTTCAGCAAATCTTCTTCTGTTGTCTCCTCCGGCAGCTCATACGCCAGAGATTCAATTCCGATGTATGCACAGGCATTTTTCTTATTGCGCACATACACGCTGGACGCAGGGTCTTCGCCTACCTGAATCACGGCTAATGCCCCCGTCTTGCCCTGTGCCTGCAGGGAGGCAGCTTTCTCTTTTAACTCATCTTTGATTTCCTGTGAAATCTTTTTGCCATCTATAATCCTGGCCATGACATATCATCCTTTCCAACTTCTATCCTGATACAATTCTCTAGCTTTATATTCTATGGCTTTCTTAAAACAGCCCGGTAATCACGCCATTGTCATCTACATCGATTCCGTAAGCCGCCGGCGTTTTGCCAAGTCCCGGCATCGTCATAATTGCCCCGGTAACAGCCACCACGAAACCGGCGCCCGCTGATACATAAACTTCCCGCACATTGACGGTAAATCCACTGGGGCGTCCAAGCTTTGTCTGATCATCTGACAGGGAATACTGGGTCTTTGCCATACAGACCGGGAAATTCCCCATGCCAAGCTCCTCGATGCGCATCAGTTCCTTCTCTGCCGCAGGTGTGTATGTGACACCGTCTGCTCCATAAATTTCCTTTGCAACTGTCTCAATCTTCTCCTTTAAAGACAGTTTGTCTTCATAAAGCGGCTGGAAATGACTTTCTTTCTGCTCCAATGTTTCAAGCACTTTTTCTGCAAGTGCAATTCCGCCTTCGCCGCCTTTCTCCCATACTTCGGACAACGCAAATTCACATCCGCGCTCCTTACAGAACTGTTCAATAAAGTCTGTCTCTGCCTGTGTATCTGTAACAAATGAATTCAGGGTGACAACAACCGGAACTCCATACTTCTGTAGATTTTCGATATGTTTTTCAAGATTTACAATTCCCTTTTTCAGGGCGTTAAGATTCTCTGCGGAGAGTTCCGCCTTTGGTACGCCTCCGTTGTATTTCAGTGCGCGCACGGTCGCAACCAGCACAATGGCATCCGGTTTGAGACCAGCCATGCGGCACTTGATGTCAAGAAACTTCTCTGCGCCCAGGTCTGCGCCAAATCCGGCCTCCGTAACCACGTAATCGGCGAGTTTGAGCGCGGTCTTCGTTGCGCGGACACTGTTACAACCGTGAGCAATATTTGCAAACGGACCGCCATGCACAATTGCCGGCGTATGTTCCAGCGTCTGGATGAGATTGGGTTTTAACGCGTCTTTCAGAAGCGCCGCCATTGCGCCAGTCGCTTTCAAATCATCGGCAGTCACCGGTTTCCCGTCAAAATTGTAGCCTACAATCATTCTGCCCAAACGTTTCTTTAAATCTGCCATATCATCTGCAAGGCAGAGAACCGCCATAATCTCAGAGGCAACCGTAATCACAAAATGGTCTTCGCGCACCATACCGTCCATCTTACTGCCAAGCCCCACGACAATGTTGCGCAGCACACGGTCATTCATATCCAGACAGCGTTTCCATACCACCTGTCTCGGGTCAATCTGAAGTTCATTTCCCTGCTGAATATGATTATCCAGTAATGCAGCAAGCAGATTATTTGCGGAAGTAATTGCATGGAAATCCCCGGTAAAATGCAGGTTCAGGTCTTCCATTGGAACCACCTGCGCATAACCGCCGCCTGCGGCGCCGCCCTTGATGCCAAAACAAGGCCCCAAAGATGGCTCGCGCAGGGCAAGCACTGCTTTTTTGCCCATTTTGCCAAATGCTTCTCCCAGCCCTACGCTGGTGGTTGTCTTTCCTTCTCCCGCCGGAGTGGGATTGATCGCCGTTACCAGGATCAGTTTCCCGTCTTTGTTATCTTTGACTTTCTCCATCAATTCATCCGAAAGTTTTGCTTTATATTTGCCATATAATTCTAAATCATCTTCCGTGATTCCCAATTGCGACGCAACGTCACGAATTGGAATCATTTCCGTTTCCTGTGCAATCTGGATATCTGTTTTCATATGTTGTTCTCCCTCCTTAGGACATATACTTTAATCTCTCCAACTTCGTTGGGTCCCTCCTTAGGACATATTTTACCATAATTTACACATACTCGTCCACATATTCCTCAAACTCTGCGATGGACATCAGAATCTTCCGCGGTTTTGTTCCTTCCTCAGGACCGACAACCCCTGCCTCTTCCAACTGGTCCATGATTCTTGCCGCGCGATTGAATCCAATCTTAAACATGCGCTGCAGCATACCAATGGAACCCTTTTCTTTCTCTATTACAAATTTCCCGGCCTCGACAAAATAGGCGTCCCGTTCGCTGCCGCCTCCGGCTGCCGCTCCCGCCACACCGCCGGAAATGGAAACCGTATTCATTTTTTCTTCAATTTCGGTATTGTATACGACTGTGCTCTGTTTCTTTAAGAAATCTACAACGTCTTCCACTTCCGTATCGGACACAAACGGTCCCTGCACCCGCAGCGGTTTCTGATAACCCTGCGGATAAAAGAGCATATCGCCGTTTCCAAGCAATTTTTCCGCCCCAACCATATCAAGAATCGTTCTGGAATCCGTACCCGATGATACGGAAAAAGCAATTCTTGAGGGCATGTTCGCCTTAATCAGTCCAGTGATGACATCCACAGACGGACGCTGCGTGGCGATAATCAGGTGGATTCCGGCTGCTCTTGCAAGCTGTGCCAGACGGCAGATTGCGTCTTCCACATCTCCCGGAGCTACCATCATAAGGTCTGCAAGCTCGTCCACGACAATGACAATCTGCGGCAGTTTCTGAGGTTTCGTCTCATCTTCCACATCTGCGACTGCCGCAACTTTCTGATTATATCCTTTCAGGTCACGCACCTGATACTCTGCAAATTTCTGATAACGGTCGGTCATTTCCGCAACTGCCCAGTGTAATGCGCCTGCGGCCTTTTTGGGATCTGTGACAACCGGAATGAACAGATGGGGGATTCCGTTATAAACACTAAGCTCCACAACTTTCGGATCTATCAGGATGAGCTTGACGTCTTCCGGATTCGCTTTGTACAAAATGCTCATGATAATAGTATTGATACAGACGGATTTACCGGATCCGGTTGCACCGGCAATCAACAGATGCGGCATCTTCGCAATGTCTGCCACAACCACCTGTCCGCCGATATCCTTACCTGCTGTAAAACAGATATTGGATTTATGTTCTTTAAAATCCGCTGATTCTATCAGTTCCCGGAACCGTACCATAACATTTTTCTTGTTTGGTACCTCAATTCCAACTGCCGCTTTGCCTGGAATCGGGGCCTCAATACGGATATCCGCCGCTGCCAGATTGAGTTTGATATCATCGGCAAGGTTTACAATCTTGCTGACCTTCACGCCCATTTCCGGCTGGAGTTCGTAGCGGGTCACGCTGGGTCCACAGCTCACATTCGTGATGGTCACATTGACCCCGAAATTTTTCAGAATCTGCTGAAGCTGTATGGCTGTCTCCTGTAGATGCTGCTTGTTATCTCCCTGTTTGTTATCGCCTGGTTGCAACAGGGAAACCGGTGGAAATACATAATCTGCTCCGTCTATGACATTCATCTGTTCCGGTATTGATAGCTCTTTGTCACTATCCGCATTTCCTGCCGTATCCTTTGCCGCAGATAATTCCTCTGCCTTGTCCGGGGTCTGCCTTGGCTCGTCCGGCATGAATACGGATGGTTCCGGTTCCTCCGGCATAAATACAGATGGTTCCGGTTCCTCTGCCATCGTAATAGGAATCTCCTGCACACTCTGCACAGGAGGCATTTCCTCTGGCGTTTCCTCCACAGAACCGCGGCTGCCCTTTGGCTTTCTATGTAATTTTTCTACGACAATCGGTTCCGCAAAAACATTCTGCCGACGCTCTCCCTCCTTAAGGAGAAGATCGGTTTTGCCGTTTTTCTTTTGTGTGGATTCTTCTTCCACAGGTAATTTTAATTCACTGATATTGTCAGAGCGTTTCTTAGAAGCCGGATAGATTTTCGTGTCCAGGGCAACCCCCTCCACTTTTCGATCCATGCGGCGTTTTTCCAGTTCCTGTTCACGCTCAAGTTTCCTGGACGCCTGTTCCTTTCTGCGGGTTTCACGCACGCCTTTGCGCCGTACAGCGTCTTCTTTTGCTGTCTTATATACTTTGCGGCTACCCTTTTTGACCCCGCCCAGAAAAGAACGTTCTGTCAAAAGCACCAGTGAAATGATTAATATAACGATATCTGCCACATATGCGCCCGCTTTTCCAATTGCCGGGCACAACAGGCTTGCAAGCAGACCGCCTGTTGCACCGCCGCCGTTTTTATGTTCTACCGCATATTGAAAGGAATCCTTGACAGAATAATGGTTTCCATCTCCAACCACAAGTTCCACAAACAGGCACAGGAAAAACACGAATAAAATTCCCGCTACCAGTTTGACAACGGCAATGCCATTGTCGCGGTTTGAAATTAAGAACGCCGCTCCCACAAAAAAACAGATGGGGACAAGATAAGACATCATTCCAAACAGTCCAAAACTAAGCGCGCTTATCTTCTCTCCCACAAAACCGCCAATGCCAAAATGGCTGATGAGCCAGATGATGCATACGGCGAGAATCAGCAGTAAAATCACCTCGCTGCGAAAGGATGTTTCCCTGCCATTTTGCGTATTTTTTGTTTCTTTTTTCTTCTTTGTATTATCAGGCTTCGCTGCCATAACATTTCCTCCTAAACCCTTCCTGTCCTGAATATCCTATCCTCTGGCACTGTATTATATATCACTTAGCATAATTATTATAGTACCACATTTAGCAGAAAATGTCATTACAACTTTTCCCATGTTTTCAGATTTCGTTATTTTGCTTATCTTCGTCAATCATTTGATGAAGTTTCTTCATCGCTTCGTCAATGCCGCCCACTTCGTTGATAATTCCTTCCTCCACAGCTTGTCGTCCCACAAGGATAGTTCCCAAATCCTTTGTCAGCATACTGGTATTCATCATCATTTTTTCCAGCCTTGCCTGCGATGCAAAACAATGAGCGGCCACAAAACCTGTGATTCTGTCCTGCATCTGCTGAAAATAATCATAAGTCTGCGGTGCGCCGATAACGAGACCGTTGAGCCGCACCGGGTGGATGACCATGGTTCCGGTCGGAACAATATACGAATAGTCCGTAGATACCGCCAGCGGAACACCAATGGAATGGCTGCCGCCCAATACCAGGGATACGGTCGGTTTGCTTAGAGATGAAATCATTTCCGCAATTGCAAGTCCGGATTCCACATCCCCGCCCACGGTGTTTAGGAGAAGCATGACGCCGTCTACATTTTTGTCATCCTCAATTGCCGCTAATTTGGGCAAAACATGCTCATACTTCGTTGTCTTGGCATTTGGCGAGAGCGTCTCATGTCCCTCCACCTCTCCGATAATGGACATGAGATGGATTTTATGTCCCTCCTCCTGCTCCAGGGTCAACTGCCCCATGTCTTTGATCTGCTCATTTTCGTTCTTATCTTTTTCCTGCTGTTTCAGGTTGTCTCCCATATGAAAAAAGTCCTCCATTTCTACCATAATCCTCTGCTTTTACTGTAACTGGACATGCACAGGTTTATTTTAGTATGGAGAACTTCTTTCGTTTTTATGCAAAAGTAAATATTTTATATTGTAGCATTGGGATTATACTTCTCCCATCAGGTATTTGTACAATCCTTCGTAGCGGAATTTCGATGCATTCCAGGAATAGTCATTGGCCATGGCGCGGTCAACCATCTGGTTCCACTGACGTTTCTTATCGAAGTAAATATGCTTGGAATAGTTGATGATGTTGAGCATTTCCTCACCGTTATAGTTGGTAAAGGAGAAACCGTCTCCGACATTATCATACTCATTATACGGCTGTACTGTGTCTTTCAGACCTCCGGTTTCGCGTACAATCGGAATCGTGCCATAGCGGAAAGAAATCATCTGTGTCAGTCCGCACGGCTCAAATCTGGACGGCATCAAAAATGCATCCGCTGCACCGTAAAGTTTGTGCGCCAAATCATCCGAATAGCAGATATTTGCAGAAATCTTATCCGGGTATTTCCATGCAAAATGACGGAACATATTTTCATACTGTGAATCCCCGGTTCCGATTACCACAAGCTGCGTATAGTCATCCACAATCCGCTCAATCACATAGTTGATGAGATCAAGACCCTTCTGGTCGGTCAGACGTGAAATCAGTCCAATCATATAGCGTTTCTTATCGACTGCAAGTCCCAGCTCATCCTGAAGTTTCTCTTTGTTCATGAATTTCTTCTTGCGGTGATTTGAGGCATCATAATTTACATATAATTTCTCATCGGTTGCCGGGTCATATGCCTGGTAATCAATGCCATTGACAATTCCCTGCATATCCATATGTCTTGCCGCCAGCAGACCGTTCAGTCCCTCGCCGTAGTAATCGGTTTGGATTTCCTGTGCGTACGTGTCGCTTACCGTGGTGATATAGTCGGCAAATACAAGACCGCCTTTTAACATATTGGCGTCTTTCTTAAATTCCAGTTTGTCCGGCACAAACATACTTGCCGGGAATCCGGTCAGGCCTTTGACCGTCTTGACATCCCAGATTCCCTGGAATTTGAGGTTGTGAATCGTTATGATGGATTTCATGCCCCAGAAAAACATATCTCCCTGGAACTCTGTCTTTAAATATACCGGAATGAAACCGGTTTCCCAGTCATGACAATGGATAATCTGCGGCTGAAAATTGATTAAAGGGAGCATCGACAGTACAGCCTTGTCAAAAAATATAAACTTCTCCATATCAAACCGGATATCCCCATAGGGCAGGAAACAGTCAAAATACTCCTGATTATCAATAAAGTAATACGTGATGCCGTCCATCTTATACTGCAAAATTCCCACATATTTGTTCTGGATGTAATTTCCACAGCTCATGTAAAAGTGGGTCACATACTCAAACTGATTTCTCCAGTGTTCGGGGATACAGCTGTAATTGGGGATCACCACGCGGATATCCCAGTCATTTTTGTCAAACTCTTTGGGCAACGCGCCGCACACATCAGCCAATCCTCCGGTTTTAATAAAAGGTACACATTCAGATGCTGCAAACAGAATTTTTCTCATATCCAATCCTCCATAACGTAAATTTTATAGATATTATATATGTTCCAATGCCTGTGCCAAATCTCCGATAATGTCTTCGGCATTTTCAATTCCCACAGATAACCGAATCAAATCCGGTGCAACGCCTGCTTCCACAAGCTGTTCATCCGTCATCTGACGATGCGTATGGCTTGCCGGATGAAGTACGCAGGTTCTGGCGTCTGCCACATGGGTAACGATGGCAATCATCTGTAACTTATCCATGAATCCTACGGAAACATCCCTGCCGCCTTTTAAGCCAAAAGAAATAACGCCGCAGGTACCGTTCGGCATATATTTTTCTGCCAGCGCATGATATTTATTTTCAGACAGACCCGCATAATTGACCCAGGCAACCTTGTCGTGACTGTTCAGGAATTCTGCCACTTTTGATGCGTTTTCACAGTGACGCGCCACCCGTAAATGCAAGGTCTCCAATCCGACATTCAGGAGAAATGCGTTCTGGGGAGACTGAATCGATCCAAGATCGCGCATAATCTGGGCTGTCGCCTTGGTAATGTAAGCTCCCTTGCCAAATTTCTGTGTATATACGATGCCATGATACGTAGGATCCGGCTGTGTCAATCCCGGATATTTCTCTGCATATTTGTCCCAATCAAAATTACCGCTGTCCACAATACATCCGCCCACGCTTGTTGCATGACCGTCCATGTATTTCGTTGTGGAATGCGTCACAATGTCCGCACCCCATTCAATCGGACGACAGTTAATCGGCGTTGGAAAGGTATTGTCTATGATCAGCGGCACGCCATGTTCGTGTGCCACAGATGCAAATTTTTCAATATCAAGAACCACAAGCGCAGGATTGGCGATTGTCTCCGCAAACAGCACTTTGGTATTCGGGCGGAAAGCTGCCGCAATCTCTTCTGCAGAGGCGTCCGGGTCGATAAAGGTACATTCGATGCCCTGTTTTTTGACTGTCGCGCTGAACAGGTTGAAGGTTCCTCCATACACGGCTGAGGAACAAACCATATGGTCTCCCGCCTCACAGATATTAAAGACGGCATAATAGTTTGCTGCCTGTCCTGAAGACGTCAGCATGGCCGCCACGCCGCCTTCCAGTTCGCAGATTTTCTCTGCAACGGCATCGTTCGTAGGATTTTGCAGTCTTGTATAGAAATAGCCGCTGTCTTCCAGATCAAAAAGCCTGCCCATCTGATCGCTTGTGTCATATTTAAAAGTTGTACTCTGGTAAATCGGCAGTACGCGGGGCTCGCCCTTTTTCGGATGCCAGCCGGACTGCACGCATCTTGTCTCTATTTGATACTTACTCATCTTGTCTCCTCCTGATGTATTATATTGCAGGACTGTTTCGGACATTCCTGCTCTCTTTTCCTAATTTTAGCACAACTGTGTCTATAAGGCTAGGAAAATTTGAACTGTTTCAACAGCCATTTTCCCCAGGGCGTAAGATTTCTATTACTCCAGCCAGAAGTCTTGCGGCTGGAGTGCCGAATCAGGGCGGAACTTTCGTCTTTGTTTGATAAATTCCATCCGATATAGCCGATTTTATTCTTCTTTAGAAATTTCATCCACCTTGCGCCTTCTGATTTATTCAGGTTTCCGTTTCCGGAGGCTTCTGAAATGCCAAATTCCGACACAAACAGGGGAAGACCTTTGTCCAGTGCAGCCTGTGCCTTATCCCGCAGATACTGTCCGTGGGTTCCTGCATAAAAATGCAGTGTGTACATAAGGTTTTTATAGCCTTTGATGGGACTTTCTGCTGCGATATCCACATCCTGGCTCCAGGTTGGCGTTCCAATCAGAATGACCGCTTTCTTATCTCTGGAACGGATAGCCTTTACAACTTTTTTGGCATAAGTTTTTATGGTACTCCAGGAAGTTCCTCCATTTGGCTCATTGCAGATTTCGTAGATGACGTTCGTATGGTTCTTATATTTGGCGGCTATCTTTTTAAAAAATGCCAGTGACTGTTTCTCGTAGGTTCTCGGATTTCCATCGCTTAAAATGTGCCAGTCAATGATAATATATAGCCCCGCCTTATCTGCGTATTTCACTCCATCGTCAATTTTCTTCTCCAATGCTTTGCGGTTTGCCTTATCTCCGGTACAATACCCGTTGTATTCCGCAGTATAGACGGCAAGTCTTACCGTATTGATTTTCCATTTTTTCTTCATTTGCGTAAATGCTTTTTGATTTACGTACTCCGGATACCAGGAAAGCCCATGGGTGCTGACCCCTTTTAACTGTACGGTTTTTCCTTTGGAATTGACCAGATGCGTTCCTTTTACTTTTAATGATGGAAGTTTTGCCGCCTGAACCGGCGTGCAGTGAAATGCCAGTACCAGCAGGATTACAAGAAATCCCGCCATACCATACCATTTTCTGTTGTTATTTTTCATCTCATGCTACTCCTTTCTCGTTATCTTAATTTAAAGCTGCCAAAGGAGGCCGCCTTATGGCAGCCTCCCGACCATTATTTCTTAATTCGAACTGTCTTCTTGCCGCTCCAGCAGGAAACGGAAGATATTTTACCAGATTTCTTATAACACCGGATGCGGACATAGTACGTCTTATTTTTCTTCAATCCGCTGGAAATCTTTGTGGATGTTTTCTTACCGCTGGATATTCTAAGCGTCTTTGCTCCCTTAAAGTTTTTGCTGGTGGAATACTGAATTTCATATCCGGAAGATTTCGCATTTTTCGCCCACTTCACCTGTAATTTCTTACCCTTTAGGTTCTTGACGCTTTTCAGTTTGTTTGCCGTAAGACGCGTAATCGTCTTTGATGCAGATACTTTACTGCTTACCGATCCGCTATATGCTGCAACCTGATACTGATATGTCGTACCGTTTTTCGACTTTACTTTCGTATCTGTCCAGGAAACCGTTGACGCGTTACGAATGGTTTTCACCTTCTGGAACCTGCCGTTTCCGGTTTTACGGTATACATAATAACCGGTCGCATTGGCAGCCCTGCGCCAGCTTAACTTTATACCCGCGCTGACATTCGAAGGTTCGTACATTGCCGTCTGTGATGGCGCCTTTACCGTTAAAACTTCTTTCTTTGACTTACATTTTACACAGACGTTTTTTACATAGGCATGTGTTTCCGTCTCACTGTATTTGCAGATACAGACGCCGGTATGCGTAGTGCCATTGTCCTTATAACTCAGGACATGATTTTCCTTCACTGTACTGTCGCCTTCTCTGCACATCTTGGTGTGCGTACCGTCTCCATTATCTGTAATATAAATATAAGTATGCTGATGCGCTGCATCGGAAACTTTGATAACTGCAAGCCAGCTTATGAGCGGCGCCTGTGCATTCTGGGACGTCAGAGTATAGGTGACAGGCTGTTCTCTGTTCAATGTAAAGGTTGATGTATTGACATAGTCTGCATTTCCGCCCAGACTGATGGTTCCGGCATCCTGCGACTTGTTTCCGAAAGCAATTTCTGCCGTCATCGTACGCACATTTCCCCACCATTCCCGATGTCCGGAAATGAGCTTATAATTTCCAGCCGGGAGCGTAAATGCGTAAGACAACGTCTCACCTTCTTTATTATTCTTGCCATAAATTCCGGTCGCCATCATATCCGTGGTATCCGTATAACTTTTGGTCGCGGCCTCTGTGACAAGTCCCCAGGAATTGTCATCCGTCTTTTTCTGGTCATACACCTGGTTCAGGAGAGCATCTCCAAGCTGTGCTTTTACCGCATCATAAGGCTCGGTTGATGTCAGTTTGGAAGGATCCGCCTCCACGCTGTCAATAAAATACATCGTACCGGAAGGAATCACCTTCTCAACAGGAACCGTTACCGTAAGCGGCATACCCCAGACAGTCGTACCTCCCCATACCGTTCCGGTGATATTTGACGCTTTAAATTCTGTCCCGTCAAACTGCGCTGCATTGGTATTCCAGACCACCGGTTTTTTGACAATGGTTCCGCTCGCTGTCTCTACTTCTACTTCTTCGGGCAAATCTTCAATTATTTTGCTCAGATTGTCGGTAAGAAGAATCCCTATAGGATCTATCTGCGTCTTAACGGAGACGAACACATTGTCGTTTGCCGCCAGACGCTCTGCAAGCGCGTACAATGCATCTACCTTCAATGTTCCTGATTTTACGACCACTTCAATCTCATGTTCGCCATATGGAAGATCCGAAAGAATATATGTCTCCCCGCGGGCAGGCGATGCCAGCGTCGCAGCGTCCGTTTCTTCCAGATGTCCGTCTACATAGACGTCCAGTTTTGCAGATCCGTCGTTCGTTCCAAGAATTGCAAATCCGCTTCCCTGGATCGGAAAACGAAACGATGCATTTGCCGCTTTCGATACGGACATGGTACGGTACCAGTCGTCTGCGCTTCCACCGCCCGGATTGGCAATCGTCCAGGCTCCTTCATAACTGACAGAATCATCCTGTCCGTCTACCATGCTGAGTGCATAAGGGATTCCGCCGTCCAGGCGCTCCACGAGCAGATTGTCAAAGTATAACTGATTCCAGGTAGCGCTCAGTTTCACACGCCCCGCAAGCATGGGAATATTGTCTTTATAAGTTGCAACCGTTGTATTGTCTATGATAACTCTTATGGTATCTCCAAGCGCTGCAATTCTGATATTATATTTTCCTTCGGTATTTGCGCGGACAGCGCCTTCTTTTACGACAGTTCCAATGCGGTACAGTTTCCATGTTCCGCTTCCGTTTATTTCCAGGGTATATCCGCTGTTATCCCAGTTCATTCCTGTCTGGGAACGGACGCCCAGACGCGCCCATGTATTGCTGCTGCCACCTGGGATTTCAACATCGACTGAGGCCATATAGTCCATCCAGCGGAAATCTCCTACAATGGTAGAAGGGTCTCCGCCATTCCACTGTGCCACGCTGCTTGCCAGTTCCTGCTTCAACCTGCCGTTTTCTACGACCCATGCGCCATGCGCATCCAACATATAACGTGGCTCATTGCCACGATCCCTGAGGTAATTTGCCGGTTCTTCCCGATATTCAAAATTGTCGGCATATAATACTTTGTCATTTGTCACACCGTTTGTCTTACCGCTCTTATCCGTATCCAGAACCGCACGGTCTTCGTTGTGAATTTCGTCTGCCGGTGCGCGCTCCGGCTCCGTGTCGAGCGTCGTTGCTGTGGAAATACTGTATGCCGGCGCTGTCACATACCAGCCATCCGATTCCTTCGTAACAGTTCCGCCGTTCTTGAGATAGCTGTCCGTCTCTGTCACCCACAGGTTGAGCGTATCTGTGGACAAATCCATATCCTCATCCGCAATCTTAAATGTCCTGGCATTGCGGGTATTGTTTACAATTACCACGGAGAAGTTCTTTTTATCGGGCGATGCAAGCGTCATATAACCTGCTTTTCCGTCAATTCCCGCAGTCATATGTTCTTTATCGCTTCCTGCAAAAGCTGCCCCTGTCGCATTCGTAATGACACGCCAGATATCATTCGTATCCGGTTCACTGTCTTCCCAGCCCATTTTGGCAAATTTCGCATAATGTTCCAGCATATAGAGCGCCGGATCATAGTGGATGTAGCCGCTCCACGGATCCCTTGCACTCAATAATTCCTTATGTCCATACTGGATGCCCTCATAGAAGGAGCCAATTGCCGGCTGGAACATATAATGCGTGCGGCGGGAAGATACAAATGATGTGATAAAGCTGTCCATTAACGCCAGAGGACTCTGGAATCCGCCAATCGTACCTGCGCCATATGCAGGGTCATTATTATAACCTCCTCCGGAATAAGAAGACGTCTTGTTCTCCTGCAGCTCTGAATAGCCAAAGGTTGCGCAGCCCTCACTGTACCAGACTTCCTTGTCATCTACATCCGCCATCTTCACATAATCATCGGTGGCATTGGTGCGGTAATGGAACCCGATAATGTCCACAGCGTCATACAATGCCTGATCCTCACGCATCTTCGGTACGATTTCCAGTGATTTGTTCTCGTCGGATGCGATAATGCGGATATTGTGATAGGCTTCCTGCGCCCCCGCATCAATATATGACGGAAAATTCTTTTCAGTTTTTACACGCTCGGAAAACCACTTGATAAATTCGGTATCCGGCGCGGAGGTCTCATTCTTATCCGGGTCAACAAAATCCACCATATACCCGTATTTCTCATAGGCGTCAAATATAGTCTCTCTGTACCATTTATAAACCGCCTCATAGCCGTCTCCTGCTGACAGTTTTGCACTGTTTGAATTCTTTGCCGCTACCCATTTGGGCAGCTCCCAGCGCAGGATGCTGATCTTGACGTTGGGGTTGATTTTTTTGGCGTCCGCTGCCATCACAAATCCCGGAGAGCGAGATGCATCCGCATCCTCGTTCTCATAACGCATGGTACACGCATCAGCGCCGGTAGAATTATTGCCGTCATTGCCCATTTCCATCTTGATATGGGTGAACAGCGGATATTCACCGCCAAACAGGTACTGCATCATCTGATTATATTTTTCCGGATGTTCGTACTTGTAATCCAGAAGAAGATTGCTGGTACTGTTGCCGTTCAACAATCCAAAACCTTTGTAGGTCAGTCCATTGATATTCTCGGCAGCCGTATCTACATCACTTCCCCTGACGGTCACCGTGTAGTCCGGCGTAACAGCCGCGTGTACGGACGATCCAACCGTCGGGAAAGACGTTACCATGACCGCTGCCAGAGCGAGGCTTAACAACTTCTTTCCTTTCATTCGCATAAAAAATCCCTCCCATGCTTTTCCTTATCTTGTTGTGAAAATTCCACATATCAAAACAATTATAAACTAAAACACAAGAGGAAATCAACAAAAAATATGGATTTTGTACAAAACATTACAGTTAAACGCACACCTTTTTTATTGAATCGGGAATAACAGTTCAGCTCAACCAAAAAGAACCGTGAAAAATTCGTGCTAGCACGATTTTCCCCGATTCTTTCGGTTGGCTGAACTGTTATTCCGCCCAGTTATGGTAAACTGCCTGAACGTCGTCATCTTCGTCCAGAAGATCCAGTGTTTTCTGAAGATTTTTAATTGCCGTCTCATCTGTAAGTTCCACCCATGTCTGTGGTATCATGGTTACTTCCGCGGATGCCATGGCAATGCCTTCTGCCTCTAATTTCTCACGGACGGTACTGAAATCGTCCGGATCCGTTATCACTTCAAAACTGTCATCTTCCTCTGAGAAATCCTCCGCCCCGGCGTCCAGCGCTATCATCATCAAATCGTCTGCGTCCATTTCACATTCTTCTTTGTCAATCACAATCTGACCTTTTTTGTCAAACATATAGGAGACACAGCCTGGCGTTCCGACATTGCCATATCCTTTGGTGAATGCGCTGCGCACATTGGCTGCGGTTCTGTTTTTATTATCTGTGAGCGCGTCTACTATGATTGCCGTTCCATTGGGTCCATAGCCTTCATAAGAGGCAAACTCGTAATTGACGGAATTCGCATCTCCGGCAGCTTTCTTGATCCCGCGGTCGATCGTATCATTCGGCATATTGTTGGCCTTCGCTTTTGCGATCACATCACGCAGCCGGCTGTTATTCGCAGGATCCGGCCCGCCCTCTTTAACGGCAACTGCAATTTCTCTTCCAATTATCGTAAAGATTTTTCCTTTTGCCGCATCGTTTTTTTCTTTTTTATGTTTAATATTTGCAAATTTAGAATGTCCTGACATAACTTCTCCTCTTTTCTGCTTTTGTTTTGATTATTTTTCCTATGTTTTTCTATTATTTCTTATAATCTTCTCTGGCGATTTCTTCGCCCGTTTCCTCCGGAACTTTTATGACTTTCACCGTGTGAATCATTTTATCCCGGACAGCGGAAACCTCAAAGTCCCATCCCTGATATCGCAAACGAAATCTCTCATGATCGGCTGGAATTTTACCGATCAGGGAAATCAAAAATCCATTCAGCGTCTCAAACTCCTGCTCCTCCATGGAAATCTGTAACAGTCCGCACACCTCGTCAAAAGACGCCATGCCGCTCATGAGATAGCTGCCGTCTTCCTGATGAACGATAGCGGTCTCTTCCTTGTCATATTCATCAAAGATATTTCCCACGATTTCCTCCAGAATATCTTCCATGGCTACAATTCCGGCTGTCTGACCGTACTCGTCCACCACAATCACCATATGGTTTTTTGTAGACTGCATCATTTTAAACAGGTCATTGATGTTCTGCGTCTCAGGAATGAACACCGCCTCCCGTACCAGCCCCGGAATATCCTGCACTCTCCAGTTCAGATACTGTTCTTTGCGGCTTTCAATCATCACGTCTTTCATATGTATAATACCTATGATGTTGTCAATATCTTCGTGATACACCGGAAAACGCGAATTATTCCCATTCAGCACAAATTCCAGAACCTCGGAAAGCTGCATCTGTCCATCCAGCGCGGCAACGTTTTTGCGGTGCGTCATGATATCCTTGGCTTCCTTGTCGTCAAATTCAAAAATATTGTGAATCATCTCCGCTTCGCTCGCCTGCAAGACGCCCTGCTCATGCCCCTCGTTCACCATTGAGATAATCTCTTCCTCCGTCACATCATCAAAACTGGCATGGGGATCTACCCCCACGATACGCACAGCAAGATTGGACACCGATTCCGCCAGAAACGTATAGGGCTTGATGAGCAAAACAAGCGCGCGTATGATGCCCGCCAGGGCAAACAGCCAGTTTTCGGATTTCCTTGCGGCAACCTTCTGCGGGGCAATGATTCCAAGAACTGCAAACAGGAAAATTCCCAAAACCGCGGCAATCACATAACAGGCAAACTGCAGATAAACAGCATCCTGCTCTTTCAGGAAAGTCGCTATCAGAGCATTTCCCATCAGCCGTATCAGATAAATTCCAAAGATACCGCTTGTAAATGCCGTCATAATCTGTATCGCATGCCGGACCTTATAGGGATGATCCTTTACCTCAAGCAGCCAGGCAGCATATTTGTTACCGTCTTCCGCTCTCTTTTGTATCTGGCTTTCTCCGGTCTCCTCCAGGGCTGTGAGAAAACCATACAACAGCCCGTTTACAATCGTCAACACCAAAAATGCCACTAATCCTATGGCGGGACTTGCGCCATCATCCATTCTCCTTACTCCTTTTTCTCTTTGTACTCTTGTGCTTATTTCAGCAAACACTTGAAATATACCATTTTGCCGTATATTAGTCAAGATTTATGTATACAATTCAAGACTGATTTCAAGCGCTCTGTCTACTTTTTTCAATATTTCGCTGTCCAGACGACAGATTTTATCCCGCAGCCGCTGTTTGTCGATGGTCCGAAGCTGCTCCAACAGAACAACGGAATCTTTGACCAGATCATATTTTCCAGCTTCTAATTCTACATGGGTAGGAAGCTTTGCTTTATTCATCTTCGATGTAATGGCTGCACAGATTACAGTCGGGCTGTGCCGGTTGCCGATATCATTTTGTATAATCAGTACCGGACGGACGCCGCCCTGTTCTGAACCTACGACTGGACGCAAATCTGCATAATAAATATCTCCTCTATGAATTACCAATTTTCTCACACTCCAAAACTTTTATAGGTTGTTTCCTATTATTCCCAATTTTTTCGTGTGTATTCAGAGTTACTCTCCAAAATAGTCTTTCGTCTCCGTGACAATTCCGTTCTTCACATAGACGCGCGGAATACGTTTACCCAAATCGCAGGCGAACTCGTAATTAAATCTGCCTGAGAGGTCGCCTATCTCCTCCATGGTAATTCTCTCCTGACCGTCGGAACCTATCAGAATCACCTCGTCTCCCTCTACTGCCTCCGGAATACGGGTGACGTCCACCATAAACTGATCCATGCAGATTCTGCCGCAGACGGGCGCACGCTTTCCGTGAATCAATACGTATCCCTTGCCGGACAGACTTCTCGGATAGCCGTCCCCATAACCGACGGGAATGGTTGCAATTCGCTGCAATTCCGTCGTCTGATACGTTGCCCCATAACTGATAGAGCGTCCTTTCTCCAGTTCTTTCAGAAAAACAATCCGGCTTTTTAGGGATAATGCCGGTTTCAAATCTATATTTTCTTTTCTAACCTCATCCGAAGGCCATAGACCATACAGGCTGATTCCTGCGCGCACCACGTTCATATTCGCCTTGGGCATATCTATAATTGCCGCGCTGTTAGAACAATGGGATATGGGAATGATAACGCCGCGCTCTTTCAACATTTCCTGCATCTTTCGAAATTTCTCCATCTGTTCATTGGCCATGGTTTTATCTCTGGCGTCAGATTTGGCAAAATGCGTAAAAAGTCCCTCCATTACCATATGCGGCATATGATAAATTTGTGCTATTTCATCTGCCGCAGTCTCCGTCACCTGAAAACCCAGACGGCTCAGTCCGGTATCAATTTTGATGTGAATGATAATCTCTTTTTCTGTCTTTTGTGCAAAGGATGCCATTTCCTGTGCCTGACGCAGTGAAAATACGGTTGCACGGATTCCCTCATCTGCCAGCGCCGGATATTGTTCAGGGAAACTTGCTCCCAGCGTGAGAATGGGCTTGTTTAACCCGTTCCTGTGAAGAATCAACGCCTCTTCCACTGTTGCCGTGGCATAACCCCAGACATGATCAAGCTTTTCCAGTTCACAGCCAATAGGGATTGCACCGTGTCCATAGCCGTCCGCTTTGATGACGCCCATGATTTTCGTATCCGGATGAATGATTCTTCGCATCTGTTCCATGTTGTATCGTATCGCGTCCAAATCTACCTGTGCATAGACCCTGCTGTATGTTTTCATCTCACGACATCCTTTCCACACGCAATTCTGTTCTTACATAAGTCCGCCAATATGCACACAATGCCTTCCAGAATATCCTGCGCCATCAGCCCGTAATTTCCCCGTTCTTTTACCTGCACATCCCCGGCAAGTCCATGGAGATATACGCCCATAAAAGCTGCATATTCCGGCTCCATGCCCTGTGCAATCAGTCCGGCGAGGACTCCTGTTAGCACATCTCCCGAACCGGCCGTTGCCATACCATTGTTTCCACTGGTGTTTATCCACATCCTGCCATCGGGCAACGCGGTAACCGTCCTTGCATCCTTCAACACGCAGATTACTCCGTATTTTGCTGCAAATTTTCGCGCTGTGTCTGGAAGACAGTTCTGTATGTCGGAAATGTCTTCGTGTATCAGTCTTGCCATCTCACCCAGATGAGGTGTGACAATTATGGGACACGATGCATTCTTCAGCCATTCGGGATGCTCTGCCACAAGGTTCAGCCCATCCGCATCCAGAATGATTGGAACTTTTGCGTCGGAAAGAATCTGCCGGATCATCTGTCCTGCCTGCTCTCCGGTGCCGAGACCGGGACCTGCCACGAGAACGGACATTTGCTCCATCAGCTCCTTCATATTATGCAGCGTCTCCGTATAGGTCTCTAACACCGCCTCCGGTAAAAGCTGCTGTAAAATAACACGATTTTCTTCTGACGTAAGGATTTTCACAAGCCCTGCTCCGGTCAGGTAAGATGCTTTTGCGCTTAAGAATGCCGCCCCGGCCATATTCTTTTGTCCGGCAATCGTAAGAATCTTCCCATAACTGCCCTTATTGGAACGCTTTTTGCGGGACGGAATTTTGCGCAGATCTTCTGCATCCGGGCTGAACGTATTCGGCTTTGCGTCAAGGAAACTGCAGCGGTCAATGCCAATTTCCTTAACAATTACCCGCCCCGCATATTCCGCACCTGGAAACAACATAAGCCCAACTTTGGAGAATGCAAATGTCACGGTTATATCGGCATAAAATCCCGCTCCCATCACCGCTCCGGTATCTGCGTTGATTCCAGATGGAATATCGACCGCGACCTTCAGCCCCTGCATCTCATTCATTTCCAGGACATATTCGAGATAAATTCCGGCAAGCTCCCTGGTAAGCCCGATACCAAACAGCGCGTCAACGACCACGTCAAACTCCGCGTCCGGTATGCGGTTCAAAACAGGAATCTGATATTTTTGCAAAATAGTTCTCTGTACCTTCGTCTCTTCGGAAATACGTTCTGCCTCCGGCGGCATGACAACCGTGACCCCATATCCTTTTTGCCAGAGCATTCTCGCTATTGCAAGTCCGTCTCCACCGTTATTCCCAAAACCACAGACCACCAGTATCTGCGGTACTGTACAGGGAAGATGGGTTTCAATTTCCGCTACAACGCCTAAGGCAGCCCGCTCCATCAGCACAAGAGAAGGCACGCCAAAATATTCTATTGTATTCCTGTCACATTGTTTCATCTGTCCACTGTCAACTAAAATCCTCATTTTCTTCCTCCTGCAACAGCAAAACAGTTCAGACGCGCTGAACTGTTTACGTGTACTCGTCTTCATATTTCAAATCAAACGTCTCCAATACCCGCGGACCAAAAATATCATGCAGGTATGCATAAATCCCTCTGCTTTGCTCCTCAATCGCTTCCCGGCGGTAAATTTTTGACTTGAGCTCCGTCCGCATCTGGGCAATCCTGATAATCAACTGCTCGCGCTCCGCCTTGTTGCTGTTCATAATCCGGTAACAATATTCCATGGTTTCTACCATCAGGCGGAAATTATTTTCCTCCATCTCATCCTCAAGTGCCTGAAGCAGCTCTTCATTTCGCTCTGTCTTATCGTTGATTTCCGTAATCAGGCGGCGATCCTCCTGAAGTCTGCCCGTCTCCTGTCCTCTTTCACCGATTTCATCCATATTGACGACAATATTTTTCATCAGTTTTTTCTTCAGAACTTTCATTTCTTTCAGTTCCTGCGTGTATTTGCCCTGCGTCGCCAATGCCTTGTTCAGTTTCTGCTCCAGCCGTTCCACTTCCTTTGGTTTCACACCATCTAAAAATAGCTGATGCCATTTCTGGTCTAAAATCAAGAGCGGTATTTTCTTGCCGTGAAGCATCTGTTCGAATCCAGGCATGGTGTTTTTTTTCTTTCCCATAATAATCACTTCTTATCCGTTTGTTTTTTTTGATTTGCAATATTATATGATAACTGCATCAAACTCTCCGAGAGATGTACATTTTCTACAACCACATGCTCCGGCAGTTCCAGATCCAGGTGCGCAAAATTCCAGATTGCGCCAATGCCCAGTTCTACCAGAAAACCTGCAATCTGTTTCGCATGTTCTTTGGGCATGGTAAGCGCGGCGATATCCACCCGTTTTTCTTTCACAAACAATTCCAGCTCATTCATCATGCGCACTTCAATGTCCCTGACAAAAGTACCTTTTAATGCAGGATTTACATCAAACAGCCCGATAATTACAAAACCGCGTTTTTCAAAGTTGACATAATTAGCAAGCGCCTGCCCAAGATTCCCCGCGCCGATGACTATCATATTGTGCCGCTGATTAATGCCCAGAATATTGCCAATCTCGTCATAGAGGTATTTCACATTATATCCGTAGCCCTGCTGTCCGAATCCGCCAAAATTATTTAGGTCCTGTCGAATCTGCGAGGCTGTTACACGCATTCTTGTGCTCAGATCATTGGATGAAATTCGTTCTACGCCATCGTCCAATAACTCTCCCAGATATCTGTAATATCTTGGCATCCTGCGGATGACTGCCTGAGATATTTCCTTTTCCATTGCGTTTCCTCCTACTATGACGTTTACGCATACACCTGCCTTTTATTATAATAAATACGACCTGAGATGTCAATGTATGAAGAATTTCACGCGCTTACATCGTAACTGTTCAGCCTGTTCGTTACATTTTGGCACTGTTTCATGAGATTCTTGCAATTCTGCCATGAAAATTCTTATGGGAAACAAAAATATTTCTGAAGGCTTTTTCACCTATGCAGTCTGAAAAGAAAACATTCGGTGAATTTCGTGTGCCCCTTACCTCCGAGGAATGGACGTAATGTATTCCGCCCAGATTCGCTGTTTGAGGGTTTCCTTTCGGTTGCTAAAACATCATAGGCAGGAAACTGTTTTTCTTCACGGACAGCCCTTCTGGTTTTCCTAGCAGCGGCAACAAGCACCCAAAAGCAAGGTATGCCGATGAAACTCAGGACTGCCGTTTCACAGTACAAGAAAACTCACATATTTTATGCGGCAGTCCTTCAAACAGGTCATTCGGCATACCTTTGGTGTTTTATGCCGCTGACAAGGAAAACATACGAAGGGCTTCCTACCCCAGAAAAACAGTTTCTGCTATGATACCTTACCGCCGAAAGGAAAGCCGAGTTTGAATTGGGCGGAATTAATTACATCCGTACATCCTCGGAGTTAGGGGCGCTAGAAATTTTATCCGAGTTTTCTTCGGGCAGTATAGGTGAAAAAGCCTTGAAAACGTTGGATTCCCATAAGAATTTTCACAAGCAGCTTTCAATTTGTTCTTTGAAATATGGCTGCAATGTAACAAACAGGCTGAACTGTTACCACAGAACATTCCTATGGCGTTTCCGTAACGCTCCCGTCTTCTCCAACGGAAACATTGGAAGACGAAATCCGCTGCATAAACCCCAGAATCCTCTGTTTCTCTCCTTCATCCTCTACCAGAGAGGTCACGCATCCGCGCTGTATGCAGGGCAGAAACCGGCACTCAATCTCGTTGCTGTCCGTATGTATTGTTACCTGGAACAATCCGGTATCAATCTTTCTGTCGTTAAACCAGTAATTTCCCAGGCTGTAGATAATCGGTTTTCCATTGTAGTAATCAAAACCCTGCAGACAATGCGTGTGCCCGCCGATAATGACATCTGCGCCTGCATCAATGAATTTCCGGCTCAAATCTACCTGATCCCCTTCATAATAATTCGTATTTTCTGTCCCCCAATGCACAAAGGCAATCACATAATCGCTGCACGCATCCGCCTCCTGAATCACAGACAAAAATTTATCGGGATTCAAAGTCTTCAACACGCCTGCGGAATCATCCGTTGCCTCTTTCGTATAGTTCGTGGAACGCTCAATCTGAGTAGCGGACACAATCGCGATCTTTCTTCCATTGGCAATAAAATATACCGGTTTCTTTGCCTCTTCCAGATTCTTACCCGCTCCAACATAAGGAATTCCCGCTTCTTCTATCACATCAAGCGTATCAAGCAACGCCTCTTCCCCATAATCATAGACATGGTTATTGGCAAGAGACAACACGTCCGTTCCGATTTCCGCAATTGCATCTACACGCCGCGGCTTTGCCCGGAACGTATACGCCTTTCCCGCCAATGCCTCACCGCGGTCACTGTATGTGAATTCATTATTAATCATCAAAATGTCTACCGACTGCATTTCTTCCCATAAAGCAGAGGAAAAGCACTCCTGGATATTGCCATTTGTCCCGTCCAGATATCTGGTCGTAGACCATCCTTCCGCAAGGTTTATATCTCCGGTAAAATCCATCGTGACCCGGTCTTTACCAGAACACTCTTTTTCATATACTTTTTCCAGATAATGTTCCTGCATTTTAATATCACGGCAGTATTCTACCCATAGAACATGAAGAGACTTTCCGGTAATCTCATACCAGTCTTCCATCTGTCCCTGATTCTGTCGTACCACCTGTTGCAACGCATAGACGCTTTCCCTGTCATACCGCCCTGCCAGCCACAACAAAAAAGAATCGTCAATCCGATAACCGCCTGCCAGTTCTTTTGTCGCCTTATTCAAAATCTCTGCAATTGCATCTGCAATTTCCAATTCCCGGGACAAAGTCTCCTCATCATTCTCTATTTGTTTTTCTGGTAATATCTTCTCTTGCGTAACTCCTGCCTTGTGCTCTTCCAACGATAATGCCTCTTTTGCAGGGCTCGCCTTCTGTTGCTCTGAAGATAATACCTCTTCTGAAGAATCCGCCTTCTGCTGCTCTGATAATAGAAGATTTTGATCATTACAACCTGAACAAAGACAAAAAACACAGATTGCCAGAGACAGGAATAACATTCCTCTACATTTTCTCATCTGTACTCCTTATCCATTTACCGTTCCTTCGACCCGCGTTTGACCACTTTTTTCAATGCCTGTGAAATGGCGCTGCCCACAACAAAACATGCCGCCGCCTCAACCAGTCCATTGACGCCAACAAACAGCAGAATAAAAACCAATGGATTTCCTGCGCCCAGTCCTTCTGCAATTCCCTGCACATACTCCGTCTGATAAAAAAACAGCGTTAACATTCCCATAAAAAACAGCGTATTCAACAGCGGGCAACAGAGATTTGCCAGCACCACCGACACCTTTTTCAATGGATTACACCTGAGAAATGCCTGATACAACAGCCCTGTCAACCATCCCATCAATATCCTTGAAAATACACAGACAATAAACGTAAATACCGGATTGATGCCAAGGAGCACTGCCCCAAACGGGCTCATGCCGAAACACTGTATGAAACTGGTGATGCCAAATACCCCTCCCAGGACAGCGCCTGCCGCAGGTCCCAGAGTGATTGCGCCAACTGCCACCGGAACCACAATCAGGGTAATTTCCAAGCCCAGTGTTCGGATATATCCGACCGGCGTAAACGCCATAATCAAAATAATAGCAATCAAAAGCGCCATTTCTACCATATATACGGTATCGAATTTCTTTTTCGTTTCCACTGTCATTCCTCTCTTCCCACACTCAAAAAGTACCTTTTCCCTATTTTCAGAGAAAAGGTACTTTTTTATGCCTTGTTATTGTCTTTATTCTGCTATTTCTGCTTTCAAAGCTGCAGTCAATGCCGGAACAATCTTATTCAAATCACCAACTACGCCATAATCAGCAATGTCAAAGATTGGAGCATCCTCATCTTTGTTAATCGCAATGATAACATCAGACTCTTCCATACCTGCTGCATGCTGAATTGCTCCAGAAATACCGATTGCGAAATATACATTCGGACGAACTGTCTTTCCGGTCTGTCCTACCTGTAAATCCTGCGGCAACCAGCCATTCTCTACAACTGCACGAGAGCAGCTTACCGTTCCGCCAAGCACTGCTGCCAGATCTTTTAACAGCTGGAAGTTCTCTGCACTTCCTACGCCACGTCCGCCAGAAACAAGAATTTTAGCATCCATGATGTTCTCTGTTTCTTTTACGGATTTGACGATATTTAAGATCTCAACATATTTATCATCCGGAGTAAATCCAGGATTATACTCTACTACATTTGCCTTCGCACCTTTGATCGGATCAATTTTCTGCATAACGCCAGGACGAACGGTTGCCATCTGCGGACGATTATCCGGACATGCAATGGTAGCAATTGTGTTACCACCAAATGCAGGACGCGTCATAAGAAGCTGATTATGTTTCTGCTCGTCTTCTTTACCCGGAACCGGATTCAACGGGAAATCACCAATCTCCAATACTGTACAGTCTGCGGTAAGACCAGTCTTCACCCTTGCGGAAACGCGAGGTCCTAAATCACGTCCGATTGCAGTAGCGCCTACCAGCATAATCTCCGGTTTGTACTCGTTAATTACAGATGCCAATGCATGTGTATACGGCTCTGTTCTGTACTCCTTTAACTCCGGATCATCCACTACGATTACTTTATCTGCACCATACTCCGCCAACTGATCTGCCAGTCCTTTAATGCCGGATCCAACCAATACAGCGGTTACGTCTGTTCCTAAATCCTTTGCCAGGTCTTTTGCCTTGCCGAGCAGCTCAAAAGCGATTCCGCTTAATTCGTTATCCACCTGCTGTGCATAGACATAAACTCCTTTATATGCTTCTAAACCCATTATTTTCACCACTTTCCTTATTTTTGAAAATTATCATTATATGATGTGTTTCTCTTTCATCTTACCTACGATATAAGCAACTGCATCTTCCGGTGTATCAGGAGTAACTTTCTCTCCTGCACCCTTCTTCACTTTATCCGATGCCTTTGCGATCTTGGTAGGTGAACCCTTCAATCCAAGATCTGAATCATCTACATCTTTCAAATCAGGTCTGCCCCATACAGTAACTTCTTTGTCGTAAGCATCGAAGATTCCGCCCGGCGTCATATAACGCGGATCATTTAACTCGGAAAGAGCTGTAATCAGGCAAGGCATTTTAGCCTTTACTTCGTGATATCTGTCTTCATACTGACGCTGAACGATTACATAATCACCATCAATCTTAATATCCTGTGCATAGGAAATAACCGGGATATTCAAATGTTCGGAAATCTGAGGACCAACCTGTGCGGTATCGCCGTCAATCGCCTGACGTCCAGTAATAATCAAATCATATTCCAGATTGCGGATTGCTCCTGCAATGGTAGTGGATGTAGCCCATGTATCAGCTCCGCCCAATACTCTGTCAGTTACAAGAACGCCCTTGTCTGCTCCCATTGCCATTGCCTCACGAAGTACTTCGTCAGCTTTCGGAAGACCCATGGTAAGTACCGTAACTTCTGCTCCATACTGTTCTTTTAATCTCAATGCTGCTTCCAGACCTGCTTTATCGTCCGGATTCATAATAGTAAGCATCGCACCTCTGTCCAGAGTACCGTCTGGATTGAATTTAACTCCGCCTTTGGTATCTGGTACCTGCTTTATACATACAACGATTTTCACGGTAATTCACTCCTTATGTTTTATTTTTTATCTCAATCACTTTAACAATGCGCCGGAAATAACCATACGCTGAACTTCTGAGGTTCCTTCGTAAATCTCAGTAATCTTAGCGTCGCGCATCATACGCTCTACATCATACTCACGGATATATCCATATCCACCAAACAGCTGAACGCATCTGGTTGTCACATCCATAGCAACTTCTGCTGCAAACAATTTCGCCTTTGCTGCTTCCACAGAGTATACTTTCTGTGTAGCTTTTGCCATAGCTGCTTTGTATACCAGCAACTGAGCAGCCTCAATTTTTGCTGCCATATCTGCAAGCTGGAACTGTGTATTCTGCTGTGCTGCGATGGAACGACCAAACTGCTTTCTCTCTTTGGTATAAGCAACGGTTGCATCCAATGCGCCCTCTGCGATACCAAGTGCCTGAGCTGCAATTCCGATACGACCGCCGTCCAATGTATGCATGGCAATCGGGAAACCTTTGCCCATCGGTCCTAACAGGTTATCTTTCGGAATTCTGCAATCCTCGAAAATCAATTCATATGTAGCCGAGCCGCGGATACCCATTTTCTTCTCTTTTGTTCCAAAAGAGAATCCCGGAGTATCTTTTTCTACGATAAATGCAGAGAATGATTTTTTCTTTCTTCCTCTGGCATCTACTTTAACGTCGGTAACAGCGATTACGATATAAATGTCAGCCTCTTTACCATTGGTAATGAAACATTTAGAGCCATTCAATATCCACTCTTCGCCGTCTAATACTGCTTTTGTCTGGCAGCCCTGTGCGTCGGTACCTGCACCCGGCTCTGTCAACGCGAAAGCTCCCAGCTTCTCACCTTTTGCAAGCGGAGCAAGGTATTTCTGTTTCTGCTCTTCTGAACCATACGTCATAATCGGGTCACAGCACAGAGAAGTATGTGCAGATACGATAACGCCTGTTGTACCGCAGACTTTTGAGAGCTCCTCTACACACATGATATAGGTCAGCGGGTCACAGCCCTGTCCGCCATATTCCTTCGGAATAGGAATTCCCATGAATCCATTTTTCTGCATCTTCTCTACTGTTCCTCTAGGGAATTTTTCAGTCTCATCCACTTCCTGTGCAAGAGGCTTTACTTCATTTTCTGCAAACTCTCTGAAAAGAGTTCTCGCCATTTCATGTTTTTTATCCAAACCAAAATCCATGATTAATATTCCTCCATGTCATATATTTTTTTGTTCCTACTGAGCGTCAACCGGTGTCTTTGTGCGATCCGGATTATATACGTAGAATCCTTTTCCACTCTTAGCGCCGAGATTGCCGCCGCGAACCATCTTACGAATCAACGGGCAAGCACGATATTTGCTGTCCCCTGTTTCATTATAAAGTACATCCATAATTGCAAGGCAGATATCCAAACCGATAAAATCACCTAACTCAAGCGGTCCCATCGGATGATTTGCACCAAGTTTCATAGCTGCATCAATACCTGCGATATCAGAAACGCCTTCCATTTTAATGAATGCTGCTTCGTTAATCATCGGAATTAAGATACGGTTTACAACAAATCCTGCTGCTTCATTCACCTGTACCGGAGTCTTGCCGATTTCTTCTGAAATCTTCTTAATTGCGTCTACCGTTTCAGCCGGGGTATTCACACCTGCAATTACCTCGATTAACTTCATACGGTCTGCCGGATTAAAGAAATGCATACCAACCATTGGACGTGTCAGTCCGTTTCCAATTTCAGTAATGGATAAACTTGACGTATTGGAGGCGAAAATGCACTCCGGTTTTGCAATTTTGTCTAACTCTGAGAAAGTAGTTTTCTTAACTTCCATATTCTCAAATGCTGCTTCAACGATCAAATCGCAGTCTGCGCAAAGATCTTCCTTTAAGCCGGCTGTGATTTTTGAAAGAATTGCATCAACGGCATCCTGTGTCATTTTGCCCTTCTGCACCAGTCTGTCATATCCTTTTTGAATTTTAGCCTTTCCACCGTCAGCCCACTCCTGTTTGATATCGCAGAGTGCAACTTCATATCCATCGACCTGAGCAAATGCCTTAGCAATTCCCTGTCCCATGGTTCCTGCTCCGATAACTCCTACTTTCATTGTAGTTCCTCCTTCTATTATTTTATAATTGCATATGAACATCCGAGAAACCACCGTCTCCCGGATGTTTATTATACTCTTTTATTAATCTCTTTCTACGATGGTAGAGCATCCCATACCGCCGCCGATACACAGAGTTGCAAGACCTTTCTTTGCACCGCTTCTCTGCATCTCGTGAAGCAATGTTACAAGAATACGGCATCCGCTGGCTCCAACAGGATGTCCAAGTGCAATCGCGCCACCGTTTACATTTACTTTGCTCATATCGAACTCAAGATCATGTGCTACTGCAAGAGACTGTGCTGCAAATGCCTCGTTTGCCTCTACCAGATCCATATCGCCAATCGTAAGTCCGGTCTTCTCAAATACTTTCTTTGTGGAGGCTACCGGTCCAACACCCATGATAGAAGGATCTACGCCGCCAAGTGCGCCTGCAACAAATGATGCCATAGGTTTCACGCCTAATTCTTTTGCTTTTTCTTCACTCATAACAACAACTGCTGCTGCACCGTCATTGATGCCGGAAGCATTTGCTGCGGTAACAATTCCGTCTTTCTTGAATGCAGGACGTAATTTTGCAATGCTCTCTGCGGTTGTTCCCGGACGCGGACCTTCGTCTGTATCTACGATTACAGTCTTTTTCTTCTGCTGAACTTCTACCGGTACAATCTCATCCTTAAACTTGCCGTCTGCGATTGCTTTCTCGCATTTCTGCTGTGAGGATGCTGCAAACTCATCCAACTGTTCTCTTGTGAGTCCCCATTTCTCTGCAACGTTCTCAGCGGTAATTCCCATGTGGTACTGGTTAAATGCATCCCATAATGCATCATTTACCATGGTATCTACCAGAGTTGCATTGTTCATTCTATATCCGTAACGTCCCTGCATAGCTGCATAAGGAGCCATAGACATGTTCTCCATACCGCCTGCAACAACAATATCAGCATCTCCTGCCTGAATCATCTGAGCTGCCATGTTTACGCAGTTCAAACCGGAACCACATACTACGTTCACGGTAACTGCCGGTGTCTCAATCGGAAGACCTGCTTTGATAGAAGCCTGACGTGCCACGTTCTGTCCGAGACCTGCCTGAATTACACAGCCCATATATACATGGTCTACCTTATCTGCCGGAACACCAGCTCTGCTCAATGCTTCCTTGATTACGATGGAACCAAGTACCGGTGCCGGAGTTGTGCTCAATCCTCCACCCATAGTTCCAATTGCGGTACGGCATGCGCCTGCTAAAACAACTTTCTTTGCCATTTTCTTCGTCTCCTTTTATATTTTTTATATCGCCCGGCAAGCCGGACTGGTTGGATCCTGAAAACGTTCTTACTGCTACTCAATTTGGTATGTAAAGACTGTTATTTTTTTAACAATCTTTGACCAAAAAAAAGGAAAACAGGTTTGATAACATCTTACTTGCCATCAAATGCGCAAGATAATTTTCTATATACTTGTCTTTCCCATGTTTTCAGCCCTCGATAGAATTATCCTAGCACATTTTGACGCAAAATGCAAGAATTAATAAAAAACATTTCCCCCGATAACAGTTCCCGGAATGCTGCCGTCATCACTCCTGAAATACAGGCAGTTCACGGTAATCCTGCCACCGAGAACTTCCCCTGCCGCCTTCGTACACGTTCCATTTGCGCCGGCTGCCAAAACAGCGGCAAATCTGCCGCTCGCCACCGGTGAAAACTGCCCTCCCTGATAAATGACTCCCGCCACTGTATTCGGGAAACTGGAGCTGTGTACCCGATTCATCACTACACTGCCAACGGCAAGCATCCCATCATAGCTCCCCCCGCCTGCCTCACATTGGATGATGGCTGCCAGCATGGAAAGGTCTGAGGCGTTTGAAACCGGCGCACCGCCGCCTGAACCTCCGCTGTTTCCAGAGTTCCCGCTATTCCCGGATCCTCCGCCATTTCCGGAATTTTCTGCCTTTTTTCGTTCATTCCGCCGCCTGACCTCTTCCTCCTGCCTTCTGATTTCTTCCAGACGCCTTTTGTCCTCTGCTGCCTTCTGGGACTCCAGCTCCTTTTCGTATGCCTTCTGTTTCTCCATCTTTGCCGCATATCCTGCCACATCTGCCTTGGCTGCCGCGAGCTGTTTTCGCGCAGCGTTAAGATGTTCGGAAGTCTCTGAGACAAGCGCAGCAACCTCCTGCTGCTGTGACTCCTGCTGTATTTTCAGTCCGGCAAGAGACTCCTCCTGCGTGGAAAGTTCCTGCTCCTTAGATGCAATCGTCTCTTTTGTGCTCCTGTATCTATCCAGCATGTTACGGTCATATTCCTGGATGCTTGAAATATACTCTGCCTTATTCAGGAAATCTGCAAAATCCTCCGCACTGAGCAATACCTCCAGAAGCCCCTGTCCTCCCATTTCATACATGAAACGGATGCGTTTTTTCATCGCCTCATACTGGCTCTTCTCGTCTTTCTGCGCCTTCTTTAATGCCTGTTTTGTCTGCTCCAGACTCAGCCGCGTGCTTTCAAGCTGCTGTTCCGTCGCATACAGCTCCCCGGTAATCTTTGTCAACTTTTCATTGAATGCGGCAAGGTCTCCTTCCAGACCGCCTGCTTCCTCTGAAAGGCTGTCCGCTTTCTGCTGCGCCTCATCCTTTTGCTGCTGTAAATCCTGAATCTCATCCTGCACCCGGTCAATCTTTTCCTGCGTTGCATCCGCAGCCGCCGGAAACATCATGCATAATGCCAAAAATGCCGCCAATCTTTTTACCAATGTTTTCTTCATCCCTGACCGCCTCCTAAAAAACTGGAAGATTATTGTATAAATAAACGAGGAAATTTATCCGATAACCATAATATAATTGAAATGGTGTTTCTGTGCAAGAGAAAATTTGAGTTTCCTCATTTTGTGATTCCACAGTGCCAAAAGGAAACTGTCGCATGAATATACTTGCTCGTTCAAAAGGTCTTGCCGCTTATGCGGCAAAGACAGAATGCACAAAAATCACTCTGGAAAGCTAGCTTTCCAAGATAATTTTTGTGCATAGTGTTTACATTGGTTTGCAATGTAAACCTTTTGAACGAATCATGCATTATCAATTATAAGAATATAAGACCTTTTGGCACTATAATATGGAATGTTATAAAACTTGGGAAACTCAAAAATATATCCTATTCTTGTATACAAACTAAAACACAGGGAAAAGTGGAGGTGTTTTTGTGCAATATATTAAAATCAATCACGTTCGGCCGGGCATGCGTCTTGCCCGCCCTATTTATAATAAAAACGGCGTCATGCTCTATGAACGCGACACACGGCTGACGCCTCAGGGTATTGCCAGCATCGAGAAATTCGGTCTGTGGGGGCTTTACATTCTGGAGCCTGCAGAGCCGGTTCCTCCGCTCTCCGACGAAGACGTGGAACTGGAACGTTTTCTCACCGTCTCCACCTTTCAGTTGAAAGATGACCTGACCTTACTTTTGAACAATATGAAACCGCAGAATATCCAGTCAATGGCAAAGGAAATTCTGCGCAAATTCGGCAATTCGGAAAACAAACTGCATTTTGCAGCCACACTGCGCAGCAATGGCGATTACGTCTACAAACACTGCCTGAATACAGCAATCCTGGCTGCCATGATGGTAAATAAGCTCCAGTATGCCTATCCGGAACAGTTTGCCATCGTATGCGCCGCATTGCTCTATGACGCCGGACGCCTTCTGGTACCGGACGAAATTCTGGAAAAGGGCGACAGCCTTTTGTCCCCGGACGAACATCGCATCATACGCGGTTATCTGGAAAAAGGCTACCAGATGCTGCACCCGGATTACAACGACTATAAATTTCCGGATTTGACCTTGAAAATTGTAGGCCAGATGGCAAGGCTGCCACAGAGTGTTTCTTCTCCCATGCCGCCCAAAATCCGCTGGAAGAACGGAACCCACGTTCTGCATACGGCAAGTGCATTTGATGAAATGACTTCCATGCATCTGGATCGCGAACCGGTCTCCGAGCTTACTGCCGTCCGTCTTCTGCGCAAGCATACGGACCATTATCCGGCTCCTTTCGTTACGGCATTAATCCAGAGCATTCATATCCTGCCCGACGGCCGTTGCGTGGAATTTTCCAATGGACAGAGAGGAATCATTATTGCGGAAAACCATAAAAATTACGCACAACCCGTGGTTGTCCTTTTCTCCAACAACCAGCGGATTGATTTTGCGGAGTCCAAATTCCAGAAGAGTATGCATATCACGGATGTGATGAAGACCATGGATGTACGCCTCAAAGTGGACCGCGACACCTTTAAACAATACAAAACCGACGCCCGCACCAGGGAGACTACGATACGCTATCTGCAAAAAAGAAAACAACTTGCCGCAGCCGGAAGAATTTAAGCATCACTTACAGGATAGCAAAAAAGAGGGAATCTCCGAAACCTGATAAGTTTCGAAATTCCCTCTTTCTTTTATTTCTATATTATATTTGTTGTCAGCTGCGATAGCCGTCCGGATTCATGCTCTGCCATCTCCAGGAATCCGCGCACATCCTGTCAATGCCAAACTCAGCCTCCCAGCCCAGCTCTGCTTTCGCCTTTGAGGCATCCGCATAACAGGTTGCGATATCCCCGGCCCTTCTCGGTTTTATCTCATAAGGAATCGGCTTACCACATGCCTTCTCATACGCTTTCACCACATCCAGCACACTGTAGCCCTTTCCGGTTCCAAGATTATAAATCGTCACGCCGGATTTGTCTTCAATCTTCTTCAATGCCTTTACATGTCCCCTGGCCAGATCTACGACATGGATATAATCACGGACGCCAGTGCCATCCGGCGTATCGTAATCATCTCCAAATACACCCAAACGTTCCAGCTTGCCAACTGCAACCTGTGCGATATAGGGTACCAGATTGTTGGGGATTCCCTTGGGATCCTCCCCGATAATTCCGCTTTCATGCGCGCCGATTGGATTAAAATAGCGAAGGAGCACAACATTCCACTCCGGGTCTGCCACATGGAAATCTGTCAAAATCTGCTCTAACATGCCTTTCGTCTGTCCATACGGATTCGTAATCTGTCCTTTCGGGCATTCCTCGGTAATCGGAATGATTGCCGGATCTCCGTATACGGTCGCGGAAGAAGAGAAAATGATATTCTTCACGCCATGTTTACGCATTACGTCGCATAAAATCAAAGTTCCTGTAATATTGTTGTGATAATACTCCAGAGGTTTCTGTACCGATTCTCCCACTGCCTTCAATCCGGCAAAATGAATCACGCTGTCAATCTTTTCTTTCTCAAATACCTTTTCCAGCGCCTGCGCATCCAGAATATCTACCTGGTAAAATGGAACCTTCGCTCCGGTAATCTTCTCCACGCGCTTTACTGCTTCCTCGCTGGAATTTACCAGATTATCCACTACAACCACTTCATATCCTGCGTGAATCAGCTCAATGCATGTGTGGCTGCCAATATATCCCGCTCCGCCTGTTACTAAAATTGCCATAATCATCTACCTCCTGTCATTTTCATTGCCGCCTGTTGCTGACTTTTCATTAAATTGAGTATAGCACATTTCCATTATTTAGTAAATAACTTTTTGTTTACTTGAAATTTTACTAAATTTTCTGGCACTGTGATACAATCTTTTCCATTTCCTGCCACTTTGCCTCCATGTCCGCCACCAGTTTCATCTGTGTTCGGCATCTATCCAGATTATGCCCTTTTCTGTGTGTTTTAAAATAAGTATCTCCCTGAAGATAATCCGTAAGGAAACGAAGGCCGCACTCATACGTCATGACCTTCGCCCCCATCGGGAGCATGGCAATCTCCGGCTCTGTAAGGCTGCCCTGACAGCCCTCCAGAAAACCTTTCGTATACAATTCAAACAGACGCAGATCCAAGCTTACCCTGGAAAGATCCTGCTCGTCCTCCGCCCCGGTGCTTGCACCGAACCGGATGGAATCCCCAAAATCATGAACGGAAAGCCCCGGCATTACCGTGTCCAGATCAATCACGCAGATTCCCTTGCCGGTCTTTTTATCCATCATGATATTATTCAATTTCGTATCGTTGTGCGTCACACGCAAAGGCAGCTTTCCTTCCGCCTGCATCTGTCCAAGCACGCCGGTAATGTCCTTGCGTTCCTGATAAAAACGTATTTCCGCCGCCGTTTCCTTTGCCCTGCCGCAGACATCTTCCTCCACAGCACGCTGAAACACGTCGAACCGCGCTTTGGTATCGTGAAACCCCGGAATGGTCTCATGCAAAGTTTCTGCCGGATAATCTGACAGAAGACATCCAAAATTTCCGAATGCTTTCGCACTCTCATAAAAATCCTGCTCTGTCTCCACTTTATCGTAACACATGGCATCCTCAATCATATAATACATGCGCCAGTAATCCCCATACGCATCCTGATAGAAAGGGTTCCCGTCTTTGCAGAAAATAACCGTAAGCGTCTCTCGCAATTCATCACCGCCGGCTTTCTTGATTTTTTCCTTCAGAAAAGAAGTAACATTTGTAATGTTCTCCATTACATCCACCGGTCTTTCAAAAATACTTCGATTCATGCGCTGAAGGATATAACGTACCTGGGCTTGTACCAGAAACGTATCGTTGATATGTCCGCTGCCCCAGGAACAAATTTCTCCTGCTTCACCCTGTATGCAGAAATGGCTGGTAACCTCCTTCGCCTGCTCCAGTAAATTCATATTCATCATAAAATCCCTCCAGATATCATTCCTGCTCTTTGAGTTTCCTCCATAGTAAATTCCCGTGCTCTAAAATTCCTCCGGATACAGACCCTGATCCTTCAATCCGGCAATCGCATCGACAACCATCTTCTTATCTTCCTTATAGGTAACTCCATACCATTTATCCTCTGAAGTGAGTACACGAACACTTGCCTTTTCCTCCTTCAACAGTTTTCCAACCGCCGTTGGAAGGAAATATTCTGCCTTAAGCGGATTCTTCGGCAGCTCATTTTGCAGAAAATCCTTGAAACCGATTTCCAATTCCTTCAGCAGGCTTTTTGAAAATCCCCACATATTCATGGATACAATACTGTCGGTAGATACCTCCGTCCAGGTATTTCCATCATCTTCGGTAAACGCTGCGCCCTCTCCCCGTTTCTCGATATGGGTACGCTCTACTATCTCCCTGAGAAATCCCTCTGCATCTGTCTTACAGATTCCTCTCGCCACATGGCCGTTCTCTGTCAGCGTATTTTTCAGTGAATATCCCACCATCGTATAACGATACTTTTCATCATCCTGATGATTCATCAGATAATCATAAATCGCCTGATACGCATGTTTGCCATAATAATCATCTGCATTGATGACCACAAAAGGTCCGTCCAGCACATCTTTACAGCAGAGAATTGCATGGCCGGTTCCAAACGGTTTCTCCCTTCCTTCAGGAACTTCAAATCCCTCCGGAATCTTTGCAAGCTCCTGATAAACGTATTCCACCTGAATTTTTTGCGAGACGCGGTTACCGATGCTCTCCTTAAACACCTGCTCGTTCGCCCTTTTGATAATAAATACCACTTTTTCAAATCCCGCCGCCATGGCGTCATAAATGGAAAAATCCATAATGATATGTCCCTGCGCATCCACAGGGTCGATCTGTTTCAATCCTCCGTAACGGCTCCCCATACCCGCCGCCATGATTACAAGTGTTGGTTTGATCATAATTAAAACCCTCCTGAACTAATTTAATATGACTGCCCATTTCTAAAATGAACACTTTCGTATTGTTGTTTCCATAATAATACAAAAGAGGAAATGACACAAGCGAATATTGTCTGCCTAATAAAAAACAAGGACTAAATCAGCGACACCCTTTTCTTCTGTAGGGTACCTCTGACTTAGTCCTCATAATATCATTTCCAACAGTCAAAAACTCTATACTCTCGACAAATATTCTCCGGTTCTCGTGTCAATCTTAATAACATCCTCCTGTTCCACAAACAGAGGCACATACACAGTTGCGCCAGTCTCTACGACTGCCGGTTTCGTTGCTCCGGTTGCCGTATCCCCCTTGAATCCCGGCTCCGTATCCGTAATCTTCAATTCCACAAACAGAGGCGGCTCAACTGCAAATACACTTCCGTTATGAGAACACATCTTCACCATCTCATTCTCTTTCACAAACTTCAATGCATCGCCAATTGCCTGCGCATCCAATGCAATCTGCTCATAAGTTTCAACATCCATGAAATGGAACAAATCTCCATCTGAATACAGATACTGCATGTCCGCTCTCTCAATTCTTGCCTGCGGACATTTCTCCGTAGGACGGAAGGTCTTTTCAACCACGCCGCCGTTCTTAATATTCTTTAATTTCGTACGGACAAACGCCGCACCCTTTCCCGGTTTTACATGCTGGAATTCAATAATCTGATAAATATTATTATCTAATTCAATCGTAATGCCATTCCTGAAATCTCCCGCTGAAATCATTCGATTTTCCTCCTTAAATTCATCTGATAAGATTGGGCCATCCCGCCCTCACACCTGTTACATTCTATACTATAATGGAAGAATTTTCAACCTTTTTCTTCAATCTCATGAATCATGTCAACCCTTGTCTGATGTCTGCCGCCCATGAATTCTGCCTCCAGATATGATTTTACAATATCTTTTGCCAGTTCGTTTCCGACAATCCTCGCGCCAAATGCAATCACATTTGCATTGTTGTGCTCTTTAATCAGGTGTGCGGTCGTCGTATCGGAGCAGACGCCGCAGCGTATGCCTTTGATTTTGTTCGCTGCCAGAGAAATCCCGACTCCCGTGCCACAAATTAAAATCCCGCAGTCTGCTTCCCCCGCTGCTACGGCACGTCCAACTTTCTCCCCATATACCGGGTAATGACAGCTCTCTGTGCTGTCCGTTCCCAGGTTTACAACCTCATGTCCCAGGTTCTTAACATACTCCATGACTTCCATTTTCAAATCCACTGCCGTATGGTCGTTTCCAATTGCTATTTTCATCTCATTTCCTCCTCAAATTCATTCTTAATTGTTTTCTATATTTGATAGCTATTTCAATTTATTAACATGCCGCCGATAGAAAAACAGCACAATCCTCTCCAGATAGCGTTTGAGAACAATCTGAATCTCTTCCTTCGGATGAATCGGCCTGGTAAGAATTGTCCATAATCCGGCGCGGTTCGCACCATACACATCCGTAAATATCTGGTCCCCGACAAACAGGGTATTGTCTGCATCCGTCCCCATCAGCTCCATAGCCTGACGATAACCGGAAACCTTTGGTTTGCCCGCCTTAAAAATATATTTTACCTGAACGACATCATTGAACATCTTCACGCGCGGCTCTTTATTGTTCGACAGAAGGCAGCACTGATACCCCAGCTCCTTCAAATGTGCAAACAGCCTGACTGCCCGCTCATCCGCCGGTGCGCCATGCGGCACAAGCGTGTTATCCACATCAAAAATAATTCCGCGGTATCCTTCCTCGTAAAAGCGGTCAAATTCTATCTCATAAGCGGAATCCAGATATTCATCAGGATATAAATTCTCTAACATATATTCCTCCGTCGCCAGGTTTTACTATCCTGTCAGTTATCCAATATTTTCTTTATCTCGTCCATAAATGTATTTACATCCTTAAACTCACGATATACGGATGCAAATCTCACATATGCCACCGGATCCAGCTTCTGTAAGTGGTTCATGACAATCTCTCCGATTTCTGAGCTGGAAATTTCTTTTTCCTCTCTGTTGAAAATATCTACTTCCACCGTATTTACCAGATGACTGATCTGCACTGCAGACACCGGACGCTTATGGCAGGCGCGCAGAATTCCCGCCTCCACCTTGGAACGGTCATACTGCTCCCTGTTGTCATCTTTCTTGATGACAATCAGTGGAATGGTCTCGACTTTCTCATATGTAGTGAAACGTTTCCCGCAATCATCACAGAGCCTTCTCCTGCGGATTGCATTGTTATCATCTGCCGGTCTGGAGTCAATGACTCTGGTGTTATCACTGCTGCAATATGGGCACTTCATGAAATTTCCTCCTTGGTACAGATTTTAATTTCCACTTTTGGTAGGAACATTAATTTCAGTATATCTTTCTTTATTGTCCTTGTCAAATAAAATACAATTTGGTTCCTATATTCACGGTTTTTAAAACACCCCAAAGTAACAAAAGGTTTATATCACATTGTAATATATAAATCACAAAATTTTCATTTCCACTTCAACTGCATATTCCAAATCCGTTACCTTCTCCAGCAAATACACATTCAACAAATAAAGTTTTCCACAAACTTCGACTTCATGGTTAGAAAATCTTCTCAACTTAGCAGTTTCACTCACATATGGCATAAGGTTGTTTTTAAATTTATACCATAATAAGGGCTGCATATTATGCGGCTTTTGCATATCCTTTACCATTTCAAGAAATTGCGCTGCTTTCAAAAACTTCTCATCTTCAAAATTTTGCGTTGCAATGCCTATCTCTGTTTTCTCAGTAAAACCTTCATCTTTGAGGTACAAAATAAAACTTTCTTTATGCAGCATGGCATGATGAATCTGTTCAATAAATTCTCCGACCTCTTTTATTGTTGTCATCAGAGCCCCATCTTTTAACAAATCATCGCTAAATGCAGATATATTTTTTTTGATATCCGCTATCAAAGAACAGATTTTTCTCTTATCGTCATCTATCAGACAGGTAAGAATATCCGTTGATTTACATCCATGTTTGGAAATATTTGAAGAGTGAAACTCATTTGCGAATACCGCATATTGCCCCTCTTTCAAATCATACGCCAGATTAACAACTTCTACATTGGGAGTTTTGTCATGTTTCTCCCTAACCGGGATAACTGCACTTTCATTTATCCTGTATAGCACATTCTTCTGAATCTGCTCCCCCTGTTTTAACAATCTTGTATTTAAATCTATCATCTAATTGTATTCCCCTAATCTCACTGCTTCTCCATAAACATCCATCGCAGACTTCGCAAATAAATCAAATTGGAAACCTGTCCTGGCATCCGGTACAATTTCCTTTACCATGCTTTTTCCATTGTCCTGAAAAACAAATTCATACACAGAAAGTTTTTCCGGTTGAATCAAGTCTTTTTCCTCCAGTTGAAATTGTCCCACAATGCTTATATCTCCTCTGTCTTTTACTAGTTCCGACAATACATACAAATTATTTAATTTGGAGACAAATGTGTCGCTGTGCGTACTGAGTATTAAATTAATTCCACTATTGTTTATCCGATTCAGAAAACGAACCAGTTCCAACTGTTTCTGCGGATGCAGGCTCGCCTCCGCCTCATCAATAATCAGCCTCCCATACTGTTTCTCAGAACTTAACGCCAGTTCCAGTGGGGCTACCTCATTTATCATGGCGGACGCAAGATGCATGGGAACCACGTTATCATCATCTTTTGCATGATAAGAAAATTTCCCCTGTTTCGTCGCAGAGATATGTCCTTCTATAATCTTATCTTCAAAAAATGATAATTCATCTCCATACTCTTCACGCCACTCCTCGTCTTCCACATACGTCTGCAAAAAACGCAGGAACTCATAGATCGGCTGCGTCAAACCGCCATACCTCTCCCGGTTATCTACCAACTCGCCATTTTCTATCCAAAAGGAAATGTCATCATCCTTCCGGTTGGCAAAAAAATCACGGTACAAAAGCATAAGTCCAGTTCTCGACGCCGGCAGATAAAGGCTGTCTTCTTCGAACAATCTTTCAAATACCCTTCGAAATGAAAATATTTCCGAACCATCCATGGAAATTCTTATCGTTAAATGTCTGCTCTTCCCACTCAGTCCTTCCCATTTAGACAGCATACCAATTTTCCATTTATTTTCCTTATCTGAATTCCAAACGGAAAAATCAGATATATCCATATAAACAGATTTTTTCACTTCATCATTTTCCAGACTTTTTCTGTCTGTGATATCGATTTGATAAAAAACATCCTTATCCAATTCCATATCAATATATAATTTCTCTATAGGAATTTCTTTTCCGAAAATCTCTTTGATGAGCTGTTCTTTTTTTGTATGCAATTTCTCGTTGATGTATGCAATAAATTGCCTAAAATTCTCCGCATTTAACAAATATTTACTATATCCATCAATCCTGTCTGCCAAAAGAATGTCCATAGCGTCTTCTTCCAACAGCCTGACAATTTTATCACTCAATCCCTGCACAAGCTGCATCAAAAAAGTCTTTCCGCTGTTATTCGGTCCAACGAAAAGCGTATAATTATCAACGCGAACCCTTGCGCTCTCTATCTTTGCGAAATTCTCTACACCAATCCAAAACTGCATGTAACTGCTCCTTCTTTCTTCTTTAATCCATTCCCTCAAAAATCTCACTCAACGTCATTTTGATATTCGGAAACGCCCGCAAGCATATCTCCGTATCTGCATTGTAGTCTTCGAACTCTCTGTCATCCTGCAAAATATAATTCTGCTCCAGATTATACTTCCCATCCCTTAAATAATATATTTCCAACGATTTGCCCTGCGGAAAGACAATCCAGTATTCTTCCACGCCAGCTTTTTCATAGATGTCCTTTTTCTCTTTCCTATCGCGCTTTGCCGTCGCAGGGCTTAAGGTCTCCGCAATAAATTTGGGAATTCCGCTGTACGCTCCTCCCTTTAAATGCTTGCGGTCACAGATCACCATGATGTCTGGACACAGGTAATCGTCATTCTCCTCAGGGTGATATTTAAAATCCAGATTCTCGATAGATACAAGACACAGGCTATTCTTTAATCCATATTTTATTGCAGCATAAATATTTCCGTTTATAATTCCATGCTGATAGTCCGGTGAAGGCGACATATCATAAATCACACCGTCTATCTTTTCATCTCTCCAATGTTCTCTTGCAGCGAATCCCATATTTTCAAACCCCTTTCTTCCATCCTGTCTATTAATTGTACCTTATATTTCTCATCCCATACACGTAAAAGACTGTGTTTCTTTAGAATTATCATATCACAGGCAAATTAAATCCGCAACAAAAACTCCCTTGCAAAAAGACGGCGCCAGACAGGCGCCGCCCCTTGCATACACTTTTCATTTTCCAAACATCCCAACCAGACAATATTGACACATAGCACAAGACCAGGCTAGCTCGTAGCGCCGTTACCTTCTGCCCCGTCTGCCGGCGCATTTCCATCTGTATTGCCGGTATCTGCAGCATTTTCCCCATCGACTGCGCCATCTGTGGCAGTCTCACCGTTCGCACCGTCCGTAGCTGTACCGGTATCCGCATTTCCCTGAATCGGAGTAATTACAATGTTCTGTGCCTCCACATTCGTCTTGCGTTTCACGATATCTTCTATCTGCGCGCGTTTTGCATCTGTGACCTCTCCCATATTCAGTACCACGTCTGCATTTCCATCTGTGATGCTTACTACAACATCCGTAAATCCTTTTGCCTCAAGCAGCATCTCTGCAGCCGCCTCACGCTCTGCAATATCCGTCATGGCAACCATGGCGTTTACCGCATCCTGTTTCTGTTCCTCGGTGATATTTACATTGTTGATTAATTCCAGCAACGACGCCTTGTTCTGGGAACGCACCTGCTCCCGGTTCAATTTTACCTCAGATACAAAATCAACATTGTTCACACTGCTGCTTGTAAGAACCGCCTCTCCCGGATTCTCTGCATCTGCATTCTGTCCGGCTGCAATTTCTTCTCCGGTCTGTACGCCCAGCGCTTCTGTTCCTGTCTCTGCACTCTCTTCCGTATCCGTAAAAATATCTTCCGCGTTATACATATCCTCGTCTGAAATGTCATATGTACTTTCATTGGTGTCCGCGCTAGCCTCCTGCGCGAGGTCTTTGTCGCTTCGGCTTCCCGTGTATTGCAAATAACCTGCAACGGCAATCATAAGAGCCAAAGCCGTGATGATAATCTGATTCTTTCTGAAAACTTTTTTCAAAATGATGCCCTCCTGTCAATTCATCTTAACTACCTTAATTTTATGTACTTCCACTGGAAATAATGCTAAAACTGCATCAGAAATATTTTTTGCCACCTGTGCGTTTCCACCTCCTTCTGCCACCACCAGTACACCTTCCACACAGGGAGTCACCTCTTTCTTCACAAAAGGTTCCCCTTCATTCTCACTCCCGCCAAAATAGACGGTTTCTTCCTGAGACTGCTGATCGGTACTGCTGCGTGTCATGGCGCCGTCCTGCTCTTTCGTATCCTGGCTGTTTTTATTTCTGTCCTTTTCCACCTGTTTCTCTCCCTCATCTTTCAACGTAATCATTACCTCCACTTTCCCCACGCCCACCATATTTTCCAAAATTTTTTCCAGCCGACGCTCCATCCGTTTTGCGTAATCCCCGTTGTCTTCATTGTCAGACTGCTGTTCCACGACCTGTTCCCGCTCCTCTCCGGACTCCGGTTTTTTATCTATCGGAATCGCAATAACCAGTAGCAGGATGCCTGCAAGCCCTCCAATCAACAGCTGGTTTTTTGGTATCTTTTTCAGTTTATCCAGAGAAAACTTATCTTTCTTCATCCCCTATCTACCTCTCTTTATACAATCACAATACGAATCTGCTCATCCTTTAGCCTGTAAAATTCCATCAAATCCTGCCGCAGTTCATATATCTGCGGATATTGGGCGCTATCCCCTGCATAAGACGCTTTCTGCACAGTCGCCGCCTCATCCTGAAACGTCACCGTCATATCAATGGAGGAAACTTCATAGCCTTCCGTCAGCTTTACTTCCACCTTCTCAGGCACAAGCTGTTTTTCCTCCGCCATGCGACCAACGTCCATCCCCAGCGCGCGCTCATATTCCCTGATATATAGCTCCTTCTGAGTCATTTCCAAATGCTCCGTGTCAAGTTTTATATTGTCCATGCCCTGAAAAAATTCTTCCTGGCTGATTTTCTGCCTCAGCGCCTCCTCATCCCCCAAAAGCTCCAGCACCGGAGATACAACAAGGATGGTCAATAAAATCCCGGAGAAAAAACGTACATATTTCTGATAATTTTTCCTCGGCAGCAAATGCAAAGCCACCGTAATCAACAGATAAAAACACACCAGATTTTTTACCCAGTGAAAAATATAACTCATTCCTGCTCCTTTCTGCGACGAAACAGACTGCCGTTCCCCTGTGTTTTTGCCTTTCAGTGGTTAAAAGTCGTCGCTGCCGTCACCATGGCGATAGTCACCAGAAACAATACTGTTGTCGTCACCACCACTTTACAGAGGAGACTTCCACCGTCACCCGTACCTGCAATACAACCAATCATCCGCTTGTCCGCCACCGGCTGCATCATTGCTGCCAGCAATTTGTACAGAAACGTCATCACCCACACTTTTATCATCGGACCCGCGCACAAAACCAGCAACACAACTATTGCCGCCATGCCGATACCGTTTTTAATGATAATTCCGGAACCGACCATAATTTCTGTCACCGCATTGATGGAAGTTCCAAGCCCCGGCATCATTCCCGCCGTCTTGGCAATCAGCCCGGATTTAAAGGTGTCAATCACCGGGGTTAGAAGATTCTGCACCACATTGATTCCAATGACGACCGTAAACAAACACTTTACGATCCATAAAATCCCCGATTTTATCAGTGACGTCATCTTTGAAAACATTTCCTCCCCAGTCAGATAATTCATCAATTCCAGCGTCACATATATCTGAATGCCCGGAATCACCAGTCTCTGCATCATCCACTCCATACCGTAAATCAAAAGGAACGTCATATCATAAAAACCCGCCGCCGTAGTAATTTGCCCCGAAAATACCATACTTGCTGTAAACAGCGGAATCACTACCTTCAAAAACATCATCACCCGTGAAATTGCCATGACGGACACATCCCGCAGGACAAAAAAAGATTTCATAAGCAGAATCAGAAGAAGGATGTACACCATATAAAAACTGATATCCGTCACTGATGGATTCTCAAAGACATTGGCAAAATTATAGAGGATTGCAAACACGATACACAATATAACAATCTGTATCAGCGTTCCCCGAAATTCCTGAACCTCCGAGAAGACAGCAGAAAAAATCTTGTTCAACAGCCAGCCTTTGTCAATTTCCTCTCCGTCAAGCATCCGCTCCACCAGTTCCCGGAAATCCAGCTCGTCAATCCCCTCCTGCCCGCTCAACATCTTATCAATATCCGAAAAATCAAGCTCGTCCAGATAGCCGTCGATGGTCTCCTCCATCTCCGCATCCATATCACTTTCCGCCTGTTCTTTTGCATGCAAGGCAGAAATTTCATTTTCCGCCTGTTCCCCCGTATCTCCAGCAGCTTTCGCATTTCCCGAAAAAACCCACAGACAGAACAGCGCCGCTATCACTATCGCACTTCTTATCATCCAATCTTTTCCCTGTGCCATATCGTTCCCCTTAACATTCTATACCAGAAATTCTCCGACCGTCTCTAACAACACCAGAACCACCGGCATACTGATTGCCAGTATGGAAAGCTTTCCAAACATTTCAATCTGTGCTGCAACCGTCTGATACCCGGCGTCCTTACAGAGATTTGCAGAGAACTCTGACACGTAGGTAATCCCTATCATCTTTATCAAAATAACAATGTAACTATTGTCCAGATTTACATAATCCTGCATACGGTCAATAACAGAAATAACCAGGTTCAGCTTGGACATTATAAAATAAAAAATACACAGGGATACTCCCAGCATTGCAAACAGCTCGTACTCCTTTTTCTGACTCTTTAACAGGATGCCGAGCAACGCACCCACGGTTCCAAGAACCGCAATTTTAATGATATCCATGAAATACCTCCGCTACAACGCAAACAGGTTTCTCATTGTCTCGAACAGCTCATATACATAGGGCACAATCCAAAACAGCACAATCAAAAGTCCGGCAAGGCTTGTCAGAAAGGCATGTTCGTCCCTTCCACTGTGTTTTAGCACCTGACTAAGCACTGTTACAAGAATCCCCACGGCTGCAATTTTAAAAATCAAACTTATACTCATAGTTTCCTCCGCATTTTTATACCAGCAGTATGATAAGAAACAGACCGCACATCACACTCAATACACCAGATAATTTTTTCTTATCCTGCAATTCTCCCTGCGCCTTTTTAATCAATACCTCCGTCTGCTCTATGTACAACTCCAGATTTTTCAGCTGCATCTGCCCGTCCAGATATCCGAAATTTTCCCCGGCGCGTTTCAAGACCTCATATTCCTCTTCCTCAAACAGAAATCTCCCTCTTTCCTGCTCCACAAGACCATTCCAGAAACATCCCACACTCTCTTCATTTTCATCCAGCCTCCGCGCCGCCTCCTCCAGAAAGGAAGAAAACGGCTCCTTATTCTGAGATGCAATCTGCAAAAACGCCTCCTTCAGCGGCGTTCTGGTATAAGAAATTTCTCCCCACAACATCAAAAACATCTCCTTCATCCCTATAAGCTGCTGTACATGTTCCTGAAGTTCCTGCCGGATCTTCCAGCCATATAAGACAGACGTCAGAACAATCAAAACGCTGCCTGCAATTTTTAACATAATCTCTTCAGCCTCCCATCATATACGGAAAATCTGCGTATCCCGCCCCCGTCCAGAGAAAGAAATACAAACCTGCCAAAAAATCCCCTGTCCAGCCATTTCGAGAGATATACCTTGTCCTGCAAATCTTCAATCGTCTTTGCATGCATGGTTCCCAGAATCCGACAGCCACAGTGAAGCGCCTCTTCCACCGCAAGGCAGTCCTCCCGGCTCCCAAGCTCGTCTACGGCAAGAACCTGCGGCGACATGCTGCGCAGCATAAGACGCATTCCCTCAATCTTGGGACAAGCGTCCAGTACATCTGTGCGCTCTCCCAAATCATTCTGGGGAATTCCAAAAAAACAGGCTGCAATCTCACTGCGCTCGTCCACGACACCGACCTTTTTGCCAGGAATATTACTGCTGCCTTCCGACAAAAGGCGGATACAATCGCGCAACATGGTTGTCTTGCCAATTCCTGGGGGAGACAGAATCAGCGTATTGTAGATATCCCCATCCTCCATCAGCCAGGGAAACAGATCCACCGCACAGCCCTTTTTCTGTCTCGCCACCCGAATATTCAGACAGCTGATGTTGCGAAACGAAAGGATTTTTCCCTGCTCGCAGACCGTGCGTCCCGCAACGCCCACCCGATGTCCGCCCTGGATTGTAAAGAAACCGCTGCGCAGCTCTTCTTCCAGCGCATACATGGAATAACGGCTCATCCGCGACAACGTTTCCTTCATGTCAGTTTCCAGCCAGACATAACTTTCCTGCCTGTCCCTCTGCAGTCTCTTTCTGCTCTGATTCCAAAAATATTCCCCATTTTTTCCCAATATCATAACCGGACGTCCAATGCGCAGTCTGATTTCCTCCGGCTCGATTCCCTGTTCAAACCCCATTCGGCACAATGGACGCAAGGCGCTGGGAAATACATTGATGATTTCCTCCATAAACCGCCCTCCTGATAGCTTGTATCTGTTTTCAAATATATGAGGACAAGAATGGGAATATGACAAAAAAATTCCACATCTCCTGACTTCTCAGAAAATGTGGAATTCTTCTACACAATTTTACTAATTATATTTACGCTTCCTAGCCGCTTCGGATTTTTTCTTACGTTTCACGCTGGGCTTTTCGTAATGTTCTCTCTTACGAATTTCCTGCTGAATACCAGCCTTCGCACAGTTTCTTTTGAATCTGCGTAAAGCGCTATCCAAAGTTTCGTTTTCTTTTACGATTACATTTGACATAGTCTCACACCTAACCTCCCTCCAGTTGCGTATTGTGCATATTCAACTGTTTGGGTCATATTTTATTGCACTATCATTCATTATAGCAGATTTTTTTTGTAAGTCAACCATTTTTGCTAAAAATTGTTATTTAATCTGACCCTCCAATGCTGTTTTCGCTTCCGCGATAGCGTCCGGAATACCAGCCGGGTTCTTGCCGCCCGCCTGCGCCATATTGGGACGTCCGCCACCGCCGCCGCCAACTTTTCCGGCAATTGCCTTAATCAGGTTTCCTGCGTGTGCGCCCTGATCCATTGCTCCCTGCGTTGCCATGGCAATCAGGCTGACCTTGCCGTCGTTCTCAGATGCAAGCACCACTACGCCCTCTCCCAGTTTGCCTTTGAGCTGGTCGCCCAGATCACGCAAACCATTCATATCCACACCAGGCACAGCTGCCGCAAGCAGTTTCACACCGGAGACTTCGCATACCTGATCCATCACGTCTCCCAGAGCGTCCTTTGCCGCCTTGCTCTTCAAAGCCTCGTTCTCTGCCTGCAAAGCCTTCATGTCCGCCATCAGATGTTCCAACTTCTCCACCAGTCCGGCAGGATTTGTCTTTACCGCCTTCGCAGCAGTCTCCAACGTCTCTTCCAGCCTGTCATAATATGCAAACACTGCCTTCGAGGTAAGCGCCTCGATACGACGCACGCCTGCTGCCACGCCGGACTCCGATACAACCTTAAATGCGCTGATGCTGCTGGTATTGGCTACATGGGTTCCTCCACAGAGCTCCACGGAGAAATCTCCCATCTTCACCACCCGGACGGAATCGCCATACTTCTCACCAAACAGAGCCATTGCGCCCGTCTTCTTTGCCTCTTCCAGACTCATAACCTCAGTCACTACCGGAAGAGCTGCTGCAATCTTCTCATTTACAATCGTTTCTACACGGGCAATTTCCTCTGCCGTCATCGCCGCAAAATGAGAGAAATCAAAGCGCAGCCTGTCCGCATTTACATCAGAACCATGCTGCTCCACATGACTTCCCAATACCTCGCGCAACGCTTTTTGCAGTAAATGGGTGGCACTGTGGTTCCTGCCAATCAGCGCACGTTTCTCTTCGGCCACAATAAGTTCCACCGTATCGCCCGTCTTAAACATACCGGAAACGACATTTCCCACATGCCCGATACGTCCGCCTCTTAAATGAATCGTATCCTCCACCTGGAACTGATTGTCTCCCACCTGAATCATTCCGGTATCGGCATTTTGTCCACCCATCGTTGCATAGAACGGCGTCTCTTTGACAATGATCGTTCCGCGCTCTCCGTCAGATAAGGCCTGTGTAAGCTCCGTCTCCGTCGTCAGCACTGTAATCTCAGAAGTATGTTGCAAACAGTCATATCCCACAAATTCAGAGGTAACGGAAGGGTCAATTTCATCATAGACCGTAGCATCCGCCCCCATATAATTTGTCTCTTTTCTGGCATTTCTCGCCTTATTCCGCTGCTCTTCCATACAGGAGGCAAAACCTTTTTCGTCAATTGTAAAACCTTTTTCTTCCAGGATTTCCTGTGTCAGATCCATCGGGAACCCATAAGTATCATATAATTTAAACGCGTTTTCCCCGGAAAGAACCTTCTCTCCAGCCTTCGCCATTTCCTCCTGCATCTCTGCAAGGATACTTAATCCCTGATCAATGGTCTTGTCAAATTTCTCCTCCTCCTGGGTCAGCACCTTAAAAATAAATTCTTTCTTCTCTTCCAGCTCCGGGTATCCGTCTCTGCTCTCCGCAATCACGGTCGCACTCAGCGTAGCAAGGAATTTGCCGTCAATGCCCAAAAGCCTTCCATGACGCGCTGCACGGCGGATCAAACGACGCAGTACATACCCGCGCCCTTCGTTCGAGGGCATGATACCGTCAGAAATCATAAAGGTAGCAGAACGCATATGGTCTGTAATCAGGCGGATGGAAACATCGTCCAATTCCTCCTTTTGATAAACCTTACCAGACACCTCGCACACCTTATCGCGGATTGCCTTCATCGTATCAATGTCAAATACGGAATCAACATCCTGAACAACTACTGCAAGACGCTCCAGCCCCATTCCGGTATCAATATTCTTATTGGCAAGCTCTTCATAGTTGCCATGTCCATCCCCGTCAAACTGGGTGAACACGTTGTTCCACACTTCCATAAAACGGTCGCAGTCACAGCCCACCTTACAATCCGGACTGCCGCATCCATATGCTTCCCCACGATCATAATAAATCTCAGAACACGGTCCGCAGGGACCTGCGCCATGCTCCCAGAAATTATCACATTCGCCGTTCTCATCACGATAGAAACGGGTAATCTTCTCCGCCGGAACGCCGACTTCCTTCGTCCAGATTTCAAACGCCTCATCATCTTCTCCATAAATGGACGGATAGAGACGCTCCGGCTCCATGCCGATGACCTCCGTCAAAAATTCCCAGCTCCAGGCAATCGCCTCGTGTTTAAAATAATCTCCAAAAGAAAAGTTACCCAACATCTCAAAAAACGTAAGATGCCGTGCGGTCTTTCCTACATTCTCAATATCTCCGGTACGGATACATTTCTGGCAGGTAGTCACACGTCTCTTCGGTGGAATTTCCTGTCCGGTAAAATAAGGTTTCAGCGGCGCCATCCCCGCATTGATTAACAACAGGCTGTTGTCATTGTGCGGCACCAGCGAAAAACTCTTCATTGCCAGGTGTTCCTTGCTTTCAAAAAATTCCAGATACATCCTGCGCAGTTCATTCACTCCATACTTTTTCACAACAAATTTCCTCCAACTGTCTATTTCTCTTCCTGCATCTGCTCTGCTGCCATCTTCGCATCTTTCCTGCCACGCAGCGCCTTACCGATAAATATCCCGGCTAACGCTACCGCTGCAAACAAAACAAATTTTATTGCATACTGTAAAAGACTGGACAAAAACATGCTCACGCACCTCCTGTTCTTGGTTCTCTTAATTTCTGTATCTGCTACTTTTTATGCCCTATTATATCATATGATAATACTCCGGGCAACCGTTTTACTCACCAAAACAACTGCCTGATTCTCCCCGTCAAACACAAGTATCCGCTCGCGGAACGGTTGATTCTCAGGTTTTTCACGGTATTCCTTCACCAAATCATACTGTTTCCATAGATGCATGGGAATTACATATCCACTGTCTACCTGCTGCAGAAAACAATCGATTCCCAGAAACTTGTCCTTTTCCTGTCTTGGATCCACCACCACGAAAGACACGTCTATCTTCCTGTCCTTTAAATGCGCAATCTGACGCTTATAATTCCGCTCCTGGCTAAGGTTGAACTCATCCGATTCCCCTTCCCAGCGCCACCAGTTCAAATCGCCTGCGTGGTAAATTGTCCTGTCGGCAACCGTCACAAGAAATGCCACGCCACTGTCCGTGGAAAGCAGCGTTTCTACCGTCACGCCCGCAATCTCATATGCCTGTCCGGGTCTGACATACGTAATCTTCTGCCGTATCTCCTCCCCGAATCCCATGCGTTTCAACATGGATGCGCCGAGTTTCTTCTTCACTTCCTTGGCAAAGATAAAATGAATATTGCGATAATGTTCACTCCAAGTTAAAACCCTCGTGTCGAAATGATCCCGGTGGGCATGACTGGCAAAGACATAAATCGGCGTATCCTCAGGATAATCGGGAATCTTCCCATGATACTCACAGGAAGGCAGTCCTTTGCCACTGTAATAATCAAAGATTAATACCTTCCCATCTGTCTCCACACAGAACGTACTGTGATGGATATAAATTATCTTCATAGCTGTCCTCTTACCTTAAAATGTTCTTTTTCCATTGTAATTCTCTGCACAATAAAAGTCAACGGAAGATTTTCCAATTGCCGTAACGGATACGGGAATACATATGCGCTCCCTCCTGCAACAGGAACAAAGCATCCCCCAGACTGCCACGCAGCCTGAGGGACACCCTCTTCTTATATGATAATACATACCAGCCCGCCGTTGCTGTCATTGACAATCTTCTGCATCGTATCCTGAAGTTTCACCTGGCTCTCGTCATCCATCATCGTAATCTTGCTGCGGATGCCGTCCTCCACCAGCTCCCCAATGGATTTGCCAAAAATATTGGTCTGCCAGATTCCCTCTTCCTGGTCGCGGGACGTCTTGATATAGCCAATCAAATCCTGCGCCTGTTCCTCACTGCCGATGATGGGCGCGATTTCCGTCTCCACGTTTGCGCGTATCATGTGTATGGTTCGCTACAAACAGAAGTTTCACTGCCACGTTTCCTTTTAATCCAAAAGGACATCGACTCATCCACGACTTTTAAATAAACTTTTAGTTTTACAATATTTCTTTTCTCTGTTTTCTCTACCTCTATCCGGTCAAGAATCGTATCCACCATTCCATCACTGATGCCTTCTTCAAAATCGAGCTCATTGGAAATCAGTCCTCGAAAAGTATTAATCGTATTAATCACACACTTATTTTTCTGCTTGTCCTCCTCTAGCTGCTTAATTTTTTCCTTGGCTTGCTCAATCTGAGCGTTGAAGAAATTGTTTCTTTCTTCAAATTCATCGTCAGAAATTCTGCCTTTTATACTCAAATCCAGCAGCTTGTCCTTTTTTTTCAGCAAATCATTAATTTCCAGTCTGTACTTTGCCATATCCTGCTCTATGGTAGATTGCCCTGAAACATCCGTATATATCTTTATTAAATCATGTATGATATTTGATTTATTTATAATCAAATCCCGGCAAATCTGTTTCATTACTTCATCAAGCTCTGTTGTATAGATTGTCGGTGACTCACAGGCATTCCTTCCCTTTTGAGAATAAACCTTACACTGCCAGACTTCCTTTGTCCCGCTTTTGTATTTGTACATCTTGTGGTGGTAGGAAGTTCCGTGTTCCATACATATGATTTTACCACTATATTTGTACCGGTTCGTATATGCGCCTGTGGCTGCTGACTCTTTTAAAGCAGTTCCCCGCTTATTAAGAATCATATTTGCCCTGTCCCATAATTCCTCTGATACAATCGGCGGAACATTTTCTTTATCCTCATACATTACCCATTCTTCCGGTTCAATATATTTTCTGGCATTATGCCTGTAGTCATATTTCTGTGTCTTATTTCCGCAATAGTAACCTTTATACTTTGGATTTGCAATGATATTTCTGATGGTACTGGTAGCCAGGTCATTGTTCCTGGAATTTTTGACGCCCTGCTCCCCTAAAACCCTTGATATTACCCGCATGCCTAAACGCTGGTTCACATACATATCAAAGATTTCCCTGATTATTTCCGCTTCTTCTTCCACGATAACAAGTTTTCCATTATCTTTTTTATAACCCCAAATCCTGTTATTTCCCAACACGGAACCTTTTTCTATTGCTCGTTTAAAGCCAAACCTCACTCTCTCAGAAATCTTACGCACCTCATCCTGCGCAATGCTGCTCATAATTGTCAGCCGCAGCTCGCTGTCCGGCAGTAACGTATTGATATTGTCTGACTGGAACAAGACGCCCACGCCAAATGATAATAGCTGCTGTGTATATTGAATACTGTCTACGGTGTTTCTTGAAAAACGGGAAATTTCTTTCGTAATAATAAAATCAAATTTTCCTAACTTTGCATCCTCAATCATTGTAAGGAAACTCTCTCTCTTTTTTACGCTTGTCGCACTTAAACCTTCATCTATATACCCCTCAACAAACTCCCAACGTGAATTGCTGTTTATCATATCGGAATAGTATTTTATCTGTGCCGATAAGGAATGTAACTGTTCATCTTTTTCCGTAGACACTCTTGCATAATACGTAACTCTCATCGGAATATCATAAATAGACTTTCCACTATTCAGTTCTCTTCTTATATTATATAAATCCATATAGACATCTGCTCCTTTTTATATCTTTTTGTACCTAATCATTACATATTTTATCTAATTTTTCGTCAACGGTTTTTTATTATCATCTTCTTTGCCTTATTGTATAATTCCTTTGAAATAAGACCTTTATCATATAGCTGTTCATTAATATGTAACTTCACCTGAACTTCATATTCATCCATGATGCTTTTCTGTTCAACCGTCACTTTCGCCTGCCACCTTTTTTTATTTTTTACATTTTATTCAACTCCTTCAAATGAAATGCTTATTATATTTTCAATAAAAAAATAAAGAAACAGGCAGGAGATTTTATTTCTCCTACCCATTTCTATTTCTGATAAAAAATTCAAATTACATATCATTTACCGGAATATTATAAACAGGTCAAGTCCGCCTTCCCACTTACTGGAACCCAATACCCTGTCTTGAGTTTTCGCACGCCTCGTGAAAGAAAGAGAAAACCAAATTACTTTATCTACCTAAAATCAACGCCTGTCTATAATTTTATCAATTATGCCAAATTCCATGGCTTCTTTTGCAGTCATATAATTATCACGTTCCGTAGCAATAGAAACTTCATCAATACTTTTACCCGTATTTTCAGATAAAATACTATTTAATCGTTCCTTGCTTTTTTGTATGTGATCAGATGTAATCTTTATATCGGTTGCCTGTCCTTGAATCCCATTTCCATGAATAGCAGGCTGATGTATCATAATTTCTGCATTAGGCAAGGCAAAACGTTTTCCTTTTGCGCCTCCCGCCAATAAAAAGGCTCCAAAACTGGCAGCAAGACCTATACATATTGTCGAAACATCACATTTGACATATTGCATTGTGTCATATATAGCAAAACCCGCCGAAACAGAACCGCCTGGACTATTAATATATAACTGAATATCTTTTCCTGGGTCTTGTGATTCTAAAAATAGCATTTGTGCTATAATCAAACTTGCTGAAACATCACTTACTTCTTCTCCTAAAAGAACAATTCTGTCAGACAACAGCCTTGAAAAAATATCATAACTACGTTCTCCTCGACTTGTCTGTTCAATAACATAAGGAATTGTACTCATGCCGTTAACTTACCTCCTGCTAAATAATACATAAATGGGTATCCATTAACCGAACTCATCATGCATATTTTCGTTTGTTTAGGATAGAACACACCATTTTTTCGATAAATATTAGGCGTACATTTATATGTTTCTTCCGTAAAAATCCTAGCTATATAGAATTTTGAATAACTTAATGCATTTGCTATTTTATCAAGCGATAAATCCTCATTAATGTGTGTTTCTATATAGTCTACTACCTTCTTTACAACTGTATTATTATTCATATCTGGCACTCCTTTCCCTAATTTAATATAGCACAACTTTCTAAAATTATCTTAATAGAAATTGCCCTAATCGGAAAATTAAGATAATCTGGCATATTTCACCTGTGGCATTTTCAACAACAGTAACTGTTTCCATCGTGATAATTTCGCTGAAAAACTTTAAATTCAGCACTTCTACATTGTCTCCAAAACTGCCCATTCATCATTCGCAGAACCACATTCTTTACAGGAAAGGGAAAACACAATACATTCAAACCCGTTAATCCAGTCCCCTTCCGAAAAAGATTCATCATAAGAGACACACTCCTCTATAAAATCCTCTTTTCCCTGCGAGGAAATATATACAGCGACGCCAAAAACATCTTTGCCACATACAGGACAAGTGTATTTCTGAAAAGGCATAGCCCGGTTCATAAACTCATCTTCCTTACAAACAAATCCATTCCACCCATGCTTTCCGGCATCAAACAACAATATTTCTTTTTTGCACTGGTTGCATACTGATTTGATAATATGGCGTTTATTGCTCTCCCATATTACAAATTCCCTACTGCCACAGGTACATTGTATGTTTCCTCTCACTTCATTTTCGCTGTTTTTATCCCCGGCAGGGATAAGGAACTGCTGTAAATGTGTTGGAACTGGTAACTCCATATATTTATCCTCCGTTTCAGCTTTCATAATAAAATGCTGGCAGTTCTCTATCTTCCAGCCCAGCTCTTCTGAAAAGTGGTGCTGCCCCCAACACAGGTAATCAACCTGCTCACAAAACAATGATTCACCGTCTGCTGATCGCACTGTTCATGTGCGTATGCCCGTTCCAAAATATGGTATGAATTTTGTCTGCATTTGGAGCATGTAGGTTCAGATGCCTTCCAAGAATCTGAAACGCCCAGCGCATTTGCGGCATTTTATCCTTTTCACATTCCAGAATCAAATAATGACTGAGCAGATCTGTTATCCGAAATGGCAGATTGCAGTCTGGAAATTTCCCTTCATCAATAAATGATAAATTGGAATTGTTATTTAACTTAATCTTCATAGTAACCCAGCATATGCTCATAAATGGCTCTGGTCTGTTTTTCATCTCCCCATGATAAAGGATCATCAGCATAGCATAGCTCCCAAAATGGCTCTATATTCTGGATGTCCCCAGGAAGGCTTGCCCACAAGCTATACATTCGGCTTGCAAAACATTTAATGTCCAGACAATTTATATAAGCCACCTTTAATTTGCCCATTAAGATTCTGCCAAACTGTTCAAAGTCAATAGTTCTGTAATCAATATGTGTTCTCACATAAATAATGGCTTTTTTAATGTCAGTTTCCCATTCTAAATAAAGCAAGTCACCATTTTCAGGGTTGTCAAGAAATAATTCATCAAGTCGTTTACTGTACTCATTTTCAGTTACTAACCCCTCATAAAGCAAAATTGCATAAACCAATAATTCCTCCATGACGCCCACCTGCCGATATGTTTTTCTCAAAAACTCAAGTCATCTGTAACCTATTCACCTTCCGTATAATGCTTATCCCATTTGAAGTTTTTAATTGCAATTTTTGTTTTGGCAGTTCCGTCCCACTGAACACAAAACCCAGCCTCCTTTAACTCATCAACGATTACCTGCCCGATTTCTTCTGCGGTTGGTTTTTCAAAGTAATTACCAAAAGAGAAATAAAGCAGAGCGCTTTCATCATGTAAGATATGTCCCAAATCCTGTTCTGTATAAAAGCAGCAGCCAATCGGCTTATCTCCTTTTTCATGTAACCCTGCCGCTATTTCATTACAATCATCAAATCCGTCTGACTGAGTATATCCGGCATAATGCAATGCAACAATCCCCTGTTTCATAAGGGAATCAAAAACTGACTTTAACTTTAAAAAATTTTCCTGATTTCCCATATTGGAGAATTCTTTGCGAAGTGTTTCGATTATTTCAAGCAAGTCTTTTCTTGTTATATTATCGCATTCATCGGCATAATAATCTTCCATGTATTGCTCACATTCCATTAAAATTTTATCATTTGACCAAAATCCGGCTTTAATATAGTCGATTATCATTTCTTCTAATTCATCTGCAAAACATTCATCTTTTATTTTATGTTTCCATTCCATAAAAACGTTTTCTCCTCGCATAAAAATATTAGTTTATCCTTCTAACAATATAAACTTAAATTTATAGTTACTTTGAATTATTGTTGCTATCCTTTTTTATAGCTGAACCTATTGCCATACCCAAAATCATACCTATACATATTCCAAAACCTATACAAATACCAATATCTTCGATTAAAATTCCTACTACTATTCCACCTGCTACTCCAAAGCACATTCCTAAACTCATTCCTATTGTCATATAATTTTCTTCTTTTTCTTCACTAATTTCTGTACTTTTTTCTTTATTCATATTCTTACCTCTCTATATAAATTCAAATTTTATAATTATTTACAGTGCAGTTGTCCAAAACATACTGCTGAAATTGCAGAAAGTGGCGTCATTACATATTTTTCTTTTTTGCAAAATGATAATACAATTACTATCGAAAAGATACTCGCTCCTATAACAGCTATCATAACCAACCTCCGCAAACATTGATTTGTCAAATTGTTCAATGTCATTATCTTACCACAAACGCATACACAATTCCATTAAATTTTACTTAACAAAAAGGACTACATCTTTCAAGCTGTCGCTTTAAGACTTAGTCCTAAACGTGTAACAGGGGAAGATTGTTTAAGGCCTTTGCCCCTCTTACAAAATCCAAACTTCCTTTTGTACCTTTCAATATGTATGGACGGTGATTGTGCCTTAATTTTCACACCGAATTTATTGCCATGGCGGATAAGTACCGGCTCTTCAATTTCAATATCCGTAAGCTGGGGCGTCACCACACCGTAGCCCTTCTGTTTTACCGCCTCCATGGCGCTTCCGACTTTATCATACTCCTTCTTCATAACGGACAGTTCCTTAATCATAGAAATCAACTGATACTCTCCCTGAATGGGAACCCCCGTCAACTCGCTCATATTTTCATAATAGTATTTCTCATCAATATCAAATACAATCTGCACACATCCTCTGGACAACTCTACTTTATCCAGTTTTATCCTGCGAATGAACTCTCCCTCCGGCACGAGATCCGTCCCGCGGATGTCCTTGGCAAACGTAAATTGTTTCAAAATCTGCATTGCATTCTGAATCACATTTTCCTTAATCTTATGGGAATTATCCAGCATTTCTACCCATTTGGGCAGGAAGAAATCGACGCGTTCAATCGGAAATTCATAAAGAACACTCTCCAAAATCCGGTAAATATCGTCTTTTCTAAGTTGCTCGCAATTTACTGGTAGCACGGAAACGCCATATTTTGCGGACAACTCTCCGGCAAGTTTCTGGCTCTCGCCCCCATACGGTTTCTGTGTATTCAACAGAATTACAAAGGGTTTTCCAATCTTTTGCAATGCGCCGACCGTCTTTTCTTCCGCTGCAATATAAGCCTCTCTGGGCAGCTCGGTAATGGAGCCGTCCGTCGTGATGACAATCCCGATATTGGAATGCTCACGGATGACCTTCTGCGTGCCAATCTCCGCCGCCTGCGTAAACGGAATCTCATAATCAAACCACGGCGTCTTTACCATGCGCTCTGCGCCTTCTTCCATATGCCCTGTTGCGCCTTCTACCATAAATCCGACACAGTCAATAAGGCGGACACTGACTTCCAAATCTTCATCCAGTCGGATTTTCGCCGCTTCTTTTGGCACAAACTTCGGCTCAGTTGTCATGATTGTCTTACCCTGCGCCGACTGAGGTAATTCGTCCGTGGCACGCTCCCTGCTGTGAACGTCCTCCATCTCAGGCAGTACCATCACATCCATGAAACGTTTGATAAAGGTAGACTTCCCTGTTCTCACAGGCCCTACGACTCCAATATAGATATCTCCGTTCGTCCTCGCACTGATGTCTTTATAAATATTATATGTACCGGTGCTCACATTTTCCATACAAAAACCTCCTGTTCTACTGTTACCAGTATATGCAGGAGATTTTTTATTAGAATAGCTTTGAGTATTATTTTCCGCTATTATCTGCAATGATAATGCCTAAGGGTTCTCCCCTACCTCGTCCATATCTCCCCGGTAGAATACAGCATAACAGCTATAATCTGCGTCCTGTTCTCCTTTATATGTCTTTCCATCAAACCAGGCATTTCTGGTAAATTCATAGTAATCCATGTCATCAATTCTACGGCAGGATTTACCCCTCTGCCCCCACCTTCCCTTATTATATTAGATAAGCTCATCTTGTATATCAAAGAGCATCTGATATCATTCACGCAAAGTATCTGTGTATCTGACTGCTTTCCGTCATCAAATCCAAGGCATACCACTCTCTGCCATCTATTTTCTGGGTAATAGATTCATGTCTTTCCCCCAAGTCGACATAACAATCTTATTACACTCCCACAAATATCTGCGCTATGTAATTTTACTGATCATATATATTTCAAATAAAAAAAGAACCACTACTGGTCAAAACCAATAGTAGTCCAATTATAATGCATCAGAATTTAAGTATTTCTCCTGTCAACCATATAGCAGAACAATAATATTACTGTTCCAAGCCCTACTGTCATCCCAAATGCTTGGACAATATCCATTACCTTCATCTGTATATCCTCCACCGTCAAAGAAAACAAAGTCATTAATGACAATCCTGCCACAAAACCAAACCCTGCCGCCAGATAATAACGTTTCGCCGTCTCCAGCCCCTTCATGTATTCCTTATAACCACAGAGTTGCCAGGCATAAAGCAACGTTCTGCGAAAACGCAGCCAAATAAAGGTAACCAGAATTGAACTGAGCGAAAAACTAATCAATATCATAACATGCATAGTATCCATAATCCTGCCACTTGAAAGCAGCTGCGCAATAGGAGACACACCATCTCCTTTATCCAATAAAATCGCCACTTCTGCCGAATAACGAAACAAGCCACTCAACTCCTGCCCTATTTTAATCATATCCGACTCTTTCTTTGTATCAAGCACATAGCTTGTATTGACATTCGTCATCCTGACTGCAGACCGTAAATCCAAAAGCATCATATGATTAATCCGGCTATCTTCTTTCGTTCCCATGACGCCGAGCACCTCAAACTCTATCCCCCCATAAGTACAATACTTCTTACCATTCCATTCGAAAATATTCTTCTGACAGTCTTTACCCAGAATAACCGTTGGCGTACCAGACCACGACGCATCAAAATCGAAATATTTTCCCTCTATCATTGGCGGCACCTCTACGCTACCCTTCACACAGATACCACGCACCACAATCTCCGGATCCTGTATCGGCATATATATCGCAAAATCATCGTACTTTGCACTAAGATTTTCTATCACATCTTCCCAGACATTTTCCTCTTCTGCATTATAGACTGAGAAGTTCTTCTGATGTCCGGTATACATATTGTTTCTGCTCATGTCATTTATCCGCTCCGCGCGCGCTGCCGATACAATCAACAGCAGACATAGAGATATTGCCGTAAAACTTAAAAATAAAAGAACCGTCCCTCTCGGAATTTTCTTTCCGGCCACCTTCATACGATCACCTCTTCCTCCCGAACAACATCTCCCGGTCCATCATCCGATATCATGCCGTCTTTCAAGTGTATGATCCTCTCACAGTGTCCCGCTACTTTCAAATCATGGGTTACAATGATTATGGTTTTTCCACTTTCGTTCAATTTACGAAATATTTCCTGCACCGCCTCACCCGTCGCCTCATCCAGCGCACCCGTTGGCTCGTCGGCAAGGATTAGACGCGGCTGCTTAACAACCGCCCTTGCGATTGCCGCCCTCTGCTGCTGTCCACCCGACAGCTCGCTGGGGTATGATTTCGCCTTGTCCTCAATCTCCAGCTCCCTTAATGCCTCCATCACCATTTCCTTTATCTTTTTTCCGGAATACCCCTGGTACTTCAGTGGCAAAGCAACATTCTGAAAGATGTCCAGATCATCCGCCAGAGCAAAATACTGCACCACGAAACCGACCTCATTCCGGCGAAACTTTGTAAGCTCCCTCTGGCTTGTAAAATTGACTAATTCCCCATCATACTGGTATTCCCCACTGTCCATGGACATCATACCCCCCAGAATATTCAAAAGCGTGGACTTTCCAGAACCGCTCTTTCCCATGATGGCAACCAGCTCTCCTTCCTCAATGCAGAGATTAATTCCCCGCAATGCCTCCACACGGGCTTCCTTTTTACCAAACGTCTTGGTTACATCTCTTAATTTAATCATTCTTTCTCCTCCAAACCCATACCCCTTTGCCTTTGGATCTACAGCATACCGTTGAAAGGCCCTCAAAACATTTCACATGTTCTTCTCTATGGCAAAGGTCCGTTTACTCCATCCTCTCCTATTTCATTTGCACTGCTATGCATATTGGGTTTCGGGAAATAACTCTGTTCTTCCTCCGGTATCTCCACCTCTTTCCCATTGTAATATTTTATCCTGCGTATTTCTTCATCTGTTCCACCCTGATAAAACACAGCATAGCAGACATATTCAGCCTCCCGCTCACCAATATAGTGGTTCTGATTATCCCATTTGGCATTTCGAGTGAATTCGTAATAATCCATAATATCCAGCATGTCTTCCTCTGACATTTCCTGTTCCACATCCACCGACAAATAAAGCGTTACGCCCTTAACTTCACCTGCATATTCCTCCAAATTGCTATAATAACGTACTTTCCATACGCCATCCCTGTATGTTTTTGTCGCCGCATGTTTCTCCTGCATGGCATTGTAATCCTTTGATCCGCATCCAATTAACAAACACGCCAAAACAACTCCCGCCACAAGCATTTGAAAAAACTTCTTCATAATCCTTATCCTCCATTCAACCTTCATCCATCCTTAAAGATTATCCCCACCCTCTTTAGCAACATATTTCAGGAAACTTAATCCTTTTGCCTCATTAAATGCTCCGCATCCACGCCCCGCATCAAATATGTTATAAATCCAGCTCCTGCAAGGAATGCAATTCCCACAAAAAAATATACTACACGGACTGTTACATCAACAGGAAAAGAACCCATATTGTCCGCAGACAAAAAGACATATCTACCTATAAACACCGATGGAATTAAAATTACCGCAATCTCCATTAAACATGGAGTCAATATCATACCCAGAGAACAGCCATTCATCAGGTAAATCCCATATGTTCTTCTGTTCGACTGAATCTTGTCATAAAAAGTAACAAAGAGACCATAAAATGCAAAACCAAGAAGGGTAATCGTTAAAATTAGCAAGTTCCTCACGCTGGCATCCGATTCTTTACGAAAAAGATCCATCCCCACGGAAGTCCCCACAATCTGCGCTGGCGGAAGACCATATTTATCCCCCACTTCACGGAACGCGGCTATCATATCAATTAATTCTACTCCATCCGGAAGACAAACGATTCCATCCTCCACCGCAATGTAATCATTAAAAGCATATCTTGCAATTTCATCTACATTTTTCGTTTCTTCCTTCACTCGAATACCATGCGGTAAAATAATCCTGGAATCCAAAGAAGTCAATGCCATGTCCATCTTGCCAAATGGAGGAAGTGATGATCCCCGCTCCAATATTCCTGTCACCCTACATGGGTAAACATATCCCCAGCAATTGATGTCCACAGTCGTTCCAACCTCTATCATGCCCTGATAATCATTTCCAAGCAATATAGGGATAGCATCCGATGCTTTTTGAATCACCATATTCTCCTCTGTAAACCCTTCACCCTCCACAGTCCGCAGTCCAAACATCTGATACGCACCCAAATCTATCTGCGCACCCTTAAGCCACCACATAAGACATTGCTCGTCTTCCGTGTAAAATGTATATACCGGTTCCGCTTCGTCAAGAAAATTTATGTAACTTTTCTCTCCAAAAAAACCCATAAGGTCTGAATCTCGCATAACCACACTTTGAGCGTCATTCAAAGAAAAGAATGGATATTCCTGAGACGAACTAAGCTCCTCATAGTAATTCATCATATTTCGGCATCCCGTAACGGTTGTAAAGCTATCGGAAATATGATTGCTCTCATAATCCGCCATGACAATATTCAAAGAATGCCAGGTACTGTCTCCTATATGCTGGGTCGTATCTTTGTAGCGATCCCCCATATCCAGGTAATAGGAACACATGAGAACCCCCATTACAAGGCTTATGGAAAACATCAGCATAAGCAGCATATTCTTAAATATACTTTTATGGAAACTCCGAAAAAACTCCTCCAAAACAAATCTTATCTTTCTCATATATCGCTCCCCATTCTAATCCGATGGGCGACATCCACATTGTCGCCCATCAGACAAATTCATACTAATTCTGTTTCCACTTTGTTGTAAAATCTATGCCTCTACCATAACCATATGCATGATAAGCATCATACAGTCCACCTCGACTGGGAGATTTTGCCTTCGCACTGGTTTTTCCATAATCAAACCCCCACTCACCATGATATTCTGCCGCTGCTGACATAGTAAGTCGTACTCCATTGCCATCATAACCATAAATAGTTGTATAACTGCAATCCAAAGTACCATCCTTTCCTCTCCAGCCATTTTTCGTTAGCTTATCCGCTGCCTGCACCGACGGCGCTGCTGCACATACCACCAAAAGCGCCAACAAAAATACCGCTACAACCTTTTTACTACCTGAAATAATTTTCTTCATATATCTTTACCCCTTTCTATTATTGGACTCTTAGCCCATTTCAAATTGCGCCGCACATCATATACCATTCCTTCTAACACCGGACAAATCTGCGGCAGGATTTACCCCTCTGCTCCCACCTCCCCTTATTATATTAGATAAGCTCATCCTGTATATCAAAGAGCATCTCTGCTCCTGATATCATTCATACAAAGTATCTGTGTATACCCCCAAACAGATTCTTAGTTTCAATTTAATACTTCATAAAAAAACTATATCATTTTTGTCGCAATTTGTCAATTACTGTATTTTACACGATTAATATATCTAACAGATTTAACATATCACATATAACGATTTATTAAATAACTATATTTCCCCTTCTACGGCAACGGACCATATATCCCGTCTTCTCCTATTTCACTCTTACTGCTGCGCATATCCGGTTTCGGGAAATAACTCTGTTCTTCCTCCGGTATCTCTACTTCCTTCCCATTAAAATATTTGATTCTGCGCACTTCTTCCTCTGTTCCGCCCCGATAAAATACCGCATAACAGGTGAAATCAGTCTCACGCTCACCAATATAATGATTGTTATTATCCCACCGGGCATTCCGTCTAAATTCATAATAATCCATGATATCCAACATATCCTCCTCCGTCATGTCCTGATGCACATCCACCGACAAATATAAAGTTTTGCCGACAATTTTACCTGCATATTGATCAATAATGCTATTATAACGAACTTCCCATACGCCATCCCGGTAAGTCTTTGTCGCCGCATGTTTCTCCGTCATTGCGTCGTAATCCTTCCCTCCGCAACCCAGCATGAAACACGCTAACAAAATGCCTGCCACAATCACTCCCAAACACTTCTTCATATGCTTATCCTCCAATCTGTCTTTTCGCCCGACCTCCCACATCTTCCATTCCACGCCCCATCCTTCCCCTCCCGGTCCATAAAACAGAATCCTTATTAATACTTCATAAAAAAAATATACTATTTACAACATATTTTGTCAATACTTTCCCATATATCCCGCGCCCTTATATAGTTCATTAAATAAATAT